>CAXPYI010000014.1:0-86922 GCA_964221315.1 Leeuwenhoekiella palythoae | reverse complement strand
TTGCACCAGCATTGTTGGCCAACCAAGCTTCCAAAGTACCATCGGGCGTCACACCGCACTGAATTGTAATGTCATCAGTATTGGTATTATCTATCGTCGGTGCAGTAGTATCTTCAACCGTGATGGTTTGTGTATGAGTCGTTTCATTACCACAAGCATCAGTCGCAGTCCAAGTACGAACAAGCGTATATTCATTATCACAAGTACCAGCAGTAGTCGCTTCGTTAAAAGTTACGGTAGCATCACCACAGTTATCTGAAGCGGTTAGAGTTTCAGCAGTAGGCACCGCATCACATTCAACAGTTATATCACTAGGTAATGCTTCGTTAAAGGTTGGTGCTGTTGTATCTTCAACCGTGATGGTCTGTGTATGAACGGTTTCATTGCCACAGTCATCGGCAGCCGTCCAAGTTCTTGTCAATGTATACTCATTGGCACAAGTACCGGTAGTGGTCATTTCATTGAAAGTAACCGTAGCCGAACCACAGTTATCGTTAGCCGTTAAGGTCTCAGCCGTTGGTACGGCATCACACTCAACCGTCATATCCGCAGGCAATACTTCATTGAAAGTTGGTGCTGTAGTATCTTCAACCGTGATGGTCTGTGTATGAACGGTTTCATTGCCACACGTATCAGCAGCCGTCCAAACTCTAGTTAACGTAAATTCATTAGCACAAGCACCAGCAGTAGCCGTTTCATTAAAGGTAACCGTAGCTGTACCACAGTTATCTGAAGCGGTTAGAGTTTCAGCAGTAGGCACCGCATCACATTCAACAGTTATATCACTAGGCAAAGCTTCGTTAAAGGTTGGTGCAGTCGTATCCTGAACCGTGATGGTTTGTGTATGAACGGTCTCATTGCCACACTCATCGGCAGCCGTCCAAGTTCTTGTCAATGTATATTCATTAGCACAAATGCCAGCAGTGGTCGTTTCATTAAAGGTAACGGTAGCCGAACCACAGTTATCTGAAGCTGTTAAGGTTTCAGCAGTAGGCACGGCATCACACTCAAACGTCATATTACTAGGCAATGCTTCGTTAAAGGTTGGCGCTGTAGTATCCACTACAGTAATGGTCTGGTCAGCAGTAGTTGTGTTTCCACAATTATCAGTTATTGTAAACGTTCTCTGTACAGTTAATGGACAATTATTAGTAGAAGTTATAACATCAATATACACTATTGAAGCTATGTTGAAATCATCTGAAGCATTATAATTAGGGTTGCCAGCAAATGTACTTTGAACATCTCCAGAGCCTGAATCATTAAATGCAAACACAGAATTTGAAGCAGTGATATCTGAAGTAGAACACCCATCTAAACTAATCGTATTAGGAACGGATATTTGAGGATTTTCAGTGTCATTAACACCAATAATCGCAGTAACTGAAGTTGTACAACTATTAGCATCAGTTATAAGGATAGTATAAGTTCCGTTAGCTAAATTTTCAAATAAACCACTGTTTTGATTGTTAGACCCATTATCTATTGAATATTGATATGGGCTTGTTCCGCCTGTAGCATTGACGGTAAAACTACCATCATTAACACTTGAACAGTCAACATTTTCTATATTTGATACAGAGCCTTCAAGTTCGGTAGCTGGCTCACTCAATGTTACTTGGTTTGTTGTCGTACAACCGTTAGCATCTGTGATAGTTACAGAATATGTGCCAGCAATTATATTTGATAAATCTTCAGTTGTGTCACCTGTGTTCCACAAATAATCGTAAGGAGCAGTACCGCCATTAACCGAAATGTCGATTGCTCCAGTAGCATCCCCTTTGCACAATATATCTGTGCTAGAATTAACCGTTGATGTTAACTCCTCAGTTGGCTGCTCAACTGTAAAATCATCAGATATTGTACAACCATTAGCATCAGTAACCGTAACAGTGTAAGTTCCTGCTTGTACATTTGCTAAATCCTCAGTAGTATCTGAGTTACTCCATAAGTATGTGTATGGAGGATTTCCGCCAGATACTGTTATGTCAATTGCACCTGTGCTATCACCAAAGCACAATACGTCGGTGATAGTTCCTGTGAGTTCAAGATTGTCCAATACAAATTGTATTGGATTAGTGTTTTCACAAGTAGTATAAATACTTCTAACAGATAAAGTATATGCGCCTTCAGGGAGATTAGTAAAGTCTGTTGAACTCTGAAATGGTCCATTATTGATGGAGTATTCGTATTCAGAGCCTAAAGGACTAGTAACAGAAATTGTAAAATCATCATTAACAGAGCCACAACTAATACTTGCTTGTGGTACTGGAGGTAAGTCAACATAAGTTAAAGTTACAGAGGCTGAATCACAAACCGATGAGTTTGGAGCCGGCAAACACACTTGATACGTAAAGTTCACTTCACCTGTAAATCCATCTGTTGGTATGTAATGGTATGTTCCATCTGCATTAAACTCAAAAGATTGCCCAGCTGGAGAAGGTCCAGAAAGTAATGTATATGTAGATCCAGTAGGTACATTATTATTTTCATTTAAATCACCATCAAACTTATCACCCAAACACTCTGACTCCTGTTGATCAACAGCATATTTTTGAAGTATAAAGAACTTACCATCACCGTGGTCCCTAGTGGCAGCAACAAATTCAATTTTAGTAATTTTTGAACCTGTTGGTGCAATATCATCTAAATAAAAAAGACCAATACCAATGGTTTGCCCATTTTCATTACATCTCCCAGATTGCCAGTAATCAGAACCTAGTACAGGAGGAGCGTAAAGACATCCAGTGTAGTTACCAACATTACGAACAAAGGTTTCTCCTAGTTTTTGCTCTGGGCCACCACCAACAGGGATTCCCCAAATTTCAATGTAAAAGCAGTTGTTTCCACCTCTCTCCGTTACAGCTAAAACACCACCTTCATTAGATGGTATAGCAGGATTATAAAATATGGTTTGCTTTTGGGCATCAGTTGTAATGGCTGCACTAAAATTTGAGCAAATATTTCTACCGTTGGGATTTGCATTAAAATAATGGTTCAAATTTTTTGATTGAAAAGCTGCTGTTGCATTAGTCAACCAATTAGCTGAGTTACTATTACCTCCACCATTATTACCGTTATTCATAATTCTATTTGGACTATGACCATCAGGACCAAGTCTAGTCATTTCATAGCTTGTTGGTACCACGAAAGTATTATACACAGTACCGTTAATAGTCACTGATTGTATAGTAGCTGGTTGGTTTAGGTTAAGACCTTGTGTATCTGACCATTGAAAGCTAACACCAGTTTGAATTGATGGAGATTGTTGGCCCAATAATACATAAGGGAGTATGGCAACAATAATTAATACTATAGTTTTAGCCATGCTCACACCTGAAATACAATTGTATTTGTTTTTCATATTGCACATAATAACTTATAATGTTTGTTATGTTGCTAGCTTTCAAATGGATTAGTGCTTAAACGTGCGTATAGCCTTAATCTACTTGTTGGCAGACAACAATGCATTTTGCTTTGTAAAAAAAATAGAGGGAAGTATTATTAACGTAAATGTAACAACGAATGGATTAATATATTTTTGATTTGGGGTCATTTACATTAATTTTACAAACAAAAGAACTTATAAACCATGTTTTAAACAAACATTAGAGTTGAAGGGGCAAAATACTCGTTAAAACGGAAATATGCAACATTTTATCGAAAAAAAACGCATTTAATCGAAATTTTATGAAAACAGTTACACTTGTAAGACATGGAAAATCTTCATGGGAATATGATGTTTCCGATATAGAAAGACCTTTGAAATCTAGAGGCAAAAACGATGCGAAATTAGTGGCAAATCAGTACATTAAGTCAAATAGCACACCCAAAAATATTTACACTAGTCCTGCAAATAGAGCACTTTCTACATGTGGGATTTTTGTTGATGTTTTTAGGCTATCAGATAATTCTTATACTATTATCGGTGATTTGTATGATTTCGGAGGCGAAAACGTCATAAAGTTTATAAAAACACTTCCAGATACTGTTGATAACATAATGATCTTTGGTCATAACCATGCTTTTACATCTATCGTTAATATCTATGGGGACAAATTTATTGATAACCTTCCTACAAGTGGATTAGTAAAGCTTAATTTTGATATTTCCAATTGGAAAGACTTAAAAAAGGGTACTACTGAACTAATTATTATTCCCAAGGAATTAAAGAAATGACAAAAGACAAGAATATTTATATAAATCGTGAGTTAAGTTGGTTACAATTCAATGCACGTGTATTACAAGAAGCAGCAGACAAAGATGTGCCATTGATTGAACGATTAAGGTTTTTAGGTATTTTCTCAAACAATTTAGATGAATTTTTTAAAGTCCGTTATGCGACCGTAAAGCGCATTTTTGATGCTGGTAAAGGAGGTAAAAGTGAACTTGGTGGTATAAAAGCTGGCGAATTACTTGAAGAAATTACACAGGTAGTAATTGAGCAGCAAAGTGAGAGTGTTGAGATTTTAAATGAAATAGAGCAGGAGCTTGAAAAAGAAAATATACACATTATCAATGAAACCGAAATTGATGAAGATCAGCACAAATTCATAAGAAACTATTACTATCAAGAAATAAGTCCGGCTTTGGTTGTCATAGTATTGAATGAAGATATAGAAGTACCAGGTCTTAAAGATAGTGCTGCATATTTAACGGTTAAAATGTCTAATTTAAATAGACCTGATCAGTATGCGCTTATTGAGATTTCTAAAACGATGGATCGATTTATAGTACTGCCTAGTAAAGGAGATGCTAATTATATAATAATGGTAGATGATGTTATACGTCATTTTCTAAATGAAATTTTCAATATTTTCGATTACGAGACCATAACAGCTCATATGATTAAGATCACGCGAGATGGTGAATTGGATTTTGATAGTGATCTCAGTAAGAGTTTTATAGACAAACTATCGGATAGCGTTAAGGATAGGCAAACGGGTGATCCAGTGAGATTTGTACACGATAAGAATATTGATGATGATACCCTAAATTTCTTACTTGAGCGTATGTCGATTGACAAAAAGGATAGTATCATTCCTGGAGGACGTTATCATAATCGTAGGGATTATATGGATTTTCCAAGTTTAGGACGTGAAGATTTACTTTATGAAAGAATAGAACCATTATCAGTTAAAGGCTTAAGCTTTCAAGAAAGTATATTCAAAACAATAGCTAACAAAGATTTTTTAATCTACACACCTTACCATACATTTTCTTACATCGTTAAATTTTTAAGAGAAGCTGCTTTAGATCCTAAGGTAAGGACAATAAAAATCACAATCTATAGATTAGCTCAAATTTCCCATGTAGCTAGCTCTTTAATCAATGCAGCTAAAAACGGAAAAAAAGTTACTGTATCTATAGAGCTTAGAGCTCGCTTTGATGAGGAAGCCAATATCAATTATGCCGAGCAAATGCAAGATGCAGGTGTAAATATGCTTTTTGGGGTTCCAGGTTTAAAGGTACATTGTAAAATGTGCGTTATAGAACGTGAAGAAAATGATAAAATCGTTCGGTATGGCTTTATAAGCACTGGAAATTTCAATGAATCTACAGCTAAAATTTATACAGATTTCACACTGCTTACGGCCAATCAGAAAATTTTAAAGGATGTTAACAAGGTCTTTAATTTCTTTGAAGTCAATTATAAGGTAAATAGATACAAACATATCATTACCTCTCCTCATTATACAAAATCTAAGCTCTTTTCACTGATTGATAACGAGATTGAGAACGCCAAAAAAGGCAAAACTGCTTATATTAAATTGAAGATGAATAGTATAAGTAGCTATAAAATGGTTGATAAGTTGTATGAAGCCAGTAGAGCAGGAGTGAAAATACAAATGATCGTAAGAGGATTATGCTGTTTAGTGCCTGGTGTTAAGGGTATGAGTGAAAATATTGAGATTATTAGTATTATAGATAAATTTTTAGAGCATACGAGACTGTATGTTTTTAGTAATGATGATGACCCCAAAATCTATATTTCCTCAGCCGATTGGATGACCAGAAATATAGACACTAGAGTAGAGGTAAGTTGTCCTATTTATGATAAAGACATAAAAGAAGAATTACAACAACTGTTTGATATATGCTGGAACGATAATGTTAAAGCACGCATTATCAACAGAACCCAGAACAATAAATACCGCAGAAACAATAAATCAAAGGTTAGGGCACAATTTGATACTTATTCTTATTACAAAAAGAAATTAGAAAGTTAATATGCTGAAAATACAGAAATATGCTGCTATAGATATCGGGTCGAATGCAGTAAGACTTTTAATATCAAATATCATAGAACAAGACAATGAAAAAGTGGTGTTCAAAAAAAACTCTTTGGTTAGGGTGCCAATTAGATTAGGTGCAGATGTTTTTGTAAATGGTGAAATATCAGAATACAACCAAGAGCGAATGGTTGATACCATGACAGCTTTTAGTTTACTAATGAAATCCCATGGTGTTGTAAGATATAAAGCTTGCGCGACTTCTGCCATGCGAGAGGCCAAAAATAGCGAGCCACTTTCCAAAAAAATATTCGAAACCTGTGGCATAAATATCGATATTATAGATGGAGAAGAGGAAGCAGCAATTATTGCAGAAACAGATCTGAACACCTATATAGATCCCAACAAAACATATTTGTATGTAGATGTAGGAGGTGGTAGCACTGAGTTTTCAATTATTCACAATGGTAATAAGGTAAAATCGAAATCATTTAAGATTGGTACAGTAAGACTGCTGAATGATATAGTAAAGAACGAAACGTGGGTTGAGTTAGAAGAATGGATAAAAGAAAATACAATTCAATATGATAAGATTGACTTAATAGGTTCAGGTGGTAACATCAATAAAATATTTAAGATATCCAGAAAAGATGTGGGTAAACCATTGACGTATTTTTATTTATCCAACTACTATAATACGCTTCAAAGTTATTCGTACGAAGAACGTATAACCAAACTAGAGTTGAATCAAGATAGAGCTGATGTTATTATTCCCGCAACGCGATTATATTTATCAGCAATGAAATGGAGTGGGGCAAAAGATATTTATGTGCCAAAAATTGGATTATCAGACGGAATCATTAAAAGCATCTACTATGAAACCGTTTCTAGTGTTACAGTTTAAGTTAAATGAAAAATACTACAAAAAACAACCGATTGTCGATAAAATTTAAAAAAATTAAACTGTTTTTGAATATTTAGATTTATATTGGCTGTCTCAAATTGATGATTATGAAAAAAATGTTACTTACCTCAGTATTGGTGTGTTTTACTATAATATGTTCTTCTCAGGAAGTTAAGTATGGTGTAAGAGGAGCACTAAATGTATCTAACCTGGATTTTGACCCAGATGCCACTTTTGAAAATAAACACCGTAACGGTTTTGCATTTGCTGGTTTTGTTGAATATGGTTTTTCCGAAGAGTTGGCATTGCACACAGAACTACAATGGTCAGCCGAAGGAGGAAAGGAAGAATCCATAAGAGCAGATTATATCCAAATGCCTATTTTGTTACAGCTTTCTACTTCTGATCGCTTGTCTTTTATGGCTGGTCCACAGGTATCATTGAAGACCTGGAAAAATAATGATGGTTTTTCAACCTTTGCATTTTCTGGTGTTGTCGGTGCACAATATATGATTACAAGCGAATTGTTTGTAGATGCCAGATTCTCTTATGGTTTAACCAACATTCTAGATGAAGATTTAACCGATATAGAAGCTAAAAACCATGTGATGCAGTTTGGTTTTGGTATTAAGATTTAAACACTCGAATTATATTGTTAAAATTAAGCTTCAACATTGTTGAAGCTTTTTTATTACCCGTGTATGGTCTCTTTATTTCCTAAATCTTTCATTATGTCAGCTTCATAAGCAAGAAGTTGCTGCCATTTTTGGTCTACTTCTTTTCTATCTCCATATTGTCTGGCAAAGTTTAAAAACATGGTATAGTGGTTAGCTTCGCTAATCATTAGTTTTCGGTAGAATTTTGCCAGTTTCTTATCCTTGAGTTCTTCTGAAAGCAGCCTAAAGCGTTCACAACTACGTGCCTCAATCAATGCTGCATATAGTAATCTATGAACTAATTGTGTTGTACGACTACCACCTTTAGGAAAAAACTTGAGCAATGCGATTACATAATCGTCTTTTCGGTCTCTGCCAAGGGTCCAGCCACGTTCTAAAATAAGATCGTGGACCATTTTAAAGTGACTCATTTCTTCTTCAACCAAATCTATCATTTCTTGTACCAACTCAGTATATTCAGGAAAACTTACAATTAATGAAATTGCCGTACTGGCTGCTTTTTGTTCACAGTACGCATGATCGGTCAATATTTCTTCAATATTTTTTTCTACTATATTAACCCATCTTGGGTCTGTTGGTAATTTTAATCCTAACATTTTATTCGTTGCTTAAACGTCTAATCCAAACGTTTTTTTGAGTAATTCTATATTTGGGTTTTTTTCCTTCAACTTTTCATATTTCTCTCGTGGAGTAAACGCATATTTTTTTGCCACCTCCTCATTAACTGCAATGTTCAGATGTAAATCGAAATTCTTAAGCGTTTTACGTAAATAAGCCAACAAGGGATATTGCGCGCGCTCGAGCTCGATTTTATTGGTATTGTTGGAATAGGTGAGGTGAATTGCAGTACCTTTTAGTTTCGGAGTATCCATTTGTAGGATGGATGCCAAAATCTTTTCACCTTTTTTATCCATGGATTTGGCGTAGGCATTCCAGACTTTAGTTAGTTCTTCTTGATCAACGTCCTCCTTTGGTAAATCATCTTCGTCAATAATGACATCTAGTTTTCTAATCTGATGTTCTTTCTTTTCCTTTATGCTTTTTAAGGATAGACCAGAAGTTGATTTTTTGGCTTTATCTATAGAGATCTTAGGTACAACAACGGGTTCAGCGACTATCGTCTGAGTTTCTTCTTTGACAACTTTTGTTTCAGTTGAAGGCTGTTCCGTGACAACTTTAGCTTCTTGCTTTGGTGTTTTATCTACAGGAATAGGCTTGATGCCTTTGGATCTAAAATAAGCAGCGGGAATTATGAAGTGTGCGCTATTTTTTTTTTCTCCATCATAAGTGATAGAGGCCAATTGCATTAAAGTAAGTTCCACTAGTAAGCGTTGATTTTTACTGGTTTTGTATTTGAGATCACAATCATTTGCTAACTGAATACCTTTCATTAAAAAGGAGCCTGAAGTCTTAAGGCACTGCTCTACATATTTTTGTTTGGTTTCCTCACCAACCTCCAATAAGTCGATTGTTGCTTGGTTTTTGCACACCATTAAATCTCTAAAGTGGGATGCTAGACCAGCGATATAATGATGACCATCAAAGCCTTTTGATAATATAGTGTTGAACTGCACCAACAATTCTGGTATTTTATTTTCGAGGATTAAATCCGTACTCTCAAAATAAGTTTCGTAATCGAGGACATTAAGATTTTCGGTGACTGCTTGACGTGTTAAGTTTTTACCGGAAAAACTAACGACTCTATCAAAGATGGAAAGCGCATCACGCATCGCTCCATCGGCTTTTTGGGCAATAATATGTAGCGCATCGTCTTCGGCTGCGATACCTTGCTCTTCAGCGATGTACTTTAAATACTCTTTGGCATCTGTAACCGTAATGCGTTTAAAGTCAAAAATCTGGCAACGCGACAATATTGTTGGAATAATTTTGTGCTTTTCGGTAGTCGCTAAAATAAAAATGCAGTGCTTTGGTGGTTCTTCCAAAGTTTTCAAAAACGCATTAAATGCGGCAGCTGAGAGCATGTGTACCTCATCAATGATATACACTTTGTATTTACCTACTTGTGGTGGAATCCTAACCTGGTCTGTTAGGTTTCTAATATCATCAACGGAGTTGTTTGATGCAGCATCCAGTTCAAAAATATTGAAGGCGAAATCCTCGTCCTCACTTGTGTTCCCATCACTATTAATCATCTTGGCCAAAATACGTGCGCAAGTGGTTTTGCCAACACCGCGAGGACCAGTAAACAACAGTGCCTGTGCCAAATGATTATTTTCAATAGCATTGAGCAACGTATTGGTAATAGCCTGCTGTCCCACAACATCCTTAAAGGTCTGTGGTCTGTATTTACGGGCTGATACTACGAAGTGCTCCATTGAAATATAACTTAAATACAAATTTAAGAATAACCTCTAAATAGCCATTTATGAAGCTTGGAATTTAATATGAGTTATTAACAATTTATGTACTTTTGTCCTCAAGTAAATCGCCTTATCGCTTTTGTACTGAACTTGGTTTAGTATAAAGGAGGAAAGTCCGAACACCATAGTGCAATTGTAGTGGTTAACAGCCATCCACCGCAAGGTGAGGAAAAGTGCAACAGAAAGTATGTACAGGTAATGCTGTAGTGAAATCAGGTAAACTCTACGAGGTGCAATGTCATGTATACCAACGTTTGAGGGCTGCACGTCCGATTGTTGGAGGGTAGGCAGCTAAAGTTTGCTGGTAACAGTAAACTCAGATAAATGATAAGGTAGTTTTGTCTATGTTAAGAAGAGATTCTAAAACACGTTCAAAATGAACAGAATTCGGCTTACAGATTTGCTTAGATATAAAAAAAACCTTCTATCGCTAGAAGGTTTTTTATTTTTGGTCGGTTTTACTGTTCTTCTGTTACTTCAGTTTCTTCTGTGGCCTCAGCTTGCATGGCGCTTAATGCAGCATTCATCTCTGTACCGTCAAAGTATATATGCTCTTCGGTAATTTTACCATCTTTAAATTGAACGGCTAGGTGTACAGGAATTGACAATTTGGTACCATTAGCCATGGAACCATTATGGGTAGCCCAATAATAGACCCAAGTCTCATCGTTTTTATCAATGACCATTTCCATATGGTCCTTTTCCTTATCAAAACCATAAGACGAAAAGGCACCAGTCATTGCTTTTAATTCTTCAGCTCTGGCATCTAATGTTATTGGCTCTTTAGAATTGACATAGATTTTCGCTGTATCAGCGAAATGACTTCTCCAGGTTTGCCAATCACCACTTTCATATGCGGCAATGCCAGCCTCTAAGGATTTTGTTTCGTCGGACTCAGCAAAATACTTTTGCTGATGTTCTTGGCAAGAATATATTGCAAGGGCTACTAAAACTAGAATAAATAGATTTTTCATTTTAATCATTTTTTAATTAATTTTATTTATTCTTCATTAGATGGTGCGTAACTCAGATCTGGTCTCATAGTTGCCACAACCCTATCATACTTAGTAGTATGTTTAATAACATCATAAAATACTGCATCCTTATCATCTCCTAATAGCTCATCATTGTCTTTTCCGCCTTGCGCAATGGCTAAATCATCTTCACCTGCTATTGCCACCATATAATAACTTTCTTCACTTCCAAAGCCGCTATGATACACTTCGTAGCCATTCTTAACACCTTTGGCTTTAAACATGTCTTTTACTTTTTCCATATTCTCACTCATTGCTTTAGCATCCTTAGGCGAATAATAAAGAAAATGATATTCCCTGTAATTTTTCCCTTGTGTATTATAGCCTTCTGGTAAGTGGGATAATTTAGGCATAAAATGTACTACTTCATCACTATGGGAATCGTAGCATTCATTCATTTTCTCAAACATTTCACCCATTTCTTCCTCTCCCATTTTATCGGCTAAATCTCCCATAGGGTTTTTGTCTAGATCAGCCATGCTCTTAATCGGAGTAACGTAAACATAGCGACCATCTTCCACACTAATTGCGGTCCAATTCACATCTTTAATGTTGTACTTTTCACAATTGTCCTTAAGTTGTTTTGCCAAGGCTTCGTATTGTGCCATCTTGTTGAACTTAACATTGTCCGTATGTACGGCAAACATTGTTGGTTGTGCATCCTGCGCTATGGCAGAATTTAATGCTAGCACAACAGTCAATAGGGCTAACATCCCTTTTTTAAAAATTTTCATAATTGTTTGGTTTTAGTTAATAGCGTTTAAACCATAACAATCGAAAAATAAAAACATGTAGAAATAATGCAGAGACTTCTGCAAAGGCTTGTAAATGTAAGGAAAAAATTTAATTAAGAAACTACTTACATTTTTGATGATCAATTGTTTCCAAAAAAACTAAATGCATTTCCACCATAACTTTTAGTGTAAGAATAATGTTCCAAATGGCTTAAATCCGTATGCTTTGAATGCTCAATGATTAATAAACCTTCGTCCTCCAATAATTGATTTGTAAACACCAATTGCGGAATTTTTGAAAATAATTCAACAGCAAAATCATAAGGTGGATCAGCAAAGATGATAGTGTGTTTTTGTTTGGAATTTTCTAAATATTTAAACACATCACTTTTTATCGTGTTAATGGGCATTTCAAAATTTTCAGCAGTTTCGTTTATAAATTTTATGCAACTATAATTGTCGTCCACTGCAGTAATTTGATCCGTACCCCTTGAGGCAAACTCATAGCTGATGTTGCCAGTACCAGAGAACAAATCCAAGACTGAAATCTCATCGAAATAATAATGATTGTTTAAAATATTAAACAGTGCTTCTTTGGCCATATCGGTTGTGGGGCGAACGGGAAGTTTTTTTGGAGCTTGTATTTTTCTGCCCTTAAAATTACCAGAGATGATACGCATTAAAATGAATTTAAAATTAAAAAGTGATGGTGTGGGTTTTCTACTTTGGCACTCTCAGAAAAATTGTATTTGTTATCTGCTGAAATGATTTCCACATGTCTTACATAAGTATAAATTATAGCATAAAGTTCATCATTCTTTTCGATATTGCCACTAAGATTGATTTTTACGCTTTCGGCATCAAGTTGTAGCTGTTCAAATACAAAAAGTATGTAATAGATAAAGTCCTCTTTGCTGTGATATTCAAATGCATTAAATAATTGGAGTTGACCTTTATCCACAACTATTACCTCAATGGTTGTACTATTGACATTTATATAGACTTGAGGAGTTTTGTCGCCCTTTGTTCTTTGTAATATGGTATCTACTAAAAGGGTAGAGGAGTGTTTATATACAAACTCTCCAAAGGTATCAAAGATATAATTGTTGACGTTAACGTAAGGAATGTAAATATTGAAGCAATTGTTAGCGACTATTTGATCATGCGTTATATAATCCGTTTTTAGGATTTTGGCGTTGAACTTTAGGTAGTCTGCCTTATGGTTTTCATCATACAAGTCTTTTGGTACGAGTGTGGATAGTTCATTCTGATGAATGACCGTAACGGAATTGAAATTATCTGAAAAAACAGTATTAGAACTCAATTCAGACTTTAGTCGGTTAAGCGTATCAAAAGGATTCAGTTTTTGCTTAAAGGCAATATGGTTAAGGAACTCAATGGTATTTGCAGTTCTATTTAAAATGCAAAAAGAAAGCCCATTCAAATTTACTTGAATGGACAGTTCTTTAATATTATTGTGTTTCAAAATTTACTCCTTAGTTGAAAGATCTTTACCCCAATTTCCACTGGTACTTACTTCTTCCATTGAACCTATTTTTACCGTTGGTCCTTTAACACCTGCTATAGAAAAGGCTTCCTTTTCTTTATTGATAAGACTTTTGTCTTGGCCGAATAAAACAACAGCTTTGTCAACGCTTGCCTCAAAAACAGGGATGTCATCTATTTTACCAGCTTCAAGTTTAAACTTAGCACCTGGTTCACCAACACCCACCTCAGCCATATTCTTATAACGGTTATTACCTTTGAATATAGAATCCTTTACGGTGTAGTAACTTAAAGTATCAATAAGTGTGATTGTCTTCATAGTCTCAACACCACCAAAAGCACGTGTTCTTTCTTCATCTAAAACCAAAGTGTCTCTTCTTTGGGTAATTGGAACCTGGCCATTCTCAACAAAATCGATTAGCTTATCAAAGTCACCAGCATATTCACCATTTACTTCCTTGTACGCTAATTGCGAATCTCTAATATCAATTAATCGATCTATAACAACAGAGTAGCGCTTAACTTTTAGTTTATTGAATTTTATCTCTTCATAAACCGACATAAATGTAATATACCCAAGGAAAATTATTAGAGCCCAAAGTACTATATTGATAATAGGTTTTAACTTCTTTGGAACAAATTTGTCAATTAACCATACAATACCAATGGTCAATAATATAATAACTACAATTGCTATAATTACATTCATGCTGTTTAAGTATATTAATTAGGTCTTTCGCAAATCTACAATTTTTTTTTGTTGGTTAAAACTATCTAAAATAAAAATCATTGAAAATATAAAAAAGCTAGCCTATGAATTTTTATATATGCTATATTGCTGTATATTTAATTCCTTATGGTTACTAATGCTTCTGCGTTTTACACTCTACTAAAATCCAAATTTCCATTTATACCAACATCTAAGCAAGATATGGTATTAATGCAGTTATCACAATTTATTTTTGACAAATCCTCTAATTCCATTTATTTATTAAAAGGTTATGCAGGTACTGGTAAGACGAGTATAATTGGTACAATAGTATCTAACTTATGGCAAGCTAAGAAAAGTGCGGTTTTATTGGCTCCTACAGGTAGAGCCGCAAAGGTTATCTCAAACTATTCTAAAAAGGAAGCCTTTACAATCCATAAGAAAATCTATTTCCCAAAAAAAGAGAAGGGCGGTGGAGTAAAGTTTGTAATGCAGCCCAACAAACACAGAAATACAATTTTTATTGTTGATGAGGCCTCTATGATACCAGATGTACCATCGGATTCTAAATTTTTTGAAAACGGGTCATTGTTAGATGATTTGATGCAATACGTTTATTCTGGGCATAATTGTAAGTTATTGTTGATTGGTGACAAAGCCCAGTTGCCACCTGTAAAGTCAGATTTAAGCCCAGCTTTGGATGCTAATAAGCTCAGCTTAAGTTTTAATAAAGACGTTTCGGGTATAGAATTGGACGAAGTGGTAAGACAAGAACAGGATTCTGGTATTCTAGATAATGCTACTGAACTTAGAGCTGTGCTGGAAACAAGTTTTTATGAGAGCTTTAAGTTTAATGTAAAACCTTATTCTGATATCGTAAGATTAATTGATGGCCATGAAATTATGGATGCCATCAATGATGCATACTCCAATGAAGGTTATGAAGAAACAGCGATTATAGTACGAAGTAACAAACGTGCCAACCTTTATAATAAACAGATTAGAGAGCGTATTTTATTCACCGAAAGCGAATTATCGGCTGGTGACTACTTAATGGTAGTGAAGAATAACTATTTCTGGATTAAACCAACCACAGAAGCAGGATTTATAGCCAATGGTGACATTATTGAAGTTTTAGAGATATTCAGCATTAAAGAATTATACGGTTTTAAATTCGCAGAAGTTAAAGTGAAAATGGTAGATTACCCACGCATGCGACCTTTTGAAACCGTTTTGCTTTTGGACACTATTGCTGCAGAAAGTGCATCGTTAAGCTACGAAGATTCAAACCGCTTATATCAAGAAGTCGCTAAAGATTATGCTGATGAAAAATCGAACTACAAGCGATTTTTAGGAGTAAAAAACAACAAATATTTTAATGCTTTGCAGGTGAAGTTTTCTTATGCTATCACCTGCCACAAATCACAGGGTGGACAGTGGAACACCATTTTTGTTGAGCAACCTTATTTGCCAAACGGAATGGATAAAGATTATATACGCTGGCTATATACAGCCGTAACTCGTGCAAAAGAGAAACTATACCTTATAGGTTTTAAAGATGAAATGTTTACTGAAAATCATTTAAATTAGTACAATGACAGTAGATACAATTTTAAGCATTTGCTTAGGCATAGGACTCGCCGCATCTGTTGGCTTTAGAGTCTTTTTACCCTTATTCGCATTGAGTTTGGCAGCTTACTTTAATGTTTGGGAACTTAACGAATCCTGGTCTTGGATAGGAGGTACAACTGCATTAATTACGCTTGGCATAGCTACTATTGTAGAAATACTGGCATATTATATTCCGGTTGTCGATAACGCTTTAGATGCCATCGCCATTCCGTTGGCAACTATTGCGGGTACTGCAGTCATGGTTTCTACTGTAGAAGATTTGAGTCCTGTAATTACTTGGGCATTGGCTATCATTGCCGGCGGAGGTACAGCGGCAGCCATAAAAAGTTCGGCTGGTGCAACCCGATTGGGTTCCACCGTATCAACAGCAGGTATTGGAAATCCAGTGGTGTCAACTGTAGAAACAGGTACTTCGTTTATAATGTCATTGGTATCAATATTTATTCCTGTATTGGCATTTATATTGGTGATTTTTATTTTTTATATTGTTTTTAAACTGTACAAAAAGTTAAAATCTAAGCCGCCAAAACCATCTTAAACCCTTATTTTTGAATACTGACTATATAGATATATGAAGATTATATCCATGATTCCGGCACGATATAGTGCATCTCGTTTCCCTGGTAAATTAATGCAAAATTTGGCGGGAAAATCCGTTATACTCAGAACCTATGAAGCTACGGTTGCTACAGGGCTTTTTAGTGAAGTATATGTGGTAACGGATAGCGAAATCATTTTTGATGAAATCGTGAATAACGGTGGAAAAGCCATAATGAGTAAGAAGGAGCACGAGTCCGGAAGCGATAGAATTGCTGAAGCCGTTGCAGAAGTAGATTGTGATATTGTGGTGAATGTGCAAGGTGACGAACCCTTTACCGAGCGTGAAAGTTTACACAAGGTTTTAGACGTGTTTAAAGATGATACTAAAAAGGAAATTGATTTGGCTTCTCTAATGGTTGAAATTAAGGATTGGGAAGAAATCAAAAACCCAAATACCGTAAAGGTCATAGTTGATCAGAACAATTTTGCATTGTATTTTTCCAGAAGTCCTATTCCATATCCTAGAGATAAGGAGGCAGGCGCTCGTTACTTTAAACATAAAGGGATTTATGCTTTTAGAAAAGAAGCCTTGTTGGATTTTGCGGTGCTACCAATGCAGTTTATTGAAGCTACAGAAAAGATAGAGTGCATTCGCTATTTGGAATTTGGTAAGAAAATAAAAATGGTAGAAACTGAAGTACAAGGCGTAGAGATAGACACACCTGAAGATTTAGATAGAGCTAAGCGTTTGTGGAAATAGATTATAGTAACATAAAAGTAATTGGCTTCGATGCTGACGATACCCTTTGGGTAAACGAAACCTATTTTCGAGAGGCAGAAGAAGAAGTTGGTAGGTTATTATCGCATTATGAAACACCCAATAAAACCGATCAAGAACTGTTTAGAATGGAAATCAAAAACCTTCCGACTTATGGTTACGGTATAAAAGGTTTTATACTTTCAATGATAGAACTGGCAATAGAATTATCGAATGGAAAAGTTTCAAATGAAATTATTGCCAAAATGTTGGATATTGGTAAGGATATGATCCATAAACCTATTGAATTGCTGGATGGAGTGGAGGAAGTGCTCAAAACATTATCCAAGGACTATAGGTTAATTGTAGCCACAAAAGGAGATTTGTTGGACCAAGAACGAAAACTTGAAAAATCTGGTTTATTGCAATATTTTCATCATATTGAAGTATTAAGTGAAAAACAAGAAGCAAATTACAAGAAACTTTTAAAGCATTTAGATATAAAGCCATCTGAGTTTTTAATGATAGGTAATTCCCTTAAATCTGATATATTACCCTTAGTTAATATTGGTTCAGAGGCTATTCATGTGCCTTTCCATACAACGTGGCAACACGAAAAAGTAAGTGCAAAAGACACAAACGGTATTGAGTATAGAACAGTAAAAAACTTAACTGAAATTTTAAATTTTTTTAAAGTCAAATAAATAAACTAAGTTTTTATTTTTGCTAAAGATTAAAGAGTAAATGATTTATAAGAATTATCCAATGGTGTCCAGAGTTGTTTTTGGGCGCGGAAGTTTCAATCAGCTAGATGAAATTTTAGCACCCAATAGAAAAGGACGCAACGCACCATTCATATTTTATGTAGATGATGTTTTTAAAGGTAACCATTGGTTAACTTCAAGAATTACATTGTCATATAGGGATAAAATCATTTATGTGCCAACTGTAGAAGAACCAAAAACTTCTCAAATAGACCAATACGTTGAGGATATTATTCTACAACATAGTGAGTTGCCTTCTGGCATAATTGGTATTGGAGGTGGTATTGTTATGGATATTGCTAAGGCAGTATCCTTGATGTTGACAAATAAAGGTGAATCAAAAGATTATCAAGGTTGGGATTTAATCAAAAATCCTGCAGTTTACCATGTAGGTATTCCTACTATTTCAGGCACTGGAGCAGAAGTGTCTCGCACAACAATTCTAACAGGTCCTGAACGTAAATTAGGTATCAACAGTGATTATACTCCTTTCGATCAAGTGATATTAGACCCAGAGTTAACTAAGGATGTTCCTAAAGATCAATGGTTTTATACAGGGATGGATTGCTTTGTGCATTGTGTGGAATCACTCAACGGTACATTTTTGAATGCCTTTAGCCAAAGTTACGGGGAAAAGGCCTTTGAGCTTTGTAAAGATATATTCCTCAATGATAATTTGAGTAAGGAAGAATCCCAAGATAAATTAATGATGGCATCTTGGCACGGAGGTATGAGCATAGCTTATTCCCAAGTTGGTGTAGCACATGCCTTGAGTTATGGGTTGGGCTATTTACTGGGTGTAAAGCATGGCATAGGTAATTGTATTGTGTTTGATCATTTAGAGGAATACTATCCAGAAGGTGTTGCGATGTTCAAAAAGATGAAAGAAAAGCACAATATTGAATTGCCACAAGGTGTGTGCGAAGATTTAACTGAGGCCCAATTTAATACTATGATAGATGTTGCTTTAAGTTTAGAGCCTCTATGGGAAAATGCTATTGGCAAAAACTGGAAAAACAAAATCACCAGAGAAAAATTGATGACGCTTTACAAAAAAATGTAAGATGCGTTGGCTGGCAAAACTTATATACTTCAAGATTTTAGGATGGAAAATTGTTGGTAATACCAACTTTTCTAAAGATTTCATTAAAAAAGCGGTCATCATTGCTGCTCCTCATACAAGCTGGTACGATTTCCCCATTGCACTATTATTACGAAAGATTGTTGGCGTAAAGGTAAATTTTGTTGCAAAAAAAGAATTATTCAAATGGCCTTTCGGATATTATTTTAAAGCAGTAGGAGGCAGATCATTGGATCGTACCTCTGGCCAGAAAAAAGTGCAGACCATTGCAAAACTTTTTGAGAAAGAAGCGGAGTTTAGACTGGCATTGGCACCAGAAGGGACACGCAAAAAAGTTGAAAATTGGAAAACAGGGTTTTATTTCATAGCCAAGGAAGCCAATGTACCCATTATAATGTTCACTTTAGACTTTAAGAACAAACAAAATAAAGTCTCAGAACCCTTTTATCCAACAGACGATATGGAAGCCGATTTTAAGTATATGAAGTCCTTCTATAGAGGGGTAGAAGGTAAGGTTAAGGCTTACAGTTAATCGATAAAAATGGCTATGATTATGGGTTTATCCACTTTTCTTGCTTTTGATATAGCTGTTTTTCAATTCCAAAGTCCTTTTTTTAAATTTAAGTACAGATTTTTGGCATAAGATTTGATTTAAATATTATGCAATGAAACATAAAGTAAACTTTTAAAAGTCCCTAAAAAGAAACATTGCTATTAAAAAAAGCTATCTAGATCCTAACGAGGTAGCTTTTTTTCGTCTATATACTTATCTAAAAGACGATTGGTCTGGGTTTTTAGCTTGTTTCTAAAAAAAGCTGTTCCACCCATAACCAAACCTTTAAAGCCTAAGGCCTGTCTTGCCCATTTATGAAGATTAAAATTATCCTTGTGAAAAACGATTAAACCGTCCTTAAATTTAAATTGCGCGTCTATTGTGTTATGGACTTTTCTGCCAGATTTACTAAAAACGTAAAAAGCCTCCCAATAAGCAGTAGCTTCGGTCTCTGTTGTATTAATGTTTGAAACTTTTACCCTAAAATTTTTGCCTTTCTGGGATTCACAAAGCATTTGCCACATAGCTTTAGCGCGTTCTCCTTCCAATTTGCCAAACGCAGGGTCTTCAAATACAATGTCTTCATGATAACAAGCACACATGGTCTTTGCATCTAAGTTATCAAACGCTTTATAAAATGTTTCTATCAAAGATTTCATTTGTTACTTTTTTTAAAAACCAACTTAGCAAAAACTTCGTATATATAAGTGTAGTGTCATAAAAGATACTGTAAACTGGCAGTTAAGGTTTTAGATTTGATTGATTAATTAGAATTAATTGCTATGAAAAAGAAGAGGCTTTCTTTAATTAGGAAGCCTTTTTTAATTAAGAATGTTCTTGTTTCTAAAACCGATTATATAGGTTTGTGAAATTCAAAATTAAATAACCATTGTCAATCAATGCCTTCTGTTGTTTTTATTTAGCACGCTTTTGTAGATAAATAAAAATTGTCAGAATGTTCCAGTAATCTAATTGGGCCTTCTTTTCATTTTTTAATTCAAAATATGTTAGTTTTAATATACATTGTGATGTCTAAAATACATTGCACATCTGAATAATGCAAAGATATAGTGGCATACCTAGTGTAATATTAAACGGAAAGGTAATGGCCAAGGCCATTGGTAAATAAAGGCTCGGATTAGCTTTTGGTACCGCAATTCTCATAGCAGCAGGAACAGCAATATATGAGGCGCTGGCTGCAAGTATAGCGAACAATAACCTGTTCCCTTCACTCTCGGTAAACAATGAACTAACAATAGCCACAATACTTCCGTTAATTACAGGGATTACAATCGCAAATACCAACGCAAACCATCCTTTTTTGACAAAAGTTGAAAGCTTTTTACCGCTTGTTATGCCCATGTCTAATAAAAATACAGCTAAGAAGCCCTTAAAAATATCCGTTGTAAAGGGTTTTATACCTTGAGCCTGTTCTTCACTGGCTAAAAAGCCGACGACCAGACTCCCCAAAATTAAAAGCACGCTTCCGTTAGTCAAAGCATGTTTAACAACCTTTCCCATAGAAATCTTTACCATATTCTTCTTGTCGTAGAATGATATCAAGAGCAAGGCAACAATTATAGATGGAGCTTCCATAAGTGCCATAACAGCAACCATATGACCCCCAAAATCAATCTGCTCTATTTCCAGAAATGAAATAGCAGTTACAAAGGTAACCGCACTCACAGATCCATAGGAAGCAGCGATAGCACCTGCATTGGCTACGCTAAATTTTCTCCTTAAGATATAATAGGAATAAACAGGTACCACCAATGCCATTAAGATCCCAAATAAAAGCGACCAGAGTATTTCTACGTTAAGGTCGCTATGTGCCAACTCTTGACCTCCCTTAAAACCTATTGAAAGCAAAAGGTAAAGGGAGATAAACTTAGAAGAGTTGGGTGGAATTTCTAGGTCACTTTTTAGCTGTACTGCTAAAATCCCCAAAAAAAAGAACAGCAGCGCAGGATTTGTTAAGTTATCGAATAATAAATGTAAATCCATTAATTTATTTTAGCAGAGACTATTTGTATTGAGAAGAACTTCTATTTTATAAATGAGATATTGAGCGTCCCATTAATTACCACGTTGTAACCCTCTTTTCGTGCTATAGCAATGTGGTCCTTGGCAATTTGCTTTTCGTTCTGCAACTCACTTATACGGTTGTTTTCGTAGGTAGTGTCTGCATCTTCACAACCTTCACGAATACTCAATCTTTGTAATTTGTGAAAGTTTACTTTTTGCTCTATGAGCACGTTTACAATATGGTTTGCTTCCGAAGGAGTAAAAAGACCTTCTACCAGTTGAACTTTTTGAGTTGCTTTCTTTACGTTTGTTTTTGTAGTTGACATAATCTTTGTTTTTATGAGGTTGTTTTAAAAATTAATTGGTTTCCATAAGTTTTATTATGGCGACACACGAAATTATAAAGGCACTCATGGCAATGTGTTCCATAAAAATATTATCGTTCATGTAGGATAGTGTCAGTAATCCAGAAATACCTAATAATGTTAATGCGGCATAGACTTTGGATTTGACTGCGTTTTTTGAATCAGTTCTTTTTAGTCTTTTAATTGTAACGTTAGTTTCTAATCTTGACATGATAATTTGTTTTAATTCATTTGTTAAAATTTATTTCAGTGCAAAATTGAAACAATTTTTTTATTTATTTTTATATATATTTTTAATCATATGTATAAATATTATTTATGAATTACACTTTACATCAGCTTCAAGTATTCTTAAAAATCACTGAGCTAAAGAGCATTACAAAGGCTTCTGAAGCGCTTTTTCTCAGTCAACCGGCAGTGTCAATTCAGTTGAAAAAATTTCAAGACCAGTTTTCAATTCCGTTGACAGAAGTTGTGGGCAGACAACTTTACGTAACTGATTTTGGGGAGGAAATCGCAGAAGCTGCCCAAAAAATTTTAAACGAAGTAGAGGCCATAAACTATAAGACATTAGCATTTAAAGGTCAAATAGCGGGCCGCTTAAAAATATCCGTGGTATCTACAGGTAAATATGTTATGCCTTATTTTTTATCAGATTTTACCAACCAAAATAGAGGCGTGGATTTGGTTATGGACGTGACCAATAAAAACAGTGTTGTAAAGAGCTTGGAGAATAACGAAGTGGATTTTTCATTGGTCTCGGTAATACCAGATCAGTTAAATCTTAATAGGGTAGAGCTAATGGAAAATAAACTCTACCTCATTGGAGGTACCAAGGAAAAGTTTAATAGGAAAGTTACCAAAAATAAAATTCTTGAATCTTACCCATTATTGTACCGCGAAGATGGCTCTGCCACACGAAATGCCATGGAGACTTACGTTAAAAACCAAAAAATCAACAATCCCAAAAAAATGGAGTTGACCTCCAATGAAGCTTTAAAGCAAGCGGTAATCGCTGGTCTTGGTTATTCCATTATGCCATTAATAGGCATTAAGAATGAATTAAAAAACGGAGACTTGCAAATCATTCCGTACAAAGGTCTTCCCATTGTCACAAACTGGAATTTAGTATGGCAAAAATCAAAAAACCTATCGCCAACAGCATTGGCTTATCTAGACTTTTTAAAATCTGAAAAGGATAGGATAATTTCTGATAGTTTTGGCTGGTACAAAAATTACTAATTATGTTTTGCCCTATCTATAAGTCGACGTATTGAAGAATAAATGAAAGCATTCGTTTTTACATAGTAGAATGCGATAAAACAGACTGAAATCAAAAATGCTAAAGCACCAATTACAGCTTGCCATGGCACCAAGGTCTTTCCTATAATTTGGTGCAGACCAAAACCAGTAAAGCTTCCATATATAATTATAAAGTGGATAACATAAATAGATAGTGTTTTTTGCCCAATTCTTAAGATCAAAGGCTGCTTTATATATTTTTCTGCTAAATAGAATAAAGAAAATAAAATAAGTACATTGCCTAATCTCGTAAACAAATAGTTGTACCAAGCAGCATCTTTAAATAATTGAATATCTGTAGTATAGTGGATTTTCATTAGTAGCCATGAAGATTTAATTATTAATAGAATACCAACAACAAAGAAACCTAAGACAATACCTATTTTAAATTTTGGGCGATCTAAATACCTATAAAATAAAGTCGCTATAAAACTTCCAAAAGCTACATAACCAAACCAGGGTAAAATGGTAAAAACCGAACCGTATTCTTTTGTCATCCAGTAAGCGAATAATTTTGGTGTATCAGCTAATTCTAATTGCCTATAAAAGGGTTCCGTGATAAAAATCACTAGTCCGGCAAAAAGCATAAGAATAGAAAAAATTAAGGTTTTTTTGAATGTCAGTCTGTAGATAATAACAATAAGAATAAGTGATAAGCCTATACATTGTAAAACATCAATAACTAAGAAAGATGTGTTGAATTTACCAACAAGCCACTCAAAAATTGGAACCCTTAGTAAGTAGCCAATGCCAATCAACATTAAACCACGCACCAAACCTTTGCGCATGCGTTTATTGACGTTTCCACTTTTTTTGGCTTTAATAAGTAGATAAGAAAAAATTAGACCAGAAATGGTAAAAAAAGTAGGTGCGGTAATACCTCTAAAATATTTCCAAATTTGAAAAGCGGTATTGGATTCATCTCTATAAGAAACATCTAACAACGTATCTATAAAGTGCCCTTGCAACATCATTAAAATTGCAAAGGCTCTTACTGCATCAATGAAATAAAGTCGATTTGTGCTCAATTAAAGAAAGATTGAGCCACAAAGATAGGACTTAGATATAAACTGATCATAAAGCTTAAATTCTGTAAAATCAAATGTCATTTATGAGCTTAAAAGTTTTGGATTATAGTCAGTCAACTCCCAATAGATAACTTTAGTCGATTAAATATTGAGAATCAGACAATTTTAACTAATTATAGATTACCAATCAATATACTAACACAAGAAATAAATGACTGTTTCTGAAAAAATCAAATTTTATTTAATTAAGACACCTCTTGCAAAACCAATACGCGATATAGAAGGGAGATTAATTTTATCAAAGATAAAACCCAAAGATTCTAAGGTTGCCAATCGTAAAACCGTTTACTGTATTTCTCCATATAAAACAGGTACTACTTATTTAGCAAGTTGTTTTAATAAAGACATTGCACAACATGAGCCAATACATTATGCATCATACAAGAGTCTCGACAGTAATTTTGACGAGTATTTCGTTAAGCGTTTAAATTATCTCAATCTAAAATTAGAATGTTCTGGGTCGTGGAGCGCTTATATTGATGAGTTATCAAATCATAAAATAGCGAAGGATCTAGAGTATATTTGTGTTTTTAGAGCACCATCATCCTGGGTTACTTCAGTAATTAATTTCTGGAATAAACCTAGCATGTTAGAATTTTCTTTTGATATACCACTCGAGTATTTCTGGAAGCAAAAAGTAGGGGTGAACCTTCGTGATTTTGAATTCAGTGTACACAGCGAAAAAAACCAAGAAATCATTGATAAGCTTATTGAATATTATTTGGATTTTACTGCTAAAACGGCTCAATTAAAAAACATGACTTACATCCGATTAAAAGAGCTAAAAAGTAGTTTGCCATTGGTGGAATCCTTAATTGAAGAAAGAGCTAAGGTTGAAAATAGTTGGCAGCGTGCCAACAAGAAAAAACCATTTGTATATAAAAATGATTTACTAGATAAAGAATACAAACGCTTAACAGAAGACCTCATAAATAAAAGAAATAAAAAAATGGCAAGTTGACAAAAGTTATTTATGCAAATTTTATAGTCAACAATCTACAATAAGTTTCATGGGTTTAGTACATTTATAACCCATGGAGCAACTGAACAGAATTTTAGCGGAATTTTCATCTTTGGCCTGGGGTTTACCTTTACTTATTCTGCTTATTGGAGGAGGACTTTATCTATTGATACGTTCACAGTTTTTACCGTTTAGGTATATAGGCCACGCCATTAATGTTTTAAGAGGTAAATACGACAATCCAAACGATAAAGGAGAAATTTCACATTTTAAAGCTTTAACGACGGCATTGTCATCTACCATTGGTATGGGCAATATTGCTGGTGTTGCATTGGCAATTTCGGTTGGAGGACCAGGTGCTATGTTTTGGATGTGGATAAGCGCTATTGTTGGGATGAGCACCAAATACTTTACATCTACTTTGGCAATTTTATATAGGGGACAGGATACCAATGGAGATATACAAGGTGGCCCAATGTATTTTATTACTGAAGGTCTTGGTAAAAGCTGGAAATTTTTAGCAGTGATGTTTAGTGTATTTGGTATGTTGGGAGCCTTACCCGTGGTTAATGTCAATCAGTTAAAACAAGCCATTAATGATATTGTTTTAATACCCAATGGAGTAGAAGTGTCTTTTGGTACCAACCTTATTATTGCATTAATTTTAGTAGTTGTTACGAGTATTGTTATTCTTGGTGGCATACAACGAATAAGTAATTGGGCATCTAAGATGGTGCCTTCAATGGTGTTGCTTTATTTTATTCTAGTGTTGATTATACTTGGTATATACATAGAAGAAGTACCTAGATATTTATCATTAATTGTTAACGATGCTTTTGCTGCAAATTATTTTCCTGAAGATAAACCGTTCTTAGGTGGCGTTTTGGGGGCTTTAATTTTGCACGGAATAAAAAGAGGTGCGTTTTCTAACGAGGCAGGTTTAGGAACAGCTCCTATGGCTCATGGAGCCGCAAAAACCGATGAGCCAGTTAGAGAAGGGTTGGTTGCAATGCTTGGTCCAGTTATAGATACATTGATTGTTTGTACGCTTACAGCATTGGCTATATTAGTGACTGGTGTTTGGGAAACAACTTCTGATAACGGTGTTAGTCTTACCGCATCAGCTTTTGAGCAAGCCTTGCCTTATGGTCAATATTTATTGATGATTTGTGTGTTTTTCTTCAGTGTATCATCATTGTTTAGTTATTCGTATTACGGAACAAAGTGCTTATCCTTTTTAATAGGAGCAGACAAAAAACATTATTATAACTTTCTTTACATTTCCAGTATCGTTTTGGCAGCTACCACTGATTTTACAGCTATGATCAACTTTATTGATGGTGTATTTGCATTTATGGCCATTCCTACAATGGTTGCTACCATATTACTTGCTCCAAAAGTTATTAAAGAATCAAAAAAATATTTTGCTAAATTGAAATAAAATAATCTGTAACAATGAGCAATTACCACATAAAACAGTTTGATGAATACTTTCAAGTTTATAAAAAATCAGTAAATCAACCTGAACAATTTTGGGAAGAAATAGCTGAAGAGCATTTCGTTTGGAGAAAGAAATGGGAAAAAGTTTTAAGTTGGGATTTTACTAAGCCTGAAGTAAAATGGTTTGATGGAGCGCAATTAAACATTACAGAAAATTGCCTGGATAGGCACTTAAGGACACGTGGAGACAAAACCGCTATTCTTTTTGAGCCAAATGATCCAAACGAAGATGCCGAACATATCACTTATAAGCAACTTCACGAACGTGTTTGTAAGTTTGCCAATGTACTCAAGGAAAAAGGTATTGAAAAAGGTGATCGTGTCTGTATTTATTTACCAATGATTCCTGAATTGGCAGTATCAGTGCTTGCATGTGCGAGAATTGGAGTCGTACATTCTGTTGTTTTTGCCGGCTTTTCCTCAAATGCACTATCTACAAGAATAAATGATTGTGATGCTAAAATGATTATAACCTCAGACGGTTCTTATCGAGGAGCAAAAACTATTGATTTAAAAGGTATTGTAGATGATGCCTTAGAAAGTTGCCCTAACGTGAAATCTGTTTTGGTGGCAAAAAGAATTAATTCCGATATTAACATGAAAGAGGGTCGTGATTATTGGTTGCAACCACTTTTAGATGATGCTTACAAGGATTATCCTGCAGAAATAATGGAAGCTGAGGATCCGTTGTTCATCCTATATACATCTGGTTCTACAGGTATGCCAAAAGGTATGATGCACACTACTGGTGGCTATATGGTTTACACAGCATATACGTTTAAAAATGTATTTCAATATACAGAGGATGATGTGTATTGGTGTACTGCTGATATTGGTTGGATAACTGGTCATAGCTATATAGTATATGGTCCTTTGGCTAATGGTGCAACTACCGTAATGTTTGAAGGAGTGCCAAGTTATCCTGATTTTGGACGCTTTTGGAATGTTGTAGAGAAGCATAAAGTAACCCAATTTTATACAGCTCCAACAGCCATAAGAGCATTGGCAAAACATGGTACAGAATTAGTAGAGCAATACGATTTGTCGTCATTAAAAGTATTGGGTACTGTAGGAGAGCCGATAAACGAGGAAGCATGGCATTGGTACAATGAAAACATAGGCAAGAAGAAAAGCCCAATTGTAGATACCTGGTGGCAAACGGAAACGGGAGGAATCATGATAACACCGATTCCGTTTTCAACACCTACAAAGCCAACATATGCCACTTTACCGTTTATAGGAATTCAACCTGCATTAATGGATGAAAACGGTGACGAAATTAAGGGCAACCAGGTAGAAGGCCGTTTGTGCATTAAATTCCCGTGGCCAGGTATTGCCCGAACCATTTGGGGAAATCACCAACGCTATAAAGATACTTATTTTTCAGCTTTTGAAAACATGTATTTTTCAGGTGATGGAGCCTTACGTGATGAAGTTGGCTATTATAGAATTACAGGTAGAGTGGATGATGTCATTATTGTTTCTGGACATAATTTAGGAACAGCACCAATTGAAGATGCCATTAACGAGCATCAGGCAGTTGCAGAATCCGCTATTGTAGGTTTTCCTCATGATATCAAGGGGAATGCTTTATATGGCTATGTAACTTTAAAGGATAGTGGAGAAAACAGAAACCATGACAACTTAAGAAAAGAAATCAACCAATTAATTTCAGACCGCATTGGCCCAATTGCTAAATTGGATAAAATACAGTTCACTAAAGGATTGCCAAAGACGCGTTCTGGGAAAATTATGCGAAGAATTCTAAGAAAAATAGCCTCAAATGAAGCAGACCAATTGGGAGATACGAGCACTTTATTGAATCCTGAAGTTGTCCAGGATATTATTAACAATGCCTTTTAAAGGATCAATTTTCTTAACGAATTTGAATAGGTCTGGCACACCTTTTCTAATTTAGCCCAAACAAAAAAAATCTATGCTAAAAGCTGTTTTATTCGATATGGATGGTGTCATAGTTGACACTGAACCGTTACATCGAAAAGCTTACTTTAAAATGTTTTCAGATGTTAACATCAATGTTGATGAAGATTTATACGCATCATTTACAGGGCAATCCACAATAAATATTTGCAAACGCTTAGTCAATCACTTTAATCTTACACATTCACCAGAATATTTAATGAAATTAAAACGGCAGCACTTTAAATATTTGTTTGAAAATGATTCTGATTTAGCCTTAATCGAAGGAGTATTACCTTTAATTAAGGATTACTATAGCAATGGTTTAAAACTAGTGGTGGCATCTTCTGCGTCAATGCTAAATATCAATAGAATTTTTGATCGGTTTGGTCTCAACCCATATTTTATGGGCAAGTTTAGTGGAGCGGATTTAAAACAATCCAAGCCGCATCCAGAAATTTTTATAAAGGCTGCCGAGCATACAGGTTGCAGAAAATCGGAATGTATGGTTATTGAAGATTCTACAAATGGAATAAAAGCAGCACATTCAGCTAATATTTTTTGTACTGCTTTTAAAAGTCCTCACTCTTCAGGGCAAGATTATGCTTTGTCTAATTTGGTAATTTCAGATTTTAAAGAAATACAATTCGAAAAACAAGAAGAATTCTTTAAGCCGATTATTTAGCCTTCAAACTCAAAGTCTTCATCGCCATTGTTATCTCCGTCTCCTCTACCATTTCTGTCACGCTTCTTAAGTTGTTGGTTAAATCTGTAAATAAGCGATAAATTAATTTGACGAGGTCTCCATTGAGATTCGTTATATCTCTCGAAGAACTCTGTTGTAGTAACGGACTGACGCTTTCTTGAGTTAAGTAAATCCCTAACATTTAATGAAACCGTTAAACTGTTATTGAACATCTCTTTACTAAATGCTAAATCAATAGAAAACAGACCGTCTGTGTCTGATTGTGCATCTTGTCTTGCACCACGATAGAAGGCGTTGGTTTGCCAATCAATTTCGGCAGGAAGTGTAATTTTAGAGCTAAAACGCGCAAACCAGCTAGTGTTCTTTGCACTGTAATCTACATTGTTAAACTCACCATCGGTTTCAAACTGAAAAAAGTTGAAACTTGTATTTAATCGTAACCACTTTTCTGGGTTATATAGAACTCCTAACTCAGCACCAGTTCTTTTATTGGTGGAAAGGTTAATAGGTATGGTTCTAATAATATCAATCCCATCAGTGGTTTGTTGTCCTGTGTTTTCCTGTACACGTTCAAAGGACTGTGTTTCATGTTGGTAATAAACAGATGTTGTCAAGGTAAGTTTATCCCAGCGTTTTAAATAGCCTATATCAAACGCACTAGCAAATGCTGGTTGCAAATTAGGGTTTCCTTGAAAGATATTCGTTCTACTAGAACGCGTAGGGAACGGGTTGATAAACCAACCTCTTGGTCTGTTTATTCTTCGGTTATATCCAAATGTTATACTTTCTTCAGAGTCAGAGTCGTCACTACCAAGATTATAAATAACATTCAGGGTAGGGAAAAGCCCTAAATAATTGTTGTCAAATTCTGTCTGAATTGGAAACCCAAAGGCTTCAACCAATTCTTCATCGGTTAATCTAGAATTAATATCTCCCTTAAGTTGTGTGTGCTCTAAACGCAAGCCTAAGAGAAAAGAGAATTTGCCAAATTTAGTACCATATTGAGAGTAGAGTGCATTAACATTTTCATCATAGTCAAAAATATTAGTAATAGTGTCGTTAACAATTAATTGACCAGTATCTATATCTTCTTGCTCTAAACGATAATCTGTTAATTCATTTTCAAAAGTACCTCTATAACCAGCTTCAAACCTTGAGTCTTCACCAATTGGCAATACATAATCCGCTTGAATTAAATATTCCTTTTGGTCTTCAGTTGTAATTTCTTGTTCAATCTGAAATGGCTCAGGATCTGTTTGGTCCGTTGTTATGTAATCTTCGTTAAGAAATGTAAAACCTTCTTCTGCATCATTTTCATATTGAAAATCTGCTGTTAACCTATGGTCGCTATCATCTCCAAATTCCTTTACATAGTTTATGGATATTTGGTAGCTATTGTCTTGTTCTGTTTCTTTTTCCCTTCTTAAGGTTTCCTCAACGATTGCACCACCGTTAAAACGTTCACTGCGATTTAAAGAGAGATCAGCATCGCTTCCTAATCGGTAGAATAGACTACCAGTAATCGATGATTTTTCGCTTAAAAAATACTCAATACCAACATTGGCGTTGTAGTTTCTGTTAAGACGTTCCACATCTTGATCTTCCCTGATTCTTCTATACTCTGGGACAACAGTTTCGCCATCTACAATTCTGTCAAAATAGGTAACATCGTTAAAGCTGAAACGTGGTGCATCGTAATATCTCCAACCTAAATTGGAAAATAGGTTAAATTTTTCCGTACGGTAATTTAAATTGGCATTTAAGCCTATGTTATCAGGGTTACCAATGGTGAAATTAAATGATCCGTTAAATCCAAGTGTTTCTTTTTGTCTAAGAATAATGTTTAATATACCTGCCGTTCCTTCTGCATCATATCGTGCTGAAGGAGAGGTGATCACCTCGACACGTTCTATGGCATCTGCAGGTAATTGACTCAATACATTGGTATCTCCAAAACCAGCTAGGGCAGAAGGTCTACCGTTAATTAATATCCTAACATTCTCGTTGCCACGCAAACTGATGGAACCTTCAATATCTACTGAAACAGATGGTACATTATTTAGTGCATCGCTAACGGTACCACCTGCTGTGGTTAAGTCCTTACCAATGTTGTAAACTTTTTTATCGAGTTTAATCTCAACCGTTGTACGCTCTGCAACAATTTCTACCTCGCTAAGAGACTCAATATCCAACGCCAGGCTAACTGTTCCTAGATCAATGGATTCGTTTATAGTTTTATTTAAATAATTTTTTGCTTTGTAAGAAATATACTCTACAGCGATATCATAAGTTCCAGAAGGTATTTCTACACTAAAATATCCATTTGCATCAGTAATGCCACCATCTACAACTGTATTATCTGGTTTGGATTTAAAGGTAACGGTTGCGTATTCCAAAGGAATGTTTGAACCTTCTTCAACGACTTTCCCTTCTACTTTAATATCTTTTTGTGCATATAAAGAAGAACAAGTTAAAACTGTAAAAATAAATGAATATAAAAATTGCCTCATAACAAGTGGTTGGTGTTTTTACGTTTTGATGCGTAAAATTACTTTTACTTGCGGCGAGATAGGTTAATCTTATGTTAAAGGCAGATAAGTATTCTTTATATCGGAATCGGAATTATCTATTCGCCTTTATCTTTCTTTCGCTTTTTGCGTTTTTTCTTCTTCTCCTTTTTGACTTCCTTTTCGTCAAAATCACCCTGAATCATCTCTTTTATCTTAGTCATATCATTTTCGGAGATGAGTTCTTCTAATTCCTTAAAGTGTGTATTGTCCAATTTTTTTACAGCTTCTTCACGGTCAAAGCTACGCTCATATTTTACTTTAAAAAGTTCGGTTTTAGCATCAAAATATGAGTTGAGGTATTGTTTTATGATTTCTTTCTGAAAATCATCTGCCTCTAAAGTCGTTAAGAAGTTGGCAATATATTCTGCTTTGCGCTCTTCTACTTTGCGTTTGTAATTTTCAATATCCTGTTCGGTAGGTTCTCGATTAACTACTGGATTGCCCATTCGATCTCTACGTTGTGCATAGGTATTGAGGCCTAACAACAATGCAAAAGTGATTAATACAATCTTTTTCATTTTATATAATATTTAAAATAGATTCTGGTGGTCTGCCAACCACAGCTTTATTTTTATTGATGACTATCGGTCGTTCTATTAGTTTTGGATGCTTGATCATGGCATCGATGATTTGTTTATCCGTAAGGGTCTTCCCTTTGTAATCAGATTTCCAAATCGCTTCATTTTTGCGTACCAAGTCTATAGGTTTTATACCTAATTTTGAAATGATTGTACTCAATTGCTCGACGCTTAATTCGTCTTCCAAATATTTAACAACTTCAAATTCTTTGCCTGAAGCTTCTACTATTGCTAAACCTTGTCTAGATTTTGAACATCTTGGGTTATGGTATATCTGTATCATTTATAATGTGCTTTGTTCAAAATTTGTGCCATATTCTATGCTTTCAAAGTTATAAAACATTAGTTTATTAATTAAAATTAGTTTATTAATTAAAATCTAATAACATGACGACTCAATAGCCTAATCACATATTTACAAGGTGCTAGTATCTTCCTCTTTTTGCCCCATCATCATAAGATAAGCTTTTAAAAAAGGTTCAATATCTCCATCCATAACGGCATCAACATTACCTGTTTCATGTGCTGAGCGTACATCCTTTACTAATTTATAAGGATGCATCACATAATTTCTAATTTGGCTTCCCCATTCAATCTTCATCTTACTGGCTTCAATATCGTCTCGTTGTGACATTTGTTTTTGTAATTCAATCTCATAGAGTTGAGATTTTAACATCTGAAGCGCTCTAGCGCGATTATCGTGTTGCGACCTTGTCTCAGAACATTGAATCTGAATCCCAGTTGGTTTGTGAAGCAACTGTACCTTTGTTTCTACTTTATTGACGTTTTGACCACCAGCACCACTAGAGCGAGCTGTGGTTATTTCAATATCGGATGGGTTGATCTCAATTTCAATGGAATCATCAACCAAAGGATACACATAAACCGAAGCGAAACTCGTGTGCCTTTTGGCATTACTGTCAAAAGGGGAGATACGCACCAAACGATGTACGCCGTTTTCACCTTTTAGCCAACCAAAGGCATAATCGCCTTCTATTTCTAGCGTTACTGTTTTAATACCTGCAACATCACCTTCTTGGTGGTTAAGTTCCTTTACCTTAAAACCACTTTTTTCTGCATACATTAGGTACATACGCATAAGCATACTCGCCCAATCGCAAGATTCGGTTCCGCCAGCACCAGCGGTGATTTGAAGGACAGCGCTTAAACTGTCACCTTCTTCCGATAGCATATTCTTAAACTCTAACTTCTCTATGGAATTCACCGCTTTTTCAAACCGTTCTTCAACGTTCTGCATAGTAGCTTCATCTTCTTTGTAGAATTCGTAAATTACTTCTAGGTCCTCGTAAAGTGTTTTTGCTTCATTGTAGTCATTCACCCAACTTTTCTTTTCTCTAATAGAACGCATTATTTGCTCTGCTTTTTTAGAGTCGTTCCAGAAATTAGGGTCAAAAGTTTGTTCTTCTTCGTTTGCAATCTCGATGCGTTTGGCATCTAAGTCAAAGATACTGTCTAAGTGTGTCTAGACGGGAATTAAGATCTTTTATTTGATCTGATGTTATCATAAATAATGGAAATTTCTGCAAATATAAGATGCAGTATTAAAGTGCCATAATTTTAAGTTGGTTTTTTAAAAATTCCGTAGTTTTATCTTCCAACTATTCCAAACATGAAAAAACCATTAATTCTTCTCTTTTTTGCGCTCGCAAGTTTTGTATCGCAAGCTCAAATTCTAGACAGGAAAGACCTTAAAACTTATAAGGGGTTCTTTGACTTTTATTATGAAGAAAGTACTGACAAAATCTACTTAAAAGTTAAAAACCTGAATGAAGAATTTTTATATGTTAATTCTTTAGCTTCTGGTGTTGGCAGCAATGATATAGGTTTGGATAGAGGTCAGCTGGGTAGTGAAAGGGTGGTTTATTTTCAGAAAGCAGGAAACAAATTATTACTGATTCAGCCTAACCTAAAATATCGTGCCAATACTGATAATGAGTTAGAGCGTAAAAGCATTGAACAAGCCTTTGCTACATCCGTTTTATTTGGTTTTAAAATCATGTCTGAGGATGATCGAGATTACGTTATTGATTTTACGCCGTTTTTGATGGAGGATACGCATGGTGTGGCTAATCGATTAAAACAGAGAAAAGAAGGTACATACAAAATCGACGCCTCCAAAAGTGCATTGTCTTTGGAACGCACCAAGGCTTTTCCTGAAAATGTTGAGTTTGAGGCTTTATTAACATTCAAAGGTGAGCCAACGGGTAGAAACTTACGCAGTGTTGCACCTACAGCATCTTTAGTAACTGTGGTGCAGCACCATTCGTTTATAAAATTACCGGATGATAATTACAAGCCACGCAAATTTGATCCTAGAAGCGGAGCTATCTCTATGTCTTATATGGATTATGCTGCACCAATACAAGAGGATATTAGAAAACGATTTATTATCAGACATCGATTGGAAAAGAAGAATCCGAATGCAGAAATCAGTGAAGCTAAAGAACCTATAATTTACTATCTCGATCCTGGCACGCCAGAACCTGTGCGCTCAGCATTATTAGATGGTGCACGTTGGTGGAATGAAGCTTACGAAGCCATTGGTTTTAAGGATGCATTTCAGGTAAAAATGTTACCTAAGGACGCAGATCCTATGGATTGTCGCTATAACGTAATCCAGTGGGTGCATCGCAGTACACGAGGCTGGAGTTATGGAGCGAGCGTTGTTGACCCAAGAACAGGTGAAATTATAAAAGGGCATGTGAGTTTGGGAAGTTTGCGCATTCGTCAGGATTTTATGATAGCACAAGCCTTAATGAATAAGCCTTTTGCTGAAAGCGACGATAATTACCAGCCTATGTTAGACATGGCCTTGGCCAGAATAAGACAACTAAGCGCGCATGAGGTCGGTCACACTATTGGTTTTACGCATAATTTTGCTGCCAGTACAAATAATAGAGCTTCCGTAATGGATTATCCACATCCGCAGATTTTCCTTAAAAATGGTGAAATAGATTTCAGCAAGGCTTACGCAACAGGCATAGGAGAGTGGGATAAAGTCACAGTCGCTTATAGTTATTCGGACTTTGATCAAAACACTGATGAAGAGAAAGCACTTAATCAAATTTTAAAGGAAGCACAGAATTCAGGATTGCGATTTATAACAGATTCTGATGCGAGAGCCTCTGGCGGAGCACATGCATTGGCACATCTATGGGATAATGGTAAAAGTGCGGCGGAAGAATTAAAAAATGTATTGATGTTGCGTGAAAAAGCAATTTCAAATTTTTCGGAAGATAATATCAAAAGTTATGAACCGTATTCGGTTTTAGAAGATGTATTTGTACCCTTATATTTTTATCATCGCTATCAAGTTGAAGCTGCGGCAAAGGTTGTTGGTGGACTCGATTATAACTATGCGGTAAAAGGAGATGGTCAAATAACAACAGAAGCTATAGACGCTAAAGTTCAAAAAGAAACCTTAGATGGTATTTTAAAAACCATAAATGCTGAGACATTGGCGATTCCAAAAGATAAATTAAATCTGTTTCCGCCCAGAGCCTTTGGTCATAATCGTAGTAGAGAGTCCTTTAAAGGAAAAACAGGTGTGGCTTTTGATCCCTTGAGTGCGGCGAATACAGCTAGTGACATGACATTAAAACTTTTGTTCCATCCGCAACGCGCCAATAGATTGGTGTTGCAAAATAGTTTAGATGAGAGTCAACTAAGTTTAGATGATGTGATTGATAATGTTGTAAAACAGATTTTTGAAAAGACCAACGAAGATGCTTATTTAAATGAAATTCAACACCAGATAAATGTAAATGTGTTAAAATACTTAATGAACTTAGCAGTGAATGATGAAAGCTATTTTCAGGTAAAAGCTATTGCAAACAAAGCTATACGTAATATTTCCCAAGAAAATTTATCGCTAGATATGATAAAAATGCAATACAATTTTATAATTAAGGAGTTTTATGAACATCCTGAAAAGTTTAAAATTGAAGCCTCACCAAAAATACCAGATGGCTCACCGATAGGGAGTGATATGTGCAACTACAACCAAAACTGATATATGATTATAGACTTAAGAAGCGATACGGTAACCAAACCCACACAAGGCATGTTAGATGCTATGTTAATGGCTAAAGTTGGAGACGACGTTTATAAAGAAGACCCGACCGTGAATGCTTTGGAAAAGCAGTTAGCAGAGATGTTTGGCATGGATGAAGCCTTATTTTTTCCTTCAGGAAGTATGGCGAACCAAGCTGCATTAAAATTACATACTAACCCAGGAGAGCAGGTAATTTGTGACAAATATGCGCACATTTATAATTATGAAGGAGGTGGTGCGTCTTTTAATAGTGGAATCTCATGCAAGTTGATAGACGGAGATAGAGGTATGTTTACAGCAGAACAAGCCGAAGCTTCAATAAATCCACCAGATTTTTATCATAGTCCTTTAACTTCTTTAATCGCAGTTGAGAATACAACCAATAAAGGAGGTGGAGCGTGTTGGGATTTTGATGAGCTTTTAAGAATCAGACAAGTTGCGGATAAACATAACTTGGGCTATCACTTAGATGGAGCACGACTTTGGAATGCTTTAATTGCCAGAGAAGAAAACCCAAAACAATATGGCAAGCTTTTCGATACGATTTCTGTGTGTCTAAGTAAAGGGTTGGGTTGTCCAATGGGTTCAGTTTTAATTGGGAATTCTGAGCTGATGAAAAGTGCAATTCGAGTTAGGAAAATCTTAGGTGGTGGTATGCGACAGGTTGGATTTGCAGCTGCAGCAGGACTTTACGCTTTAAATAACAATTTTGAACGCTTGACGGAAGATCATAAGAAAGCTAAAGAAATAGGAGAGGTTTTGGCTGCATTATCTTCTATCAAAAAAGTAGAACCTATTGAGACCAATATTATTATTTTTGAATTGAATGATGATGTTGACGAAATACAATTCCTACATAGGTTGAAAGAACAAAACATTCATATTATTGGAATGGGGAGTGGTAAACTGCGAATGGTAACACATTTGGATTACACAGATCAAAAGCATGAAAAGTTACTGAGCATATTAAGTGCTTTTTGATTTTGACAGTTTATCTTCAACACATTAACGAGAATATTTAGTAACCAAATGTTATACCCATATTTTCGCTTTACCCATATGAATACAAATGAAACTTAGCATTCTTATACCAATGTATAATGCCGAAGATTATATAGGCAATTGCATTGAAAGCTTATTGCATCAAAACATACCTGAAGATGATTATGAAATTATAATCATGGATGATGGTTCTACTGATAATTCAGTTGCTTTAGTTTCAGAAATTGCGAAATCGCATGACAACATAAAATTATACACTGAGCCTAATTCTGGTGCTTTTACTACTCGAAATAAACTATTAAAACTAGCCCAAGGGGATTACATCTATAATCTCGATGCAGATGACTATATCGTTAAGGATTGCTTAAAAGAACTATTGCTATTAGCAGAAACTAATCAGCTGGATATTATTGGCTTTGATACTGTCGAAACCAAGTCACTAGAAAAAAAGGACTTGACAACACCAATATTTGATAACGAAGTAAAAATTTGTTCAGGAGAGCAATTTATCGAAAACTATCCTCATGTAAGACATGAAATTTGGTGGTATTTTATTAAAAAGGATTTTATTGAAGAACATCAAATGAGCTTTAATAACAACGAATATAATGCTGATGTGATGTTTACATTAGAAGCGCTTTTAATTACAGATAAGGTAGGTTATGTTCCAGTTTCTATCCATCGCTATGTACAGACTGGAAATTCTTTAATGCGAAGTAGTGATTTTCAAATAATTTCAAAAAGGTTGGAATACATTCAAATGATGATTCATAATACTAGTGAACTCATAAATGGACTAAATGATGGAAATCATTCGAAAACCTTGATTGATAATCTCAAACACAGAAGAGATGTGTTTACGTTTTTCAATATTGCCAATATGATACGTAATCGGTTTTCTCTAGAGCACATTAAGAGCAAAATAGATGGATTTAAAAAAATAAACGCTTATCCCATTAATAACTTTAATAGGTATAGGTACAACACTTTGCAATATCGTATTTTGGCAAGTGTTATAAATAGGGAAAGCCTCTTATATTTTTTGATTTCAATTAAGAATATTTTTTTAAAATCTGTAAAATAGATTTCTACTCAAGGAACCAATGAAGTTAAGTGTAATTATACCACTATATAATTCCGGGCATTTTCTATCAAGATGTATTGGTAGTCTATTAAATCAGGATATTGACATCAACGATTATGAGGTTTTGATTATTAATGATGGTTCCACGGACAATAGCTTAGATATAGCGCTGGAGTTTGCAAATAACCATTCAAACGTGTTCGTCCATAATAAGGCTAACGGTGGAGTTGGTAGTGCAAGAAATAAAGGCATTTCTCTTGCTAAAGGCGAATATATCTATTTTATAGATCCAGATGATTATTTAGCAGCCAATGTTTTGCACACTATCATTTCTGAAGCAAAAAATAATTCATTAGATATTTTAACTTTTTTATCTAAGTCAACAACCAAGCCTAAATTATTTGAGACAAGAACAGAGAACATAAATTTACAAGACTTTAAAATAACCAATGGTATTGATTTTATAGCTAGCAATCGTTATCAAAACGAAGTTTGGTGGTATATCATCAAAAGAAGTTTCATTGAGGACTCTGGAATAAAGTTTATAGAGGACAGATGGATGGAGGACGCCATTATAACCCCACAATTATTCTTGAATGCGGAAAGAGTTGCTAAATTACCTATAGATGCCCATAGACACTTAATTGTAGAAGGTTCTGCAATGAAGAGTAAAGAATCAGCACATTATTTAAGGGTTATTGATGATAATAGAAATGCAGCTATGGTTTTTGAATCTTTAATCAATGACCTTAAGGAAAAGAGTGCAAATGCAGACTGTATAAAACGGCTTAGGGTTAGACAACAATCCTTTGTGTTTTTTATGATGGTGAGAATGCTGAAATCTGAAATATCCTTAAATAGAGTAAAAAAAACAATGGATCAGCTATCGTCTACAGGAGCATATCCTATGGACAGTTTTGTTAGTGTAGACTATAAAGGTTTTAATTATGTTGTTTTAACCAAGCTCTTTAATAACAAAGAATTGTTTTATATCTTATTTAAAATATTTAACCCTTTCCTTAAATAAGTGTCATCACTTTAATTTCAGTTCATCTACTTTTTTTAGTGTAATCCCTTAAATTAAAAAGAGAGACAAATTAATTTGTCTCTCTTTTGGTATCATCAATACTATATGTTTATAGTCTTAGGGATATTGTATTTTAAGTGGTTAGTTATTACCACCACCAGCACCAATAATGAGGAGGCTCATACTCACATAATTCTCCACCACCAGAGCTGTGTCCGCTAACTACTTCAACAACACCACGTCTGTAGCCAGGGCCAATATTTAACCAACAGTTGGTCTTAATCTTAGTGTAGTAGCAGTTACCCACATAAATGTAAACATAGTTACCGAAACTTCCATCAGCGTTAGCACCATTGATGGTAAAGTTTTCATTAGCTCCAACCACACTATCAAAGATTTTAGTAGCACACCAAGTGTTTTCGTAACGTTGGTAAACTCTTACTCTGTAATCATTATGCCAATCCCAGTTTAAAGTTAGGTCAGTAACATCTCCGATACAGTCATCACACTCATCTGGTGCAATTTCCAATCTAAAGTTAAAGTCCATTAACCAAAGAGGGTCACATGAAACAGGATCTATCATCCAGCCCCAAGTACTTAAGCCAAGAGCACCTACATTAGAGTCGTAGTTAGCACCACCTGGGCCGATATGAGCTCCAAAATTTGGTGTGTTAGGGTCATTAGGGTCGGGTCTTTGAGTTAACCCAAATGTACCTTCTTGTACACAATCACCGCCATTAGCAGTCATAGTACTTTTAGTATGGTCTATAACATAAAAGTTCATATCTGCAGAATTGGATGCGTCACCAGCTGTACCTTCTTTTTTGTGACCGCCACCGATAGCAGACCATTCATCCCAAGTTTTCTTGTCTTTAAACCAAACATTAAGGTCTACAACACAAGTACCTGAAATAGTAGTACCAATTAAGCTAGCTGTACCATTGGTATATTCTGTAAATACGAGGTTTTCACCATCTGCAGCAGCAAAATAAGTTGAACCATCAAAATAGTCTGTTCCATCTGGAGTTTCAGACCACCAGAAATTTGATGTTGGTTGTTGGTCACCGTAAGGAGCTCTGTCAGCATCAATTACTGTGTAAACTTGCTCTACGGCAGCACCACTACTGTTCAGGTTAGACATTCCAACGTTCATTAAAACATTGTTGTTCATTTCTTCACTAGTCTCGTTAAAGAATAGTTCTTTGTCCAACTCACCGTCAGACACAACGTTTCCGTCATTATCAAAACGAAGTTCAGCTTGGCGCTCTTCTAGAGCTTGATCTTCAGTTGACTCGTTTTGACACGATGCAAAAATAACTAGCACCGCAAGCAATAAAATTTTTGATAAATGTTTCATAATTATAAATTGGTTAATAGCATTAATAACTACACAAATATAATTTTTAACATTTTTTTTAAATTAATTTTTAGACCAAATACATAACTATCTGTTGTACATAAATAACGATGTAATTCATCGTTAAAATTAGTATTTAGAAGAAAATCAGTACTATTATAACTAACTGATTAGAAAAATGTTATAGGAATTTTAAAGGATTTTGTAGAAAAGGAAATCACTTCAAATTAACAATGCAATAAGTAATGGAGTAAAGTTGGAATCTATTTAAACATGTCCATCCCGGGAATATTTGGCATGCCTTCTTTTGCCACTGCGGCAATTTCTGTTTCATTGACTTCAGTAGCTTTGGCAATGGCTTTGTTTAGGGTTAGGATTAAATAGTCCTCTAGCATCTCTTTGTCCTCTAGCAGCTCGTTGTCAATGGATATGGATTTAACAGTTCTATTTGCAGTTATCGTGACTTTTAATTTTCCGTCGCTACTAGCTTCATCAATTAAGACGGAATGCAAGCGTTCCTTGGTTTCTTCAACTTTTTTTTGAGCTTCTTTTAATTTGCTCATCATGCCCATCATATCTCCAAACATAGTAGTGTTCTTTTAAAATTTTACGATACAAAATTACTAAATTGCGCCACTTTTTAGATTAAATTTTTCTTAAAACAGATGACAAAGCCTCCAATTGCAAAAAAGATTCCACACCAAATAGAAAAACATGGTGATGTTCGTATAGATAATTACTTTTGGATGAAGGACAGGGAGCATCCAGAAGTCATCAACTATCTCAATGCAGAAAATGAATATTGTGATAGGCAAATGGCACATACAAAGGGTTTTCAGAAGGATTTATTCGAGGAAATGAAAGCCAGGATTAAGGAGGACGACTCTTCAGTGCCATATAAATATAATGGATATTGGTATATTACCCGTTTTGAAAAAGGGAAAGGATACCCCATTTACACCCGTAAAAAAGATTCACTTGAAAATCCTGAAGAGTTATTATTCGATTGTAATAAAATGGCTAAGGGCCATAACTATTTTAAATTGGCGGGTATAAGCGTCAGCCCTGATAACAAATTGGTATCCTACGGAATAGATACTACAGGACGACGAAACTACACCATTCACATAAAAAATATTGAATCTGGTGAAATTGCAGAAGACAGAGTTTTGCATACTACAGGTTCTTCTAGTTGGGCAAACGATAATAAAACCCTTTTTTACACCAAAAAAGATGAGGTAACCCTTAGGGCTTACCAAATTTTTAAGCATAAGTTAGGGGAAAAAGAAGATAAACTTATATTTCAAGAAGGTGACGACACCTTTGGTGTCACAGTCTACAAGTCTAAATCCAGAAAATATATAATCATTGCTTGTTATAGTACGCTAACAAACGAATATCATATTCTAAACGCGGACCAACCTGATGAAAAATTTGAGGTTTTTCAGAAAAGAGTTAGGGGCTTGGAGTATAGTATTTCCCATTACAAAGACCATTTTTACATTCTAACCAATAAAGATAAAGCGACAAACTTTAAGCTGATGAAATGTAGGGAGGATAATCGCTCCATAAAAAAATGGGAGGAAGTGATTCCGCATAGAATAGACACCCTTATAGAACATATTGATATTTTTAAGGACTATTTAGTTGTTAGTGAGCGGAACAACGGACTTAACAAAATCAATATTAAACGCTGGGACGGAACTCAAGATTATTACTTGCCATTTGATAACGAAACTTACACCGCATATACAAGCACAAATGTGGATTTTGATACAGAGTTATTACGCTATGGATACAACTCTTTAACCACGCCACCTTCGGTAATTGAATTTAATATGCGCACAAAGACCAAGACCATATTAAAAGAACAGGAGGTATTAGGAGGAAAATTTAAAAAAGAAAATTACGTTTCTGAGCGAATCTGGGCAAAGGCAGAAGATGGTACTAAAATACCCATGTCGGTTGTGTATAGAAAAGGTGTAAAAAAAGACGGCAACAATCCTTTGTTGCAATATGCCTATGGTAGTTATGGTTCTACAGTAGATCCATATTTCTCTTCTATTCGTTTAAGTCTATTGGATAGAGGTTTCATTTATGTAATTGCTCATATTAGAGGAGGAGAGTATCTAGGTCGCCAATGGTATGAAGACGGTAAACTACTGAATAAAAAAAATACGTTTAAGGATTTTATAGCTTGTTCCATACATTTAATCAAAGAGCGTTATACTTCTTCAAAACATCTATACGCAATGGGAGGAAGTGCAGGCGGCTTACTAATGGGTGCAGTGATCAATGAAGCTCCTGAGTTGTATAATGGTGTTATTGCTGCAGTCCCTTTTGTAGACGTAGTAACTACAATGCTAGATGACTCAATCCCACTCACAACAGGTGAGTATGACGAATGGGGAAACCCAAATGACACTCTGTATTATAACTATATGAAATCATATTCTCCATACGACAATGTACAGCCTAAGGCCTATCCCAACATGCTTGTTACAACTGGTCTTAATGATTCTCAAGTACAGTATTGGGAACCAGCTAAGTGGGTGGCAAAGTTAAGAGATATGAAAACAGATTCTAATAAATTGTACTTAAAAACTAATATGGATGCAGGTCACGGCGGAGCTTCTGGCCGTTTTGAAAGTCTAAAGGAAGATGCCGAAGAGTATGCATTTCTTTTAGATTTGGAAGGTATTTCAAGTTAGTTCAAAAAAAATTGTTACTTTTGCAAGGTTTTATGTGTCTAAACTAATGTTTAGAAGACAGAAATTAACATTTATGGATAAAAACAAAAATGTATTTGATAACGTACTTCAGTTAATCGGCAGTACACCACTTATCAAATTAAATAAAATTACTGCAGACTACGACGGTGATTTTTTTGCAAAAGTAGAAGCTTTTAATCCTGGTCATTCTTCCAAAGACAGAATTGCTTTACACATTATTGAAGAAGCAGAGCGACAAGGGATTTTAACTCCAGGCGACACCATTATAGAGACAACTTCAGGGAACACAGGCTTTAGTATAGCCATGGTCAGTATCATTAAAGGTTATGAGTGTATTCTTGCTGTAAGTTCTAAGTCTTCTGCAGATAAAATTGATATGCTTAAGTCTATGGGAGCCAAGGTATATGTTTGCCCAGCTCATGTTAATGCTGACGACCCGAGATCATATTATCAAGTAGCAAAGCGATTGCACGAAGAAATTAAAGGATCTATATACATCAATCAATATTTTAATCAATTGAATATTGATGCCCATTACAATACTACCGGTCCAGAAATCTGGAACCAAACCAATGGTGAAATCACACACTTAGTGGCATGTAGTGGCACTGGTGGGACTATTTCGGGTATTGCTAAATATTTAAAAGAGCAAAACCCTAATGTAAAGGTAATTGGCGTCGATGCTTATGGTTCTGTTTTAAAGAAGTATCATGAAACGAGAGAGTTTGATGACAAGGAAATATACCCTTACAGAATTGAAGGATTAGGCAAAAACCTTATTCCAACGGCAACTGACTTTGATGCTATAGATAAGTTTGTGAAAGTTACAGACGAAGAAAGTGCGCATACAGCAAGAGAAATTTCCAATACGGAGGGACTTTTTGTTGGCTACACAAGTGGAGCTGCGATGCAAGCCTTAAAGCAACTTAATGAAGAAGGTGAGTTTAAGTCTACGGACAAAGTTGTGGTTATATTCCCAGATCACGGATCACGATACATGAGTAAAGTATATAGTGACAAATGGATGGCTGATCAAGGCTTTTTTGACAGTAAGAACGAAGTTTCTACAACAATTCAATACATAAAATAAGACATTTGAAAATATATGACCTACCATAGAAATATGGTAGGTTTTTTTTGTTCAAAACTTAGTGGATAGTAAAATTAAATAAATTATGCTGTCATAATATTATTACCTAATTTTGCAGATACTAACTAAATAAAATTAACTAAGGAAAAGTCTATTCTACTTGTCATTAGACATTGAATTTGACTCATTGCAAACGCATAGGTATGAAGGATTTATTTGAAAAGATTTATAGAGATAAAGGACCGCTAGGAAAGTGGGCAGCTCAAGCAGAAGGATATTTTGTGTTTCCAAAACTCGAAGGGGAAATCTCTAATAGAATGAAATTTCAAGGGAAAGAAGTAATCACTTGGAGTATTAATGATTATTTAGGGCTAGCCAACCATCCCGAAGTTAGAAAAGTTGATGCCGAAGCTGCTGCCCAATATGGTTCTGCTTACCCTATGGGAGCACGCATGATGTCTGGTCATACCGACTTGCACGAACAATTACAGAACGAACTCGCTGAGTTTGTGAGCAAAGAAGCCGCATACCTGTTAAATTTTGGTTATCAAGGTATGGTTTCTACAATTGACGCTTTAGTATCAAAAGACGATATTATTGTTTACGATGTAGATGCACATGCATGTATTATAGATGGTGTACGCTTACACATGGGCAAGCGTTTTACCTATAAGCATAACGATGTTGAAAGTTTAGAGAAAAATTTGGAGCGCGCTACTAAAATGGCAGAGCAAACAGGTGGTGGAATTTTAGTAATTTCTGAAGGTGTTTTTGGTATGCGTGGAGAACAAGGTCGATTAAAAGAAATAGTGGACCTTAAGAAGAAATTTAACTTTAGGTTATTTGTGGATGATGCCCATGGCTTTGGTACTTTAGGCAAAACTGGTGCTGGTGCAGGTGAGGAGCAAGGTGTGCAGGACGGCATAGACGTTTACTTTGCGACATTTGCTAAATCTATGGCAAGTACAGGAGCATTTATTGCTGCAGATCAAGAAATTATAGATTATTTAAAGTACAATTTGCGTTCTCAGATGTTCGCAAAATCACTGCAGATGCAATTGGTTGTTGGTGCATTAAAACGATTGGATATGTTGCGCACCATGCCAGAACTTAAGAAAAATCTTTGGACGATAGTTGACGCATTGCAGTCTGGATTAAAAAAACGTGGATTCGATATTGGCACTACCCAAAGTTGTGTAACGCCTGTATATTTAAAAGGTAGTATTCCTGAAGCGATGGCATTGGTAAAAGATCTACGTGAAAATCACGGAATATTCTGTTCTATAGTGGTTTACCCTGTTATACCTAAAGGATTAATTCTATTAAGAATGATTCCGACAGCAACACATACATTACAAGATGTACAGGAAACTCTTGACGCTTTTGATGCTATTAGAGAAAGACTTCAAAATGGAACTTACAAAAGGATGTCTGCATCTTTAACTGCAGCAATGGGTGAATAATAACATTCGGATTTAAAATTATATAAAAAGGGCTTTGCAGATTGCAAAGCCCTTTTTTGTTATAATGCTTTTCTTAGTGTTTTCCGTCGTTTATAAACTTCAGGGCCAAAATGCTTCCAAATTTTATGTATGGCTTCGTTATCCTCCAATTCTGGTGTTCTGTAGCAAGTCTTTATTCCTTTTTCTTTAAAGACATCATAGTACTCATTAAAAATGACCGCGTGCACACCTTTGTTTTGATATTCTGGGTGAACGCCTATGAGGTAAAAAATAACATCTTTGCTTTTCTTTTTTGCTCTTAGGATATGGCTAAAACCTACAGGAAATAATCTTCCATTGGCTTTTTGCAATGCTTCGGCAAATCTTGGCATTACTATAGCAAAAGCAATAAGATCGTCATTTTCGTCAACTACAAACTTTATGTATTCAGGATTGACAAAACTTACGAACTTACTTTTAAAATACGCTTTTTGTAAATCGGTAATTTCCACAAATGAAGCCAGGGATGCGTAACTCTTGTTGAATAAATCAAACATTTTGTCTGCATAGGGCATAACCTCTTCGGTTTTAGTAAATTTCAGTGCTTTTAATTTATAACGCCTTTTAATTAGTTCTTGGGCTTTTTTGAAAGAATCGGGCTCAACGTTCGAAAAAGGAAATTTACTTTCAGAGTATTCTTTTTCTATTTCATAGCCGTGCTCAAGATAGTGGTTGATGTAATAAGGGTAATTATACCAAGTAATCATTGGAGCTATGCTATCAAAACCTTCAGTCATTACCCCAACCTTATCTAAGTTAGAAAAACCTACAGGGCCTTCAGCATATTCTAATTGGTGTCTTCTACCTATGTTTTCAATAGTTTCTAATAGAGCCTTGCTAACCTCTAGATCATCAATAAAATCAAACCAACCAAACCGCATTTTTTTTATATCCTGCTTATTGACTTCAAGCCAATTTATTATTGCAGCAACACGACCAACAATTTTATTGTTTTTGTATGCCAAGAAAAAGCGTGCTTCGGCATCTTTAAAGATTGGGTTTTTGTCCCTATCAAAAGTTTCCATTTCTTGTCTAATGATCGGAGGAACCCAATATTTAGAATCTTTGTAAAGCGTAAAGGGAAATTTCACAAACGCTTTTATATCTTTTTTTGATGTGGCTTCTTTAATTGTAATCATGCAGTATTTTATAATCCGTCAGAATCAAAATCGTCTGTTTTCTTTTTCTTCTTTTTTCTTTTCTTTTTAAAATTTCCTGTGTTTCCATTACCATTATCAATTTTTTTGTCTCTATGAAAATCTAAACGGTAAGAGGCACCAAAGGCGATGTTAAACACTGAAGGGGTATCTTTGGTGTTAAACGCTATATTGGCATCTAACTGAAAATCCTTGGTCCATAAATATGCACCGCCTAACCTAAAGATGTTGTCTGCGTAAAAGTCACTATTAATCCCTTGGGCTTCGCCAAAAACCACCCATTGCGGTGTAAAGGAATGTGTTAAGGTAAAAATATATTGAAAATCTGAAAACTCAGAGCCAATTCTGTCTTTTATTAAATTCATCACAAACACCCAACCGCCATTAAAGTTGTTTTGGGTTGCAATCATAACTTTAGGGCTAAATCCCTCAACGTCTGGAGCAGTGTAAGGATTGTTCATGGTATCGAAATTTGCCCCTACATATACTGAAACCGCTGGGATTAGGGATTTCCACTGAAATCTTCTATTGGCATGGTAACTGTATAAATTGGGTTTAGCTTCTTCGGCATTTTTATAGGGATCGTACACCAAATATTTTGCTCCCAAAGTAAAGTTTCTGAAATTAGACCGTTTATTCTCAACAGGGACAGAAGCACTGTTAAAAGTTATATTGTCATTTTGATAAACACCATCAAGCTGAAGCTCTAATTGCTCAAAAAGTAATCCATATCGTATGGCGAAATCCAAACCAAAACCAGATACTTCGTAGTTTAAAGGTACATGTTCTTCCTTTACGGTAAAGGCTCCGGCCTCAAATTGTAAAACATTGGTTCCTACGGAAAAAGCACTTTCTGATAATCCTGGACGATTAGAGTTTATAACTTCGGTATATTGTGCATGTGATGAGTAGTAGGTCAATGCTATTAATAAAACGAAAATTGATTTGAGTATTCGCATTAGCTTTTGGTTTAAGTTCAAATATATATATTTTATACTTTTTTTAAGGAATAATAACGGATTATAAATGGCAATAATTGTATTTTTGAATTTTACTTAATTTACAACGATACAGGAAGCTTCGGCAATGAATTTATTAAGAACGATATTAATTATTTTGCTTATTTGGTTTGGGATAAAGATTTTGTCCAGACTTTTTGCACCTATTCTTATGCGTTTTGTAGCAAAAAAAGCAGAGGAGAAATTCGGGCAACAGTTCGGTGGATTTCAAAATCAATCTCAGCAACGTACACAAGAGAAGCGTAAAGAAGGTGAAACGGTTATTGATAAAATGCCTGAACGTAACAAACCATCCAATGAAAAAGTAGGCGAGTATATCGATTACGAAGAAATTGATTGATATAGTTTCGGTTTAAGCAGAAATTTTATTAAAAAATAACTACTTTTCAGATTCAATTACATATTTCATTTCCATGTCATTTTCCTTTAAACGCTTTTTACCTCACCTGCTTGTTCTGGTTGGTTTTGTAGTATTGTCTTTAGCTTATTTCAGTCCGGTTTTACAGGGTAAAAAGATTTTACAGAGTGATATTATGCATTACATTGGCATGGCTCAGCAACAAAAAGAGTTTGCCAAGTCGACAGGCGAGGAAACGTATTGGACCAATAGTGCGTTTGGAGGTATGCCAACATACCAGCTTGGCGCAAAATATCCTCATAATTATATTAAAAAACTCGATCTAACTTTACGCTTTTTGCCAAGGCCAGCGGATTATCTTTTTCTTTATTTTATTGGGTTTTACATCTTATTACTTTCGCTAAAAGTTGATTTTAAGCTAGCAGCACTTGGCGCATTGGCATTCGGGTTTTCTACCTATCTTATTATCATTCTGGGAGTAGGCCATAACTCAAAAGCACATGCCATTGCCTATATGCCATTGGTTCTTTCAGGAATCATTCTCACGTTTAGAAGAAAGTATATTCTAGGGTTTTTGCTCACAACAGTTGCTTTAGGATTAGAGATCGTTGCCAACCACTTTCAAATGACCTATTATCTTTTGTTATTGGTCATTGTTTTGGGCATTGCCTATTTGATAGATGCCTATCGAAAAAAAGTATTACCACATTACTTTAAGTCTGTTGGTCTGTTGGCTGTAGCAGCAATTTTGGCTGTTGGTTTAAATGCCACTAATGTTATGGCAACACAAGAGTATGTAAAGAAAAGTACGCGTGGAAAAAGTGAATTGACCATTAATCCTGATGGCTCTCCAAAGGAAGTCTCAACTGGTCTGAATAAAGACTACATTACTCAGTATAGTTATGGATTTGCGGAAACTTTTAACCTCTATATCCCGAAATTTATGGGTGGAGGAAATTCCGAGGACATAGGAAAAGATTCTGAAACCTATAAAACATACGTCAATATGGGAGCTTCTCCTATGGAAGCATTAGAAGTTTCTAAGAATGCTCCTATGTATTGGGGAGACCAACCTATTGTGGAAGCTCCGGCTTATGTAGGTGCAGTTATTATTTTCCTTTTTGTTTTAGGCTTGTTTTTGGTAAAAGGGAGATTAAAGTGGTGGCTCGTTGGTGGTACTATACTTTCATTGTTACTTTCTTACGGGAAGAATTTAGAGTTTTTGACAAATTTCTTTATAGACTATGTACCGCTTTACAACAAGTTTAGAGCAGTGACATCGATTCAAGTGATTTTGGAGCTGTGTATTCCTGTTTTGGGGATTTTTGCTTTGGTACGATTATTCAATGATTTTCAGAAAGACGGAGAAAAATTAAAGGCATTAAGAAACACGGTTATAATTACTGCAGGATTGTGTTTGGTATTTCTATTATTTAAATCAACACTATTTGATTTTAAAAGTCCAAATGACCAAGGCATACAAGAACCTTTGTTAGATGCAATTATAAAAGATAGAAAAGCCTTATTTACTACAGATACCCTAAGAACTTTGGTATTGGTATTGTTGTCTGCTGCTACTGTTTTTCTTTTTTTAAAGAAGAAACTATCTGAAACCTTAGTGATTGTTATTTTCGCCGCATTATTGCTTTTTGATTTGGTCAGTGTGGACAAACAATATGTTAATAACGATAAGTTTGTCTCTGCATTGCAAGTCGACAAACCTTATCAAGCAACTGCAGCAGATAAGGAAATATTAAAGGATGATGGGCATTTTAGGGTTTTGGATATGTCCACTGAAGGGCAGAGAAAACCCGGACGTGCAGCTTATTTCCATAATTCACTTTTTGGTTATCATGCAGCAAAATTAGGTAGGTATAATGAGTTGATGGAGTTTCATATTTACAATAACAATATGAACGTCCTCAATATGCTGAATACCAAATATATCATTGCAGAAGAGCAAGGCACTGTGTTTCCATATACCAATACTGATGCTAATGGTAATGCCTGGTTCATAAGTACATTGAAACAGTTACCAAATGCCAATGCTGAGATTAATGCCTTAGATAGTTTGGATACTAAATCTGTAGCTGTTACCACAATGTCTGACTTTAGCAGTAAACCAGAGACTGTCCGATATGAAGTTGATTCCTCTGCCGTTATTCGACTTAAGGAATTTAAACCAAACTATCTGAAATACGAATCTAACAACTCAAATGATGGTTTTGCAGTCTTTTCAGAAATCTATTATGGAAATGGATGGAACGCTTACATTGATGGTGAATTACAAACGCATATCCGTGTAAATTATGTTCTTAGAGGTATGGAAATTCCTGCAGGCAACCACACCATAGAATTTAAGTTTGAACCAGAAGTTGTAGAAACCGGTAGTACCATAGCATTGGCGAGTTCAGCTATTTTTGGAGTATTATTGCTTTTGGGTATATTTTATGGTTTTAAGAAAATTAAGAAAAAAGACAACTGATTGTCATTCCTGCAAAGGCAGGAATCTAAACTCTGGATAAATAATAGAGATTCCTGCCTTCGCAGGAATGACAGAAATGAGTAAACGAAAGGTTTTAATAATATGCTATTATTGGCCTCCAGCTGGCGGACCTGGTGTACAACGCTGGCTAAAATTTGTAAAGTACTTACCAGAGTTTGGTATTGAGCCCGTTGTTTACTGTCCGGAAAACCCAAGCTATCCAATTATTGACGAGAGTTTGGTTGGTGAAATTCCGAATGATATTATCATTTTAAAACAACCCATAAAAGAACCTTATGGCTTAGCAAATGTCTTTTCAAAGGGTCGTGCTAAACAAATAAGTTCTGGTGTCATTCCTAAAGCCAAAAAGCAATCAATAGTGGAAAGGCTAATGCTTTATGTTAGAGGGAATTTTTTTATTCCAGATGCTCGTAAAAATTGGGTAAACCCATCAGTTTCGTTTCTTTCAAACTATATAAAAGAGCACCAAATTGAGACTGTAATTACTACTGGCCCACCACACAGCTTACATTTAATAGGACTGCAATTAAAAGCGAGATTTGGAATAAAATGGATTACGGATTTTAGAGACCCTTGGACTACTATTGGCTATCACAAGGATTTGAAACTCACTAAATCATCCATAGCAAAGCACAAATCACTGGAATCTAAAGTTCTAAACACAACAGATCATATAATTGTGACGAGCAATCATACCAAAAATGAGTTTTTGACTAAAACGAGTCAACCAGTTACTGTAATTACCAATGGATACGATTCGCATTCTGTTAGAGTAGAAGGGAAGGACAAAAAATTTACGCTATCTCATATAGGTTCTTTATTGTCTGAAAGGAATCCTTCGATTTTATGGGAAGTACTTTCAGAACTGGTTGCCGAAAATAAAGCATTTTCTAAAGCATTTCAACTGAACTTAATAGGTGTTGTAAGTGATGATGTTATAGTATCCATTAATCAATATGGACTAGAAAATCATTTAATTGTCCTGGGTTATGTTAGTCACCAAGAAGCAATAGCATTTCAAATGAAATCTCAGGTGTTACTATTGATTGAGATTGATTCCGAGGATACTAAAGCCATCATACCAGGGAAAGTGTTTGAATATTTAATTTCAGAAACACCAATATTAGCGATTGGCCCAAAGGATTCTGATGTTGAGCAAATCATAACATCAACCAATACGGGAACTTATTTTAATTATAGCCAAAAACAAGAGTTGAAATCCCAAGTATTGAAGTATTTTGAAGCTTACCAAAACAATAGTTTTCAGCTCAATGGCATTGGACTACAAAAATATCATAGAAAGGCTCTAACTAAGCAATTAGCAAGTTTACTAAACTAGTATTTTTTGAATTTTGGTGGTTATAAATCGTATTTTGTGACATTATGGGCATCGTACTAAATCAATCCTTTAAAAATACCATAAGTACCTATTTGGGCTTTGGTGTTGGCGCCATTAATACTTTATTTCTTTACACTAATTTTCTAACAGATGAATATTATGGATTAGTGGCTTTTTTGCTGTCTGCTGCAAATATAATGATGCCATTTACAGCGTTTGGAGTTCATAATGCGATTATAAAGTTCTATTCATCTTTTAAATCCAAAACCAGTATCAACAGCTTTTTAACCTTGATGCTATTTTTGCCTTTGGTTTTTATAATTCCTGCTGCTTTCATTGGTTATTTTTCCTATGAAACCATTGGAGTTTTACTTTCTGGCGAAAACCCTATTGTAAAGGATTATGTATGGCACATTTTTATTATTGCCATTGCCATGGCGTATTTTGAGATATTCTTTGCATGGTCCAAAGTGCAAATGCAAACCGTTTTCGGCAATGTTATGAAAGAAATATTTCACCGTGTTTGCATTATGGTTCTGTTATTTGCTGTTTATTTAAATTGGTTGACTGTTGAGCAGTTTATTATGGCATTAGTAGGAGTTTATGTCTTGCGTATGCTTATAATGAAATTGTATGCCTATTCTGTTAGGTTTCCGAAATTCAAATTTCAAGGAATTGAAAAATTATCTGCTATTTTAAAGTATTCAGGACTTATGATTATTGCAGGTTCCGTAGCAATGCTGATTCTTGATATCGACAAGTTTATGATTGGTTTAATGATAGAGGATATTGAGCAAGTAGCCTATTATAGTGTTGCCATATTTATTGCGACCGTGATTGCGGTACCGCAACGTTCCATGCACCAAATAATGATGCCTTTAACAGCAAAATACCTTAATGAGAACAATAAGCTTGCTTTAGAGGATCTGTACAAGCGTAGTTCTGTAAGTTTGTTGGTAATCAGTGGATTTATATTTCTTTTGATTGTTCTCAATATCAATCAGCTTTATAAAATGCTTCCTGAAGAATTTACGGGTGGATTTTTTATCATCTTAATAGTGAGTTTGGCGAAACTATATGACAATAGTTTAGGGAACAATAATGCCATATTATTTAATAGTGATTACTATAGAATGGTGTTGTTTTTTGGGGTTGTATTAGCGATTATCGCTATAATTTTGAATTTTGTTTTTATACCGATTTATGGTATTGAAGGCTCTGCTTTTGCAACGTTCTTGGCTGTCGCCATTTATAATACAATTAAAGTACTATTTGTGAAGCTTAAATTTAATATGCAACCGTTTAGCTTAGAATCCCTAAAAGTTATTTTGATTATGGCGCTAATTTCCATAGCCTTTTATTTTTGGGAGTTTCCGTTTTATCCTATACTAAACATAACATTAAAATCTTTATTGGTAGGGTTTATCTATTTTGCATTAGTTTATAAATTGGATATTTCAAAGGACATATCCTATCAACTAAAAAAGTATCTAAAACTTTAGGTGCTTTTTTTAAAATGAGAAATCCCGTAAGGTGCTCTGAGGCATACATCATACGGGACTTCTACTAACCAACCAAAAAAATCATGTTTTATCTTTTATCCTCTAGTTCGTCTTGATGTCGATCTCGTAGAACTTTGGTTGCTTCTTCTACTTGTGTTAGATCTAGTCGATACTGAAGATGACTTTCTTTTATTCTGAACTGTACTTCGCTGTCTATTGTTCTGCGAACTCGTTCTGCTATATGTACGAGTATTAGTCGCTTTTGGTTTTCTTACCGATGTACTTTTTGTTCTATTTATTTTATTAGACACAGCACCTCTGTTTGTGGTCACATTTCTACTATTGTTTCTAGTAGTTTTTGCAGTACTAGAACGTGTTGTTCTTTTAGGAGTTGTGACTCTTGTATTGGAACGTGTTCTAGTTGTTTTTCCGACAGTTCTTGTACTATTGCTCGGTCTATTGACTCTTGCGTTAGAGCGAGTTGTCGCGTTTCCATCAGTACGTCTAATAGTTCTTGTCGTAGTTGCTTTATTGCTACGAATCGATCTGCTATTCTCTCCACGAGTCGCTCTCGTTGTAGAGTTTTCATTAAGACGTGCAGTTCTTGTTCTGGTAATTTCGGTATTTCTACGAGTAACCGTTCTCTGTACTGAACGCTCTCTACTGTTTCTTGGCGTCTGTGCGTAGCTGTCGCTGTTGTTACGTCTTGTAACTTGTGCATTGCCGCGTCTTCCATTACTAACATTAAAATACCTCACGTTATTTGTATATGGTCTGTAATAGATATGTCTAACAGGTGTGTAAAATTGTCTGTAAGGACGTACATTAACAACACAGTAGCTTACTGGTGGTATAATGTAGAATCTATGCCATGGTCTGTAAACGTATGCTCTGTTATACACATTGATAAACCCATCATACCTCCAAAACACATTGTTTCTGTAATAAACGTTTAATCCACCGATTCTGCTAATTCTATTAAATCCGTTATAGGTAATGAAAATGTTACCGATTTGATTAACCCTTCCATAGAAATCATAGTAAATAGGTGTGTTCTCAATTTGAATAATTGCACCAAACCTATCATACTGTACGTATGGGTTATAGTCATACCCAGCATTAAAACTTAATGTGAAGCCTGGTGTATCTATACCAACACTTACGTCTGGACCATAGTTTGGAATGTAAAAATCGAACTGACCATCTCTATAGACGGAGAACTCTATACCTCCTTCGGTAAATATGAAAGAATTCCCATAACCTCTCACATAATTATTGATGGAAGCATCAGCTTCTGATGTTGTGGTGGTTGTAGTTGTTGCGAATGCAGTAGTGCTAAAAGCAACGAAACTTGCAAATAAAAATAGAATCCGTTTCATAGTTAAAAAGGGTATTAAAATTAAACTCACTTATTAAGAAGCAAACAGCGTGCCAAAAAACTTATATTACAATTAAAGCAATGATTTTTAATAGGTTACACGTATTGTTAGCGAGTTTTATTTAGAGATAGCCGATACTAATTGTTAAAAAGAGTATTTTAGTCACACAATTGAATTATAACGAGCCAAAAACATGTCTAACGCTACTTTATCTCAACCAATCGATTGGAGTACAATCTTTTCATTAAAATCCTTACTCTTAAAACTAATAGGTGTTGTATGCGCAGTTGTTGCTATTAAAGGATTTATGATTCCAAACCATTTTTTAGATGGAGGTTTATTGGGTATTTCTATTCTGGTGCATGAGTTTTACCATATCGATGTATGGATTCCTCTATTATTGTTGAATATCCCTTTCGTGATGGTCGGATTCAAAAAAATAGGAAAAAATTTCGCCATACATTCTTTATTCTCTTTGGTGCTATTAGGTGTTGCCTTAATTGTGTTGCCGATCCCAGCAGTTACTAAAGATCACTTCTTGGTAGCAGCCTTTGGCGGAGTATTTGTAGGTTTGGGCATTGGTTTTGTAATTAGAGGAGGAGGAGTCATTGATGGTCTTGAAATCATTGCTGAATTCACCAACAAAAAGTTTGGTTTAACAACATCTGAAATCATTATGGCTATCAATACCACTATATTTTTGGTGATTGCCATATTTCTAGGGCTGGAAAAGGCAATGTATTCTATCTTAACTTTTTTTACGGCAGTAAAGATTTCTGATTATGTAGTGGACGGCTTTGAAAAACTCATTTCTTTAACGATTATTTCACCCAATTCTGAAATGATAAAATCCATGATAGTAAACGATTTTAATAAGGCTATTACGGTGTATAAAGGTGAACGTGGTAATCTCCCAGGTTCATTTGGTGTAAAACATGATTGTGATATTATAGTAGCTGTTGTAACACGATTAGAGGTTCATAAAATCAAAAAAGCCATTTCAGAAAAAGACCCTAAAGCTTTTATGTTTGTACAAAACATTAGGGAAGTCGGTGGCGGAATTCTAAGCAGAAAGCCTGGTCATTGATGAAATCGTCATTTTCTTTAATAAAAAAGCATGTCCTAAGGACTTTAGAGGAAAAGTTACCTAGATACTTAAAGTATCATAGTGTTGAGCATACCAAATATGTTTTAAAAAAAGCCACATACATAGCTTTAAAAGAAGAAGTCTCTGGACATGATTTGTTTTTGCTCAAGATAGCCGCATTGTATCATGATATTGGTTTTATAAAGTCAAACATAGAGCATGAAGCTATAGGTTGCGAAATCGCTAGATCTGAATTGCCAAGTTTTCATTTATCTGAAATTGATATTGAAACTATTTGCGGAATGATAATGGCAACTAAAATTCCTCAAGAACCTAAAACACATTTAGAAAAAATACTTGCTGATGCAGATTTGGAATATCTCGGAACAAAACATTTCAATACCGTTAGTGAATTACTGTTTCAGGAGTTAAAACATTATAACCCTAATCTTACTAGAAACGAGTGGAATGCCATTCAAATCAATTTCATAAAACATCATGAATACCATACTAAATTTTGCCAGCGCTACAAAAGTTATAGCAAACGAAAACATCTCAATTGTCTGATAGAAAAAAACACTTAGGTTTTCTAATAAAAATATTAATTGGACTTAATTTAAAAGCTACTCCACTACATTAACATTTATCATTTTATCAGCCTTAAGTAGTAGTTTATGACTGCTACTAGACAGATTGGTGATATAAACCTTTTTTCCAACTTTGTGGTAGCGTTCTGTAAGTTTGTTTACAGCTTCAATGGCAGACATATCCGCAATTCGACTTTCTTTAAAGTCTACAATGATTTCATCTGGGTCGTTAGATAAATCAAATTTGTCATTAAAAGTCTTTACTGAGCCAAAAAATAAAGGTCCGTAAATCTCATAATGCTTAATACCTTTCTCGTCAATATGTTTTCTTGCCCTAATGCGTTTGGCATTGTCCCAAGAAAAGACCAATGCGGCAATAACAACCCCTATCAATACAGCAAGTGCCAAATTATGCAGTACAACCGTTATTAAAGCTACCAACATTCCAACTATAATATCCGATTTTGGATATTTGTTTATCACTTTAAAGCTAACCCATTCAAAGGTTCCGATAGCAACCATAATCATTAATCCTGTTAGCGCTGCCATTGGTAGTTTTTCTATTAGTGAAGCTCCAAACATTACAAAAATTAATAGTCCGATTGAAGCAACTATACCCGATAATCTTGCTCTAGCGCCATTAGAGATGTTAATTAAACTTTGCCCGATCATAGCGCATCCACCCATTCCCGAGAATAAACCTGAAGTCATATTTGCAATGCCTTGTGCTACAGCTTCTTTGTTTGTTCTGCCTCTGGTTTCGGTAATTTCATCGATGAGCTCTAAGGTTAGAAGACTCTCAATTAATCCTACACCTGCAACGATAGCGGCATATGGAAATATAAGTTTCAAGGTTTCAATATTATAAGCAATATCTGGAATGTTGAATGGAGGAAAACCACCTTTTATAGATGCCATATCACCTACAGTTTTGGTGTCTATTCCAAATGCGGTTACGATTCCGAATATGATTAAAATAGCGGCTAAGGATGCTGGGAATGCTTTGGTGAGCTTTGGTAAGCCCCAGATAATGAACATAGTTAACAATACCAATCCTAAAATAATGTATAAACTGTTTCCTGTTAACCAGTTTCCTGAAGTGTCTTTAAACTGATCTAATTGGGACATGAATATAATGATTGCCAAACCATTTACAAATCCGTAAACTACAGGTAATGGTACTAAACGCATTAGTTTACCAAGTTTAAATACACCTGCAAGAACTTGGATAATACCTGCTAATATTACCGTAGCAAATATATATTCAACTCCGTGGCTTTTAGCTAAAGCCACAATAACTACAGCCACAGCACCAGTTGCACCAGAAATCATACCTGGTCTTCCTCCAAAAACAGAAGTTACAAGTCCCATAACAAAGGCCGCATATAAGCCAACAAGAGGTGACAAGCCTGCAATGAAAGCAAAGGCAACAGCCTCTGGTATTAAGGCTATTGCAACTGTAATTCCAGAGAGGATTTCGGTTTTGTAATTTACTTTTTGGGAAAAATCAAATAATCGTAAATATTGTTTCATGATGATATATAGTAGTCAACCAGTAAGGTTAAGTTTTTAAATTGAATTGAGAAAAGATAGGATTGATTAGGCATAATACCTAAAAAAACTTATGGCGGAGTGGCCATAGGCATTACAAAATGATATACTATTGATTTCTTATTCATTTTTTTGAAGTGGCAAATATAAGTAATTACCATATAATAACTAGTATAACTTAAAAAATCCCAAAGGCCTGGGGAAGCACTTTGGGACTTATTTGTGTTCATTTTATAAATGAACAACTGTGTAACCAAAATTTATTTTCTAATTGTAATGTTCTTTTTTTGTTTTTCAACTTTACCATTCTTTCTGTAATAGTAAAAATCATCATCCCAGTCCAGTTCATTATCATTAAAGTGGTAATTGTCGAATCCACCAACAGTAGTATCGGTGATACCTAGCCATCCGGATCCTTGGTTACTATAGTTTACATACCCTCTAGTGCCAACGACTTCTCCATATCTATTGTAGAGTAGGTGTAAACCACCAACTTGCTTAAGTTGACCACTTCGGTAGCGCATATATACTGTGCCAGCACGCTTAATCCTTCCTTGTCTATCATAATTGATAAAAACATTACCAATTCGTCTTACACGACCCAACCTGTCATGCTGTATCAAGACACCTCGGTTTCCATAATCATATACGACTCCTGGAGCTCCAAAGGTTTGATTTGCTCCACGACGATTTCGTCGATAGTAATAATGGCCTTGGGTTGTTGATAACGTTTCTGTGTTAAAGTCGAAGCTGCCATCAGGAAAGATTAAAAATTCTATACCACGTTCTACAAACATTATTGGCTGTGTAAAACGATAACGTAGTGTATTTAAATCTTCCCCATTTAAAACAGCATCTCCTGCTGTTGTTGCTGTGGCCGATGCTATTCCTAACAACATCATTGCCAAAAAAAGTACTTGCTTTTTCATAATTTATAGGTTTTTAGATTTACCCAGTTACTAACTCGCTTAGAACTTTTGGGCTTACGTTAATGTGTTAGAAAAACCAATTAGCGTGCCAAGATTGTAATGTGCTAAATAACAGTGATATACATATAGATTGATATTCGAGTTTGTAATAGTTCTTCTACAAGTTTAAGCAGGCATATTGTAAATTTTACTATTTTTAATGCATGCTAACCACCTTTTATGGAAACCAACCAAAATACTTGTCAAAATTGCGAGCAATCTTATGATAAGGGTTTTCGATTTTGCCCACATTGTGGTCAAAAAACAAATGATGAATTAACACTGGGTGTATTGTTCTATAACACTATCAGTAACTATTTTTCGTTTGATGCTCGTTTTTTTAAAAGTTTCATTCCCTTAATGATTAGGCCAGGCTATTTAGCTAAAGAATTTGTTAAAGGTAAGCGACTACTGTATTTGCATCCTGCGCAGATGTACCTTTTCGTAGCTGTAATTTTCTTCTTTATTTTTAATTTTTATACCAGAGAGGGAAGAGAAGAGCTAGATAAGAATATGCAAAAGGTACTAGAAAGTAGATCAGAAAAGCTTATGCAAAAGGATAGTCTGACTCCTCGAGATTCCATTAAAGTGAAGGAATTAATTAAACCTATACAAAAAAATGAGGCCGAACTAGGTTTGAGTAAAGAGGAAACAAAAGTATTGGATTCAATAGCTAATGTGAAAGTGCCTAAAGAAGATGTAGAGATGAATTTTAGTTTTAACGAAAGACAAATAGATTCCCTAATAGCAGAAGGTGCTACTGATGAAGAATTGTATAAGGCTATGGGAATGAGTGAAGATGCAGGTTACATACAGCGTAAGCTTTATGCACAGGGACTAAAGTTTTATAAAACGATGGGGTTTGGTCAAATTTACCAGACCTTTATAGATAGCATTCCGTTAGCTATGTTTTTCTTGTTACCTATTTTTGCGCTACTATTAAAAGTTTTCTTTTATAAAAAAGGGAGATATGCCCACCATTTGGTGTTTAGCTTCTATTATTTCTCTTTCTTATTTGTTGTATTCAGCATTATTTTTGGAATAAATAGGTTTATAGATATACCTGATGCGATAGATTGGCTTATTGTTTTATCAACTTTTATTTATTTACTGTTAGCTATAATAAAGTTCTATGGGCAAAATTGGTTTCTCAGTATTTTAAAAAGTGGTATTGTGAGCTTTTTGTTTTTACTTTTTGTGCTACCACTATCCTTTACGATTTTAGGGTTTATCGCATTTTTCTTTTATTAGGATTTATTCATTTGTCCAAATGGGTACATCTAAAAACTTAGAAAGTTGAGTGACATCTGTGATTATTGACTTTAGATTTGAATGATCAATAACATGTACGCGTTCAGAATCTTTTAGCACTAGGTTTAGTTCAAAACTATTGAAAGGTGCTAATGTTTCAGAAGTTATTTCCCCTAAAATTTGAATAGCTACAATATCTTCTAAATTGATTTTGTCATTTCTCAAAAACGGAATGTTTACATATCCTTTATAGTAATAGCCGAGTTTTTTACTAAATACAATCCTTACCAAATAATCTTTTAGGAAATATAAAAAGGCACATAGAAAAACCAATGCTGCACCTAAAAGTATAAATCCCAGTGCAGAAAATCCATTGTCAATTGGCCACAAATAATTACCACAATAATAACATAAGATTACCAAAGCGAGATACATCAAAGTATAAAGTGTAAACTGTGTTGAAGGTAAAAACTTGAAGGCTTCTTTTTTTAGACGCGCATCATGTGTTTTAAAACTAGCACCTCCAGAATACATGAATTCGGTAGAGGTATATTTTTTAATTTCTCTTAAATTCATTTTTTAATCCTTCCAGTTTATAGAAGTGGAATCTTCAGAAGATTTTGCATGCCAGAGAGGAACATTGAGATATGCACAAAGTATTTCAGAATCATCCAACATACCTTGTAAGTTGTTGTGGTCAATCACATGTACACGTTTTAGATTCTTTAAGACAAGGTTTAATTCAAAACTATTTCGTTTTGTCTTTGATTCTTCATCGATTAACTGCTCTCCTAAAACCTGTATTGCCATAATATCATCTAAAGCATACTTTCTATAAGCAAGTTGTTTCGGTAATAGAGGAAAACCTACATAATAGGCATTAACTGATTTACTAAATGTGTAGTGTTTTAAGTTGCCAAATAAACTACCTATTAGAGTAAAGCATATATAGGCAAATAAAAAATAATAAATAGTGCCGCTAAACAAGAAATTAAAATTCTTAGTTATTCCGTATTTGTAAATAATAAAACCTATAAAAGCTAGTGGAATTCCAAATAGAATTATAGTTTCAAAACCTAATCTGGGACTTAATTTAAAACACAGGTTATTATTTTTTGTTTTATGTAATGAATGAGTATCAAAACTTGGTTCACCACGATTCAATAGGGAAGTAGGTACCTTCTTTCGGGCTTTTTCTCTAGCCTCAATTACCTCTTGATGAAACCCTTGTGGTAAATCCATATTACAATTTCTCTTTAAGGTATTTACCAGTAATCGAACTATCGTTTTTCACGAGCTCTTCAGGTGTGCCAAATGCTACTAATTGCCCACCTTGTTTGCCGCCTTCAGGCCCTAAATCAATGATATGGTCAGCACATTTTATTAAATCTATGTTGTGTTCAATCACAATTATAGAATGTCCTTTCGAAATCAATGCTTGAAAAGACTTCAACAGCTTCTGTATATCATGGAAATGCAAACCTGTTGTAGGTTCATCGAATATAAATAGTGCATTATCACTCTTACTGCCTTTTCCCAAAAAGGTTGCCAACTTAATACGTTGTGCTTCACCACCAGAAAGGGTAGAAGAGGACTGCCCTAAAGTTACATAGCCTAAACCTACATCTTGTAATGGCTGTAGCTTATTTTTTATTTTAGTTTGCTTATGGGTTTTAAAGAAATCTATAGCATCATCAATAGTCATATTTAGAATATCATCAATGGATTTACCTTCAAAAGTGACTTCCAATACTTCTTTCTTAAATCGTTTACCGTTACAAGTATCACAGGTTAGATGCACATCTGCCATAAATTGCATTTCAATCGTCACTTCACCTTCACCTTTACAAGTTTCGCAGCGGCCACCATCGACATTAAAACTAAAATGTTTGGCAGCATAGTTTCTAATCTTGCTCAATTTTTGTGAAGCAAATAATGCTCTAATATCATCATAAGCTTTGATGTAAGTAACAGGATTAGAACGCGACGATCTACCTATAGGATTCTGATCCACAAACTCCACATGTTGGATATTGCTTAGGTTGCCTTTCATTTCGGTAAACTGACCAGCCTTATCACTAAACCCGGTTAATTTCTTTTGTATTGCTGGAAACAAAATCTTTTTAACCAATGTGCTTTTTCCGCTACCAGAAACACCTGTAATAACGGTCAACATTTCCAATGGAAAAGTTACGTCAATATTTTTTAGGTTGTTTTCTCTAGCTCCAATAATATCTATATGATATTTTGATGTTCTTCGTTTTTCAGGAACTTTTATTTCTAATTGTCCATTAAGATATTTAGCTGTTAAAGTATCTGAAACTAAAATGTCCTTAAATGATCCTACAGCCACAACTGCACCACCAAACGTCCCAGCTTCTGGGCCTATGTCTATGATTTCGTCTGCAGCTTTCATAATGTCTTCATCATGCTCAACGACTATAACGGTATTGCCTAAATCTCTTAGCGATTTTAAAACTGAGATCAAGCGTTCCGTGTCTTTTGGATGCAAACCTATACTTGGCTCATCTAAAATATACATAGAGCCAACCAAACTACTACCTAATGATGTTGCTAAATTGATACGTTGACTCTCACCACCAGATAATGTGTTAGACTTTCGGTTAAGTGTTAAGTAGTTCAATCCAACATTTGAGAGAAACTCGAGTCTGGTATTGATTTCGGTGAGTAAACGCTTTGCGATTTTTGATTCATACTCATTCAGTTTTAAGCCGTTGAAAAATTCAGCCAGTTCATTTAATGGTAGATCCACTAAATTGGTAATCGTGGATCCGTTTATTTTTACATAATTTGCCTCTTCTCTTAACCGTTTCCCTTTACAAACATTGCATTTGGTTTTGCCACGATAGCGAGACAGCATTACACGATTCTGAATTTTATAAGCTTTAGACTCCAACTCAGAAAAGAAACTGTCCAGACCTTCAAAATGCTCATTTCCTGACCAAATCAATGCTTTGTGCTCGTCGCTCAACTGAAAATACGGCTTATGTATAGGGAAATCGAACTTATGCGAATTATTGACCAGTTGATCTCTATACCAACTCATGCTTTCACCACGCCAAGGAAAAATTGCGTTTTCATAAACAGATAATGCAGTATTCGGCACTACCAAATCCTCGTCAATACCAATAACGTCACCGTAGCCTTCACATTTGGGACAGGCACCATAAGGGTTGTTAAAGCTGAACAAATGTGCATTGGGCTCTAAAAATATCATACCATCCAATTCAAACCTATTGTTAAAGGTCTTTAATTTGTTATCAGAAAGCGATTGAATGATACAAGTACCTACACCTTCGAAAAATGCCGTTTCAATAGCGTCTGCCAAACGGTTAAGGAAATCCTCATCATCTTTAAAGACGATTCTGTCCACAACGAGAAAAAGATTTTTATCAGATTTTATTTCTTTTTTTAAAGCGTCGTCAATTCTTAAAACCTCTCCATTAACCTGTACACGAGCATAACCTTGTTGTTGAAGTGTTTGTAGTTTGTTTTCAACCGTTCTACCTTTTTCCAAGACTATTGGTGACAATAACAACAACTTTGTACCTTCTTCAAATTTTGAAATATAATCTATAACATCGCTGACATTATGTTTTTTAACTTCTTCACCAGAAATAGGAGAGTAGGTTTTTCCAATTCTTGCAAACAATAACTTAAGATAATCATAGATTTCTGTTGTAGTACCAACTGTAGATCTTGGATTAGTGGAATTTACCTTTTGTTCAATAGCTATTGCAGGAGCAATACCTTTAATGTAATCTACCTTTGGTTTGTTCAATCTTCCCAAAAACTGACGTGCATAACTCGACAAACTTTCGACATAACGTCTCTGGCCTTCAGCATATAAGGTGTCGAATGCCAAACTCGACTTCCCAGAACCAGATAACCCTGTAATGACTACTAATTTATTTCTGGGTATAACAACATCGATATTTTTTAAGTTGTGCAGTTTTGCACCTTTTATAATGATGTTTTCTTTGGGATTTACGTCTAAAACAGTAGTGTTCATAGGATTTTTGAGAATCTAATTTTGCAAAGATACTACATCTTATTCATCTATTAAAGGAACATTTTTTCCGACAAAATGTTAAAATTTGATATTATTTTTTGCTTTTTCGGAATGATTGTTGTTATATTTGGAGCATAATCATTTAAAAAACAACTGCGTATAGCATAATATTACTTTAGAAAATTTTAACCCCTTGATAAGAAGTCCGCTTCTTACTACTAAGAGTAATATTATGAAAACAGAACTTATCCAAGACGCAGAGTTGGTCAGCAACTACATCAAAGGAGACGAGAATGCACTCGCCATATTAATTGGTAGGCACAAACAGAAAATCTACAGTTTTATCTATTCCAAAGTTTATGATAAAGACATTACTGAAGATGTTTTTCAGGATACCTTTATAAAGGTTATTAGAACTCTAAAACGTGGAAAGTATAACGAAGAAGGTAAATTTTTGCCTTGGGTGATGCGTATTGCGCATAATTTGGTTATTGACCATTTTAGAAAAAACAGCCGTATGCCTAAATTTGATAATGCTGGTGAGTTCAGTATATTTTCTGTTTTAAGTGACTCTAGTCTGAACGCTGAAAAAAGCATGATTAAAGACCAGGTAGAATCTGATGTAAGGAGAGTGATAGAGGAACTTCCAGAAGATCAAAAGCAAGTGCTTATGATGCGCATGTACCAAGATATGAGCTTTAAGGAAATCTCCGAACGCACAGGTGTCAGCATCAATACGGCATTAGGAAGAATGCGTTATGCACTCATCAACATGAGAAAAGTAATCGAGCAAAATAATATAGTTTTAACAAATTGATACAATAAAGTGTTTTAAGGTGCGTTTTTAATCCATATAATAACCCTAAACTGGTAAATATGGAAAAAATTTACTCTAATGCTTCCCCAAAAAAGAATAACCTAAAACCAAAAGATGAAACCGTGAGTTTCCTTTTGAATTACTCTAAGGCTTTAAGTGTTATAAATTATAATAAATTGAAGTTTGAAGCACTTCTAAATTAAGTTGGAAAAGAATCCTGATTTATTAAAATCAGGATTTTTTTTGCTTTTTATAATAGGCGTTTAAAACCGATTTCCTACCGATGGTTTTGGTAATGATGTCTTTGTCTAAATCCCATCCTCGTGCTGGTGAATAGTCTCGGCCATACCAAATAATCTGAAGATGTAGGTCGTTCCAAAGTTCTATTGGGAATAAGCGTTTAGCATCTTTTTCGGTTTGTACTACATTTTTACCATTGCTTAAGTTCCAGCGGTACATTAAACGATGAATGTGCGTATCAACAGGAAATGCAGGAATACCAAATGCCTGAGATAATACAACAGCTGCAGTCTTATGGCCTACGGCAGGTAGTGCTTCTAATTCTTCATAGGTTTGCGGTACTTTTCCGTTGTGTTTGTCAATTAAGATGTGAGACAAACCATATATACCTTTACTTTTCATTGGTGATAACCCAACAGGTTTTATGATGTCCCTAATTTCCTCAATACTCAATTTAATCATGTCATAAGGATTATCTGCGCGCTTAAATAACAACGGAGTGATTTGATTTACCCTAACATCTGTACTTTGTGCAGACATCAATACTGCAATCAATAATGTATAAGGATCTTTATGGTCTAAAGGAACAGGGATGTTGGGATAGAGTTCGTTTAACGTTTTTATAACGAAATCAACTTTCTCTTGTTTGGTCATTGTCTTATCTTTGGTGTTCACAAAAATACATAATATGAATACATTAAAAGCAGGTGATAAGGTTCCAGAATTTACAGTTAACGATCAAGATGGCAATTCTGTGTCATTATCCGATTATAAAGGTAAAAAACTGGTCGTGTTTTTCTACCCAAAAGCCAATACACCAACATGTACGGTAGAAGCTTGTAATCTTGGTGAAAACTATAAAGCCCTACAAGATGCTGGTTACGAGATTTTGGGAGTAAGTGCCGATTCTGAAAAGCGTCAGTCTAATTTTAAGAAAAAATTCAATTTCCCTTATCCATTATTAGCTGATACCGAAAAAGAAGTGATTAATGCTTTTGGTGTTTGGGGACCAAAGAAATTTATGGGCCGTGAGTTTGATGGCATCCACCGTAAGACTTTTATTATCAACGAAGATGGAATAGTAGAGCGCGTTATAGATAGGGTAAAAGCTAAAATACACTCTGAGCAGATATTAAATCCATAAAAAATGCGACCAGCTGGTCGCATTTAATTTTTTATTAAGTTTTCTATTTTATTTGTGCATTACTTCTTCAGACTCGCAGCCGAAGAGGCTTTTTTCCTTTATCAGTCTTGCGACACCTTCAGGTAGCATTTCTTCCCAGCCTTCTTCTCCATTAGCAATCATTTTAAGTACTTTTCTAGAGAATACAGCTAAATTAGAGGTGTCAAAATCGGTGATGTCCACAACTTTACCATTATACTTAAAGAATTTGTAAAGCTCTTTCATACGTGGGTGTACTTTAAGATTTTCACTGTTTGTTATGGAACCGTCATCATTCTGCATTGGGTAAAGATAAACACGGAGATCTTTATAAAATAACTTACCAAAAGCTTCCAATATTCCACCACTGAGATGGCGATAATATTTTTCGTCAAAAATATCAATAAGGTTGTTTACACCCATTGCAAGTCCCATTCTGTTTTTTGAGTATTGTGAAAAATATTCAACCAATTTATAATATTCCTGAAAGTTGGATATCAACACCGTCTGTCCCAGAGAGCATAATAATTTTGCACGATCCATAAAATCCTGCTCATCAATTTTCCCCTCAGCCCTAAGGTTGGATAACGTAATCTCAAAAATAACTTGCGTATTATCCTTGTCTACTTTATTCTCTTTTATGAACATATCGTACGATTTCTCATACATATCCATATTTACTTTGGTAACCGGTCTAAAACTTCCTCTTAGGGCAAGAATATTCTTTTTGTAGAGCACACGTGCTGGTAGAACATTGTTTCCGTCTGGTGCAAACATTACAGCATCTGTCATGCCATTTTTAACCAGTTGCAGGCTCATAAGCCTATTGTCTATATCCTTAAATACAGGTCCTGAAAAATTAATAGTGTCTATCTCTAACTGATCTTGGTGCAAATGGTCATATAGATAACGCAATAACTTACGCGGTTGATTGTATTTGTAGAAAGCACCGTAAATAAGATTAGTTCCTAATTTGCCTAGTGTTTCCTGCTGTAATCTTGCATCGTTCTCTTTAAATCGAATATGCAGTATAATATCGTTGTAATCTTGGTCTGGTGCCACTTGGTATTTGATTCCTACCCATCCATGACCTTTGTATTTTTTTGCAAAATCTATAGTGGCAACTGTATTGGCGTAAGCAAAAAACATCTTACTAGGGTGTTTCTCCCTTACAATTCGTTGTTCAATTAGGTTAACCTCGTGATTAAGCATTTTTCGAAGTCTGGCCTCTGTTACATAACGTTTGTCGTCCTCAATACCATAAATGGCATCGCTAAAATCCTTGTCATATGCAGACATTGTCTTTGCAATGGTACCAGATGCTCCTCCAGCCCTAAAAAATTGACGCACAGTTTCTTGGCCAGCACCTATCTCGGCAAAAGTGCCATAGATGTCTTTATTAAGATTAATTCGTAGGGCTTTATCTTGAAGGGAGGGAATATTTTCAAATTCCGAGTCACCTATATACGTTATTTCTTCCATGGATATTGGGATTACATCGTTATAACAAAGGTATTAATTTAGTATCGCAAACAAAAAAATAACTTTACTTTTGTTTTAAACTAAGCACCCTTGAAAATTACATTTTTAGGTACCGGAACCTCACAAGGAATACCAATAATTGGAAGCACACATCCTGTATGTTTAAGTAATAATACGAAGGATAAAAGATTGCGTGTTTCTGTACTTGTAGAATGGGATGGGTACACATATGTCGTTGATTGTGGCCCTGATTTTAGGCAGCAAATGCTCAATGCCAATGTTTCAAAAATCGATGGGATAATTTTCACCCATGAACATGCTGACCACACCATGGGGCTGGATGACATAAGACCGTTTTTCTTTAGACAAGGTGATATAGAGCTCTATGCCCATAAGCGCGTATTTAAAGCTTTAAAAAGACGGTTCGATTATATTTTTACAACTGAGGCTAAATATCCAGGAGTACCAAGTGTCATAATAAATGAGATTGTTAACAGGCCTTTTAAGTTAGGGAATTTGACTGTTGTTCCCATTGATGGTTTGCACCATAAACTACAGGTCTTTGGGTACCGATTTGGGGATTTCGCATATTTAACCGATATGAAAACTGTACCTGATGCTGAAATTGATAAACTTCAAAATCTAGAAGTTTTGGTTGTTAATGCACTTAGGGAAAAACCGCATTTGTCCCATTTTAATCTTGAGGAAGCCTTAAGTTTTATTGCACGTGTAAAGCCAAAACGTGCCTATTTAACCCATATTAGCCATCACATGGGTTTTCATGAGGAAGTGCAACAAAAACTACCCAAAAACGTTTTTTTGGCATATGATAATTTACAAATAACTATTTAGATATTATGAAAGCAAGACTGTTTATGTACCTGTTTATTTTTTCAGTATTACTGATTATTTTTCAATATGTTAATTCTAAAGATATACTTGATAAGTACGAAGAGGATATCAAAACGTTTAAAACCAAAATAGCTGAACAGGAAAAAACTATTGAAGCACTGGAAGAACAAAACTTTGAATTAAATTACTTTAATATTGAGCGGAATGACAATGCGCTCGATTATTTTGCAGCCCAGGGATATAATACAGACAAATTGATAAGTGCGATTACTGAAGGTTTGTATAACATGAACGATTATGAAGGAGAAGACCATCCTATTGTGCCTTTTGTATCTATGACAGGTTCAAAATTGCTTATCAATAAAGTTAGAATCTTAAACCATAGGTGGATAGTTGCTAATTTTACAGATGGAGAATATTGGGGAGAAATCTTTGTAACCTATGAAATCGATGAAAATAACAATTTAAAATATAAGCTTGTTGAGTATTTTATGTATCCTAAGATTTCTTAAATATATTGTTTTAACCAGTCCTTAAAATCATAAAAATTCTGTGGAGCCACACCATGGCCAACCGGATATTCCTTATAGACATGGTTAATATTTAAGGCATCAAGAAAACTTGGTGTTTTTCTTGCCCATTCTACAGGTATCACCTGATCAGCTGAACCATGAGAGCAGAAGAAGTTGAGATGATCGACCGATTGCGCCTCAATAGAATCAGGTAGAATATCCTCATTAATATAACCACTTAGTGCTACTATATTTTTAACTTTGTCTGGATAATTCAACGCTACAGCATAGCTTAAAATTGTACCTTGGCTAAAGCCCAAAAGCGTAACATTGTTGGCATCTACAGGATAGGCATCGCATGCATAATCAATAAACTTAGAAATTAAACCAACGGATTGTTCGGCCTGTTCATTATCGTTCCATTTGCCTTTTTCAGCATCAAAATTTATGGCGTACCACGCATTACCAAAAGGTTGCATTGGGTAAGGCGCGCGAAGTGAAACAATAAATAACTCTTTCGGTAATTCTGAAGCGAAAGAAAACAGATCATTTTCATCGCTGCCATAACCATGGCACATTATTAAAAGCGGTGCATTTTCCTTAAGCGAAGAAGGTCTTTTGATGTAGTGTAAATCTGCCATTTGTTATTCACCTATGTTTTTAAAGGTTTTTTGAAAGAAATCACCTAGCATCGGAATCTTATTCATTTTCCCTGTAAGAGCACCAAAAATACCATAGAGGTACAAAACGGAAAAAAATATCCAGAAGGACATACTTACCATCATGCTGTCCAGGCTACTGACCACAAAACCAATAATGATATATAACAAACCTAGACCTAATGCCTGTCTAATATGAAAAGAAGTAAACGGATTTTTTTTCTCTTGATTCATAAAAAAAGCTATCAAGGTACCTAATAATGTGAGGTACGCTACAAAACCTAAGGTTTTGCCTTCGTCTATTGTATTTTGATTCATTATTTTAAAACAATTTTATTGTTGGCAATAACTCCGTAAGTCTCACCAATTAATTCCATACCCAAAAAGGCACTGTTTTTAGATCTCGAGGTGATATTGGATTTTTCAAACTGATAATTTGCATCAGGATTGAATAAGCTCAAATCTGCTATTTCACCTTCATTGATAGTCGATTCTTTAATGCCAAATCGTTCTTTGCCTTGTGTCAATAGACTTATACTTTTTTTAGTAGTAAAAATAGTCTGAAGTGCTCCAAAAGCAGATTCCAATCCAATCGTTCCATATTTGGCAAAATCGAACTCACGTTTTTTGTCCTCTATGTCTATTGGATTATGGTCTGTTGTCACCATATCGATGGTACCATCCTTTAAACCTTCAATTAAGGCGTCACAATCTTTTTGCGTTCGTAATGGAGGCAATACCTTATATCTGGTATCAAAACCGTCGAGACTGTCATCGGTAAGCACTAAATTATGTATGGCAACACTGCAGCTTACATCCAATTTCTTAGCTTTTGCTGTTCTGATCAGCTCCACGGACTTTGCTGTTGATATTGTTGGGATATGAAGTTTACCTTCGGTATATTCCAATAAAAACAAATCTCTGGCTATTTGTAATTCCTCTGCCAAAGCAGGATTACCCTTTAGACCCAAACGTGTACTATTGATATGTTCATTAGCGACTCCATGTCCAGAAATTTTGGATTCCTGCGGAAATGAACAGACCAAACCGTTAAAATTACTCGCATATTGCAATGCGATTTTCATTAGATTGGGATTGGTGATAGGTTTTTGGTAATCGTAGAATGCTATGGCTCCAGCATTCTTCATGTCAAAAAGTTCCGCTAAATCCTTACCGTTGCTAGCAGTTGTTAAAGCTCCAATAGGATAGAGACTCGTAGCTTTATTGTTAGCCTTGGCTTTTACAAAAGTAATATCTGCGTAGCTGTCAATTACTGGATTGGCATTTGCATTTAGCGCTACAGCAGTAAAACCCGATTGCGCTGCGGTTTTTAGACCGTTTTCTATGGTTTCACGCTCTTCAAAACCAGGTTCACCAAAGGATACGCTGCTATCAAACCAACCTTGCGATACATGGAGATTATCACGTTTTATCTCTCTATAGTTGTTGGGATTTGAAATACGTTTGGAAATCTTAGCAATACGACCTTTTTCAATTAAAATATCAACCGTTTCGTTGTGAAAATCACTTTTAGAATCAACGATAGTGGCAGATTTTATGAGTGCGTTCATTTAAGATATTTTAGTAGAAGTATCTCTAATATTAAAAATACCATTGCAAAAATAACAAACCATTTCCATAGCGCATTAACATTTGTGCTACTTTTTATATTGCTAATGGTATTTGCCAAGCTATTGTTTACATCAGCATTTCCAAGGTTTTGTAGATTACGATAGTTGAGATTGCTTTCGTTTCTGTTGTAGTTAAAACTGAGATTCTGTAATATTTGTTCTTTATTTTTTACATTTAGTATTCCTGCAGTGTTTGGATAATCTTCAGTTTCGATGACTACAGATTTACTAAATGTTTTTTGAAGTGGAATTACAGAATTATCTTCAGAGCTTAAGGTTAAAATATCATCTTGACCCAATACAGCATCAATGGCAATGGTGTTTGGTCTGCCTATGGAGTAGTAAAGTTGTGGTAATTTAAGACTTTGCTTTCCAATGTTGTAAAGTACAGGAACGATTAGGGGTGAGTTCTTAAAGTTGGAATTGTCCTTGTTCAACGCTGCTGCGAAAGCATAAGATCCTGAATTTCCCATCAAAAAAGTACTGCCGTCTTCATAATTTAAAACACCATTTGAAGAAGATGAAAAACGATAAGAATTACCAATTCTTGGATACTGAAAATTGGTCACTTTTGAATAAAATGCATTAGCCAAAAGTGGATGGTTGTAATTGATGGTAGTGATCCGTTTTTTACCAGTATTTAAAGTATTATACTGATTTATATTTAAATATTTAAACAATTGATTATAAGAATTTAAATCAATATTATTTGAAGGTATGATTAATATATTACCGCCATCATTTTTAAATGCGTTCAGTGCTGTTTTTAAAGCTTCTGAAATGGTTTCAAGCTCATTCAAAATGATTAAATTCTGATCTGGTATGAGGTTGAAATTTAGTGCGTTGATTTTGTATGATATGTACTCAAATTCATCATCGGTATAAATCCGTTTTAAAAAATCATCTTCTGTTTCCGCATTGACAGCTAAAACCCTAATTTTTGGTTTAGAGTTAATATTAAAGTAGAAAGTATTATCGTATTGCAAGCCGCTATCCTCGACAGTAAGCTTACCATTAATCGCTATATCGTTTGGTATGGAAAATGTCGTTTCTGCGTCAGTTTCTATATCCAAAGCGCTTTTTGCCAAAAGAGCCTCGTTGTTAAACAGGGAAACGGTTACATTTTCCAAAGCCTCACCTTGATTGGATAATTTTACATTTAAATCTAAGGACTCGGCAGTGGAATTGGCAACATATACACTATCAATACTCACATTTGCGATTAATGTAGATTTGGGTTGCACAAGCTTTAGATTAACCGTGCTATCAGCCTCAAATGTAAGAGCTTCGTTATTTTGTTGAAAATCGGACACTAAGACCAAGTTATTGGTTGTGGCACCAGCACCAGAGAACAATTGTTTGCCTTTTAGATATACAGCATCATAGTTAAGTTGTGTGGGAGAATGTTCTAATTGAATTAGATCATTCTTTAATGCTTTAACTGTTGTATTTCTAAAAGTTTGCGTATTTGTAAACAAGCTAAGTTGTTCATCCTCGGGTAAAGTGTTGATGATATCTTGTATGGCTTCGTTCAGCAATGTGCCATTTTTTCCCACAGCTTGCATGCTATAGGAATTGTCTAAATATATAACAGTTTCTTGGGCTTCATTGAAATCTTTAGTATTTGGGATAAACGGCTGAGCAAAAGCTATAATGACACAAGCTAAGAGCAGCATCCTTGTTAAGAGTGTCAGCCACTTTTTTAACTGCGAACTTTTACGTGTTTGCAGTTTTACCGCCTTTAAGAACTTTACATTGGTGAACTTAACTTTCTGAAATCTACGTAATTGAAATAAGTGGATAAGAATGGGAATGACCAGTAAAAATAGTGCGTAAAGTAATTCTGGGTGTTTAAATTGCATTCCTTATCTTTTATGAGGCCATCGTAATGTGTCATTCTGAATGAAATGAAGAATCTCATATACGTTATTTCGGTTGTGAAAAAAATAAGATTCTTCGCTTTGCTCTGAATGACAACTAGAAATACTTTCTAGCCTGCCTCTTGATCTAAAGCTCAAATATAGAAAATGCAAAACGATAACGGTATTGCGCTTTTGAGAATTTTAACAGAAAAAGAAATAATCGATCATGGACTTCATATTTTGCTTTTCAAAATAACTTTTAATGGTTTTCTGTTCGTCTTCATTTGCAACCGTCACTATGCTTTGTGGTTTGGAGAGTTCTGATAAATAGTTGAAGTCTAACAATTGTTGTCCGTAAATTTCTTTACCTATTTTTTTCTCGTTATCACATATCCAGTAAAACGGAATTTGCTTTTCTATCAAAAGCTTCACCACGGTTTTACCTTTATTACCTGCACCCCAAATTGTTAAGGGTCGAGCTGGCTCGTAATCCAACTCTAAAAAATAATGCACTTTAATGTCTAAAAAATAATTGATAGCATAATGCTCATGTGTTCTGGATGTGCGTGTGCTATAATCGCGCCAGTGGAGTAGGACTTTATCGCAAGGAATACATTTGTATTTAGCTTTGTAAAAACGGAATGTGAGGTCGTAATCTTCTGGGTAGCGATTTGGTTCAAAACCTTCACAAGCAATAAAGTCTTCACGATGCAGCATCCAACATGGTGATGGAATAACACATTCTTTATAGATTTCGGAGTAATTAGTTCCTTTTTCAGTTAAAGCATTGATCCAGCGTTCGTAACGCGCATAGCCATCGCTGACTCCATCCTTTCTGAAGTATTTAACTTGTCCGACGGCAAGATGCCCCTTTCCATGTTTTAAAAGACTTTCTACCATAATTTCAAGACGGTTTGAGGTCATGATATCATCACTATCCATACGAGTAATATAATCACCTTTACTAGCCTTGAAAGCTGTTCTCAAGGCTTCTATGATACCATTGCCTTTGTTTTTTAGTAGCTTGATTCGATTGTCCTTTTTGGAAAACTTCTCAACAGCAGTAAAAGACGAATCAACAGAGTTATCATCAACAAAAATAACTTCCCAATTTGTGTAAGACTGATTAATAATTGAGGTAATACATTCCTCAATAAAAGGCTCAGTATCCTTAAAAGGAATTAAAATGCTGACAAGTGATTGAGACATGCCACGAATTTAACAAAACCTTTAGACTTTAAGTAGTAACAGATTGTAGTTTTGTGCGTCTTGTAACGAAACAAAAACACTTAACATGAAAAATTTTGTGGCCATTCTTGGCTTAAGCGTAATTTTGGTAGGTTGTGGTGCAGCCAAGCCTAAAGTAGATGATTTAGCAGTTAACAATCCGATAGAAACAGCTTTAGACCTAACAGCAGTAGTGGACGATAAAGTTCCGGTGACCATTAATCCTGGTCGTTTTACTGTAGAAACGGTGACTTATAGATTGCCTAGAGTAGTGCAAGGTACTTACTCGGTTAGTGATTTTGGAAAGTATGTCGATGACCTAAAAGCATTGGATTACGATGGCAACGAGCTTGAAGTTACAAAGGTAGATACAAATACCTGGACCATTACTGAGGCTAAAAAATTAGACAAAATCACCTATTACGTTAATGATACGTTTGATATAGAATCTTCTGGTGGTATAGGAGGTGAACAGCCATTTTCGCCTGCAGGAACCAATATTGAGGACGATAATTACGTCTTGAATCTTCATGGGTTTATAGGGTATTTCGATTCTTTAAAGAACAATCAATATGCTTTGGATGTAACAGCACCAGCCACTTTTGTAAGAACTTCGGCGCTTCAGGATAGAGGTATGAAGTCCAGTGCTGATGGTACAGCCATTACAAGTAGTTACTTCGCTGAGCGCTATTTCGATATTACCGACAACCCTATGATGTATGGCAAATTGGATGTAGAGGAATTTATGGTAGGTGACATAAAGATTGTATTGAGTGTGTATTCTCCAAATAAAGTGCATACAGCAGCAAGCCAAAAAGAGACGGTTTATAAAATGATGCAAGCCCAAAAAGAGTATTTAGGAGATATCAACAGTACGGCGCGTTATGATATCTACTTATACTTATCAGACGGTTCTGAAACGGCGCCAAAAGGTATGGGAGCTTTAGAGCACCATACGTCTACAGTTGTTGTTTTGCCAGAATCTTCTAGTAAGGAAGGCTTGGCTTCGTCGATAATTGACGTTGTTGCACATGAGTTCTTCCATATTGTAACACCATTATCTGTACATTCTGAAGATGTTCACTATTTTGATTATAATGAACCTACATTCTCTAAGCATCTGTGGATGTATGAAGGCGTAACGGAATACTTTGCACAGCACTTTCAAGTTTATGAGGGCTTGATTGAGCCGAGTGCTTTCTACAATACCATAATGTCTAAAATAGCCACATCTAAGAACTTGGATGATGCCATGAGTTTCACCATAATGAGTGAAAATGTATTGGAAGAGCCTTATGCTTCTAATTATTATAATGTCTATATGAAAGGTGCCTTAATCGGTATGTGTATTGATATTTTAATGCGTAAGGAAAGTGATGGCAATAGAAGTATGTTGTCATTGATGAAGGAGCTATCCGCTAAATATGGACAAGAAAAGCCGTTTGAAGATGATAAAATTATAGAAGAAATTACTGCAATGACTTACCCAAGTGTCGGTGAATTCTTAAAGACGCATGTTGAGGGTGATGTACCAATCAATTACAACGAGTTTTTTGAAATGGTTGGCTTAACTATGGGTGAAACCGAAGTACCAACAAATTATATCTTTGCAGGTGGACAGAACATTATTTTTGATGCTGACCAAGAAAAAGGTACAATTTTCTTTTCACCAATGGCATTGAACAATTCATTTTGGGCTTCACAGGGTGTACAAGCTGGTGATGTCATTAAAAAGGTGAATGGTACAGATCTTACATTGCAGAATGCTCAACAAGTTGTTGGAGGTATGTTTGGATGGCAAGTAGGTCAGGATTACAGCCTAACCATAGAGCGTAATGGTGAGACCATAGAATTATCTGGCAAATTAACTGCAGCTACTGCTAAAAGTGAATCTTTAGTTGAGGATCCAAATGCTATTGAAGCTCAAAAGAAATTGAGAGCCGCTTGGTTGAAAGGGTAAACGTATTATGTTCAAATAATATTGATAAAGGCTTCCACTTTGGAAGCCTTTTTTTGATTTTAATACTGAAACGACACTTCGACCACTTCGAGTAACCTCAGTGACCGAAGCTCAGTGTGACAGTCATGATAACAATATATGTAGTTATATTTCTTTTGTAATTCAATTTCCCCTCGGTTTGTCATTCTGAATTTATTTCAGAATCTAATTTTCTCTTTAAGTCTAAGATGCTGAAATAAATTCAGCATGACAAAGCCAGTACTTGTCATTGTGAGCTTATTTCAGGAGCTAATACTTTGCTGCTTTTCCATTTGATGCTGAGTTCTTAATAAACTCACGCAAATCGTCATTGGCCTGTATGAGGTCTTCATTTCGCAGGTACATCATATGGCCACTTCTGTAACCTTTAAAAGAAAAACGGTCTTTCATCTTTCCACTTGGGTCTATCTGCCATTGTGAATACTTTGCAGCGAAATATGTTGTGGCACCATCATAATAACCCGATTGTGTCAATACTTTTAGATAAGGATTTTGAGCCATAGCTTGTCTTAAATTATCTCTTGTGTCATCATTGGTTCTATCCCAATTGCCTACATTTCCGAAGACGTTGTACTTTACGTCGGTTTTAAAATTCAGTTCATTCTGAATGTAGTAATTAATAGCAGGAGTAAAACTATGTAACCAAGAGGTGAGCTCTGCACTATAATCTGGGCTTGTGCCTGTTTCAACCCTATCGATTCCTATGTATCTTGAATCCAATCGTCCTATGGTTTCACCGGTTTTATCTCTAAGTAGTTCTTTCCAGAAGAAACGGTTGGGTACATCCAAATTTTGTTGCAAAATTACTTTTTCCGATAGGCCAGAATAGTAACTCATCTGTTGGGCTACGGCTTGTTTTTCAGCATCTGTTAACGACCAACCTTTGGCTATGGCTGGCAATAATGTATTGATGGCAAAATTTTCAGCTTCGGGTAAAATTTCCAATAAGTCTTTATTTTGAAGTTCTGGTGATAAGGCCTTATGGTACCACGCTGCTGCTGTGTAGTAAGGTAAATTCAAACTAGAAGCTAATGGTCCGCCAACACGTAGTACTTTATAATCTGCAGGTGAGACCAATATCACACCATTGAGGTACATCCACTGACTATTCTGAAGTTCCAAAGATAGACCCATAACACGAGTACCTCCATAGCTTTCGCCAATGATATACTTTGGAGATTCCCAACGGTTATGACGTGTGGTAAAGGTATTCATCCAACTGGCCAGGTATTTAATGTCTGCATTGATACCGAAGAACAATTTATCATCTGGCATCTTTCCGTCCCTGTCGGCTACTTTTCGCGAATAACCCGTGTTCACTGGGTTGATAAACACAATATCTGCTACATCCAATATGGAATTAGGATTGTCCTTTACTCCATAAGGTTGTATGGGATAGCCTTCGTCATCTATCTTTAGGATTTTTGGGCCTGTGTAGGCGATGTGCATCCAGACGGAAGCTGAGCCTGGGCCACCGTTAAAGGAATAGATGATTGGTCGGTTGTTGCCTTTACTGTCGTTGGTGCGTTTGTAGTAGGTGTAATACAATGAGGCTATCATTTTGCCTTCTTCATCCCAAACGGGTTGAAAGCCTGTTTCTGCTCTGTAATTGACTTGTTTGCCTTTTATGGTAACCGTATTTGTGGTGACATAGGCTGTGTCTACTGGGATTTTTAGGTCTTGGGAAAAGCTGAAGGTTAGGCAAAGGGTGAGGAGTAGTGTTATTTTTAGTCTCATTTGTTCTTGTTTATGTGTTAATTTGAGTTATGGTTCTCGATACAATTTTCTTGGCTTCGACTGCGCTCAGCTTGACAGAAAATCACTCGAACTGACGGTGTACCGTAATTTTGCTAAAGATATGAAATAAGTTTATTGTATTTAAAACCCTTCAAAAACCCCTAGTCCGAATAGTGCGAAATCGTATTTGACTGGGTCGTGTGGGTCTAATTGACGTAGATTGCTGTCTAATTCCGTTAGTGCCTTGCCGTCATTTTGTTTTCTGGTTAGTAGGCCCAACTTTCGGGCGACGTTGCCTGAGTGAACATCCAATGGGCAACTGAGTTGGGCAGGTGAGAGGCTTTTCCAAATGCCGAAGTCTACTCCTGCATTGTCGTTGCGTACCATCCACCTTAGGTACATGTTGATGCGTTTTGCTGCGGAATTCTTAAGTGGGTCGCTGACGTGTTTTTGGCTACGCTGTAAATGTGGTATTTCAAAGAAAAGCTTTTTAAATTGGTGGATGCTATGTTGAAGGGATGCTTTTTCTGCATGTTTTGAGAATGTGTTTTCCAGTCCTCCGTGTGCTAGGTAGATATGTTTTAGGCTTTTGATAAACTGCCTTAAATCCTGGCTATTGAATGTTCTGTGTACAAAGCCCTCAAAATGGTCTAGGTCTTGCTCTTGATGCTGCATTACAAATTGAAAAGGGGAGTGGTCCATCAACTCCATCATACGGTTGGCATTGTTGATAATGCTCTTTCGGTTTCCCCAAGCGATGGTTGCGGTTAAAAAGGCGGCAATCTCTATATCCTCTTTTTTAGAGAATTGATGTGGCACTTGTATGGGATCGGACGCTATAAACTTAGGGTTGTTGTATTGGTTGGCCTTTTGGTCTAAAAAGGTTTTGAGTTCTGTTTTTTTGAGTTTCAAACGGTGGGTGTATTTGTGTGCAAAATTAAGGGTTTCCTATTTAATTGCCATGTTTTGGTGACGGTTTGGGGTTAGTTGTTGGTTGTTAGTTGATCGTTGTTGGTTTTTTAATGTGCTCTTACTTTTTTAAAGACCAAAAATACCTTGGACAGGCTTAGGAGGGGAATAAGAAAAAAGTCTTTTGTTGTGCGAGGAAACCACGTGGCACGTTTCCTTTTCAGTTCAATTTGATGCTACAAACCATAGCAAAATTAATTTTTAGCTCTTTAATTGGTTTATTTTCTTTAATTTACAGACGGTTAACGATGTGTAAATGAAAAAATCGATCATACTTAATAAACTAAGGCATAACAACCAAAATATGGTCGCCATAGGATTTGAGTATTGCGATACGACCAAAACCATAGTTATGGGTTTTAAAGGCACCCGATGGTCTGCAACCCACAGAACATTTTATACGCCTTATGCTAAACAACGTATTCATGAGCTTTATACCTATTTTACCCAACATGGGTATTATGTGGATTATTCCTGCTTTAAACAGGTCAAAAAACCCTTCCAACCTATAAAAAAGCAAAAGCCAGCTATGACCATGTCGGCTATGTTTGCCAAGTTAACACCGTTATACAAAGACACGCTTAAATCGTATACTAAATTTCTGGAAGGAAAGCGGCTCAGTAAAAGTACTGTTCGCAGTTACGGCTATTTTTCACTTCGGTTTTTATACTATCATAGGGCTACTGCGCTTGAGCATTTGAAACAGGAAGATGTGGACAGGTTTATGGAAGATGTTCTCGCCAAGGAAAATTTCAGCATTAGCAGTCACCGCCAAAGCGTAAGTGCACTAAAATATCTCTTTGCACATTGTGCGCTACCGCAAATAGCAATAGAAAATATAAAGCGTCCGAAACCTTCGAAAAAATTACCTGTGGTACTTTCGCCAAATGAAGTTATACGGCTGATACAGGTTACCAAAAACCTTAAACACAGAGCTGTGATAGGGTTGTTGTATTCGTGTGGATTGAGAGTAGGAGAGTTGATTAACTTAAAAATTGAAGCTATTGATTTTGACCGCAACCATCTTTCGGTACGTCTTGGTAAGGGCAGGAAGGACAGAAATGTTGTGATGAGCGAAGCTTTGCGGCCATTGCTATTAAATTATCTATCTACTTACAGGCCGACTTCTTTTCTGTTTGAGGGTAGATCTGCAGGCCCATATTCGGCTGTGAGTATTAGAAAATTCTTAAAACGCAGTTGTCAGTTAGCAGGAATAACAAAGCGAGTTACTCCGCATGTGTTGCGCCATAGTTATGCCACTCATCTCTTAGAGAATGGTGTTGATTTGAGACATATACAACTGTTGTTAGGCCATGCCAAACCAGAAACGACCATGATATATACGCATGTCGCCCAAAGTGATTTAATGCAAATACAAAGCCCATTGGACTCTGCTCTGAACAGCCTATCTGATTCTGAAAAGCGCAACCGCAAAGTATTGTTATCTGGTGGCTCATATCCATAAATTGTTATATTTGTTTTTATATAACCAGTTAGCCACAAGCTGAAAAAAAAATCCGTAATCCAATTTAAAATAAGAACTTTTTTGTTACTTTGTAGATCGTGATTTTTAAAGTAGTAAATGAAGAAAAATAAATTAATAGCACCTTTTTTGAAATGGGTTGGCGGAAAAAGACAATTAATGCCTGCTATTAAAGAACTGATCCCGAAAAATTACACAAATTATTACGAGCCATTTATTGGTGGCGGAGCAGTTTTATTTGATCTTCAACCTAAAAATGCTGTAATAAACGACTTCAATGAAGAGTTGATTAATGTTTATCAAACAATAAAAGAAAATCCTGAAGAATTAATATCTGATTTAAAAACGCACAAAAACGAATCCGACTATTTTTATGATTTAAGAGCATTAGATCGAGAGGACAATTTTGAGAACTTATCCAATATAAAAAAAGCTTCACGAGTAATCTACTTAAACAAAACTTGTTATAACGGACTTTATCGTGTAAATAACTCGGGAGAGTTTAATTCGCCATTCGGTAGATACAAAAATCCAAATATTGTAAATGAAACTACAATAAGAGCTGTTAGTAAATATTTAAACACAAATAAAATTACCATTCTCAATGGAGATTTTGAAGAAGCATTAAAAGGGATTAAAAAAGGATCTTTTGTGTATTTTGATCCACCTTATCATCCAGTTTCAGCAAGTTCAAACTTTACAGGTTATGTTCAAGGCGGATTTGATATGTATGAGCAAGTTAGGTTGAGAGATTTGTGCAATAAATTAAATGAAAAAGGAATTAATTTTTTGCTTTCAAATTCGGCTACACAATTCATAGAAGATTTATATAAAGACTATAAAATAAGTTATGTGAAAGCAAATCGTTCTATTAATTCAAATGCAAAAAAACGTGGAGAAATAGACGAAGTTTTAATCCGTAACTATGAGTAATTCTAAAAATGACATCGCTTGGAACAAGCTATTTGAAAAATACAAGATTTCCGAAAAAGTAAGCGCAAAAGGCTTTTATGAAATTAAAGCATCAGCAATAAATGAGTTTAGAGAAGCTCGTTTAATGACGAAATTTGACTTTAAATCTCAATTACCAGAAATATTTTCTAATAATAACTTTTCTATACTTCCAATTTCAAGAGGCAGTTATATAATTTCTGACTTTGACACATTTAAAGACTTTGAAAACAACGATACAGAGATAACAAAAATTGACTTTCCTAATTATTTAGAAAGTATCGATTTCAACAATATCACAAGCGAATCTACTGCATTAAATTGTGCTTATGTTTCAGGTATAATTGAAGACTTTGTTCAAGACGAAGAGTTAAAACCTACTGTTAGTGGTAGAATGAGTTCTTTATCATTTGACTTTAACATTAATTCAAAAAAATCACTTTTAAACATTAATGTAAATAATTCACAAATCGAAATTGACGGTGGTTACGAAGGCATAGAATCTTTAAACTTAATTGAAGCTAAAAATTCAATATCAAAGGACTTTTTAGTACGTCAAGTTTTCTATCCGTATAAATTATGGGAAAATAAGGTTTCTAAAAAAGTTAGACCTTTATTTTTAACATATTCAAATGGAATTTTTCATTTTAAAGAATATGTTTTTGAAGACCCAACTCATTACAATTCCATAAAATTAATTCGCGAAAAGAAATACGCAATTAGAGATGGAGCAATAAATTTAGAACTTATACAAAAGACATTAAATCAAGTCAAAATTGTAAAAGAACCTGCAATTCCTTTTCCACAAGCCGACTCTTTTGAAAGAGTAATAAACTTATGCGAGTTATTAAATGAAAATAAAATATTAAATAGAGAGTATATAACTGACAATTACGATTTTAATGTTAGACAAACCAATTATTATACTGATGCAGGAAGATATTTAGGTCTGATTGACAAAAAGCAAGAGAACGGAGAAATTATTTATTTCTTAACTGAAAATGGGCAAAAACTTTTCAATTTGTCTATAATCGACAGACAACAAAAATTTATCGAACTAATTCTTTCACATTTAGTGTTTAATAAAGCTCTAAATTTCTATTTCAAAAAAGGAGAATCACCAAATAAAGACGAAATAGTTGAAATAATGAAAGAATCCAACTTATTCAATGTCAATTCTGAATCTACATTTAAAAGACGTTCATCGACAATTTCGAGTTGGATAAATTGGATTTTAGATCAAATAGAAGAATAAAAAGCCAGTGGCTAACAACGGCTATAAGCAATTGGGGTTTAGTTGCTTATCCGAAAATATAATATAAAAATAAAGGTCTGTGTTAAACCGAAAAGTTTAGGCTTAAAATCCCCAACTGCTCATAGCCAAGACCGTTGTGCGTAATTATGACAAAACTCACGAACTACATACTAATTCTGACTTTTCTAATTACAAATTCTGTGAGTGGACAAAATATGAAATCTAAAATTCAAGAATTGATTGACATAAAACTTGTCAACTCTGAACAAGCCAAAGAAATGACTGAATTACTTTCTCGAGCCGAAGAACAGTTGACAAACGGACAATACATTTATGCACTATTTCAAGCGGAATTTAAAAAACAAACAGGCTATCACTATTCGAGTTTTGGAACCGTAATGGACTTTGGAGACGAGAAACTGAAAGAAGCCGAACAAAATCAAATAAATGATTTACTTCTTGGGTATCTCACAAAATTAAAAAAGGTTGAGCTTATAAACGACAAACAATTTAGTGAGCAATCAGACAGAATAAACAACAACGAATACGTCCATCTTTTTCAATTTTTACCTGACTTAACCAGTCAAGTCAACTTTGAGGAATGGATGAGTATTGAAAGACTTGATTCTTATAGAAAAGGTCTTTTTGAAAATGGAATTATTGACAAAAAAGAAAATGACAGATTAAAATCAGACATTAAAGATAATAAGCTAAAGTCGCCCTTTCAACTTATTGATTATTGCGAGAAAGCGAGATTTTTCGATTTATCAAAATACTCTAACGACCCGAAAATTTATTTAGAGAAAATTCATAAACTGACTTCCAAGATTTTACCTGAATTAGACTTTACCGACTTCAAATTTGAGATTAAAGTAGATTCGACAGAGTCTTTTAGTGACTTTATTTCTCACGACTTAATTACTTCCATAAAATCAAACGGAAAAACATACAAACAAAAGAGTTTTATTTCACCTGACGACATTGGAAAAGACAACAATTATTTAGGTAAAATCGATGAACAAGAGTATTATCAAATCTTCAATAAAGTTCTGAAAGATTCTCAATCACCTTACAGATTACATTTAATCAAATCAAGCCATAATCACAAACAAGGAAGTGCCCACCAATATTTTGGAATTGTAGCATTAAAAAAGAATCAACTCAAAATGTTTCGATATGCAGACAGTTATTGGGACTTGAGCTATGAAAGCTTTAAAAATCCTTTGACAACAACAAAGATTGATAATGTAATTAAAGAATATCAAAAGTTAGGTTTATTGGCTCATTTAGATAAAGACCAATTGGCAAAAAGCATTGAGGCAGTTAAAGAAAAAGAGAATAAAAACCTTAATGATGTTCTGATTTCATTCCCAGAAGTAATATTGTCTTTTGATGTGGAGTTAGGAAACCTGGAAAATCCATACGAGGAAATCGTATCTGAATACTCGAAAATCTCGCATCAAGAATTTAATCCTACAAATATCAACGATGGCTTTGATTTACAAAAAGAGACTGTTTCATTGTCTTTTGATTTCAACAACAAAACTTATGAAACGGAATTCAAAGTTGACGGAGATTGGATTGATACGAGATTTTTTGAATATATGAATGATGTAATAGCAGAGAACAAATTAAACGGAAAATTTTACAGTTTGTATGGAGATGGTGCAGAATTAATTTATTTGACAACTGAACAATACAAACATATTAGAGAAAACAAACTTTTGGTTTTTGCAGATGAATGGGAAAGCCAAATGGACGAATAAAAATAACTACGCACAACAATGGCTATAAGTAATTGCTTGTTCTTGCCTACTTTGGAAATTCCTGCGGAATTTCCAACTTGGTGTGTACTTGCAAAGTTCAGTGCTAACCCACGCAACTACACATAGCCGAGACCGTTGTGCGTCATTTAAAATTGAATAGTATATGTCTAAAAATTATTTTGACAAATCATTTGAATTAAGATATTTCGAGATGAATGAGTTTGGAGTTGCTTCGCCAACAACTATGCTTACGCTGTTAGAAGAAACGGCTGCCGAACATTGCCAATCAATAAATAATAGTTTGTATCAGTTAGCTGATAAAAATATAGGTTGGGTTTTAATCTCTGGAATAATGCAAATGGAGCGATATCCAAAATACAAAGAAAAAATTACCATTAGAACTTGGATGTCGAAATACTCAAGTATTAAAGGGTTTAGAGAAAACATTATTTATGACGAAAAAAACAATATAATTGGACGTGCAAAAGGTTTATGGATATTCTTTGATATTGCAAGACGAAGACCAACACAAATATTTGAAGAAATAAAAGAAAAGTGGTCTGAATCCAACGATTTATCAATTAGAGCAGATATTTCCAAAAAAATTGAACCAATTGATGTTGCGGACTTTCAACTATCCTTTAAGGTTAACAGATACGATACAGATATGATAAGACACGTCAACAACATTAGATATTTACAATGGGTAGTTGAGTCAATTCCAGACGAAATTATCAACAACTACAATTTGTATTCCATTGACGGTAGATTTGTTTCGGAGGCTCATTATGGAGACAACATAATTTCGTTAACTAAAGAATTGGAAAAAACTGAATCAGAAGATAATGATTTTAAATATTATTCGCATACAATAAAAATAAACAGTAGCAAAAAAAATTGTGCAATAGCGAATACAGTTTGGAAAAAAATATAAAAACGAACGCACAACAATGGCTATAAGTAATTGCTTGTTCTGTGCTACTTCTGAAAATCCTCGCGGATTTTCAGTTTGGTGTGTACTTGCAAAGTTAAGACCTAACCCACGCAACTACTCATAGCCGAGACCGTTGTGTGTTATTTGAAAAAATCATAGAATAACTTTGAAACAAAAGCGAAATACCAATGTAAATCAAGATGACTTAAATCAAATTTTCAAAAATCTTGATGTGCTTGAAAAGTTGTTTATTAAAGA
>CAXPYI010000013.1:0-105281 GCA_964221315.1 Leeuwenhoekiella palythoae | reverse complement strand
TAAATTAGAGACTTTAACCAGAAAGAACAAAAGAGCAGAGTAAGATTATTATAGCCGTAGGAACTTTAGATTCCGTCAACAATGCGAATCCCTGCTCTTTTCCTATCTAAATTACCTTTAGTTCATTGTAGGCGTGTCGTTTTTTATTTTCGTAACTCTTTTTCAGTCATTTTTGGATTATACCTTTTTCCGTCCTTATCAAAACTCCATACGTTTGATACTTCACGTAATTTTGGTAAGTCAGTTTCATCTGATTTAAGTTTCTGTTTTACAATTCTCCGAAATTTTCTATTCGCATCTTGTTTATTTTCTTTTTCAGATGTTGCAGTTGTAATTCCGTGAATCTTTGTTTTCTTTTTTGACCTACTCATAATTATCCATTTGCGTATTTGTCAATCAATTCATAAAGTTTATCCGTTATAGATTCTGTTATATTTGATTCAAACACTTCTTTCGGATTGTCCCAATCATTATTATAAATCACATAAATTTTATAATTCTTTCTGTAAAAGCCAACATCTAAAATTGGACCTTCTTCATAAACGTGACTCAATTGCAAAATATCCTCAGTCTTTTCAGCGGTAACCAACCAATTTTCATTAGACACGAATTCATTTTGGTCATATTCAATATTCCATTGATTTATATTACTCGATATTTTACTGTTTTTAATCATTTACTCGGTTTTCACAAATGCACGCCAACGGTATTGTATAACGCCACGTTGCGTTGGCTCAAAAATACCAATTAAAACCGAACCGTTGTTTTCAACCGTGGTTTTCGCGGGTGGTAGGGTCAGAAGCAATGTGCGTTATACGTTGTTGTGCATAGTTATTTTTTCCATATTCCAAATTCGGTTCGGATAGTGTTTAAAATCTCGCACATATATATTAGTTCGTCAATTTCTGGATAATGCCTTAAATAACCGTCAGGATTGGAAAACTCAAATTCGTTTGTCCTATTCCATCCTTTAACCTGAACTTTAAATCCTTCCCCATCTAGAATACCAACTTGCTTGCTCATTATCTCATATTTTTCAACCTCTTCTCCTCGGTGTATTCTTTTTATTTTTTTCACATCTCCGCGAGTTATGAGCTTCCATTGAATTTCGCACAAATTTGGCAAGTCCAAAATGTGACTCCGGACAAAGTTTTGAAAAACAAATTCCATATCATTTTTTGATTCTAGAGTTCGCTTTTCAGTCCGCAGTTCCGCTTGTTCTTCAACCTTTGCATAGTGCTCGTAAAATTCCGCAGTCCATTTGTCCGATTTGTTTTTAAACATCCTAAAAAGTGAAGAATAATTGGTTATTCCACCACCTTGATAAATTCGAACTTCTGTTTCGTAAGTCAGCGAATCAGATAGTTTCAAGTCAGAATTAATTTCAGTTATATTTTGTGCTGAAACTCCTATTGAAAATAGAAATATTATTAAAATCTGGATGTTTTCCATAATTATGCACAACAACAGATAACAAAACTTTTAAAACCATAAACCAGCAACTAAGGAAACAGTAGCCACAAATAAGTAAAAAAATTCGTTAATGCCAAAGCCATAGCGGTCAAATAAAAAAAAGCTTTACCCCTCGGTAAAGCTTTTTTTTATGGATAGGTGTCTTATACAATCTCCACAACCTCAAGATCAAAAACCAAATCTTGTCCAGCTAATGGATGGTTACCATCAACAATAATATTCTGATCCTCAATTTGTACAATTCTAAATTGTTGTTGGTCACCTTGTGCATCGGTACCAACAAGACCCATACCTACCTCAGGATTCATATCTTCTGGTAATTGTGATTTAGAAACTTTATGAAAAAGCTTATCGTTAACTTCTCCATAAGCATCTTTTTGAGGTATGGTTATCGTTTTCTTTTCATTTACTGCCATATCAATAAGTCCTCTTTCAAAACCTGGTATCAATTGCCCCTTGCCTAATTCTACCTTTAAGGGTTCTCGCTCTAGGGAACTATCAAATACCTGCCCGTTTGTAAGCTTACCGGTATAATGGACTTTTACGACGTCATTTTCCTTTACTGTACTCATAATTATCTGTTTATTTTTATTTTAAAACGCTGCAAAGGTATGGGCTATATAACAGTTCAAAGAACGAAATAGAAAAAATATAAAACTTTACAAAAAGCTTAACATTTTATATGGAGAATTCTTATGCATACTCTAAAATTTAAGGCGCAATGCTTGTGGAATATACGGGCTATGTAAAACCACTGATTATTCAAATGAGTTAAAAAGTTTCTGAAAGCGGTCAATAAGCATTTTGATTTGAAATTAACTTCACAAGATTGTAAAACTAACACAATCAGTAGTATATGGGGATTACTAAAACATTTCAAAATCTTGGCGATGAGCACGCAAATAATGCCAATAAAGCATTCCGACAGTCAAACAACTTTAAAACCGCTGTAAACAATCACAAAAAGAGCCATGGATTAATAGACGGATTAGTGGCCAGGTGGCTAAAGAAAAGTAAGGCTTAGGCTGTACTGCTAGCTGAAGAAGTCAATAGAGAGCAATGAAGCAAATTTTGTTAGATAACACTTTTGGGCTCAAAACAATAAGATTATGTTAATTACATTGAAAACTAACAATTATTTTTGTATATTTCATCTATCATATATGGGGTGCTTAAGATTTAATAGCTGAGAATATACCCATTGTACTTCGACGGGTAATGCCAACTGAAGAATAATATGATAAAGTGAATTTAGATAGCCTAATCTAAATTCACTTTTTTTATGTTCTCTTTTCAGCATCATTCAGGTCTTGTTTTACACGCAACGGAATATCCTCCTCATTACCATATAGCTTCAATTCTTTAATATCCGCAGGTAGATTAAAGCCTTTAGACTCTAGCGCCTCTTTCACTTCTCTAATGATATTACCTTGTGTAACAGCCGCTGACTTTCGGTAATCAAAGGTATCTACCCAAAAGAAGACCCTCAGGTTAACGGTACTTGCGGCGAGCTCATCTTCGATCACAAAGCTTTCGTGATCCTCGTCATCATGTATAATATAGTCATTACTGTCTAGTACATCTACAATGATCTGTTTGGCGGCATCGATATCGTCTTCATAGCCAATACCAACAACAAAGTCCTTACGGTAAAAACCATCAGCCGTATAATTTTCAACGGGCTTGGTAAGTACATCACTATTAGGGATATAGATATCCCGACCATCAAAGGTTTTAACATGTGCATACCTAAAATTCAAAGCCTTTACCTTTCCGAAGTGATTATCGATTTTAATGGTATCATTGATATTAAACGGTCGGTTAAAAGCCAGTATAATACCTGCCAAAAAATTCTTCCCTATATCCTGAAACGCAAAACCCAGAATAATGGCAGCACCACCAGCTGCAGTAAGTATGCCTGTGGCAACACCACTTAATCCGGCAACTTGTAACGCTAGCAGTATGGCGATAATCACTAATATAATCTTTATTGCTTGAGCCAAAAATCTGGCCATTAAAGGGTCTTCAGCTCTTTTTAAGATACGCTTCCTATAAATACTGGTAAGAAAATTAGCGATGAGGACACCAGCGACTATCACCAAAATACCCAGAGCAATACGTGGCAATAGCGCTAAGAATTTTTCATAATAGCCTGCTATGGATTCAGTAATGGTTTCAGAAGCTGTTTGCGTAATAATTAACATGTATGTCATGGTTTTAATGTGTAGGTTGAAGATCACAATAATTAAACGGAATAAGTAATATACAACAATTTATAATGTCTAATAGCTTAAGCATAGCACACTTGGGTCTAATTCGGGTCTAATTCGGGTCATAAGCGGGTCATATTCGGGTTAGCTATCGATTTTTCCTACAATGAAGTACAATCAAAATGTTTTACAAAGTGACAAAAAGCAAAAAGCACAGTCGTTAAAACTGTGCTTTTAGATTATTAATTAAAATAAGACCTAATTAATAATCTGGCTAACTAATAAACTAACCTTGCTTTTTATAGTTCACCATCCAACTGACATTATACTTGTCTGAGCATCTGCCGTAACAAGCATCCCAGTTCATTTCCTGAAATGGTGTATGGACGGTACCACTTTTACTTAATGCGTTAAAAATGGATGCTGCTTTTTCTTTACTATCAACATCAATACTCATATTAATATTGGTACCATTGGTCAATGGTGTATCTGGTGATGCATCGTAAGCCATTATATGGAAACCATCGCCTTTAAGTTCAGCGTGCTGTAGTTTATTGCGATAATCGCCAGGTATGTCGGCTTCAACGTCGTTATAGGTTTGTTCATTTACGATCTTACCTCCTAATATAGATTGGTAATGCTCTAGCGCATTTTTACAATCTCCTTTAAATGCTAAATATGGTTGTACTCTCATGATTTTTTATTTTTAATGATTAACTGTTTTATGCTTCTCCCCTCGCTGGATAATCCTCTTTTTTAATATAGTCGATACCCTTAAGGATATGATCAAATGTAGGTCTGGCAAAAGGCATGGATTGTATGGACTCCCAATGAATCGTACGGTCTGGTTTCACCAGAAAAAATCCTGGTTCAGTGAAATATTCAGGCTCATCTTTTATGCCTTCCGAAATAAATAAGCCCCATTCCCTGGCATCATCAATGGAAAAACCATAACCTAGAGGAATGTCGTCAATATCCCATTCTTCGTAGGTTGCCTTTGCGACATCCTCGTTGTCAGAACTAATGGCAATGATGTTTACATCACGATCTGTAAATTCTGAGCGCTTATTCTGGAGTTCTTCCAATTGCTTTTTGCAAAGCGGGCAATGTTTACCTCTGTAAAATAATAACATGGTAAAGAGATCTGGTGATTGTTCACTTAACCGCCATGTTGTACCATTAACAAGGTTTATATGTAATTCAGGTGCTGTTTCTTTTGGTTTTATCATTCTATTTTTTTTCTTTAAAATCTAAGCTACTTTTTTAAATAGGAAATGTTTAACGCTATTGATATAGATTTTAATTGAAATGATTTGCTGTTTTATATTTTGGTAAATAAGCAGTTAAAAAAATCCCACAAGTGTGGGATTTTAGGTTATAAATTAATGGTCTAATTAATACTTTAGGTCGTCTAAAAACTCATTAATACGGGATTTAGATTCTCCTGTACGCTTCTGAATGCGTCCAAGCAGCTCATCTTCCTTACCTTCTTTGTAATCTAAATCATCATCGGTAAGTTCTCCCCATTCTTGTTTCAGTTTACCTTTGGCAATGTTCCAATTGCCTTTTGCTTTATCTTGCCATGGTTTGCTCATAATCAAATAATTTTTAAGTTGTGATAGAACACTATGATCTATCTATTATAAAATTAGTATGGATTATGAGTATTTATTATCGTAATCACTTCAAAAATTATTGCAAATGAAAATGATGTTTACATACCACGTTTTCTAAAATCTTTTTCAATGGTTTCGATAACCCAATTGGTTATTTTTTTAGCAATGGTACCTCTAAACAGACCAATAGCTTGTCTTAGCCACCAATTGTTAATTCTACCTCTTAATTCAGCTTTCAAGATGGCTTTTACACGATTTTTAATTGGCGTTTTAAGTGTTTTAAAAGCTCTTGCATCAAATTTTGGTGTCTTTTGTATTTTATATTTTGAAGGGTTAGGTTCATCATTTGGATCTAATTTGCTAACGTCTGGTATAATTGGCAAATAGACTTTACCATTGTCTTCTTTTTTGAATTTTTCCACAGCTTCTGGACTTATACCATAGAATAGATTTTTTGGATCTTCTGCGTCGTATTCTAAAAATAAAAATCCTCGTAGAAAGTTCTTGGCGTTCTTTCGTCCTAAAAAGAAATCGTGCTTTCTAAACTCTATATCCAAAAAACCACCAAACCCACCGATTGCACCAGTTGCCAAAGGATACTTTAGCTCTTCGGTTAAATCGCCTAATGTCTTATATTTTAGAGGGTAAGCCATGAGTTTAAACAAATCCGTGCCATAAGTATCCGTTTGTTTATTTCGCGCTTGGTTAAGAATTGTTGGCACTAGATGACCGATAATGTCTAAAATGCTCTTAATCTCCCGTTGAGGTTCTTCATCAGTTGTTTCGTCCTTAAAATTCGGAAAAGGGTCAATCATTATAGTGCCATATTTCGGGTTTTTGGCATTGATCTCCCCATGATTGGATTTTAGACAGCGTAAAACTTCATCAAAGGGCTCGTTATTTATTGCTCCGCCATCTACTGCCGTAAAATCAAAGTCTTCGGAATTCATGTCATCAAAGTCAATATCCATATTGGCTGTGAACCTTTTGCGTTTGCTTAAGCTATTCTGCACGTAGGTTTTGGAAAATTCATTTTTAAAATAACGAGGAGATAATCCAACCGGAAAGGCACCTGTAGCTTTTGTGACCTTTATCAAGAAATCTTTGTTATTTGATGTTTCTGGATTTGAAACAGGTCTAAATGGCAAATAATTTTCTACATCATTAGAGTCGGTATCGTTGTAGTTGATTTTAAAATGAGCAACGATATCATGATTGCTAATACGATGCGATGGCGGAATGGTTTTGAGAAATTTAGACTTTAATCGACTCAAACCCACTTTGTAATCAACTGGTCTTAAACTGGTAATGGTAAGTAATATCCGCAAATCATCAGAAACATAGCTTGGAAAGTTTTTTACACTCCAGTTTTTGGGAAGTTTTTCAAAAATGTTTTCCGCAATTCTATCAATGGGTTCAGAATTTAATAATGAAGGAGCCCCTTTTTTATCAGCAAGATCTGTATTGGACAACATTTTTTTAAATGTGGTTTCTCCTTTATTGCTACCATTGTATAGACTGTCGTCGTCATCTAAGAATACCCAACTGTCATAGAGAATATTGCCTGTCTTTGTATCAGCTACTTCCTTTACGGGTTTATGGTTATTGTCACAAAGTGCTAATGCCGTAATCATACTCACCATGCCGCCAGCGGAAGCGCCACCAATGGCATCGATAATTACATTGTGTTTGGGAATATTTTTGTCATTAGATTTTTTTGCTTTCTCCCATTCTGTTAAGGCCTCTAGTATGTAATCCATAAATCCGGCTGTGTATGCTCCGGCAGAAACAGCACCTGCCATAGTAAGTCCTAGGTGAAATGTGGTTGGTTGTGACATAGTGATTTATCTTTATATTAAATAAAAAAATTGTATATCCATAAAGAGTTATATGGAGTCAACAGCATTAATAATTGAGTAATTAATAAGGGATAGCTAAAGATAAAATTTTTAATGTTCTTTTTAAGGGTTTGGAATATTTAATAAAAAAAGCCCTGAATAGAAATTCAAGGCTCTTGCGGTTAATTAATGTATGCTGACTTATTTACTTGGTTCAGTATGCTCAGGTAATACAATGTCTTTGTTGGCAACCCATATACCATCTTGTTTTTCTGTGGTTAAAATTCTTGCCGTATGTCCTTTTTTGGTTAATTGCTTTCTGCAACGCTTGGTCAATAGAGGGTCATTATCGAATAGTAGTGACTCTAATTGAATTTCTGGTTTAGAGGCTTCTTTTATAATAGGAAATATTTGTTGCATCTGGTTATAACGCCTATCGTTACCAGGAACGAATGTGTAAAATGTATATCTACCGTCCTCGTCTGTTTTCACCCAACTTCTGTGGAATACATAGCGATTATCACCCGAACGTCTTAAATCAAAATCACCATTTTCGTCTGGTTGTTCAATAAACACAATAACATCCTTTGCAGGAGTAACACCATCACTTTGGTATATTACACCAGTCAACTTTAATTTATTGGTCTTGGATCTAAAATCTGGAATGGTATCTGTATTACTCAACAGATCTTTGGCCTTATCGTAAATTGGACTTTCCTGTGCGTAAACAGGATTTACTGCACTGTAAAAACAAATAAGACAAATGGCAACTACAAGATTTTTCATGATGTATTGGATTTGGGTTACACCAAAGTTGTATCAAAAAACCTCCAAATCCTTAAAAATCATATAAATGCCAAATTTTTGCGACAAAAGGAAATTAGGTGTAAAAAATGACGATGAAATACTTTAGTAAAATGATGAAATTAGAAAAGAACCATTTCAGTTATGATTCAAAAAAGTTTTAATTTTTTGATACCATTTTGAATTGCTTATGGTGGATTTTTATATTTTTTTCATGGGTAATAGTCTATCAATTCATTAAAAAATCAGAAAGTATTTCGTCGGTAAAATATGCACTTAATCCACTAAATACGCCGTTTATCCATGAAATATGCACTTAAAGTGTTAAAATTTTTTCGTGAAAAAAGACAAATTTTAGTTGTTTTTCTTATTATTTTGTATAGATTTGTCTCCGTTAGTCCAAATCAAAACCATAAATATGAAAGCAAAACTTACTTTATTTAGTGCCATCTTTTTCCTTATGATAGGCTTAGGCCACGCCCAAGAAAAAGCTGAAACCAAAAAGAAAAATGACAACTCACAAAGTATAATCAGTGGTAAAGTAAATATATCTAAGTACCATAGCCGTGATCAACTAGATGAAATGTCAAAAGGTGAATTACTGACATTATATATAGAACGTATAGAAGTAATTGTTAATATTCTACCAAACATAGCATTTGCTACTAAACCAGGTGTTACAATGGCCTCTTTAGGTATACCGGAAACTAAGGAGAATAAAAAAGCTCTAGAAGATAACATTGAAGCTTCTGGTGACTATTTTGATAGTACAGTAGAATTTCAAACTAAAATTCTGCCCTACTCCGACACCAATGACCTGATAGCCGCAATTCTGTTCTATGAATCTACTTTAAAAGCACTGCATACCTACAACGATTTTAAGGAAGACTAAATTACAAGACCTCAGGCAGAAAGCCTCGCAAATATTGCGAGGTTTTTTTTATATGCCAAACTTACAATTTACTGATTAACAATTAATTAATCTTACCTCATGCTCTTATGAAAAAATCATTTATTTGTAGGAAAAAGACTAATTACATATAAAATATGTGTATTTCATCGATATTTTCTTGTATTTCATAGGTATTATTCCTATGTTTGAGGCAATTACTTAATAAAAATCCAAAATCTAACAAACGAATTAAACGACTATGAAAAATTTTATTCAAACCGCGCTTATTTTTCTATTAGTGTTTAGCAACTGTTTAGCACAGCAGGAAAAAGGAATAATCGGCTATAATAATTGGCTGAATTCATGGACAGAATTTAAACCTGGCCAACCTGAATATGGAGAGCCTACTCAGATTTTGAGTGGTAATATTTCAAAAGACACAAAACTATACAAAAGAGATATCTACTTGCTTTTAGGTGATGTTTTTGTTACGGACAGTGCAACATTGACTATTGAGCCAGGAACCGTAATAATTGGTGATTTTGATTCTAAAGCTTCTCTAACCATTAGTAGTGGATCCAAGATATTGGCTAATGGTACACAGACCGATCCTATTGTTTTCACTTCCAGCAGAAGCAATAAAAAGCCAGGTGATTGGGGTGGAGTATTTATTTTAGGAGATGCTCCGTTAAATACTTATGGTAAACAATCATCACTCAATTATGGCCTACGTCCATCATCAACAGAAGATATAGGTTATGGTGGGGAAAATACTGAAAGTAACTCTGGTATCCTAAAATATGTCAGAATAGAATTTGCAGGTAAACGAACCAAGGATTATGGTTACTTAAACGCATTGACTCTAGCTGGTGTGGGTAATAAAACCGTATTGGAAAACATTATGGTGAGTTACTGTGCCGGCAACTCATTTAATATTCTTGGTGGTTCTGCAATTTTAGAACAATTAGTCTCATACAGATCCAGTAGAAATGATTATGAATTTAACTATGGTACCCAGTGTCAGTTAATCAATTCATTGGCTATAAGAACACCATATATCTCCAGTGCCGAAGGTTCTAGATGCATGGTTGTAAAATCATACGATAATAAGGAAGATGCTGATACATCCAAAAGACAAACTTTTGTAAATGCAGAAAACTTAACATTGTTAAATATTTCTGATGACCTTAGGTCAGATATGAAAGTTGGTTTAGTGCAAGAAGCCATTTACATTGGTGCTGATACATCATTTGCAATCAACAAAAGCGTTATCTCTGGTTTTTATCCAGCAGTTATTCTAGATAACAAGATTCAACTAAATCAACAAAACCTTGAAAAAATACAATTTACTAGAACTTACTTCAATAACTGTAAAGGAAATATATTCAAAAAGGATTATGCAAACAATGATGATTTAGAGAGCTGGTACGGTAGTAGAGCTTTTGACAACCTCTACGCTAAAGGCTCTGATGATGAAACATTCATAGCTGCCAAAAGCACTAGAAATCCAGATTTTAGATTACAGGTAAACAGAATTATTGCTTCAAACGATTTTATTGATGACGATGATGAAGATTAGTCAATTATGATGGCTTTAGTCTAAAAACGACCGACTTTTATTGAAATGACTATTCAATAGAATTTTCAAATAACAAATAATACCAGCTTATAGATAAAAAAAATACGATAAGACAGAATGTTAAACACTACTAATGTTAATAGATTGATTATTAAGTTTTGCTTTGCTGTGCTCTTTTTTCAAGGGCAAGCAAATGCGCAATTGGTAATTGGCCAGCCAAATCTAGGTTTTAGCCAAGCTTGCGCTAGTGAAACTTTTAATTCATTCAATGTTACATTTGTCTTTTCGCCAGAGTCAGCTGTAAATGCTTCTAATCAGTTTATTGTAGAGATGTCTGATGCTGATGGTAGTTTTTCTAGTCCTACTTCAGTTTTCACATCTTCTCCTGGTTCTGTTACAAGTTCACCAGCTACTTTAAGCTTTTCTATACCCGAAACAACTTCTGGAGAAAATTATAAAATTCGTATTAAAAGTACATCTCCTGCGGCAACAAGTTCTCAATCGGTAGCTTTTGCTGCATACTACAAATTACAGGATTCACCTTTTACTATAAACAACTTAGTTTCAACTGGTGCTTATTGTACAGGTGGTAGTTATTTGCTAACAATTGATAATCCAGGGACAGGAAATAACGATTCACCTCTTAATTATCCATCACTAACATTTTATTGGTATAAAGAAACAAGCGCAACAACGTCTGTTTTTGTTGCCGAAGGGCCTACACTTTCTGTAAGTGAAGAAGGTACTTTTTTTGTTGAGACCAATTATGGCAGTTGTACATCAAATTCATTTTCTAATCGCGTAACTATAAGCGAGGCCAACGCATCAGGTGAGGCCGAAGCAACTATTGCATCAAGCCTCGGAAATCCATATTGTCCAGAGCAAGGACTGACTACCCTGAGCACAATTGGTGGAAATAGCTATCAATGGTTTAAGGATGGTGTTGAAATACCAGACGCCACTGACCAGATGTACCAAACCGATGAGTCTGGTACTTTTTCGGTTCAAGTGGATTTGGGAGAATGTTCGGCATCTGGTTCCATTGAGTTAGTAAGTGAACTGTTTGAAAGTGAAATCAATGTGGATGAAGTTAATCATATATTAGATGGTGAAACACTTTCAGTTGAAATAACAAACACGGCAATAAATCCTGAATTTCAATGGTATTTTGAATCACAGCTTATTACATCTGTTACGGGTAATACCTATGATATTACAGAGTTTGGTGATTATACTGTGGTAATTACAGAGACTTCTGGTTGTGAAGGTTCTAGAATATACGAATTCACGGTTGAGGAAGGAATCGATCCTTTTCCAGATGTAGATAAAATACCAAATGTTATAACTCCAAATGGAGACCTAAAAAACGACACGTGGGTTTTACCTTTAAAATATACCACGGGAACAAATACGGAAGTCGTGATTTTAGACGAACGTGGCAAAGTGGTCTTTCAAACTACGGATTATCAAAATAATTGGCCAGAAAACGATTTAAACTTAACAAGTATAAATCAACTGTTCTACTATATTATTTCGACCACAGATGGAGAAGTAAAAAAAGGATCAATAACAATAGTGAAGTAAAATGAAAGTGCATCTCACCATATTGATCCTGTTATGCTGTACTGCACAGTGGGTTTTCTCCCAGCAAGATGATGGAGTAGTTTCTTTTGATTTACCAATAAGAAACTCTTTGGTTTTTAATCGCTATGCTATAAACCCAACCTTCTCTTTCGTTAGGGAACAGAATAAGTATATTAGTTTTAATAACAAGCGCGAATGGATACAGTTCGATAATGCACCAGAAACATTTGTCGGTAGTTTTTCAGGACGATTCTCAGAAAATATCGGTGCAGGTATTGCCGCGTTCCAACAAGACTATGGTGTGTTAACCACATTTGGAGGGTTGTTGAACTTTGCATACAACGTTAAATTAAATACCGATAGCAACCTAACATTCGGTCTTAATGTAGGAGCATATAAAAGTGGAATCAATACTGGTAATGTGGTTACTAATTTTGATGATCCATCATTACAAAATGTTGCTGAAAACTTTTTGCTTACGGTAAACCCAGGAATCAATTACGGAACAAGGCTTCTAGACTTTGGTGTTTCTATAAACAACGCAGTACTATATAATTTTGAAACTTCTGAAATGGTTCAAGATGATCCAAGACAAGGCATTCAAGCCCACGTTATGCATACGGGCTTTTTTGATGGTCAAGGATTTTTTGAGAAAACTAAATTTTCAGGAATTTTAATGTCAGAATTCAGAAAAGACCAAACCATTATTTCTGCTATAGCTTCTCTTAGCGTTCCTAAAGGGATCTGGTTTCAAGTAGGCTATAATAATGTTTATGGTGTGTCAGGTGGATTGGGATTAAACATCACCAAAAATATAGCTTTAGAGTATAATGTTGAGAAGGCTATTGGAGAATTGGTAGAATTTGGGCCTTCACACGAAATTACTTTGGCTTACAGACTTATAACCAAAAAGAAATACGATTACAGTGGTGATGAAAAAGTTAGTGGATTATTCTCAAGAAAAAGAAACAAACCTATTGTTGAAGCTTCAGAAGAAGAACTAGCAGGTATAAGGGAAAGAGCCGCTGAAAGAAGAGCGCAAGCCAAGTTAGACAAGGAAGAAGAATTAAAGGCTAAAAAAGAAGCTGAGGCTAATGCACTTGCCGAAGCAAAAGCAAAAGCTGAACAAGAAGCTGCGGAAAAAGCACAAAGAGAAGCTGATGCTAAAGCCAAACAATTAGCCGAGCAAAAAGCAAAAGAAGAAGCTGAAGCCAAGGCAAAAATCGAAGCTGATAAAAAAGCGAGAGAACTTGCAGAAGCTAGAGCAAAGGCACTGGCAGAGCAAAAAGCTAAGCAAGAGGAAGAAGAAAAAGCTAAACAGTTACAAGAACAAAGAGCAAGAGAAGAAGCTGCAAAACAAGCAAAACTTTTAGCAGAGCAACAAGAAAAAGAAGCCGAGGCACAAGCTAAGGCAGAAGCTGAAGCTAGAGCAAAACAGCTCGAAGAGCAGAAAGCTAAGGAACAAGCAGCAGAGCAAGCCCGATTGTTGGCAGAACAACAAGCAAAAGCAGAAGCCGATGCTAAGGCTAAGGAGTTAGCAGAGCAAAAAGCCATAGAAGAAGCTGAAGCTAGAGCCAAACAGTTAGAGGAGCAAAAAGCAAGAGAAGCTGCCGCTGAAGAAGCTAGGTTATTGGCAGAGCAAAAAGCTAAAGAGGAAGCGGATGCAAAGGCTAAGCAATTGGCTGAACAACAAGCAAAAGAAGAGGCTGATGCTAAAGCTAAAGCTAAAGAAGAATTAACTACTCAGCCTACAGATAAGATTGGTAAGACTATGGTTGCTTTAGCAGAACAGGCAGAAACAACTAAGACTCAACAGGCTAAATTATTGGATGAGTTCGAAAATATTGTTGAAATTAAGAACGAAGACTTAAAAGACTTGAAAGAAGAAAACGATTTAAGTGATCAAGGTATAACGGTACAACCAAAACCTTTCAAAAGTGTTACGGCTGAGAATAATAAGCTGAACGCGATTAAATCAGATCTCGATGCAATTATAGAATCCAGAAATGAAAAGATTGATTCGTTGAAAACACTTTATGAGGAAAGATTTAAGACCACCCAGTTAGATGAAGTCAACTTATTCTACAAGAAAAAAATTGAAGGATTAACCAAAGATCAACTTAAAGCTGTAGAATTAAGAGAAGAATTAGATACACGATTAGAGACTATTAGAATTGCTACAGAATTTGAAAAAAGAAGAAGGATTAAACGTGCTGCTTATGATAATGAAGCAGATAGATATGCTCAAGATAGAGCGATGTTGCAAAACATAAAGCGTACAACTAAACCAACACAAACGCCTTATATCGCCGAAGATTTTGATTTTGGAGAACCACAAAGTGACAACATTAAAATTTTAAAGAATGTAAAGAATGTAGAAAATGGATACTATCTCATTATTGCAGTGCATAGCGATATTAAAAAGAGAAATGAATTTTTAACTAAGGTAGTGGCTTCAGGACGCGTAGATGTAGATTTCTTCTATGATGTCAATACCAGTAAATATTATATATATTATAACAAGTTTGACAGTATTAATGCTGCAAATAAAGTTATGGAAACTAAAGGTAATAGACCGTATAATGTAAATATGACCCTCGTGAAAATAGAAAATTAAATAAGTTAAGCAATTTCTTCGCTTTTTCATTGCCCCAAGAGAAAGTGAGGAAGTAAAATCAAGTATCATGAAAAAACCTACTTTTTCAAGAACTATTATTATAGCACTAATGGTTATGTGCTTTGGTATGGCGTCTTTTGCCCAAAATTATGTGCCATTTACGCCTAGGTTCAACCAAGATTTAAAGGGAGATATTGTATTAATAGGGAACAATATTCTTGGACCAAATAATGACCCTTTTGACGACGGAACAGTTTACAACCATAATGTTGATATGCAATATATTGACATTGATGGCGATCCATCTACCTTCAGTTCTTCGAGTGCTGATTTAGAGATACCCAACCCTAATTGTTACAGAATTATTTATGCAGGCTTATATTGGGGAGCTGTAAACCCTGGTAATGAACCCATTACCGAAGTAAGATTTAAAGGACCAGTAGGTGGCTATAATGACATCACTGGTACACTTATTTTTGATGCCAATGGCACTACCATTGATGGTGGAGATAGTTTCTCTTATGCCTGTTTTGCAGATGTTACGGATATAGTAACAAGTTACGGGCCTGGTGTGGATTTAGGAACCTATACCGTAGCGAATGTATCCTCTGGCTTAGGTGAAACTGCAAATTTTGATCCTTATAATGGAACTGGTCAATCTGCTGGTTGGTCACTTTTTATTGTTTATGAAGATCCAACACTTCCAGGAAAATCTATTACAAGCTTTGATGGTTTTAGCGCAATTAGTGTACCAGGAAATAACCCAACCCTAGACATTCCAGTTGATGGATTCAGGACCGTTCCTGCACCTGCTCCAGTTAGAGCGAACTTTGCTTTTGCAACTTTAGAAGGTGATAGCCCTATTTTAGGAGATAGATTACGATTAAATGGCGTTAGCTTATCTACCGCTGATCGTCCTGTGGCCAACTTTTTTAATAGTTCCGTTACACGTTTGGATGCTACACCTGTAACTAATAGAATGCCAAATAGTACTAATACACTTGGCTTTGATACAGGTACAATTGCTATACCTAATCCTGGGAATTCTGTAATCGCCAATGATGCGACTTCGGGCACAATTCGCTTAGAAACTAGTGGTGATACTTATTTTCCTTACTTCTTCGCTTTTGCTGTTGAAATTATTGAACCCGATATCGTGCTCACAAAACTGGTCGAAGATGATGCCGGAAACGATATAGGAGGACAATTGGTTGATCTTGGAGCTTCGTTGAATTATGTTATTGGTTTTCAAAATGTAGGAAATGACAATGCAACTAATTTTCAGATTAGGGATATTCTTCCGATAAATATTATCTATAATCACCCTACGGATTTAGTTCTACCTCCAGGTGTTACTGTTAATAGTTACAATCCAGTTACACGAGAACTTATTTTTGATATAGATAACTCACTTGTTGAGGAAAACGATCCAGTATATGAAATTAGAATTGAAGTCCAGGTTGTTGATACCTGTGGTGAACTGGCTGATGCATGTTCAAATATTATTAACAATCAAGCTTATGCGACATATAATGGATTTTTTAATCCTACTTTCCAAATTACGGACGACCCAAGTTTAAATAGTAATACAGGTTGTTTGTTAACTCCTCAGGCCACTAACTTCTTAGCAGATTTAGATTGTGAATTTATCGAAGAAGTTATTCTTTGTGGTGACAGTGTAGAATTAACTGCTGCCAATGGTTATGATTCTTACACGTGGTCAACAAGTCCTACAGGCACTCCTGTTATTGGTAATACACAAACAATTACAGTAACATCTACAGGAACCTATTATTCGTTTAATAATGCTATTGCTCCATGTCAATCCATCGAGCAAGTTTATGAAGTTGCACTTTTTGGTGGTGATGTTGAAAATCCTGTTATTCCGTATGCAGATGAAATAGTCATCTGTCCTAATGATGGAAAAGAATTACCACTTATTTTCTTATGTGGTGCTGACGATTCTAGATTTATAGAAACCAATATTTCAGATTCTACATCTATTATTTGGGAACAATTGGATGAGTCTAGTTGTGCTGCGGTTTCAGATGAAGATTGTGCCAATGAAGATCCTGGTTGTACTTGGAACGAAGTTGCAACAGGTCCTAATTATTTAGCAAACACGTCTGGACAATTTAGAATTACAATTAACTATCCTGGTGGCTGTTTTAATCAGTTTTACTTTAATGTTTATCAGAATTTATTGGTGCCAACAGTTGTTGCAACTGATATTATCTGTACAACAGAAGGAAGTATTACGGTAAACGATGTGCCTTCTGGGTATGAATATAGTATCGATGGAGTAAACTATCAAACCAGTAATGTGTTTACCATTACGGTTCCTGGTACATATTCTGTTTACGTTAGACAAATCGGTGTCCCGACTAACCCTTGTATTTTCACTGTGCCTGATGTACAGATTAGGGATAGGGATTTTACAGTAACCTCTACCGTTTCGCAACCAATTTGTTTTGGTGAAAAAGGTAGCATTCAGTTGGCTGCAAATGATGTTGATCCACAGTACACCTTTACTTTGGAAGAAAATGGAACAATAGTCAACACTGTAGGCCCAATAGTTGATAATACTTATACTTTCGATAATTTAAATCCTGGAACATATACGGCAACAGTCGAAACTGAGAATGGCTGTTTTCATACAGAAGATATTACAATTGTTGAGCCACCTTTATTAACGGTAACTGCAGCATTAACTGTACCGTTAAGTTGTACGGATGGGGAAATTACAATTTATCCTGAAGGTGGTACTCCACCCTACTTTTACTATATAAACAGTACCACTGATTTTCAGACTGTACCAGAATATGTTGTGACTTCGGCTGGTGTTTATGATATCACGGTTGTTGATTCCAATAATTGTAGTGCCAGCACAACAATTACTGTTGATGCAATACCAGCGCCAGAATTTACTATCCTGACCACAGATATCTTATGTGGTGGTACAGGTGATACAGGTACAATAACTATTGACGTAACAAATCCTAATGGCAATAGTATAGAATATAGTATTGATGGTGGAACTTCGTTTTCTAATTCAAATGTGTTTACAGGGCTTACAGCAGGAAATTATGATGTTGTTCTGCAATACACTTCTGGAGCAGCTGTATGTGCCACAAACCCACAAACAGTTACAATTATTGAAAACACAGCTATTTCGGGTACAGCAGAACTTACTGCACCTTACACGTGTCTTGGAGATGGAACAATAACTGTTACCAGTGTCTCTGGTGGTAATCCACCTTACGAGTATAGTATAGATGGTACAACGTTTCAAACAAGTAATGTGTTTAGTGGTTTAACCCAAGGTACTTATACAATTATCATAATGGATGATAATGATTGTACGGCTATTACCAACGAAATTACAATTGATGCTTTAGATCCACCAACGGATTTAGAATTCTCTAGCACACCTGTTACATGTCCAGCAATGACAAGTGATATAACCATTACGAATGTTACAGGTGGAACAGGTGTATTGGAGTATCAAATTATTGCTCCGGCTTCAGCTGCAACACCATATCAAACCTCTAATATATTTTCAGGATTAGATCCAGATACTTATACGTTTCAAGTAAGAGATGAAAACGATTGTATTTATAGCGAATCGATAACCATAGATCCAATTGTAATGCCAACAGTAAACGTGGTATTGACTGAAGGATTGGATTGTACCGTTACACCTGATGCAGAACTATCTGGAACAATAACTGGTACAGCACCTTTTACCTATTCGGTTTCTATTGACGGAAGTGCTTATTCATCTTTAGGTTCAACAGGTACAACTTTTATCTATTCTACATCAACTGCTGGAGATTATCAGTTTCAAATTACGGATGCCAATGGGTGTATAGCAGAATCTTCTGTAATTACGGTAAATCCAATTTCGCCACCAGCTTTTAGTGCTGTTGTTCAGAGTCAACCTATTCTTTGTAATGGAGACGAAAATGGTGCTATTGATATTACCATTGATAATACTAGTGGTACGCCTCCGTTCACTATCAACGTGAATAATGACACAACAAGTACTGACTATGGCACACAAACGTCTAGTTTACCAGCAGGAACCTATACCATAACAATTACGGATGCCAATTCATGTACTGCTACCGAAACTATTACAATTGATGAACCAGATGCTATAGCTTTCGATTTAAGTAAGGAAGACATCACATGTAATAATCCTGGTGGGTCTTCATTGGGCTCTATTACTGTGGAAAATGTTACTGGTGGCACTATACCATTTACCTATTATATTTCAAATAATTTTGGAGATGTTATTGCTGGCAATCCTTACAATGCAGCTTCTAATGAAGACCATACGTTTAATATTATAAACTTTGGTGTTTATACCATCAATGTTGTTGATGCTAATGGTTGTAGCTTATCCCAGCAGATTACTATTGCCTCACCACCATCGGATTTAGATATTAATATCAATGTGGCAGTACCAGATTGTACTACAGGTGGTACAGCAGAAGTTACGGCTATATCTGCTGTTGGAAGTGGTAACTATGAATTTGGAATTTTAGAATTCAACACCATTCCATACACATTAACATACTTTCCACCAGATACACCAGGTGGTGATACAAGGACTTTTACTAACTTAATACCAGGAGTTGTTTACACCTTTGTTGTACACGACCTTACTACGGATTGTTATTATGTAGAATCTGCAGATGCAGCAATTGATCCTGCTTCTACATTAACCTCTACTGTAGAACCAATTAACGTGACATGTTTAGGTGCTGACGATGGTAGCGTAACATTTACCATTGATAATTTTGACAGTACAACAACTTCTGTTGATTATTCGATTTACACTGCTTATGATAATCAATTAGTAGATGGCCCAACAAATTTACCAGTAACTTTTGGTGTGCCAGAAACCGTAACAACACCGAATCCTGGTACATTAGCTCCAGGACAATATTATATTTTGTTTACTGAAAATGGAACAGGTTCATTTGATGGTTGTAACTCAGCTTCCCAAATTTTTGAGATTTTGGAATCACCTCAACCTTTGGATTTAACCGTTTCAGTAGATCATGATGCCAACTGTAATCCTAACTCAGGAGTTATTAGCGCTATAGGACAAAATGGTACTTCACCTTATGAATACCAAATTACAACAACAGCCACTCCTCCACTTGCCTCAGATGCTGGTTGGGACACAGTAAGTACATTTAATATAGATGCTGGTAGTTATTATGTACATGTTTTAGATGCTTACGGTTGTATTGTTTCAAGTCCTGTTACCATAATAGATATGGATGATTCACCTGTGATCTCGGCTACGGTAAGCAACCCATGCGAGATTACCGATGGCAATTATGAAATTGATATAACCTTAGATACACCTGGTACTGCACCATATAGTTATAGTATTGATGGTGGAGCATTTCAAACACAAACGGCTCCGTTCACAATCTCAAATTTATTTGCTGGTACGCATACTATAGAAATTCAGGATGCCAACGGTTGTGGTAACTTAATTTCAGTTGATATTAATGAACCAATCGATATTGTTTCAGAAGTTACGGCATTGCCATCTTGTAATAATGATGATGGTGAAATTACGGTAACAGGATCAGGTGGATCTGGTGCTTATTCATATAGTATCTCACCAAATCCTGCTTCAATCAGTTTAAGTGGTAATGCTTTCTCTGGTGTGCCGTCTGGCATTTACACAATTACTATTACTGATACGGTATTGTCATGTACTTCGGAAACCACAATTTCTGTACCTGAAGCAACGCTTCCATTGTTTACTTTGACATCTTCAAGTGTAACCTGTTTTGGAGATAATTCAGGAAGTTTTGATATCAATGTCACAAATTATTCAGGTGCTTACACTTATGAAGTTTTTGATGATTTAGGAACATCCGTTACCGGAGTTGTTAATGCTAACACTTCTACTAATCCATTAACGGTTACTGGAATGCAAGCTGGTACTTTTTCAGTAGTCATAACAGAAACAGATGTACCGTTTTGTTCTAATACAGCAAATGTTATTATATCATCTCCTCAGGAAGCATTGACATTAGCTTTATCGGAAACATCAAACGTAACCTGTAACAATAACCAAGGTACTATTACTGCTGTTGCTGATGGTGGTTGGGGAACTTATGAATACGAGCTTACAGGTGATGCTACCATTGCTTACTCTTCAAACAATACTTTTGAAGACTTATCTGCAGGAACATATACTGTAAATGTAAGAGATTCTGAAGGTTGTGTAGCGTCTGAAACCATAACTTTAGATGAACCAAATCCTATAACGGCAACCTTTACACCTAGTACAACTGAGCTTGCATGTTTTGGAGACCAAAATGCAAGTATTACCATAACAATGGCAACGGGAGGACAAGGCAGTAATTATACGTATACGCTTAATACAATTTCGCCTGTGGTAAGTTCTTCTGGTCCTCAGACTTCAAATGTATTTAATGATTTAGGTGCAGGTACGTATTCCGTAACCATAAATGATGGTTTTGATTGTGAAATGACATCATTGGATATTGTTATTGCAAATCCTACAATTGTTGAAGTGGACTTAGTAAGAGCCTCTACACAAACGTGCTTGGTAGAATCTACTTTAACCTTAAGCGCAACAGGTGGAACTGGACCATATACTTACAGTGATAGTAGTACTTTTGCAACCACTTTAGGCAGTTTTGCTTCATCAACGACATTCTCTGTTCCAGAAGGGACTTACACCTATTATGTTAGAGATGCCAATGGCTGTATTTCTAATGCTTCAAACGAAATAACCGTTGATCCGCTACCTGAGTTAGTGATTAACCTAGAATCTTCTAATCCTACCATTAATTGTGCTGGAGATAATAACGGATCAATCATTGCCACTGCCCAAGGTGGATTAGGAGATTATAGTTATACGTTGCAAGATGGATCAGGTAATACAATTCCTGCAACTCAAAACAGTCCAGGATACTTTACCGAACTTATAGCAGGAGATTATATAGTTATGGTTGAAAGTGGAGATTGTAATACCACTTCTGCTCCAATAAGCATAACCGAACCTTCAACGCAATTGGAAGCAACTATTGAAGTAAATGATGTAACATGTGCAGGAAACGAAAACGGTTTTGTAGAAATTACTGCAACTGGTGGAACAGGCATCATCAAATATGCTATTTCGCCACAATTGAATCAATTTTTTGAAACCAATGTTTTTGAAGACTTAGCACCAGGTGATTATGATGTCATTGTTCAAGATGAGTTGGGTTGTTACTTAACCTTCAATTTTACAATTTCGAGCCCTGAACCTGTAATCATTACAATTGTTGCAGATTCATTATTCCCGGAAGTATGTGAAGGTGATGCCAACGGTGAATTCAGTATAGATATTTCTGGTGGAAACTTACCATATAGTGTGAGCTTGGACAATTATGATGGTCCATATACTACTGGTGGTGCAACGCAAACGGTTTTCGATTTTACGGATCTTGAAGGTGGTGACCATATCGTTTACATACGTGATGCTGAAGGTTGCGAGTCTGAATGGAATATCACTTTCCCTGAATCCGTAAGTATCAATCCTGAGATTATTGTTGAGGCTATTTGTGAAGATAATGTTCAGAGTAATATGGTGACCGTAACTGTAGATGAATCTACTGACCCTTCAGAATTGGATTATTCTTTAAATGGTGGTCCTTATCAGTTAGAAAATGTGTTTTATGATGTTCCAGTAGGTACAGATCATTATATTAATGTTAGACATACCAACGGATGTATTCAAACTACGGATTTTTTTGATATTGAAGCTTATGATGATGTTGCCTTAGCACTTTCTGAAGGTGAAATCAACCAAATTATTGCCAATGCTTCTGGTGGAACAGGTGATTATACCTTTACGATGAATGGTGAAGATTATGGAAGTGAAAATATTTTCATCATTTCAGAAACTGGTATCTATACTATAGTTGTAACCGATAGTAATGGCTGTAGTGCGGAAGCACAAATAGAACTTGATTTTGTTGAAATCTGTATTCCAAATTGGTTCACACCAAACGGAGATGGAGAGTACGATACTTGGGCTCCTGGCTGCACAGAGAATTATCCAAATCTAACCTTTGATATTTTTGACCGCTACGGCCGTAAAGTCGCTACATACCATGTTGGACAAGTTTGGGACGGACGATATAATGGACATGAGCTGCCAACAGGTGATTACTGGTTTGTTGTGCAGACAAACGACCCTAATGTAGATAAAGAATTTGTTGGACACTTTACACTGTACAGGTAAGCCTTAACTAAACCTACTTAAGATGAAAAAACTAATATTATACATTATATTCCTCACTATATCTTACGGTTATAGTCAAGAGTTAAATTTACCTGTATGGACGCAATACTTGGCAGATAATGATTTTGTGATCTCCCCTACTTATGCTGGCATTGGTGATAACCTAAAAATTAGAGCTAATGGATTAACACAATGGGTAGGCATTAAAAATGCACCCGATAACCAATCTATATATGCGGATTTTAGAATATCTAATCGCTCTGGTGTTGGTGTGTCGGCTTATAATGACAAAAACGGAAATACACGTCAAAAAGGGCTTAAACTCTCTTTTGCCCATCATCTGATTTTAGATTGGAAATCCAAACAGTATTTATCCTTAGGGTTATCTTATAATATAAATAATTTTAGAATCGATGTTGAAAATTTCAATACTACTTATGAGATTCCAATTTTAGATCCCGCAATTAATGGCGATAGAGCAATTAGTAACAATAACTTTGATGCTGGATTTCTGTATAGATGGGATAATTTCTATTTCAGTGCCAATGCCAATAATTTAATTTCAAAGGATACTGATGAGTTTACAGGAGGTATTGAACCTAGACTATTACTGAATTATCAACTTTATTCGGGTTATGTTTACACACCAAAGCATAATAAGTATGTAGAATTTGAGCCTTCTGTATTTTTTCAGTTCTTTGATAGTGACAACCGTTCAGCTACGGATATCAACTTTAAGTACAGAAAGTTTAATAGAGATGGAGATTATTATTGGATTGGAGCCTCCTACCGTTTTCTTAATGATCAGTTTTTTAATCCTTTAAATCTTGGGCCAATGGCTGGTATCTTGCACAATAAGCTATACTTTGCCTATTCGTATCAATTAACATTTAATGACCTATCTGGATTTAATTCAGGAACACATGTGATAACCATAGGGCTTAACCTGTTACAAAGTGCAAGTAATTGTCCTTGTACCAAAGGAAGTAGCCAGAGTTATTATAGACTATAAAGTGAATTGTTTTTTGCCATAAACAATGAAGTTGAAAAAGCAGATGTCTAAGGGGCATCTGCTTTTTCGTTTGTAATATATCGTGTCATAATCGAATAAGCAACCATTCTTAGCATTTCAGTCAAACTGATTTCTGTATCAGAGTTATATTTTATCATCAACATAAAACATTCAAATTATGAAAAGCGATAAAAAGAAAAACAGTGATAATAAGAAAAGTAAAGAAGATTACAATCCTGATGTAACTATGGAAGATGTTATTCACCTTGGAGAACGTGTTAGTGAACAACGAAATGACAAGCAAGGAGACGATGCTCAATTAGAAAACAGGAAACGTGATGTCGATTTTACTGGTAAGGATTTAGACGTACCAGGAAGAGACCTTCCTAAAGACAGAAACAAAACGAACCTTAAGGACGAAGAAAACCAACTATACAGCCAAGGTAGTGGACATAATGATCATCTTGAAGATTCAGAAAACAAACAAAAATAATTTAACATGCCATTTTTAACAAACGAAACAGAAACAGAGAATATAGATATATTTTTTGAGGATTATGGTCATGGACAGCCAGTAATATTAATACATGGTTGGCCATTAAGCCATAGAGCTTGGGAGCAGCAAATGTGGGCAATTGCAGAAGCTGGCTATAGATGTATAGCTTACGATAGAAGAGGATTTGGTAATTCATCAGCTCCTTTTAGGAGTTATGATTATTCTACGTTGGCTTCTGATTTAAATGCCATTATCACACAGTTGGATTTAGAAGATGTAGTCCTTGTAGGCTTCTCAATGGGAGGTGGTGAAGTTGTTAGATATTGTACCGATTACGGAACCAGCAAAATTGCCAAAGCGGCTTTAATAAGTTCTATAATTCCATTAGTGGCTCAAAAAGACGATAATCCTCATGGAGTACCTAAAGAAGATCTAAGAGGAATAATGAAAGCCTTACAAGATGACCGCGTTGGTTTTCTAGAGGATTTCCATAAGAACTTTTATAACTATTCAGATGATAATGAAACGGTAAGCAAAGCCCAATTACACTATGATTGGACGATTGCATCACATGCATCACCTATTGCAACCATACAGGCAGCAAAAGCGTGGGCAGAAACCGATTTTAGATCAGAGCTGAAAAATGTTAACGTACCAACGCTTATTGTCCACGGTGATGCAGACAATATTGTGCCAAAAGAAACTTCGGCGGATAAAGCAGCGGAAGGTATTTCTAACAATACTTATAAAATCATCAAAAATGGTCCACATGGACTTAACGCGACCCATAAGGATGAATTGAATGAAATTTTATTGGATTTTTTTAAGTCTTAGGTGAAAATTTATAAACCAAAACAACAAAGGCAGTATATTCGGTACTGCCTTTGTACATTATAGATCTTCTATATGTCCATTATACCGAATTGTGGTTCTGTTAGACCCATAAACAGCTACATTAGCTTTCCCGCTAGGAAACAAAAGCATTTTAACGTTAAACTGTTCGGTTTCATTTCTCACTTTAAAACTAATAGTTATAGTTTTCTTTTTATCATTTTCTAAGACATCGAAATCTTCAACTACATTATTAAACTCAATAGCAGTATCACGTGAATCTGCATACGATGCATTTCTCAATTCACCAAAATAAGACAGATGGACTTTACTTGAGTCTTGTTTAATCTCAAGAAAATCTTCATTGGCACTCAGGGAAAAGCGGCCATTGGCGTTTTCAGTTTGTGCCATTAAAGCGTTGGTAACAGTAATAACATCATTGGTCTGAAACGGATATGCCACATCAGCATCAAACCTTAGCATTTTAGTTGTGACCATAGACTTCAAATTACTATAAGCCTTAGCTTCAGCAGCAAGTTCAGCTTCAGTTTTAGAACTACCACAACAAAAAACAAAGAAAGCAATATAGGGAGTTAATATTCTAATATTCATAATTTTAAAGATACGGTTTAATATTATTTTATTATACCAAAAATCTGTTAATTGTTTAATTGTCTTAATATGTTTTTTATGATCTTTTCAGTTTGAAATATTCTGTTTTAGACTAATTTTAATATAAGCATGTAAGCTTTTTATCGAGTAAATATTTGGTATTAATCAATTCAAAGGATTTATCTTCAATTAGTCGATTAATGTCACGTAATCACTAATAAATAGCTAAATTTCAATGCTCTAAATGAATAAACTTAAAATAATATGGCTTGTTAAAATATGCGCCTTCACCGTTTTCTTGGGAAGAGCCTATCAGTTATATTTTTTCGGTGCTCCGTTTAGGGCAATTCTGTGGGATGAGAGTTTATTGACTCCCATTGTTGAAGGATTGTCTAATTATTCATGGCAAGAATATGCAACCAGTTCTAGAGTAAATATCTGGATAGATGGATTTACCAAGTTCTGTAGTTTTATATTTCTGCTGGCGGCAATAATTAGTCTGTTCTGGGATAAAATTGGTTACCGAAGGTTAAAACAGATTATTATATCTCTGGCCTTACTCGTTCTTTTGGTTATTGGTATTTGTATGGTGAAAGATAAAAATTACGAGTATTTGTTGATTTTTGAATTATTCATACAATTGGCTGCCCCAGTTTTATTATTGTGGAATGAAGGTCTGGATAAAATTGAAAGCAATAAGGTTGTCAATGGTCTAAAGATCGCCATTGCTTGTACGTTTATTGCACATGGCCTTTTTGCCATGGGACTGATATACTTGCCTGGGTATTTTGTGGATATGACCATAATGATATTAGGTTTAAACGAATCCCAAGCCACTGCATTTTTATATGTGGCAGGTGTTTTGGATTTAGTAATGTCGGTGTTGATTTTTGTACCAAGACTATCAAAATACGCATTATTGTATATGGTGTTTTGGGGTTTAACAACAGCTTTTGCAAGATTGTTTGCAGGCTTTAGTTCAGATTTTATGGCATCATCATTACATGGCAGTTTGTATTTAGTTATATACAGATTATCTCATGGGCTGTTACCTTTATTGGTCTTGCTTATGGAAAAAAAATTGAAAAAAGAAAAATTACCTACTGATGAAAACGAAATTACTTTTAGTTAAGATACTGTTTCTAACAATGTGTTGCGCTTATGCCAACAATGATAGATATCGTATCATTTTGGTTGATGATCCTGCAACAACAATCACAATTGGCTGGGACCAAACTTCTGGTACAAATCCTGTTGTATATTACGACACTGTAGATTATGGTACCAACCATACATTGTATACTAATTCTCAAACAGTAAACAGGGCTGTCCTAGCCAAAGGCATGGATAATAGATTTGTACGATTAACAGGCTTAACGCCCAACACAAACTATTATTTTGTTATTAATGACAGTGAAGGTACTAGCCAAAGATTTTGGTTTAGAACAGCACCAAATGACGATAGCAGGCTATCCATTATTGCCGGTGGTGACTCAAGAAATAACAGAACTCCAAGACGTGCTGCCAATTTATTGGTAAGCAAATTAAAGCCTCATGCTGTTTTATTTGGAGGAGATATGACAGACGATAGTACAGATATTGAATGGATAAAATGGTTCGATGATTGGCAAGATACTATAGCAAGTGACGGCAGAATGTTTCCAATAGTACCAACACGTGGCAACCATGAAGATCCAACAGACGTTTATGATTTATTTGACACTCCAAATGCAGATTCGTATTACGCCATTACTTTTGGAAACGATCTCTTTAGAACATATACCCTTAACTCTGAAATCTCTGTTTTTGGTAATCAGTTGACTTGGCTTCAAAACGATTTGGACTCACCGGCTGGGACCAATGCCATATGGAAAGCAGCCCAATATCACAGACCGATGCGTCCGCATACAGCTACATCTGATAAACCGAACAACAATACATTGTACGAAGCGTGGGCAGAATTATTTTACGATGAGGATGTGAGGTTGGTGATAGATTGCGATTCGCACATGTCTAAAGTTACATGGCCAGTTAGACCGTCTTCGGAAATTGGAAATGATGAGGGTTTTGTTGTTGACCATAGTAACGGAACAGTCTATGCTGGTGAAGGTTGTTGGGGAGCTCCATTAAGAGCCAACAACGATGATAAAAGTTGGACGAGAAATTCGGGTAGTTTCAATCAGTTTAAGCTCATTTTTGTTGAACCTTCAAAGATTGAATTAAGAACCATAAAAGTTGATAATGCTGCTTCTGTAGGTGAAGTTAGCAATACAGATCCATTTACTCTTCCAGTAAATCTTGATGTGTTTTCACCACCAACAGGCGCCGTTGTTACAATTAACAATACTAACGATGTTGTCTGTCCGGTTGTTGGTATTCCATGTGAAGATGGTGATTTTGATACTATTTTTGACGAAGAGGATGGTTCATGTAATTGTGCAGGATTCAGTTCTTACGATAATACTGTTTTTATGACAGAGGTGTCGACATCTAGTGATGATGCCGAAGAAGAAGTTGGTTCTGGTAGTGTTGATACTAGCAGTACCGATTTAGAATTGGTTTTTGATGGAGATGATCAAATAATTGGAGTACGTTTTGATAATGTAGAAATTCCTGAAAATGCAACTGTTATTAGGGCCTATATTCAATTTTCCACTGATGAAAGAGTGTCATCACAACCAACAACAAACTTAACCATTCATGGCGAGTTAAACGCAAATAGTCCTACCTTTACTTCTGCTACAAATAATATTTCATCTCGTACAACTACTAGTAATTCAACACCTTGGAGTGATTTGGCGGCTTGGGGCTCAATTGATAATGTTGGGTATTATCAAAGAACACCAGATTTAAGTGACGAAATGAATGAAATAATGGCATTGCCCGGTTGGGTACAGGGTAATCCGATAACATTTATTATTTCAGGCTCTGGTGAGCGTGTCGCAAATGCTTACGAAGATAGTGGGCCTGCACCAAAACTGGTTGTCTTGTTCGATACTGATTGCCCTTTGGGTGATATAGAGTTAGGAGCAACGAATATGTGCGATGATAGTAATGACACCTATTCTCAAGATATTGTGGTTTATTATCAAAATCCACCACTTACCGGGACATTAAATGTCAATGGACAGGCGTTTGCAATAACATCAAGTCCTCAAATAGTTACTTTAACAGGTTTGGATGCTGATGGTTTTGAAGTTGATGTTGAAGCGTTTTTTAGTGATGCGCCAACTTGTAAAATATCCATAGATGATTTTTATGAAGCGCCAAGTGCATGTAGCAACGGAGGTATCCCAGATAATACACCAGATGACAATGTAAACTTGGCTTTAATACCTGATGCAACTGTTAGTGGCAACGTTAATAACGGCAGAGGAACACCAGAGGAAATCCTTTACGATCCATCAATTGATGATTATTATATTACTTCAGATTATAATGAATATGGTTTAGGGTTTAACGAAACTTTAGAAGCTTCGATCAATCCTGACGATGGTATGAAGTGGCAGGTAAATTGGACAAATGTAAAATACATTAACTATATAACTTTTGGAGGTGTGTATACGACTAACAATCAAGGTCAGCCTAATACGTTATGGAGAATTAGTTATCGACGCGATGGTGTATGGACTGTACATGAAGAAGGTCAAGGTGGCTGGTTAGATGGTGGTATATACGAATGGGGAGGTGCTTCATTTAATCCGATTGAAGCTGACGCTTTAAGGGTGCAGTTATATAGTGATGGATTTAATGAATTAAAGAGCACACACTTAAGAGGTCGTGGTGGTATGTCTAATAATGTTGATGATAGTGCTACTACACCAAAGGCCACCTTGATTCAATATTTGGCACCTGGAAATAGTTGTGGTGTGAACATTCCTGCTGGTTCTATTTTATATTGTGGTGGAGATTGGATATATAGTGATAGTCCGGATGAGACTTCGGGAAGTACAGATGCAATTATAGCAGATGGAACATATACAATAGATGCAGATAAAGAAGTAGAGATTAATAACTTAGAAATTTATAGTGGAGCAACCGTCGTTATAGAAGAAGGAGCAAGCTTAACTGTAAAAGGCAATCTCACCAACAACGGAACGCTTCAATTGGAATCTATTTCAGATAAATATTCGAGTTTAATTGTGGAGGGCACTAGTACAGGTGATGTATTATACAGCCGTCATGTCAACAATGCTGCAGGGTCTGGAACTACGACTGCTCAAAATGATTTAATAAGTGCTCCTGTAACCGGACAAACTTTTGGAAGTTTCCGAAGCGCAAATCCTAATATTTTATCAGGAACTATTGGTGGAAATCCAGCATTTCTATTTGGTCCATTTAATACTTCTACAGTAAGCTATATTAATTATTCTTCCGCAGATGACGGAAGTAATTTAACGGCTGGTGTAGGCTATAGATCTGGATCCACAGATGGAGGTACATTCACTTTTAGTGGTTCTGTAGAGACAGGTTCGGTTAGTGTGCCTGTAACTTCAGGTGGTGCTAGTAATTGGAACTTGATAGGTAATCCGTACCCAAGTTATCTAAAGGCCCAGGAGTTTTTGAATAATATTGCTAACTCTGGACTTATAGATGAAAATGCTGTTGGTATTTATGGATATGATGGAACTGCAGCTGATGGTTGGACCATCTATAATCTAGCTACAACAGATGCAAATACTGTTATTGCACCAGGTCAAGGATTTTTTATAAATGCTGAGGCTTCAGGGAATATTTCCTTTACAGCTACTATGAGAAGCAAGGGGTCTGATGATGATTTTATAGCAGGCAGAAATGCAAGCCCTCTCACCTATCTTAAACTCGAGGCAAGTGCTAATGATAAATCCTATCATACAGACTTTTATTTTAATGATAATTCAAGTTTAGGATTGGACCCAGGATATGATGCAGCGATTTGGAACGAAACTCCTCCTACTTTCTCAATATATTCTAATTTAGTGCAGGAAAACACAGGCGTACCGATGGCGTTACAGGCATTGAATACTAATGATTTGTCTGGTGATGTTGTTATTCCATTAGGTGTTAATGCAAGTGCTAATGAGGAAATAACTTTCAGTATAATGGAGTCCACGCTTTTAAGTACTGTTGAGGTTTATTTAGAGGATTCTGAAACTAATACTGTGGTATTGTTGAATTCTGAAGATTATATATTTACACCAACATCTGATGTTTCTGGTATAGGACGTTTCTATCTACGCTTTGGTGCAAATGTTTTGGGTGTATCCGAACAACCTTTGGACACACTTATAATATTTTCTGATCCTACGGATAAAACAATAGTGTTAAGTGGTCAGCTTTATACAGCAACCAATCTTAAGTTGTATGATTTGAGTGGTAGAGTGGTGATATCTAATACTTTAAAGCTAAATAGGAATAGACAAACTATAGATGTTTCAAAGCTTACTACTGGAATATATATCGTAGAGTTATTGTCAGACACTAATGAACGGCGAATTAAAAAACTCATAATTAGATAAATATAAAAAGCGCACTTAAATGGTGCGCTTTTTTTTCAAATTTCTTGTTGATCTCTTCTTGAGATGTTATTGTACAATTGTGAGTGATAATATTAATATGGCATTGCTTCATAAGGTGCATAAAATTTAGACTAGCAGGACTTCATAATTTAAGAATATATTCTCAATATCAATAAATTAAACTACTCTTATATAGGTTCCTTGGCGTATTAATGTTAATAATAATTATAATTTACATTTAGCGTATAATGTTAAACTTATTTTGCTGAATTCCATTTAATTACAGTTGTCGGTTTTAATTAACATTAATCGATTAGTTTGATGGATTGATAATACAATGACTAATTTAGTACAGCTATTAATTTTTTAACATAATGAAATCTTTTTCCAAAAAACCTATTGGAGTTATAAGTAAATTTATACAACCCAAATCGAAACGTTTTAGACTATCTTTTTTAGTTATTTTGTCCATTTTGCTATTCGGATACTTGCCCTATTTCTCGGGTTCAGGTTTATCCTCGGCAAAAACAATTGCACCATATTCCAATGGTGTATTTCCACAAGCTATTGATACCGATTTAAGTGCAACCTACAGAGTTGCTTTTCCTAATTTAACTTTTTTCTACCCTATAACCTTTAGAATGGTCCCTAATCAAGATAAAATTATATTGGGCCAACTCAACGGTATTATTTATTGGTTTGATAATGATGAATCTACCACTGTAAAGAACACGCTACTAGATCTTTCTGCTGAAGTGGGCCTTGTGTCAGATGGTGGCTTTTTAGGATTGACGATACATCCAGATTTTGATGCAGCTGTTAATCCACAAAATTACTTCTATGTGTATTACGCAACTAAGAATGCAATGGGTCAAGATTTACCTGGTTTTGGTCAATACACTGGTCAAGGCTGTTCATATAGCGATAATGAATATCAAGGAAACTATTTAATCCTTGAGCGTTTTGAAGTAGATCCAACAACAATGACCTTTGTTGCCAATTCTAGAACCATATTGCTAAAAAACAGAATGTACGGTACCACACACTATGGTGGTGGGTTAGAATTTGGAGATGATGGCTTCCTTTACCTTACAACTGGTGATATGGCATCTTGGAAAAGAGCTCAAGATATTGCGGGAAACCTAGCTGGTGGTGTTTTAAGGATGGATGTAGATAAGGACCCAACAAAAAGTCACCCTCCATTAAGAACTAAGCCAGATGATGTTGGTTTTGCTGGAGAAATAACAGGATTAGAGTATTGGATACCTAATGACAACCCATTTTCTGATACAACACCTGGATCCACGACCAATATTTATGGGCAACCTAATTTAACGACACCAGACCCAAATGATGTCTATGCTCCAGGCGATTTCTTTGAGGAATATTATTCCGTTGGTCTTAGAAACCCATTTAGAATGACTAAGGACAGACAAACGGGTACTTTTTATATAGGAGATGTTGGCTTAAATAATAGAGAAGAAATCAATGTACTCGACGGCTCCAACCTTAATTTTGGTTGGCCCCTATTTGAAGGAAACATTACAGGCCCAGGTTGTTATTCAGATTTGTTTAATGGCATGGATCACCAAGGCCCACTAGTGGATTTTGGACATGATTTGATAAACTCCATTACTGGAGGCTTTGTTTACAGAGGCACTGGAATACCAGAATTATATGGAAAATATATTTGTGCCGATTATGGCGGTGGTGATGAAATTTTTTCAGTAGACGTTGGTACAGGTGAGTTTGAACAAATCGGAACCTTTTTACCAGAAGATATTATTTCTTTTGGTGAAGATGATGATGGAGAACTCTATATTTTAAATTTGGGGTTTGCAACAAATATCTATAAGCTTATTGACGATGATATTGACTATGGTTCTCCGCCTCAGACCTTATCGGCTACAGGGATTTTTTCAAATTTATCCACTTTAGAAGTTATTGATGGTTACGTGCCTTATGAATTATACGAGTCATTTTGGTCTGACGGAGCCTTAAAAAAGCGTTGGATTGCAGTACCAAATAACGATGGTGTACACAGTGGCCCAAGTGAACAGATAAGTTATTCTGAATATGGTGATTGGCAATTACCTCCAGGAACAGTAATCGTTAAGCATTTTGATTTGCAAATAGATGATAACGATCCTTCAGTAACTAGAAAAGTAGAAACAAGGATTTCAGTAGTTGATGAAGTTGGTGAATTGTATTTCTTAACCTATAATTGGAATGAAGATGAAACAGAAGCTTATCTTCAAGCTTCTAGTTTAGACGAACCTATTGATATTGCTACTACAACAGGCGGAACTAGAACCCAGACTTGGCATTTTCCTTCGAATTCAGATTGTATTAATTGCCATAATCATGCAAACAAAGGTGTCCTTGGTTTAAAATCCAGATACTTAAACACAGATTACTCTTACGATGAGACAGGTCTTACGGCCAATCAATTAGTTACACTTAGTCATATAGGAGTTTTAGATGAAGCTATAGTGGATGCAGATACTCCAAATATTTTTACTAATAAGGCTTTAGACGATTCTAATGCTACAATTGATGAAAAAGCAAGGTCGTATATGGATTTAAACTGTGCCTATTGTCACAGACGTGATAACAGTATTAGAACAAATTTTGATTTAAGGTCCTTTAATAATCTTGAGGCAAGTGAATTGTTAAATGTCGGAATTTTAACACCTCTTGGCATAGATCCAAATGAAGAAATAGTATATCCTGGTGATGCATCTAAATCAATACTTTACCATAGAATGAATAGTGTCGATCCAGCGATAATGATGCCGCCTATTTCTAAAACGATTATTGACCAACCAGCTGTTGATTTGATTGAACAATGGATTAATCAATTAGAACCAACTATTACGGATACTATAAATAACCCTAATCCACTAATTAACTTAGCGCTTTTGCCTTCAGCACAATTGAGTGGTTCTGTAGCACAGGGAGATGGTCGAGGTACACCATTAGACATTCTTTATGACCCATTAGCTGGTGATTATAAAGTTATAACAAGTTTTGCAGAATATGGTGTGGACTATCAAGAGAATTTAGGTCCGGTAAATGCTGAAAACGGATTCTATTGGAGATCTGATTGGAGCAGTCCTAAGTTTGTAAATTACATCACGTTTGGCGGTACCTATCCTAACCAACCACAGCCTAATACACATTGGCGTGTTAGCTATTTGCGTGAAGGCAATTGGATTACTATTGAAGAAGGTGTAGGTGGCTGGATTAATAGTGGTATTTACCAATGGGTTGGTACTAACCAACCACCAATATTTGCTGAAGCCGTTAGGGTACAGTTGTACACAAGCGGATCAAACGACTTAGTTAGTATCCACCTTAGAGGACGAGGTGGTGATACACAGCAAGGTGCAGAAGATACACATACTGAGCCGAAGGCATCTATGGTTCAATTTAGACCATTTACAAATGGAACTACAATAGATAATATCGTAGTTGGCCAACAAACAAGTTGTGATTTTACCGATAACAGTTACACACAGGAACTAACAGTAACTTATACCAATCCACCTGCAACAGGGACTTTAACTGTTAACGGGCAAACTTTTCCAATAACTGCGAGTCCACAAACTATTACTTTAACAGGACTAATTTCTGATGGTAATGATGTTGAAGTAACAGCAGAATTTACAGATGGGTACAACACATTATACAAGAGTAATGGTGCATTATTTACAGCTCCTGATGATTGTAGTAATCTAATAATAGGAGTTGATGAGCATGTTGTTATCAATGAGGATTTAGAGGTCTCATCATCATCTAGTATTGAAATTCTTGAAGGTGGTAGTTTAACGGTTAATGGAAATTTAACCATTAACGGAGAGGTCACCCTAAACTCCATATCAACTAAATATTCTAGTTTAATAGTCAATGGGGCAACAACAGGAACCATTAATTATAAACGATATGTAAATGCCTTTAACGGAATTACAGGAAACGATTTGGTCTCTTCCCCAGTAAAAAATGAAACATTTGGTAATTTTGCGACAGATAATCCAAACATATTTGAAAATCCAGGAAATACTGACCAAAAATTATTTGGTCCATTTAACGAAACAACTGGTAGTTATGAAATATACTCAGTCTCAGTTAATACAAATACAAATTTAGCATCTGGTGTTGGGTATAGAGCAGCAAGAGATAGCTCTGAAGATGGCACACATGGTAACACCTTTACTTTTACCGGTGAGTTAGAAACAGGTATTGTTAATGTGCCAGTAACTACATCTGGTTCGTCATTTGATGGTTGGAATTTAGTAGGTAACCCATACCCATCATACATTGATTTTGACACATTCTTTGCGCTAAATCAAGATGAGTTGGATGAAGCATCATATAAAGCGATATATGGCTATGATGGTAACGCATCCGATGGGTGGACAATATTGAACAGTGCAACAACAGGAAATCTCATTGCACCTGGTCAAGGATTTTTTGTAAAGAGTAAATCTGGTGGAGGTACAATAGCTTTTACACCAGCTATGAGAACAAGTGGAAATACAGACGATTTTATTCAGGGAAGAAATTCCTCTTCTGCTCATCATGGCTATTTAAAGTTAACTGCAAGTTCGGATGAATCAAATTACAGTACTGATTTCTATTTCAATGACAATGCATCACTTGGTTTAGATCCTGGTTATGACGCTTCATTCTTCAATGGAACTGTTCCTGCTTTTTCAATCTATTCCCACTTGGTTGAAAATGATGCTGGGGTAGCTTTTTCTATTCAGACTTTAGGAAGTAATGCCCTAAATGATGTTACAATTCCGATTGGTTTAAATGTCAGCCAAGGTCAGAATATTACAATTAATATAGGTGATACTGATTTAGATCCTTCAATTAATGTTCACTTAGAGGATACTGTCAACAACACCTTTACATTATTAAATGATAATAGTTATAGCTTTACGGCAAATTCTGCTATAAACGGAATTGGTAGATTTTATTTAAGATTTGAAGGTGACGCACTTAATATCCCAGAAACATCTTTAGATATATTGAAGATTTATACTGACCCTAGTAACAATACCATAATTATCGATGGTCAATTAGAACCTAGGACAAGCTTGAAGCTTTTTGATATCAATGGTCGTGTTATGCTAAATAGCAATTTAAATTCTACAATAACAAAACAATTGATAGATGTAGAACATTTAAGCAGTGGCATTTATATCATTGAAATTATGTCATCCACAAATACTAAAAGAGTTCAGAAGTTGGTTATCAATTAATCTGAATCCTCTAACTAAGACAAGAAAAAGCACGACTGCACAGTCGTGCTTTTTTATTTTCTGTATTTTAAGCTTCATATAAGTTAATCATCTTTTTAAATAAGCTAAGAAGATTTTGGACTTATATCTAAATTTGAATAAACCTCAAAAAAAGATAAGATGGAAATTATATATGAATATCACGATGTTAGTCCTAGTGACAGATTAGAAGCATTTGTAAAAGAAAAATTAGATAAGATAAAAGAACGCTATGATTTTGTTATAAGAGCAGATGTTTTTTTCAGAACAGAAAATACAACCAGTGACGAAACAGGAAAAAAATGTAGCATACGCCTTAGTGCACCGGGACCACGCTTATTTGCAGAGTCATCTCATAACAATTTTAATGATGCTGTATTAGAAACTGTTGACGAACTTATCATACAGTTGAAAAAACGTAAAGAAAAAATGAAAACCTATTAATTATGGGAGTTATAAGTAATAATAAAAATCAAATTAATTGCATATATGCAAGCGTATCTGACTTTGGTAAACAAATACCAGGCTATTTAGAGTCTAGTAAAAAGGAGATACTTCTTAAGGATATATCTAAGACTATGCCCAGTACAACTCAATGGCATGAATTGATTGAGGCAACTGATATAGAACTTAAAAGTATCGTGGATTTTTCTAAAGTTGAAAATATATCTGAAGATTCCGATCTCGATCAACCAGGTTATATAAAAGTAATAGAAAACAATCCTGAAGCTTTTAAAGGAGCATTTGTTATTAATGGCGATAAGACCAAATACATTAAAACCGTTACTGAAGTTTTAGAATATTTTGATGTTGATAGTGCCGGATTGGAAAAAACATTCCATACTGAAGACCCAACAACTAGTAAAACCACAGAAGACGATAATTTTGTTTGATTAAGTTCTATATTTAACGCAAGATGAAACAGGAGACATTATTGCGTTATAAAGGTTTTAACAGTACACCTATTTTATGGAAATCTTCATTTCCTTTCACATTTAGTCAACTAGATCTTAACCTTAATAATTCTATAATTGATTCCTCAATATTTACTCAAAATATTAGATTGGGTAAATTGGTTGAGGAATTTGCATTTGCCCAATTAAAGCAACACTCCGATATCCGTTGGATTGATGAAAATATTCAGATTAAAGACGATAAAACTACCATTGGCGAAATTGACGCCTTGTTTTACCTTAAAGACAAGCCTATTCATTTAGAAATAGCTTATAAATTTTACCTGTTAGATAACATCAAATCCTATAACCAACCACTCTCCTATTGGTTAGGGCCAAATCGAAAGGATTCACTAGAATACAAATTAAACAAACTTGAGCAAAAGCAATTTCCGTTGCTTTATAATCCAAGTGCCAAAGCTTATCTAAAAAAATATGGATTAGCTGCAAAAGACCTAAGTCAGATGGTTTTCTTTAAAGCGCAGCTATTCTTACCTTATAACAATAAAGGAATTTCAATAATACCCTTGAACAGTGAATGTGTTTCAGGATATTATTGCTCTTATAGTAACTTCAAAAAGTTTATAAGTTTAAAATTTTATATACCCAATAAATTAGATTGGCTTATTATTCCTCATAATGATGTGGAATGGTTGGATTACGAACAAGCTCAGATTATAATTGAAAAACACATCTCCCAAAAACGATCACCAATGGTTTGGATGCGATATAACAAACATAAAATCCATAAATGTTTTATAACTTGGTGGTAGTGAAACATCATTATTTCAAAATATATAAGCCTTATGGTTATATAAGCCAGTTTGTCAATAACCAGAACAAAAGAAGGAACAAAAAATTACTAAACGAACTTCAAGAGTTTCCTAAAGGTATTATGGCAGTTGGTAGATTGGATGAAAAATCAGAAGGTCTATTGTTGCTCAGCACAGACGGTAAATTCAGTAACCATATTACAAGTTCTAAAATTGAAAAAGAATACCATGTTATGGTTGATGGTGTCGTAACTCAAGACACTATTGAAAAACTAAAAAGTGGTGTTGAAATTTCAGTAAATGGGAAACTATATATGACAAAAAAATGCAATGCAGAATTATTAAATGATACCTCACATATTATTGAACGCTTTGTAAGGCACAAAAAACACGGAGAAACATCTTGGATAAGTATTACGTTAACCGAAGGAAAGTTTAGACAGGTTAGAAAAATGACAGCAAAGCTTGGATATCCGACATTGCGATTGGTCAGAGTGCGTATCGGTAAATATAAATTGGAAAATATGAAACCAACCGAAGTTACAGAACTTAATTATTAGATGCTTGGTCTCCTTTTTTATCGTCCTCAGAGGTTTTTTCTTCAATAGTTACTTTTTCATTATGAAAAATAATGATAGCTTTTACACCTGTGAGTAAATTCCACTCTTTAGATGAAATGACTTTACCTTGATCGTCATAGACAATAAACTCGGCAGTATTTGGGCCCGATTCACCTTGATTTAAAGCTTCTATTTCAATAGTATTTTTACCTTCTGCTAAATCTACTTCTACACGTCTGTAGTCACTTCTCAATAATAGATTAGATTGAATGATATAACCGTTAATGTAAATCCTCACACGGTCACCATCTGGATATTCGTGGTCTCGACAAACAATATTTACAAATTTTGTGTCCACACGATGCTCACCAAGAAATTGATCAGACATGGTTTTTATGACACCACCCTTTTCTAAATCCTTACTCCAACGCTTTTCAAAAATCTCACCTGGATCTTTTAATCCATCTTGTTCGGTCATTGAAAAAGGCTTTTCAGACTCCTTCAAAACAAACTTCTTCTTTTCTTCAGATTTTCCGCTAGATGTATTCTCTTCTTTATCTAGCTTAGGCTCAACTTTTATCTTAACTGGTGTGGAATCTTTCTTTATTTTAGAAGGCTCAGCAGGTATACGAATAGATTTATTCTCCTTGTCCTTAACCTCTTTTGCTTTTTCCTTTTCTTGGGCAAAAGACATAGTTGCACATAGTGTACAAAATGAAAGTAATATGAGCTTTAATGTTTTCACTTATATTGTTAGACTAGTTTATAATTATAAACTTGTGGCACAAAAACCATACCTACTTCAAAATAAACGCATAAAACTGTAATTCCTTACAAAAAAACGTTAAAACTTACCGTTGAAGCTAATGCGAAGTTTACGATTATATTCTTCAAACAACCAGTCTTTATAATTGTCCGTGCTGTTCATTATGCAATAACAATATTGTTTAATACGGTAGGCAATTTCATCTTGTAAAAGCTTGGTTAAGTCCCTTGCATCATATACATCTTCACTGTTTTCGATACAGATTTTTGAATGCTGTTCTATAGAACGCTCAATGACCGTAAAAGATTTTTTACCAGAGCCAATAACATCTTTGTATACTGCCTTAACATCAAAATCTAAAGATTCTGAGTTTTTAAATTTTTCTTTTAAGGCATCTGGCATTACGTAAACAAAATCACGTTCTAGATCCTCATCATCAACGATGTTCTCTAAATATAAATCTGGATACTTAAAGATATGTTGCCAATCCACAGGTTGGCTCCATGGTCCAAAACGCGCCACATTATTACCCAAATCAATGACCTGAAAAGTGGTTCTATCCTTGTAGATTCTACTGCCACGACCAATCATCTGAAAATACAAGGTCAATGAACGTGTTGCCCTATTTAAGATTATGGACTCAACAGAAGGCTCATCAAAGCCTGTGGTGAGGATACTTACCGAAGTTAGCACAGCATCAGACGTATTTTTAAACCATTTTAAGATGTCCTTTCGTTCTTGTTTACTCGCTGTGTTATCTAAGTGCCTTACATTATAACCAGCCTTTTTAAAGGTATAATAAACCTCTTTTGAAGTATAAATACCATTATTGAAAATCAAGGTTTTTTTCCCTTTGGCCAACTCTTCATAAGCAGAAAGCAATTTGGTTTGCATTAAGCTGTTAGTGTATAGAGCTTCAGAGGATTTTACGGTGTAATCGCCATTGATACCGATTTTTAAAGTTGTTAAACCTACATCATAATGGTACACGTCTGCGTTTGCCAAAAAACCATTTTTAATCAACGTAGAAATATCGTCACCAACAATTAACTTATCGTAATTGTCTTTCATCGGCAACTTAATGTTACTACTCAATGGTGTTGCCGTAACGCCAAGGATAAAACATTGCTCAAAAAACTTAAAGAGTTTTCTAAAGGAATTATAATGGGCTTCGTCAATGATAACCAAACCTACATTCTTCAATTCAAAATCTTTGTCAGAGAGGCGATTGTTCAAAGTCTCAACCATAGCGACAAAGCATTGGTATTCGTCCTGGTCTGGTAAGGTTTTTACCTTGCTGTTAATCACTTTGTTCTTAACATTAAAACCAGAAAGCACATTGGATGTTTGCTTGCACAGCTCAATCCTATGGGTAAGAATAACTACTTTTTTATTGTGCTTTTGAATGTAACGCCTAACGATTTCAGAAAAAATAACAGTTTTACCTCCACCTGTTGGTAATTGGTATAGAAGATTAAAGTCATCTGATTCTTCTGCCATAACATCAAAAATACGATTGAGATCTTTGATCTGATAGTCGTAAAGCCTTTTCTCAGTTACAGTTTCCTTAAACGTTTCTGTTGACATATAATAAATTCCCTACAAGGTTAATTTTGCAAAAATAGCATATTACAAGTGTTTTTGGAATGAATTGTTAATAACCTTTAACAAGATTGGTACTGTTATTGTGCTTAACATACTATTAACATTTTAAATATTTATATTATGAAATCATTTCGAAGACATTCTGCGACGGTCAACGCAGGATCCATGGCAGACATTGCCTTTTTGTTACTCATTTTCTTTTTGGTAACCACGACCATTTCCGCAGACAAAGGCATTTTAAGACAATTACCACCTGACGATTGCCCTACAGAGAATTGTACTAAGCCTATTGCTGAACGAAATCTCTTGCGGATTAGTTTAAACGATAATCAAGAGATTATGGTTAACGATGATGTTGTAATGCTTGAAGATATTCAGCCATTGGTTATGAAATTTGTCGATAACAATGGCAAATCCAATTGCGATTACTGCCAAGGTGATAAATTATCCGAGTCCTCGGACCACCCAAGTAAAGCAGTAATATCGTTGAGCCATGGTGCATTAACGAAGTATCACTTATTTGTTTCCGTTCAAGATGAAATCACTAAAGCCTACTATGATTTGAGAAAGCGATATATCAAAGAAAAATTCAATAAAACACCTGAGCAAATTACAGATACAGAGTTTAAAATTGTAAAAAAGGCCTATCCATTTATTGTTTCCGAAGTTATGGTAAAACGTGATTAATGGATTGAATCTTTAATTGGAATACAATATTCAATGTTTACCTTTCTTTTGCCCCAATCTTTTGCTTTGCGTACATCTGTTCCCATGTAAATGTCGATGCGCTTTCTCCAACGCCTATTCATTTTGTCTTTTACAATAAACAAACTGTCAAAGCCTTCAATTTTTACAACCGTATTACGTACCAAGCCAGAATCTAATAAATCCCGAGACACGGCAATATATCTAAGACCTGGCTTTAAGCTGTCACCAAAAGCCGTAATATTAGGGTCGGAATTGGTTTGGTAGGCTAAGGAATTATAGGCCGTTGCCGTCACTTTAAAAGAATTAAAAATGCACTTCTTCTCTACTTTGTCCTTGCAGGCATAAAGGATAAAGAATATAAATAAAAATGTGAACACTCGCTTCTGCATTTTATAAATATACGCTTTAAAGTTAAAATTTGTTAAATCATTACCTTGTTATACAAAGTACTGTAACATTTTTAATTTATACTCGTCTATTAAGTACAAATCAATTAAAATCAATATCAATTAAAAAACGAAAAATCATGAGAACTTTAAACAGCAATCAATTGTCAGGTACATCAACAGAAACAAAAAGCTATGCCTGGAACAGTAAAAGACGTTACAGATAGGTAACGTAATTCATCAATCAATACTGAACTGACAGACTGAGCTAGTCGAAGTTTGACTTCAGTATTAAAATCAAATCAGTTATGAGAAGTTTATCTAAAATTGTCAATACATCTAACAGTTTAGATGATGACTTAGAAACCATTAAATTATGAGTTGGATTAATCGCCCAATAAGATTTAAATAAAGAAACCAATACAGTAAACGTGTTGGTTTCTTTGTTTTTTGGTTATTTTTAGTGAAAACTAACTTATATGAAAACCAAGCTACTTCCATTCATTCTTATTTTATCATTATGTTTTATCAACTGTAAGTCTGAAGTTTCAGAAAAAGAACAACTTATAGCAAAAGCCAAAGACATCCATGAACGTGTCATTACATTAGACACGCATTGTGATATCAATGTAAAGAACTTTACCGATTCCTTAAATTATTCACAGCGCCTTGATAATCAAGTTAATCTGCCAAAAATGAAAGAAGGTGGATTGGATGTTGCTTGGTTTATTGTATACACAGGCCAAGATTCGCTCACCAAATCTGGTTTTGAAAAAGCCCATAATAATGCGATGTCAAAATTCAATGCAATCCATAAATTGGTTAACGATATTGCACCCAATGATATTGAACTGGCATTAACTTCAGAGGATGTTAGACGTATTAATGCCAAGGGCAAGAAAGTGGCAATGATTGGTATTGAAAATGGCTACCCTATTGGTTTGGATATTGATAATGTCGAAAAATTCTACGATCTCGGCGCACGGTATATGTCCTTATCCCATAATGGTCATAGCCAACTTTGTGATAGTAATACTGGCGAAAGTGATGGTGAGTGGTTACATAACGGACTAAGCGATATGGGAAAAAGAGTCATAGCAGAAATGAATCGTTTGGGTATGATGATAGACGTTTCGCATCCATCAAAGGAATCGATGAGACAAATGGTAGAATTGAGCAAAGCCCCAATTATTGCCTCCCACTCTTCTGCAAGAGCCTTATGCAATCATAGTAGAAACTTAGATGACGAACAGTTGGTATGGCTTAAGGAAAATGGAGGTGTTGTGCAGACAGTTGCTTTTAAATCTTACCTGAATACCGAAAAGAATGAGGCTCGTGGTGAAGCCTTAAAAGCTATTGAAGCGAAAGTAATGGATTCTTTAGGTACACCATTGATCGAACGTAGCGAAGCAAGAAAAATGCCTGAAACCGAAAGAGAGGCTTATTATAATAATTATGTAACCATGAGGGGTATTGTTAGAGAGAAAGCTAAATCCATGCCTGACTTACCTCCTGCTGTTGATGTCGGAGATTTTGTAGACCATATAGATTATTTAGTAGAAAAAATTGGGATTGACCATGTAGGTATCAGTAGTGACTTTGATGGTGGTGGCGGTATTGAAGGCTGGAGCGATGCATCTGAAACCTTTAATGTAACTTTAGAACTGGTAAAACGTGGTTATACTGAAGCACAGATAGAACAGCTCTGGAGTGGCAATTTATTACGTGTTTTGGATGAATGTGAGGCTGTAGCCCAGAAAATGCAATCAAAAATGTAAATAAAAAAGCCAGCATTTACTGGCTTTTAAGTTAATACTAATCTCTAATTAAGAAATTTTTATCTGTCTTAGAGGTTTCTTTTTCGCTTCTTCTCGTTTTGGTAAGGTAACCTTCAAAATTCCTTCTTCGTATTTTGCATTTACCTTATCTGTCTCAACGGTTTCTGGCAATGAGAACGTACGTTTAAATGAGGAATACCCAAACTCACGTCTAGTGAAGTTTTCGTTAGTATCTTCATTTTCTGTATTTTTCTCAGCAGAAATAGTTAATAATTGATTGTCAATGCTGACATCAAAATCAGACTTTTTTAAACCTGGAACTGCCATTTCCACAATATACTCTTCGTCATTGTCTAAAACGTTAACCGCTGGTAATGTAATACCAGTGTTGAAATTTGAAACAAATTCGTTCCCAAAACTTCTATTGAAGATGTCATCCATCCAAGAAGATAAGCTCGGTAACGATCTAAAACCTAAACTAGAATTTGAGTCGCTACCATTTTTTGCAGTCGGAATTAAATTACTCATAAGTTTATAATTTTAATTAAACATTTATTTCACCTATATAAATGCAAAATAAATGCCAACTGAAATTGACTGAAAAAATTTCAGAATAACTGACATTTTTTCATTTAAACAACTGGTGTTTAGTTAAATAAAAGACAAAATTAGTAATTTATCAATTCCTTCAAAGCACTCTCAAACCTTCCCTTTGCCAAATATTGGTCTTCCAATTGCCCAATAAATGGTATTGGAGTTTCCATACTGGCAACACGTTTAACGGGAGCGTCCAAATACTCAAAACAGTCTTCCATAAGCATAGCAGAGATATCACTGGCTATGCCGCCAAATAAAGAATCCTCTTGAAGTATAATAGCTTTGCCGGTCTTTTTTACAGATTTTATAATACTTTCCTTATCTAAAGGCTGAAGTGTTCTTAAATCAATGAGATCAGCCGATAAATTAGAATTATTTTCCAGAACTTCTAAAGCCCAGTGTACTCCTGCTCCATAGGTTATGATGGAAACAGATTCACCTTCCATTAATAATGCTGCTTGTCCGAATGGCAAGGTGTAATAATCTGTTGGCACATCCTGTCTTATGCTTCTATATAAGGCTTTATGCTCAAAGAACATCACAGGATTTGGGTCATTAATAGCAGTTGCTAACAAGCCTTTGGCATCATAAGGAAACGCAGGATAAACCACCTTTAGTCCAGGTGTTTTTGTAAACCATGCCTCGTTAGTCTGAGAATGAAATGGACCTGCTGCTACTCCTGCTCCACATGGCATTCTAACAACAACATCTGCATGCTGTTCCCATCGATAATATGATTTTGCCAAATAATTGACTATGGGGTTAAAACCAGAAGTCACAAAGTCCGAAAATTGCATTTCTACAACGGATTTCATACCAGCTATGGACAGTCCCATACCAGCTTCGATAATAGCAGATTCGCAAATTGGTGTATTTCTAACGCGATCTTTGCCAAATTGTTCTACAAAGCCTTCCGTTATCTTAAAAACACCACCATATTCGGCAATGTCCTGTCCCATTATAACCAAATCCTTATGCTTTTCCATGGATTGCCTCAACCCTTCTGAAATAGCATCAATTAGACGTAATTCGTTAACTTCAGAATTTGGCTTAACATTTTGATAATCAAAAGGTTTGTAAACATCATTTAATTCAATAGTTTCACTAGGAACAATAGCTTTTTCAGCATATGCAGTTTCTAAAGCAGCATCAATTTCAGCTTTAATTTCAGAAGTGAATTGATCGTCCAGCTCAGCAGACAGAATCTTTTTACTAAAAAGGTAACTCCTATAGTTTTCTATCGGATCTTTAGCTTCCCATTCGTTCATTAATTCTTGAGGAACATACTTTGTACCACTGGCCTCTTCATGTCCACGTCGTCTAAAAGTTTTAAACTCAATTAAAATAGGTCTTGGTCGTTTTCTTATGCTTTCTGCTAGCTTTTTAACCTTAGAATAGGTTTCAATGATATTATTGCCATCCAAAATAAATGACTCAATGCCATATCCCTTTCCTCTATCGGCTAAATGCTTGCAATGGTACTGCTCATTTGTAGGAGTGGAAAGTCCGTAACCATTATTTTCAATGCAAAAGATAACAGGCAATTGCCAAACAGAAGCTACGTTAAGGGCTTCATGAAAATCTCCTTCGCTAGTACCTCCTTCACCTGTAAATACAACTGTTACCTGTCCGTTATTTTTTAATAGATTAGCCAAAGCAATGCCATCTGCAACACCTAGCTGTGGGCCAAGATGAGAAATCATGCCAACAATATTATACTCTTGAGTGCCAAAATGAAACGAACGGTCTCTACCTTTGGTAAAGCCATTTGCCTTGCCTTGCCATTGACTAAACAAACGATGCAATGGTATCTCTCGGGTAGTAAAAACACCAAGGTTTCTATGCATTGGCAAAATGTATTCACTAGGCTTTAAGGCCATCGTTACACCTACAGAAATCGCTTCTTGACCTATACCAGAAAACCACTTTGAAATTTTTCCCTGTCGTAAGAGAATCAACATTTTTTCCTCTATCAATCGAGGCTTTAACATGTTGTAGTAAAGCTTCAGCAATGCCTTGTCATTGAGATTGCGTTTATCGTAGTCTATATTGCTTTTGGTTATGGTAGGCATAAGTTCTTATTTCTGTAATGTTTCAAAAGTAACTAAAAATGCATAATCATTTTTGAGATATGTTTCAAGTTATCAAGAATTATAGCCTTATTTTTTAACAGCATTTTCGTTACTTTTGTATATTGACTTAAATTTAAAATAAAATTTCCCATGGATAGAATACCAAGCGTAGATTTAAAAGACTTTTTGTCTGAAAATCCTGAGCGTAAACAAAAATTTATAGATGAGATTGGCAAAGCCTACCAAGATATAGGATTTGTGGCGTTAAAAGGGCACTTTTTGGATGATGAATTGGTAGATAGACTATATGACGAAGTAAAAAATTTCTTCAACCTGCCATTAGAAGTTAAAGAAAGCTATGAAATACCTGGCATCGGTGGCCAACGTGGTTATGTGTCTTTTGGCAAGGAAAGTGCCAAAGGTAAAAAAGAGGGTGATTTAAAAGAGTTTTGGCATTTTGGACAGTATGTTGAAGATGATGAAGAGCGTAGAAAGGAATACCCTGAAAATGTAGAGGTAAAAGAATTGCCTGAATTTAATAAAGTTGGTAAGGAAGCCTATCAAATGTTAGAAAAAACTGCCAAGTATGTGTTACGAGCATTAGCGTTGCATTTAGATTTGGAAGAAACTTATTTTGACAATTACATACATAACGGGAACTCAATCTTGAGACCAATACATTACCCACCTATTACCCAAGAACCAAAAAATGCGGTAAGAGCTGCAGCTCATGGTGACATTAACCTCATTACCCTTCTAATGGGTGCCCAAGGACGTGGATTACAGGTACAGCGTCATGATGGAGAATGGTTAGATGCTATAGCGGAGCCAGATGAATTAATGATAAATGTTGGCGACATGTTATCTAGGCACACCAACAATAAGTTAAAATCTACTATCCATCGTGTAGTGAATCCACCAAGAGAACTTTGGGGAACTTCGAGATACTCTATTCCATTCTTTATGCATCCCGTAAGCGAAATGAAACTAGATGTATTAGATAGTTGTATAGATGAAGACAACCCAAAACAATTTGAAGATATCACAGCTGGAGAATTCCTTAACCAACGTTTGGTTGAACTTGGACTGATTAAAAAATAGTTGTCAGTAAGCAGTCTTCAGTGGACGGTCATATGTGATTGAAACTGTAAACTGCAAACTGTAAACTGAAGACTGAACAAATGGATTTACAAGATCAATTAAAGAACTTATTCCCTGACCATGTTACTGAGCCCTCAAAAGATAAAGAGGAGGCTAAGAGCGATATCTGGTTACAAGATGACCCGATTATCTGTAAATATGAAAAGCGAAAAGGAAAGCCAATAACTATTTTAGAAGGTTATAATGGTGCTACTGAAGACTTCAAAAAACTTGCTAAAGAACTGAAGACCAAGCTTAGTGTTGGAGGCAGTTTTAAGAACGATAAAATTATTATACAAGGAGATTATCGAGATAAAATTATGGGTATTCTAGAAGAAAAAGGATTTAATGTTAAGCGTGTTGGTGGGTGATACCTGATAGATGACAAAGCAAATTCTTCATATTACCAACGGCAGCGTACTTACTGAGTACTTAAGGGAGCTCGATTTTACCGATGATATATTGACTTGGCAAGAAATGCTCTGCGAAGGACCAACCATTCCTTCAATAGCCTCAGAAGAGTTTTTTAAAATACGTGCTAAGTTCTTAAAGGAGTTCTACGACATAGAAGTTGATGACTATGAGCTAAAGGAAGAGTTATCGAAGTTGGATAAAATCGATAACTACTCAGAAATACACCTTTGGTTTGAATACGATTTATTTTGCCATATCAATCTTTTGGGAATACTTAATTTACTGCATCAAAAGGAAATCAAGAAACCACTTTACCTTATATGTAGTGGTAGAGTTGAAGGCGAAAAAAACCTTAAGGGTCTTGGAGAGTTAAATCCAGAGCAATTAAGGCGACACTATGAGAACCGTGTTGAACTAACGGATGAAGATAAAGAACTTGCCATAACCTTGTGGCGAACATACTGTGGTAAAGATCACAACATCCTTAGGCCATATATTTTAAAGAAATCGAATTTTAAATATATGACCAATTGTCTTAAAGCACATTTAAAACGCTTTCCTCACCAAAAAAGTGGCCTTAGCGTACTTGAAGACAATACGTTAAGATTGGTGAGGGATAACGATATTAAATCCAGACACCATTTGTTGGGTTATAGCTTAAATTACCAAGGCTATTATGGGTATGGGGATTTACAGCATAAGCGAATGATTGATAAGCTTTCCATATTTTTTGAAGAAACTGAAACTAGCATTAAGCTTAACAGAAAAGGTCACAAGGCACTATTAAGACAAAATAATTTTGCCTCAGAAATGAATAATAATATGATTTACGGAGGTGTAAATCGACTCGAATTTCAATTTAGCGTCGAGCAAAATAAGTTAGTAAAAACCATATTACATGGCAATTAAAGACTCAGAATTAATTTTAAATCCAGATGGCAGTGTCTATCATCTCAATCTTAAGCCAGAAGACATTTCGGATACCATCATTTTTGTAGGCGACCAAGATCGGGTAGAGAAGATTACAAAGCATTTTGACAGTATTGAGTTCAGTACCCAAAAACGTGAATTTAAGACACAAACAGGTTATTATAAAGATCGTAGAATCACAGTAATTTCTACTGGCATTGGTCCAGATAACATCGATATTGTTTTAAATGAATTGGATGCTTTGGTCAATATAGACCTTAAAACACGCAAACCAAAAACTAACCTAACCAGCTTAAATATCATTAGAATTGGCACTTCGGGTTCTTTACAAGCGGATATTCCAGTCGATGCTTTTCTTGTTAGCACACATGCTTTGGATGTCAACGGAATGTTACATTTTTATCAAATTGAAGGCATCAGTAATCCTGAAATCGAAGATGCGTTTATAGAACATACAGGATGGCATAAAAACAAGGCCAGACCAATAATAATAAAAAATAGTAAGTATTTAGAAAAGTACTTTGAAAGTGATGACATCTATAAGGGTATGACAGGTACTGCAGGTGGGTTTTATGGGCCACAAGGGCGTGTTTTAAGGTTGCCGTTACAAGATGCCCAACTAAATTCTAAACTCGATAGCTTTAGCCATAAAGATTTTAGGATTACAAACTTTGAAATGGAAACTTCTGTTATTTATGGACTTTCAAAATTGCTTGGTCACGAAGCGTTGTCACTTAATGCCATTATCGCTAATAGAGCTACAGGAGATTTTAGTAAAGACCCAAAGAAAACGGTTGAAAAGTTAATCATGTACGCTTTAGAACGGATTGTTAATATATAGAGTTACTGAAATAAGTTCAGCATAAATGAAAAAGGTAAATATTGGAGGTGTTCCAGAGCATTTTAATTTAGCATGGTATTTAACGCTTAAAAACGGTGAATACAAAGCAGAAGGCATCAATTTGAGATGGCACGACTATTATGGTGGCACTGGTGCTATGTGCAATGGTTTACGTAACGGTGATATTGATATTGCTGTAATACTTACCGAAGGGATTATTAAAGACATTATTGCCGGTAACCCTTCAAAAATAGTTCAAACTTTTGTAGAAACACCGTTGATTTGGGGCATACATGTTGCTGAGAAATCAAATTTCTATACCATTGATGATATTAAGGGTTCAAGAGCTGCCATAAGTCGTTATGGTTCTGGTTCGCATTTAATGGCTTATATCAATGCTAAAAACCATAACTGGAACCTGGATACAGATCTTAATTTTGAAGTCATTAAGAATTTAGATGGCGCGGTTAAAGGCCTTACCAATGGTGATGCGGATTATTTTATGTGGGAAAAGTTTACCACTAAGCCCTTGGTAGATGAAGGTGTTTTTAGAAGGGTCGGTGAATGTCCTTCTCCCTGGCCTTGCTTTGTATTCGCTGTTAGGGATGAGTTTATTGAAAATAATGAAGAAGATTTAAAAACCATTTTAGATATCATTAATCAAACCACTGCAGAGTTTAAATCAATACCCAGTATCGATAGAACCATTGCGAATCGGTATGAACAAGAATTGGATGATGTACAAGAATGGTTGTCATTAACGGAATGGTCTCAAGAACTTATCGATAAAAAGACTTTGGAAAATGTTCAAGAACAGCTTTTTAGTCTTGATATTATTCCGAAAAAAATAGATTATTCAAAGTTGGTTCATAAATTTTAACACGTTTTGAAAGGCTAAATAACCCTTGGTTTCTAACATTTTCGTAATTTTTTTATTTATTTTTTGAAATTTTGAAATTTGTCGAAACACTAGTAAACATGGGTAAAAACTGTTAAATTTTCTTAAAGGGTTTAAAGTTAAATCTTACAGTTTTTGTTCATAACTTTCAGTATTTCAAAATTTTAGTTACATTTGTTTTTACCAGATCGTCGCTATTAACAATCAAAAAGGCTAATATGATTCTAACTATTACTCTTATTTTATCATTTTTAGTTGCCGTTAACTTTTTATTATTAATTTTCAGTTGCAACAAGACATCTAAAAATACTATAGTAAAAAAGCCACGTATTATAAAAACTCAAAAACATTCACCTACTCTAGTTTCCAGTCAATTACAGGCTCGCCCTCTTGCTGCAACAGGAAGTTAGTTTTACTAAAATGCTTATTGCCAAACCAATATCCTCTATTAGCGCTTAATGGAGATGGATGACCTGTTTCTAATACTGAGTGATTAGCCGTATTGATTAATTTCTTTTTCTTCTTGGCAAATCCTCCCCAAAGCAAAAAGATTACATTTTGTTTTTCCCGACTGATAAGCTCAATAACTGCATCCGTAAATTGTTCCCAGCCTTTGTTTTGATGACTCCCAGCCTGATGAGCCCTAACGGTTAAAGTGGCATTTAAAAGAAGTACTCCTTGATCTGCCCATGGGATAAGATTGCCGCTTTTCGGATATGTAATGCTTAAATCATTTTCAATTTCCTTAAAAATATTAATTAGGGAAGGAGGGTGCGGAATTCCATCATTAACGGAAAAGCATAATCCGTTGGCCTGACCCACTCCATGGTAAGGATCTTGGCCTATAATCACTACTTTAACATCATCAAACTTACAATGATTAAAAGCATTAAAAATCTCAGAGCCTTTTGGGTAACATTTATGATTTCTGTATTCATTTTTTATAAATTCAACCAGATTTTTAAAATATGGCTTTTCAAATTCCGATTGTAAGTGGTTTTTCCAACTTTGGTGAATGTCGACGTCCATAACTAGTAAGTTTTCTCAAAAATAAGGATTATGTAGTTAAGATTATGAGTTAGGCATATCGTTACATTTAAATTAAATTTGCAACTTTAGTAATGAAATACAATCCATGATACGCATTCATAATAAAACCTTGCAAGACCTTGAGTTTTTTACGGTTTTAGAACAAGTTAGTTTACATGCCTCAACTGCTTTGGGTAAAGCGGCAGTTATGGAGTTACTACCTATTGAAGTTGAGGCCCAACTCATAAGAGAACTAGACTATGTCAATGAGTATCGCGCTTCATTCGATAATGATAATCGTATACCTAATCATGGTTTTGAGACCATATCTAAAGAACTGAAGCTTCTAAACATAGAAAACACCTATTTAGAAGTAAAGAGTTTGCAGAAATTGGTGAGTATATCACTAACAGCAAATAGTATTGTAACCTTTCTTGAAAAATTTAAGGAATATTATCCAAAGCTTCATCAATACAGTCAACATATTGAAGTTACAATAGCAATCATCGATCAAGTTGATAATGTTGTTGACCGTTTTGGAGATATAAAAGATGATGCCTCACCACAATTGGCAGAACTACGTCAGGAAATCAGTAAACTCAAAGGAAAAATAAACAGTAGTTTTTCTTCAGCATTAAACACCTATCATAATTTAGACTATTTAGATGACATAAGAGAATCTGTAGTAGATAACAGGCGTGTGCTTGCCGTCAAGGCCATGTATCGTAGAAAAGTTAAAGGTGCCATTATGGGTGGTAGCAAAACCGGAAGTATCGTTTATATAGAGCCAGAGACTACATTACAACATACAAGAGAACTCAACAATTTACAATACGAAGAAAAAGAAGAGGTCATTAAAATCCTGAAGGAGCTCACTGATTATATTAGACAGTTTCTTCCACTTTTAAATGATTATCAAGCGTTTTTAACCAAAGTTGATATTATTTCTGCCAAAGCAAAATACGCAAAGGAAACCAACGCCATTCTGCCAAAAATCACCAATGAACGAAGTATGTTTCTCAAGGATGCTTACCATCCTCTCCTCTATTTAACTAATAAGGAGAAAGGTGAAAAGACATTTCCACAAACCATTGAGCTAAATGAGGAAAATAGAATTATAGTAATTTCAGGACCAAATGCTGGAGGTAAAAGCATTACGCTAAAGACAGTTGGCTTGTTACAAGTAATGTTGCAAAGTGGTATGTTAATACCTGTTCACGAACGCAGTAGTACATGCTTATTTGAAAGGGTACTAAGTGATATTGGAGACAATCAATCCATAGAAAATCATTTGAGTACATATAGCTACAGATTGAAGCAGATGAATTACTTTCTTAAGAGAGTCAATAAAAAGACTTTATTTTTAATTGATGAATTTGGTACGGGTAGCGACCCGGAACTTGGTGGAGCTTTGGCAGAAACATTTTTGGAGGTTTTTTACGAACGTAAAGCTTTTGGCATTATAACCACCCACTACTCCAACTTAAAACTTTTGGCCAACGAATTGCCAAATATGCAGAATGCCAACATGCTGTTTAACGAAAAAAGCTTGGAGCCGATGTATAAATTAGCAACAGGGCAAGCTGGCAGTTCATTTACGTTTGAAGTTGCGCAAAAAAATGGCATTCCCTACAGTCTAATCAACAAATCAAAAAAGAAAATTGAACGCGGTAAGGTACGCTTTGATGCTACTATTGCGAAACTTCAAAAAGAACGTAGCAAATTAGAGCGCACAGAACGATCTTTGAAAGCTAATGAAAAGAAAAAACTTTCAGAAACCGAAAAACTTGAAGAAACCAATGCAAAGATTCAAAAAAAACTAGAGAGTTTTCAAGAGTTGTATGATAGTAATCAACGATTGATTTATCTAGGACAGAAAGTAAATGATTTAGCCGAAAAGTTTCAAAATAATAAAAAGAAACGTGAGTTAATGGCCGAATTGTTTAGGTTGGTTCAAATTGAAAACTCTAAGCGAAAGAAATTATCCGCAAAACAAAAACGTGTAGAAAAAGCCAAGGAAAAACAGATAAAGCAAGAAGCTGAAAAGAAGGTTGAAGTTATCCGTAAAAAGAAAAAAGCCGCTAAGAAAAAAGAGGTTAAAGTAGAAAAACCGAAACCTATCTTAAAAGTTGGTGATCGTGTACGAATGCATGATGGCAGAGCTGTAGGAAGTATAGATTCTATTGAAAAAGGAAAGGCTAACGTTAATTATGGTATGTTTACCACCAACGTTGGGTTAGATTTATTGGAATTGGTTGAAGCTAAGAAATAATAACTTTTAAGACTATCTTTGTCTTGCGATGGAAAAAGTACCAAAAGATAAATTATTGATTTTGTTCGATGGTGTTTGCAATCTGTGTAACAACAGTGTTCAATATGTCATAAAACATGATAAAAAAAACAAGTTCTTATTTGCACCCTTGCAAAGCGAAGTTGGCGAGTCCATTATTGAAGAGTTTAGTATAGACAGTAAAAGAACGGATTCTATTTTGCTTTATAATCCTGAAGCAAAATCTATAAAAATCAAATCTTCTGCCGCTATAGGTGTTGCTAAACATTTAGGTTTTCCATTAACTTTAATGGTTATTTTTTACATCGTACCAAACTTTATCAGAAATTGGGTATATGATTACATTGCCAAAAACAGATATAAATGGTACGGAAGAAAAGAGGAATGCATGATCCCAACTCCAGAATTAAAATCTAAATTCCTGACATAAAAAAAGCCTTTTAGTATCCATTCTAAAAGGCTTTTTTAAATTAACAACTTACTTAAAACTAATTTATTCTAAACAAAAAATTTAATTTCAATTCTATCAGTTTGAGGGAAAAATATCGAATTGAGTTAATAGCACATTTTTTGATGAGGTAAAGATATTTTATTATTGAAGGGCAGTATAAAAAACTCGATAAAGCCCCTTAATTAATTGTTCAAAAAGATAAACGTGCAGATAATATCTGTAAACGGATGAACATTTAACTCATTAAGTCAGATACATAACTTAATAAAAAGACCTATACACTCAGTATAGGTTTTCTTGGTATTGTAGCTCCATTATCTTAGATGCAAGCTTATTTTAAGTTAATGGCTTTAAGCTTAGTAAATTTAAACCTCAAAGCGAGATGTTGTCAGTTTGACCCTAGCTTCCGTTAGTTAGGATTGAGTCGAATTCTATTAGGAAATAAGTCTAGCTTCTTAATAGTATCAATACAAATGATAGACAGAAACATTTAGCTTTGGGGTTTTTACTTTAAGCTATTTAGTATAAAGTCTAAAGTAGCATTCTTATTATCATTAGTAGCGTAAGAATCTGTAATGTACTTTGGTGGTATGGCCAAACCTAGACTTTGCATTTTTTTTATGGTGGATATATAATCTTGACTCACTTTGCCTGTTAACAAAACACCTAAATCCAACCCTTTTTTTGCGTATTTATAAACATTTCGTAAACCAGACAGATACAAATGATCTTTTGTAAAGCCACCACCTCTATGCACTCTAAGGGTTATTACAAATGCTTTATCCCTATTTAATTTGTGTTGATTATGTAAAAGATGAAACGTGTCAGAAAAGCTATAACCTTTATTCAAACTCTCTACAGCAATAACCCTAAAAGCTAGTTCCTTTAAACGCTCAATAGTTAAACAACCACTCATAAACTCAGAATACACTGCCAAACCTTCTTGGGTTTCAACATTATTTGGTAATCCGTTAGAAAACACCTTTAAGGGATGAGATATCCCATTAAAGGTAGTAACCATGTGCACACCAATTTCGTGATTGGTTAAAACCTTTAACTGATTTAAACTAAATTTATGGCTTTTTCGCAATACTAAAGTTTGAGTATTATTCAACACCATTGCAGCAGCAGAAAGGTTATTGGAGATTTTAATGTTATAGCTAAAATCGTAACGCTTTGAGTAGGCTTCAAAATATTGTTTTGCTTCTTCTACATTATACATCGGAAGCATTTCTTCTTCAAATTCTGAATCGTCAAAACGAAGAATGAATTTTGAATTTTCAATGTCTTTTTCGGTTGGTGTTCCAAAACTCTTTAAGCTATTAAAATAGAATTTTCTTCCTTGACCAATAGTTTCTATACACTCTATTAAACTCGAATATTCATAAATAATGTCCTCATACAATTGCTTAATATCGTCATCCTCTATACGCTCTAAACGTTGTGAAAAAAATAATCGATGGAGTTTGTATCCATCAAATTTCATTTTTGGGTATTTAAACTCTGGCTCGTAGTTGTATTTAGCCGCGTAAAATTTCTTTCTTTCCGAAGCAATATTTAAAGGGTTGATATAATTAAGCAGTTCAATATTTCTAACCAAGCGGTTTAGATTAGCATCTATTTCAAATAGATCTTGAAATTCTTTTGTGGTTTTAATTTGGGACATTAGCCTTCTTTAAACGTATTATAAAATTCGTTAGCATGTTTTGGCAAAAGCGTCTTCAACTGATTCTCTACAGCCGCGACAACTTCTGGATAAATTATCTGCTTATACTCATCACAGTATATCTTTGCAATTTCGGTTGCCAAAACTAAGGTATTCTTAAAGTTTTTTGTAATATATTTTAGGAAATATCCATTACCTTGAAAGGTGTCGTTGATTTTTGCCGTTTGCTTAATGCCATTTGGTAATTCTATACTCACTAACATTTGCCTCCAAGATTCTATTTGGTCTCCAAATCGATCGTTATCGATATTAGATGTGCCCAAATTCCAAGTTGGCACTTCCCTATCCCAACGTTTCCAGTTGTAGCTATGCATGTCGTAAACTACGCAAACTCCAAACTTTTCCTCAATTTTAGAGATTAAGGCATGTACTACTTTATAAAAATTTTTATGCTTTTTAAGGCTTTTTTCCTTTTGTATTTCAGGTAAAGGGTTTTTCCAGAGTTGTTTGCCCCAAGCGGTTTCAAAAACAGCATTTTCAGGATCTCGGTTAAGGTCATATTCAAATCTAGAATCGCAGCCAGCAATGAGAATAGGGTGAGAACTTACCATGTTTTTGGTCTCTGGATCTTCTTCGTACCAACGTTCATATTCCGTATGCAGACAATTTTCCCAAAGCTCTTTTCTAAACTGATGGCCATCATGCACTGCACCACAGACGTAAGGCAAATAGTCATCAATTTTTAAGGTAAAGGAATAATCGTTTGAAACTGCGTGAAAGGTCTCACCTGCTTCAATTTTTGCAATAATGGATTTAATTGATAACCGTTCCATCATACTGTTTTAAATAAGCGCTTGAGTGATTTTAGCATATTGCGCTCTAGAATATTAAACTCTCCATCTGAAAAAAACAATATCTTAATGTCTGCCAAAAGCATATCTATATCATCTTTAGTGTAATTATGCTGTTCTAGACTGACCATAATTTTCTTGATGCCTTGATAATCGTTGTCGGCATCAAATTCATCGTGAATGTCCTGAAATGTTCTTCGGTCAACCTTAGAAAGAATAACGTTGCGCTCTTTGTTGTCTTCTTTAAAATCTGAGTTTGCAGCAAACAACAAAATGTAAGCTACAAGTTCATCTCTTGTCCAGTCGATTGTTTTCATTTGCTATAAAAGTTTGGGAATAGTTATAAATGAATTAAGCCTCATCAACCGTTCTACGCAATCTCGTACGTCTATCGAAAGCCTGTAATTGGTCTAAGACTTTACTTTCTAAAAAGTCAATCACCTTTTCCTCTACCTTAACTTTATTCTTATAAACTTTGTTGATATACGTAATACCGCCTGGTGACATTACATTGACCTCTACAAGTTTTCCACCGATAACATCTATGCCTACAAAGTATAAACCATCTTTAACCAATTTAGGTCCTATTTGTTTACACAGTGCTTTTTCAGCTTTTGATAAGGTATGCTTTTGTACGCTTCCACCTGCAGAAACATTAGAACGATGATCGTCCGATCCCGGAACACGTTTCATCGCACCCACAGGTTCACCATTCAACATTAAAATCCTTACATCGCCTTGATCTGCTCCCTCTATATAATCTTGAAGAATCACATAGTTTGAAGTTCCATCGGAATTTGAGATATAAAAATCCAATAACGAATTGATATTGCTCATCGCTGACTTTTCAATTAAAATCACACCAGAACCACCAAATCCATTGAGTGGCTTTATAATCATTTTATCGGATTTAGATTCTTTAATTTGGCGTACTAAATACTTCTTGTTTTTAGACACATGTGTGTTAGGGATAATATTACTGTGAGCATCTCCAAAAGCAGCAGTGTATAACTTGTTATTCGCTTCGCGCATGCCTTCCAAAGAGTTTATGATAAAGACATCATCCTTTACAGAATCCAAAAAATTTAGCATTATAGGATCTAAGGGTGGATTTGCCCTAAAGAAAATGGCATCAAAGCCTGCAAGAGGTAACATTTCTTCACGTAGCTTTACCTTATTATAAAACGATTTTAACGTAGAAGGCACCTTGTCCATACGGCCTACAACATTGCAAAAAGCATTGGTAACACTGTCTCTAATTGTAAGATTTGCAGGTGTACACATGGCTACTCCGTGCCCTCTTTTAGCACATTCTTTAATTAGAGCGAGGCTTGTGTCGTTTTCTGGATCTATATTCTCCCAAGGATACATTATAAAGCAAATGTTCATCTATGTTTTGTTTAGTTGATTAAATGATATGTTTAAAGTTAGTCATTTTAACGAAACTAAAAAACTAAGAGTCCAAATCAAAAGTCTCAGTAGGATTTTCGTGCGCTATATAATCCAGCATATCTTCTCCATCTGCAATTATAGAACAAACGGTGGCGTCTCCAGTTACATTTACTACAGTTCTAAACATATCCAAAATACGATCCACAGGGAATATAATAGCAATCCAAGCAGGATTTAACCCAACAGAACTCAAAACTATGATGAGCATTACCAATCCAGCACTTGGTACCGCAGCAGAACCAATGGATGCCAAGGTAGCCGTTAAAACCACAGTAACTTGTTGCCCTAAGGTCAAATCAATCATGTGCATTTGAGCTAGGAATATAACGGCTACAGCCTGGTAAAGACTAGTTCCGTCCATATTAACGGTAGCACCAATTGGCAATACAAAACTGCTTATCTTTTTGTTTACACCAAGATTATTTTCTACACACTCCATAGTTACAGGCAGTGTGGCAGCGCTACTGGATGTTGAAAACGCTAGGGTTTGGGCTGGACTCATAGACTTAAAGAAACCTGTATATGGAATCTTCTTAACAAACAACTTTAAAATCATAGGATAGATTACAAATATCATTAATAAAAGACCAGCTAATACTGTTAAGGAATACCAGCTTAATCCTTTAAAAATTTCAACCACTTTACCTATATCGTCTCCTGCCATTTTACTCACAACACCAGCTAATAATGCAAAAACAAAAAATGGCGCAGCTTGCATGACGATATCTACCATTTTTAAAAATACTTCATTTACTCCATCAACCAACTTTAAGACTGGTGCTGATTTTTCAGCAGGAATAAACAACAGACAAACACCAAAGAATATGGCAAAGAATATAATCTGAAGCATTAAACCATTGTTAGACAACGAATAGAAAAAATTACTAGGTACTATGTCCACTAATGGTTGTAATGGTGTAGTCTCTTTTTGTTTTTTTACAGTTTCCATTTTGTCGGCGACGGCCGCTTCTTGCAGTTCGCTTTTGGATAATTCTGAAATTTCTTGAGCACGTTCAAAAAACTCTGGATCTTTAAGATAATTTACACCATCTTTTATTTCGTAACCTTCAGCATCAGCCCAAATTTCATAACTGATTCTGTTATCAATTCTACTTTGTTCATCAATTAATTTCCCAGGCTTAACAACATTAACCAGTAACAATCCCAATGATATGGCCATTACAGTGGTGAGCAAATAGATACCTAAAGTTTTACCTCCCATTCTACCCAAGCTCGACGGGTCTCCAATATTGGCAACACCACTAATGATAGAGAAGAGTACCAAAGGCACGGCTATAAGTTTTAGAAGGTTAATAAAAATGGTTCCAAAAGGATCAATCCAGTTAATTGTGAATTCGCTCCAGCCCATTGAACTTGATAATAAAGCCCAAATGATACCGAGTACCATTCCTATTATAATTTTCCAGTGTAATGCGAGTTTTTTCATACTTACTTCCTGCGAAATCAGGATCCTATTTTAATTCAACTTAATTTTATTTTCAATCTGATACTTTTTAAACCTCAAGGGATTTGAAAAGCCATAAAGTCTATGCGTAAAACCAAGAGATTTCTCGACTACGCTCGAAATGACAGAGGCTATCAAATTGATTCAAACACTACCATTCTTTAGACTCCTGCCTACGCAGGAGTGTATAATCCGCCAAAACCAAAGCTGCCATGGCCTCTACAATAGGCACTGCTCTAGGCACAACACAAGGATCATGACGGCCTTTTCCTTGCATTTCTACCGTTTCTCCTTTACTGTTTATGGTATCTTGTTTCTGAAGTGTGGTTGCTACAGGTTTAAACGCGACTCTAAAATAGATGTCCATACCATTACTAATACCACCTTGTACTCCACCAGATAAATTGGTTTGTGTGCTGCCATCTTCATTAAACTTGTCGTTGTGTTCGCTGCCTTTCATTTTAGCACCACAAAATCCACTACCATATTCAAAACCTTTCACAGCATTAATGGACAGCATAGCTTTACCCAATTCAGCGTGTAGTTTATCAAAAACCGGTTCACCTAATCCTGCTGGTACATTTTGTAATGCACAGGTTATGGTTCCACCAATGGTATCTCCCTGTTTTTTTACCTCTTGTACTTTGGCAATCATCTTCTCTGCTGTGCCTTCATCAGGACAACGGATAACATTAGATTCGATTTTACTGAAATCTAAATCTTGATAAGGTTTATCCATAAAAACATCTCCAACAGATGACGTAAAAGCGTTGATTTTAATAGATGAGAGGAATTGCTTCGCTATAGCACCTGCTACTACTCTACATGCCGTTTCACGAGCAGAACTACGTCCGCCACCTCTGTAGTCGCGTACACCATATTTTTTATCGTAGGTGTAATCGGCATGGCTGGGACGGTACACATCTTTTATGTGTGAATAATCTTTGGATTTCTGATTGGTGTTTTTAATTATAAATCCGATTGGCGTACCTGTGGTCTGACCTTCAAAGATTCCTGAGAGGAATTCAAATGTATCTGGCTCTTTGCGCTGAGTGACTATTTTAGATTGTCCTGGTTTTCTTCTATCCAATTCGTTTTGAATTGCCTCAAAGTCTAATTTAATCCCAGATGGACAACCATCTATAATTCCACCGATTGCAACTCCATGAGATTCGCCAAAAGTGGTCAACCTAAATAATTTTCCGAAGGTGTTACCTGCCATTAAAACATATTTTACGCTAATGTAAACGTATTATTACAGAAACAAAAATGCTTCTTTGTTTTTTAGAACATCTGTTTATGAAGAAAAAAGTTGTCTAGTTGTAAAGCTTTGGTAACAAATTGTTAACAGTTTCCTTATACTTAATTAATTCTCTGTTTACACTTAGTTAATAGCAAAATTGGTTATTTGCAAATAGTGAATTGTAAGCCTTGAATCTAAAGCGAAAAGTAGAAATAGCCGTAATATCCGATGTACACCTTGGTACTTTCGGTTGTCATGCAAAACAACTATTAACTTATCTTAATAGTATTGAGCCGAAAAAACTGGTTTTAAATGGTGATATCATTGATATATGGCAATTCAAGAAAAGATACTTTCCAAAATCCCATCTCAGTGTCATTAAAAAAATAATGGACTTTGCCGCTAATGGTACAGAAGTCATCTATATAACAGGTAATCATGATGAAATGTTACGCAAATTTACTGATACTGAAATTGGGAATATATCTATAGTTAACAAACTTGTGTTGAATTTAGATGGAAAAAAGGCTTGGTTTTTTCATGGAGATGTTTTCGATATTTCCATTCAGAATGCTAAATGGCTAGCAAAATTAGGTGGTTGGGGCTATGACCTGTTGATTCTAATCAATCGTTTTGTCAATTGGTGTTTAGAAAAAACCGGAAGAGAGCGTTATTCGCTTTCAAAAAGAATAAAGAATAGCGTCAAAGGTGCCGTAAAATACATTCACGATTTTGAAAATGTCGCAACAGACTTAGCCATTGAGAATGGTTACGACTATGTAGTCTGTGGACATATTCACCAACCAAAAATGCTTCAGAAAGAAAACAAATACGGTAAAACCATCTATCTCAATTCTGGTGATTGGGTTGAGAATTTTACGGCTCTAGAATATCAATTTAAACGTTGGAAAGTCTACAACTACAGTAAAGACAAACTCTCCCCTTTTTATGCTGACGAGGAATTAAAGGAAATGGATGTCAAAGATTTAATTGCGGCCATTACCATAGTGGAGCGACCTAAAAAGAAAACATCAAACTAAAGCTTCTTTTAAAATTGTAATTGGGTGCTTGGCGATGACTCCTGTTCCATCTTTGATTTGATGCCTGCAACTCGTTCCATTTGCAGCAATAATTGTATCTTTGGGTGCTTTTCTTATAGCAGGAAATAAGGTTTGTTCGCCTATTTGCATACTCACATCATACTTGTCTTTTTCGTAACCAAAACTACCAGCCATACCACAACAACCACTTGGTATTATGGTCACATTATAGTTTTTTGGCAGATTCAATATGTCGAAGCTTGATTTTTGGTTAGACAACGCTTTTTGATAACAATGCCCATGAAACTTAATAGACTTTATTTCTGTTGTGAATTGCTCTGGTGTAATATTGCCTAATTCAATTTCCTTTTGGATGAATTCCTCAATTAAAAACGTGCGTTCTGCAATGGATTTTGCCAATGTCTTATTGTCAGCTAATTTCAAATATTCATCTTTAAATGTGAGTATGGCTGAAGGCTCAATTCCCAATAAGCAAAAATCATCATTGACAATGTTTTTAAAGTAGTTTACATTATTGTTTGCAATAGTTCTAGCCTCCTCCAAAAATCCTTTAGACAAAAAACTTCTACCACTTTCTAAGTCGCTTACACAATGTACATTATACCCTAATTTTTCAAGTAAAAATTTAGCATCAACAGCAATGCTCGATTCTAGAAAATTTGTAAACTCATCAACAAATAAGTAAACCTCTTTTTTTGGATTCTTTACATGAAATGTCAACCTTTTAACTTGCTTAGAAAACGATGATTTAGAGAGTTGAGGAAAACTTCGTTTTGGATGCATACCAAGCGCTATTTTCAAAAAGCCAGCAACGAACTTTGTTTTAAAAAGCGTATTGTAAAAACCAGGAGCTTTTGAAGCGATTTTATTGTACTTAGTAGAATTTGCAAAAAACTTATCTTTAAACTTAAAGCCATTCTCTTTTTGATAGTGATATAAAAATTCAGCTTTTAAGCTGGCTACATCCACACTGCTGGGACATTCGCTGGCACATGCTTTACAACTCAAACACAACTCAAAAACTTCTTTAAGCTCTTTATGATTAAATTTATTGGTCTTTTCTGAATTGGTTAAGTACTCTCTTAAGGCATTGGCGCGAGCTCTGGTGGTATCTTTCTCGTTTCGAGTGGCTCTATAGCTAGGGCACATAACTCCACCAAATTCTGGTAATTTTCTACAATCACCAGAGCCGTTACATTTTTCAGTTTCGCGAAGAATGCCCTGTGAACCAGAAAAATCCAATACTGTTTCAATTTTTGGTTCTCTTCTATCTATTTCATACCTGAGGTTTTTGTCCATAGGAAACGCGTCCACAATTTTCCCAGGATTAAATATATTTTTTGAGTCAAACGCCGATTTTATATGCTTTAAAATTTGATAATTAGCATCACCTATCATTAATGGGATAAATTCAGCTCGAACAATTCCATCGCCATGTTCGCCAGACATTGAACCTTTGTATCTCTTAACCAAATGAGCCACATCGGTTGTAATTCTTCTGAATAGCTCAACGTCTTTAGACTGCTTTAAATCCAAAATAGGTCTAAGGTGCAACTCGCCTGCTCCAGCATGCGCATAATACACTGGATTCTGGTCATATGAAGTCATCAAGCTACTGAATTCTGCAATGTAATCCTCTAGGTCGTGTAATGCCACTGCTGTATCCTCAATACAAGCAACGGCTTTTTTGTCACCAATCATATTGCCCAATAAGCCCAAACCTGCCTTTCTCAGCTCTAGCGCTTTATCTATTTCCCTTCCTACCAAAACTGGTGCAGTATAAGACAAGCCTAACTTTTCAGTAGTGGCAATAAACCCATGGACAGCTATATCTAAATCATCTTTAGATTCTGCTTTTAACTCACACATAAGGATAGCTTTTGGCTCGCCTAGAATAAAGGATCGGTTTTGTTGCTGCTGCTTATTATGCTTAGTTAGGTTTAAAATGGTGTCGTCCATCATTTCACAGGTATGCAAATTGTGCTTCATTAGTGTTTTCACACTTTTCATGCATTTGGAAATACTATCGAAATGAAGAGCAACCATTGCATTTTCTTTTGGCGGTAAATCATCAAGCTGTAGTGTTATTTCGGTTGTAAATGCCAATGTACCTTCACTACCAGTCAAAAGCTTGCACATATTGAATTTAGTGTCTGATTCGGAAAAATTATTGGAATTAATCAATTCATCAATGGCATAACCCGTATTTCTTCTATGGATCTCTTTTTTTGGGAAATTATCTCTGATGTATTGCTGTACTTTGCTCGATTTTAATTGCTCGTATATTGTTCTGTAGATATCACCTTCAAGGGTTTGCAGCTTTGTTTTATTAAAAAAAGCTTCTTTTGAGATTTCCTTGAACTCTACTTCACTCCCATCACTCAAAAGTGTCTTTAAACTCACCACCTTATCTCTTGTTACGCCATATTGAATTGAGGTCGTTCCTGAAGAATTATTACCAACCATTCCACCCATCATGCATCGGTTTGATGTCGATGTATTTGGGCCAAAAAACAATCCAAATGGTTTTAAATAATTATTGAGTTCATCCCTTACAACGCCTGGTTGTACAGTCACTGTTTTTGTACTTTTATTAACGTTTAAAATTCTTGTGAAATATTTGGAAACATCGACCACAATGCCATTGCCTACAACTTGGCCTGCCAAGGAAGTTCCGGCTGCTCTGGGAATTAAAGACGTGTTGTTTTCATTAGCAAATTGAATAAGTGCTTTAATATCCGCTTTATCCTTAGGAAGTGCTACGGCAACTGGCAATATTCTGTATACTGAAGCATCTGTCGCATATAGTTTTTTTGATAAATCATCGGTTAACAATTCGCCATTGAGCCTTGATTTTAATTTATAATATTGAATATCAACGGGCTTAGACATTTGCGTTAAAATCTGTTTTATATGAGTTATAAAATTGTCATAAAAATAAGCGTTCTTATTCAATTTTAACATAATTTAGTCGTTATGTTAAATAGGGTGTTTTTATAATGCTCAATTGATAAAACTTAAAACTTATTGAATATGAAAAAATTATTATTAGCAACATTTGCATTTTTTGCAGGATTCGCTTTTATGAACGCTCAAGAAATAGCCGACAATGCCATTGGTCTTAGATTGGGTGACGATGATGGTTTTGGTGCTGAGATTTCTTACCAGAGAGCTCTTGGTGGTAACAACAGACTAGAATTGGATTTAGGGATTAGAAGTGGTAATAACTATGATGGATTCAAACTTACTGGCTTGTACCAATGGGTTTGGAATCTAGATGGTAATTTTAACTGGTACGCTGGTGCTGGTGGTGGAGTTGGGTCCTACAGCGTAGATGTGCCTGGCGGTGAGGATTTTGATGATACATTTCTTTTTTTAGCTGGTGATGTAGGTATAGAGTACAACTTTGACATTCCTTTGCAATTATCGTTAGATATTAGACCAGAACTTGGTTTTGGAGATTTCAGGGATGATGTTGGCATAGATTTGGCACTTGGTATTAGATATCAGTTTTAATAGATTTAAATGATATATTAAGCCACCTTTTTAGGTGGTTTTTTATTTTTAAGACCAAATGAAACAGCTTGCTATAATAGGTCAGGGTCCCAGAGGATTATATGCATTAGAACAATTGATTTCTAATTTATCGCAATCCAATACATCCGTAACTATCTTATTAATTGATTTTACTAACGAGTTTGGTACTAGCTATGTATGGAAAACCTCTCAACCCGAAAGTAACTGGATTAATATTAATGAACGTGGACTTTCTGGAATAGAGAAGCGAAAAAAAATCAATTATAAAAATGTTGAAATTTCAGAATTTCCTTCATATCACGATTGGTGTAATTATAGCTTAAAGAGTAAACAACCAGATACATTTCCACCTCGTAGCAAGTTAGGGCGTTATTTATCGCAACGTTATGAATCCTTAATTTCAAAACTAGAGGGATTCGATAATGTTAAAAGAAGCACTGCAAAGGTTGATGCTATAAATTTATCTGGTGGAAAATTGATTATTTCTTCAGAAGAAAAAAAATGGTTTTGTGACGATGTTCTTTTAACCATTGGCCACCAACCTATAGTAAATTCCGGACAGCTTGAAAAATGGAATCTCTATTCAAAAAACAATCCTAAAGTTAAGGTGTTTGATGATAGTTATCCTGTAGAGCAATTCAAAAAGTTAAAAAACAAAAAAGAACAATCTATTGGCATTCGAGGTTTTGGATTGGCAATGATCGATGTTATGCGATATTTAACCATAAATAATTATGGAAACTTTAAAGTAATAGACCATAACACTTTTGAAACTGTTTACTATAAAACAGAACCACAAAAATTAAGATTAATTCCATTTTCACTTGATGGGCTACCATTAGCACCCAAACCATTGAACAAAGTCATAGATGATTGGTACAAACCAACATCAAGAGAATTGCACTACTTTAAGTCTAGTATTGAAGCTGTATCCAAAACATCAAAAAAAACTTCTTCTATTGATTTTTTATTGGAGCCTATCGTGAAAATTGCATCTCGAGTATTTAATACACTTAAAAACGTAAATAACTCTAAAAAACTTTCACCAGAAGAAACAGAGTCTATAGGTTTACATTGGTTAAACAATCCTGAATATAAGCATCCTTTAATCCAGAATAATGATATAGCGACATACGATATCATAAAAAGTTTTATTGAAATGGCCTTAGGTAATAAGGAAATCAGTTTAGACTATTGTATAGGACAAGTCTGGAGGCATTGTCAACCAGCTCTTTATAGTTCCTTTTCGCATGCACAATTAGATGAAGATATAATCGAACAGGTCATTGAAAAAGATGAGCGCATAAAGCGTTATTCCTATGGTCCGCCTATTGAAAGCATGCAACAACTTTTAGCTTTGGTCGATGCAGAGATTTTAGATTTAGATTTTGTACAAGACCCAGAAATAGAATTGACTAACGAAGGTTTTAAGCTATCCAATGAAGATGGTAAATCTGCAATATGCTCTGTAATGATAAATAGTGTTCTGGATTCTCCTAAATTGCTTGAGGTTAATTCACCAATAATAAAATCTTTATTAAACAATCAATTAATTGCTCCTATTCATTCAAAACTTGGTATAGAAACTAAGGAAAATGGCTATGTTGTTATGCCAAAAAATAAAAAAGATGTCAATATTGCGGTATTAGGAAGGCTAGCAAAAGGAAGTGTTATTGGTGTTGATGCAATATTAGAATGCTTTGGACCAAGGGTAGAAAATTGGGCAGCTTCATATGTCAAATCACTTTAATCGGGCAGCTTCTCGCTTAAATATTTCCAATAACGCTTTGGCACATGTCTTAAATGCAGTTTCATGTTTTTTCTGGATTCGATATTTGTACTCTTAAAATAATCTTGCCACAATTTGTGAAATTCAAATTCTTCAGTTGCAAAGTAGTTTTTATTAGTTTTTGAAAAATCAAAGTTTGATGGCAGCTTTATGTCCATAATCTCAACTTTATTTAGATCATAGTAGATGCCATAGTTGCGCTTTATATCATATATAGCCCATTTTTGGTCTGCATACCTGTTTTTAAAATGTTTTGCTATCAGAGGTAAAACATTAAAATCGGGTTCAATATTTGCAAAATAGATGTTGTCTTTTGTAAGCTTAAACCTTACGAACGCTTCCATTCTATGTTTTTCCCTGCCTACATTTTTAGCGATTTGAGCTATTTTTAGAATGGAAGGATAAGAGTAATCCTTATCACTTTTTTCTTTTGATCCAAGGATGTATTGAATCGCATCTAACATAACGTTTTCAACACCTTCTTTTTCACTTAAAAAAGTATAATACAATTGGTAACTGCCAGTTCTTGATGCTTTGCTTTTAATGCCTTTCCATACACGATTTGCCTTTTCAGATTCTGTAATAATTGTTTCGTTATCTGAAAACAACTGTGATTGAAGCGAGAATTCATTCATAATGGTAACATCTTTCAACTTATACTCGTACACATAAAATACAGCGCTTAAAAAACCGTCAAAAGTACCATCGTATATTAAAATCTTAGACTGCATCTATCCAAATAAATTCAACTGGTTACTTAGTGTTTTTCTATATTTACTTGTAGAATTTTGAAGAATAAAACCTTTAATTTTTTCAGAGGTTAAATCACGTCTTTCAAACTGATTGCTCTCACATATTACAAAATACTTTGCCCTATTAAGCGCTACGCCTATCCTTTTTAGGTGCTCCCAATTTAATCTTCTAAACCGTCTTGCATTAAGAATTTTATGAACTGACTTCATTCCCAGTCCTGGTACCCTAGCCAACATACGCTTATCGGCAGTATTGACATCTACGGGAAACTCATGGAGATTACGTAATGCCCAACTCAATTTTGGATCGATATCTAAATCTAAATGCTGGTGCTGCTCATTTAAGATTTCACTAACATCAAAGCCATAAAAGCGCATTAACCAATCCGTTTGATATAATCTATTTTCTCTGAGCATTGGTACTTCAGTTCCTATTTTGGGCAATCTATCATCGTAACTTATAGGAACGTAGCCTGAATAATAAACACGTTTTAAGTTATAGTTTTTATAAAAATGATTAGAGGTCTGCATTATCTGAAAATCATTTTCACCACTTGCACCAATAATCATTTGTGTACTTTGACCTGCCGGTGCATATTTTGGTGTACTTCGTATAATTTTCTTTTCGGCTCTATATTGAATGATTTCATTCTTTACTTTAGTCATTGGCTTAATGAAATCGTCATGATTCTTATCTGGAGCAAGCTTTTTTAAACCTGATTTCGTCGGAATTTCTATGTTTACACTTAATCGATCTGCATATAAACCAGCTTCTCGCATTAATTCATCAGATGCACCAGGAATGGATTTTAGGTGGATATAGCCGTTGAAATTTTCTTCTAATCTTAATTTCTTTGCCACGGCAACCAAACGTTCCATAGTGTAGTCAGCATTCTTAAAAATTCCCGAGCTTAAGAATAGTCCTTCTATGTAGTTTCTACGATAAAAATTAATTGTTAAATCTACCACTTCCTGAACTTTGAAGGCAGCTCGTTTTATGTCATTACTTTTTCTAGTAACGCAATAGGCACAATCAAAAATGCAATAGTTTGTAAGCAATATTTTTAGTAATGACACACATCTTCCATCCTCAGTATATGAGTGACAAATCCCCATGCCTGTAGCATTACCAATACCCTTAGTAGTATTAGATCTATTACTTCCACTAGAAGAACAGGACACATCATATTTAGCTGCATCAGCTAAAATCTTAAGTTTCTCTTGAATGCGTTGAAAAGACAATTTGGGACTAATTCTTTAAAAAATTACACTAACAAAAATACAATTAATCGTGCTATTTGATTGCTAATATTTGTAGTAAACAATGTTAAATTAAATCATAAAAATTAGTGTAGCTCTTGTGAAATCCTTATATTAATTTGTGTTGTTATGAAGATAAAATTGTTAACCATTTTAATGTTAATTACACTAAACTGCATGAGCGCCCAGCATGTTATTCCAAAACAAATAGAAGTAGAAGTCAAAAAAGCTTTAGCATACTATCCTCAATTAGATAATACTCGTATAGAGTTTAAATTCAAGAAAAACATAAAAAAGTCAACCATGCAGGCCAGACCTACTTTTGGAAGCTTTTTTAGAAGTAGAAAGAACAGGAAATATGTAATACTGATCAGTGAAACCTTTAAAATTTCTGACAAGGAATTTATGACCCGTCATATCCCTTCAGATATTTTTATCGGCTGGATCGGTCATGAGCTGGGTCACATTATGGACTACCAAAATCGCAGTAAACTCAATTTAATATGGTTTGGGATAAAATATTTACTTTCAGATAATCACATTGTTGAAGCCGAACGTGCCGCAGATAGTTTTGCCGTAGCTTTTGGCATGGAAGATTATATTCTAAAAACAAAGGATTTTATACTGAATCATGCTGAAATTACACAATCCTACAAGGATAGGATTCAGAAATACTATCTATCACCAGAAGAAATTATGGAATTAGTAAAACAACGTGAAGCCAAATTGAGCACAAACTAATTATTCACAAAGTCTTCCCAATCCTTAAACTTATCTTCACCCATTACACGTTCCATTTTTACCTGTCCACCTTTCTTTTTATTGTGTGCATTCCATTCGTAAAATTGTTCTGGTGAAATCACTTTAACTTTTACTCCCTTTAAAGCTTTACTTCGTGCTACTTTATAGTTTTTATTGGCATCTTGTAGAGCCTCATCAAGTGCATTCGCTATAGCCTTTTCGTCTGGATTTTTCAACTCAGAACCTAAATACCAAAAATGATAAAACTCTTCATCATCCTCACTCCGCTTTGCGCAAATGGTATATTCTGGAATTTTGGTGTTAAACTGCTCTTCTAATTCTCGCATAGCAGCATCCATCTTATTTACGGACAATTGTGAGCCTACGGTGTTTAAGAAAAATTTGGTTCTTCCTGTTATCTTAATTTCAGCACGATCTACATCTGTAAATTCAATGGTGTCACCAATAAGATATCTCCATGCTCCACTAACCGTGCTAATAATCAAGGCATAATCTTGATTGGTTTTTACTTCAGACAACGTCAGTGAAGGCGCATCATCAGTAATTGACCCATCTTCATTTATATATTCTGGTTGAAATGGAATAAATTCAAAATATATACCATTATCTGTATTGAGCTGCATAGCGTCGGTTTCTGGTCTAACCTGCGTGGCGATATAGCCTTCGGATGCCAAATAGGTATCTATTACCGTTACCGGTTTGCCCATAAGTTCGTGGAAACTCTTTTCATATGGACCAAATGCGACACCTCCAGAAGTATAAACTTTAAGGTTTGGCCAAATCTCATGGATATTATTCAAATTGTGAAATTCTATAACTTTTTGCAGCATTAATTCTATCCAAGATGGGATACCGCTTAGAGCTCCTATATCCCAATCTTTAGCGCGTTCCGCTATGCGCAACACCCTATCGTCCCAATCATCTATTTGTGCTATTTCCTCACCAGGCTTATAATAACCCCTAAACCAATTTGGAATATTGCTTGCACTGATGCCACTTATTTCTCCCTCAAGGTGTTTGTTTCTTTCATCTAAGTCGGTCGAACTTCCTAACATCATAATTTCCTTTTCGAAAAAGTCTGCAGGTAAGTCGAAGTTTTTCAGTGCGAAAACCTGCTTTATTCCCGCCTTGCGAATTGCTTCAATCATATCGTCGGTTACAGGGATACGTTTACTGGTCTTTCCTGTTGTACCAGAACTTAAAGCAAAATATTGGGGATTTCCTGGCCACGTTACATCACTTTCTCCTTCGTGAAGTTTGCACCACCACGATTCATTGATTTTATCATAGTTAAAATAAGGAACCTGTTTTGCAAAGGCTTTTGTAACATCAGCAGCATCTAAAATTGTTTCAAAATCATAATGCCTGCCAAATTGTGCAGTTTTAGCTCTGCTCAATAAATCCTTAAGTACATTTTTTTGAGATTCAATATGGTTCACCTCTTTTGAAACAAAGTCTTTGAGGTAAATTGCCCCTTTAATGATATGTCCGATAAATGCCATTTAAAAATTCTTTTATGCTGCTATTTTTCTACATTCTTCTGCACATTGTCTACAGGACTCTTCACAAGTTTTACAGTGTTCGTGTTGATGTGCACCACAATGGTCTGCACAATATTCGCAAATTTCTGCACATAGCAATGCATATTGTTTCGCATATGCGCTATCAGCAGCCAACATTTTAATACAAATATAGCAGGCATCAATGCATTGTACACAACATTTTGGGCAATCGTTCATACTTTCTACACCAGCCATCTCAACAAGACAATTTTGGCAATCTACCAAACATTTTTGACAGGCTTCAATACAAGATTTTACTATGGATTTCATAATTATGGTTTTAATATTAAGTCATAAAAGTCAGAATTAACTAGGGTTTAGACTATTTCAAAAGCCATTAATTTTAACTCATAAGGTATGCGATACTTATATTGTTAAAATACTTTTAAAAGCTATAGACTAAATTTTAACACTATTCATAAATTGATTACCTCTAAAAAACAATTCTTTAGGAAAAACTTAAAATTATTAATACCTTTTGAAGGTAACCAACACCAACAACCAACAAATGACCTTTAAGCATTTTTTGAAAGGCTTCGGGATTCTTGCCATTCTAATAACCATAGCTCCTATTTTTGCCGTAGATTACTGGTGGATAAGAATTTTTGATTTTCCACATATACAACTCACATTTCTCACGGCACTTGCACTACTTATTTATTTTATAAAATTTGATTTTAAGAGCCTAGGTGATTATGCCTTTATAACTGTTCTAATAGCTTGCTTTATTTTTCAATTTGTCAAGTTTTTTCCTTACACAACGTTTGCACCAGATGAAATGCTTAAAGCCACAGATAATGCTAATAACAATTTGAGCATTTTAACAGCAAATGTTTATCAAGATAATGAAGACACACAAGTCATTATTGACGCGCTAAATTCATCAAATGCGGATATTATGGTACTGACTGAGGCTAACAATCGGTGGAGAGATGAAATAGTTAGTGCCATTAGTGATGCGTATAGTTATAAAGTTGAATATCCCTTAGACAATACCTATGGCATATTACTCTATTCGAAACTTAAACTAATCGATCCACAATTAAAATTTTTAGTAGAAGACGATATACCATCCATCCACACCAAGGCTATCACAAGATTGGGTGACACCATAAAAATCCACGCTATACATCCTACGCCACCAATGCCACAGCATAACCCTAGATCTACTGATAGGGATGCGGAAATGATGATTGTTGCTAAAGAGGTCATGGACACACAGCATCCAACAATCGTTGTTGGCGATTTTAACGATGTCCCTTGGTCTAGCACCAATCAACTATTTAAGAAAGTCAGTAAAACTTTAGATCCTCGTATTGGCCGAGGTATTTTCAGTACTTACAATGCAAAAAAATTTCTGTTGCGTTGGCCTCTAGATCATATTTATTGTACCAAGGAATTTAGATATAAATCCTACAAAGTATATAACGAGACCTCCTCAGATCATTTTCCTGTTTATGCAGAATTTTCATTGGAACCTAATAATGCTAAAGAACAAGAACCAGAAGAGGTTCGTAAAGAGGATCTAAAACGTGCCGAAGAACAAATAAAAATGTATAAGAACAAATGATAAATTGGTTTTACAAAGCAGATGATAGTGTATTGGCAATACTGCTAACGGCTATTGGCACCTATATTGCCTTAGTGCTATTGACACGACTAAGCGGAAAGCGTAGCTTTTCTAAGATGTCTAGTTTTGATTTTGCAATGACCGTTGCCATTGGGTCTGTTATGGCAACGGTTATAATTTCTAAATCCGTGTCCTTGCAAAGTGGTATTGCAGGATTAATTTCTATATACACCATTCAGATGCTCGTTGCATATGCAAGACGTTGGAAAACCGTGCGAAAGTTTATAGATAACCAGCCAACCTTATTAATGCGCAATGGTGAGATTATTGACGGTAGCTTAGAAAAATGCAAAGTAACATTGTCTGATCTTAAAGCAAAACTGCGCGAGGCAAATGTTATTCAACTTTCCGAAGTTAAGGCTGTGGTATTTGAATCGACCGGAGATATTTCGGTATTACACGGATCGAACAACAAAGATATTGATGAGTGGTTGCTCGATTTTTAGTCTATACCAAAGCTTTATCGTTAGAGATTTTCTTGGACATTTTATAGGTGAGTTTTGAAAATAATGAACATAATTCTGCATAATCACTAAAATAGGCATTTGTAGCTGGCAATTTTTTGATGCAGATATAGCTTGCATCGATACACTCCATATATTTCTCATGGTATTCCTTATCGATTTCAATCTCATCTATTTCCAATAGGTAAGCGTTGAGATTTTCTAAGCATTTTTTAAGGATATTCAAGTAGGTGTAATCTGAATACATAAAGTATAGGTTAAAATTCTAGGGCTAAAATGGCGATATCTAAATTGGGATAGTGTTCTAAAAAAAGAAAAGATTAACTCTTTTAATTAGAAAATTATGATTCTAAAATATAGCCAATAGGAAAGAATATGTAATTTTGCACAACTTAAAATTTATAAAGCACAGTCCATGAAAGATACCGCATTAACAGCAACACACATAGCCCTTGGCGCCAAGATGGTTCCTTTTGCAGGCTACAATATGCCAGTTCAGTACGAGGGTGTTAATATAGAACACGAAACCGTTAGAAATGCGTTAGGTGTCTTTGATGTATCGCATATGGGTGAGTTTTTAATTGAGGGGCCAAATGCTTTAGATCTCATTCAAAAAGTGTCGAGTAACGATGCCTCTAAATTAGATATTGGTAAAGCACAATACAGTTGTTTACCAAATGATGATGGTGGTATTGTTGATGACCTCATTATCTACAAGGTTAAAGAAGAAACGTATTTGCTTGTAGTTAATGCCAGCAATATTGAAAAAGATTGGAACTGGATTTCCTCAAAAAATGATGTTGGTGCAGATATGCGGAATCTCAGCGAAGATTATTCGCTATTGGCTATTCAAGGTCCAAAAGCTGTTGAAGCTATGCAATCGCTTACTAGCCATGATCTATCCGAAATTAAATTCTACAACTTTGTAGTCGGTGATTTTGCAGGTATTGAGCATGTCATTATTTCCGCAACAGGTTATACAGGTAGTGGTGGATTTGAAATCTACTGTAAAAACGCTGAGGTAAAACAAATCTGGGACCAGGTTTTGGAAGCTGGAGCAGATTTTGGCATTAAACCTATTGGGTTGGCCGCAAGGGATACACTACGACTAGAAATGGGATATTGCCTTTATGGCAATGATATCGATGATACCACCTCTCCTATTGAAGCGGGTTTGAGCTGGATCTGTAAATTCAACAAGGAATTCACAAATAGCGAAGCTTTACAAGCTGAAAAAGAACGGACACCAGAACGCAAGTTGGTAGCTTTTAAGTTAGACGAACGCGGTATTCCTCGCCAAGGTTATGATATCGTAGATACTAATGGCAACACTATCGGTAATGTAACTTCGGGCACAATGAGTCCTAGTTTGGGTGTAGGCATTGGTCTAGGTTACGTACCGACCGTATTTTCTAAGCCAGACAGCAAAGTTTATATCCAAGTGAGAAAAAAAGCCATACCTGCAACAATAGTAAAATTGCCATTTTACAAAGGCTAACCGTTGTTTTAAAATGAAGGTCGATTAATGAAGAAGACTATAAACAACAAACATCGCATCCTTGTTCTAGGAGCAAGTGGCTATTTAGGCAATGCCCTTTACAAAGAATTAGGCCCTTATTTTAAAACCTTCGGAACTTACAGAACACCAAAAAAAGAATTTGAAAAGAACCGACAATTCTTTCAATATAATGTAGAAGAAGATGATGTCTATGAGATTTTAGAGGCTTGTAAGCCATCAATCATTATTTCGGCATTACGTGGTGATTTTCATGCTCAGACTATAGCCCACCAACATATTTCGGAATATGCTTTAGAGTTTGGCAGTAAGGTCATTTTTCTATCCTCTGCCAACGCTTTTGATGCTTACAGCAAATTTCCGAGTTATGAATTGGATAAAACACTGAGCCATAGCATTTATGGTCATTTTAAAATTAAGATCGAAAACCTATTGCTACGCTTACCAAAAAAGCAAGTCGCTGTGTTGCGCTTGCCTATGGTCTTTGGTGTTAACTGTCCTAGAATTCTGGAAATGAAAATGCGGATATCGGAAAATGAAGCTGTAGAAATCTTCCCAAACCTAATCATGAACGTGACTCTGGACAAAAAAGTGACCCAACAAATTCATTATATCGTCAATAGAAATAAGTATGGAGTATTTCATTTGGGCAGTACGGATTTGGTCCATCATGATGAATTTGTAAAACAAATACTAAATTTCGTTTCAGAAAAAAAGGCCAAGCTAAAACATGTCTATACTACCAATGACGACCGTTATTTGGCTGTACTTCCTAAGTTTAACAAGTTGCCAAAGCACCTTCAGATTACAAGTGATTTTGTTTTAGAAGAACTCTGTAAATAGTTTGCAGTCTTCTTGGGTTTTCTTTAATTTTAAACATAACAAACCAAAACTATGAAATTAGACGAATCCACTATCGAAAAAAAGTTGCTTCATTTCCCAGATTGGGAATTCCATAATGATGCTATCCACGCAGAATTTGAATTTGAAAATTTTAAGGATTGCTTTAGCGCTATGAGCCGAATTGCCTTTGAGTGTGAAGCACAAAACCATCACCCTAATTGGAGCAATGTCTATAATGTCCTAAAGATATCACTCTCTACACATGATGCTGGTGGAGTAACCATTAAGGACTTTAAACTGGCAGAAGCGATTGAAGCGATTGTTGAGGTTGAAGAATGATACAGTACACAGTCTTCAGTAAGCTGTCTCATTTTTAATTTCGGTGTATATAACTTTAATATTTTACTAAATTTGCTGTGCCTTCAAATAAAATTTTGGCACTTATAATAATTATAACTTTTTACTAAAACTATGGGAAGAGCTTTCGAATTTAGAAAAGCAAGAAAAATGAAACGTTGGTCTGCCATGAGCAAGGCCTTTACACGCATTGGCAAAGATATCGTTATGGCTGTTAAAGAAGGTGGGCCAGATCCTGATAGCAACTCAAGATTAAGGGCTGTGATACAGAATGCCAAGTCTGTAAACATGCCAAAGGACAATATAGAACGTGCCATAAAACGTGCTAGTGACAAAAGCCAAGGGGATTATAAAGAGGTTATTTTTGAAGGCTACGCACAGCACGGCATTGCAGTGCTCATAGAAACTGCAACGGATAACAATACGCGTACAGTTGCTAATGTACGTTCCTATTTTAATAAGTGCGATGGTAGTTTGGGCACATCGGGTTCAGTTGTTTTTATGTTCGATCATACTTGTAATTTTAAGATTAAGGGTGATGACCTGGACTTAGAGGAACTGGAACTGGAACTTATTGACTTTGGTGTTGAGGAAATCTTTGAGGATACCGACGAGAACGAAGATGGAGAGGAGATTACAAGTGTAATGATCTATGCTCCTTTTGAGAGTTTTGGCAGTATTCAATCGTATTTAGAGGAAAACAACATAGAGATTATTTCTTCTGGGTTTGAGCGCATTCCGCAGGTAACCAAAAAATTGACGGCAGAGCAAATGGAAGATGTTGAAAAGCTACTTGAGAAATTGGAAGAAGACGATGACGTGCAGAACGTTTACCATACCATGGAAGAATCTGCTTAACGCGCTATAGACCGATTCATGTCTCAATTTATATTCAATCATATAGCACTTTCTGTTAAGGACGTTAATGCTGCTGTTGAATTTTACCAAAAGGTCTTTCAACTTAAAGAAATAGAAAATACGGCATCAGACTCCAAAACAAGGTGGTTGACTTTTGGTAAAGGCATTCAGCTTCATTTAATACCAAGACCCAATGCCGAAATAAAAATCAATAAAGCTGTTCATTTTGCCATATCTACAGACGATATCGATGCATTTATTGTGCACTTGATTGATTTGCAAATAGATTTTTCGGATTGGGTTGATTCACCAAACAAGGACTACATAAGAAAAGACGGAGTCAAACAAGTTTATTTTAAGGATATTGATGGGTATTGGGTTGAAGTGAACGATTCTAATTAACTACGTTTCTACCTTATTTTTATAAAGAGTAAAGAGCTGTTGAATCTCGGTATTAATATTACAAAAAGAAATGAAGAAGGAGGTGATTTCCTTCACTTCAATGACCCAAATGGAACACCTCTCTATTTCATTAAACCTAAGTGGTAAAAAATAAGCTAAAGTACATTACTCCGCTCTTTTTGTTCTTAATTCTAGATTTTAAAAATAATGGATTACAAACTTAAGACGGCTATAGTTCGTTGCGGCGGAATATTCCATCTAAAATTCCTATCTTGCAGTAAAGGATTGGCTTACAGCTGAATGGCACCTACTTGCCTACGGCCAGGATCGCAACCATTCCTTAACGAAACCATAGTCAAAACCATTGTATTGCATTAAGATCAAATACTAACAAATGATAAAATTCTTTAGAAAAATCAGATATGACTTACTTTCAAAAGGTCAAACCACTAAGTATTTGAAATATGCTATTGGTGAAATATTATTGGTTGTTATAGGTATTTTGATTGCTCTTCAGATAAACAATTGGAATCAGGTAAAGAAAGATGATAAAGCTTTAATGGAATATTTGGGTAAGATAAAATCACACACTCAAGAAGATATGAGAATGCTGGATTCGTTAACCAGGTATCGCACAAACATTGGTAATCTTTGTAAGAAAGCAAGAATAGCTATTCTAGATAAAAAAGACGAAGAAAACCTACTTCTGCTCATGGGTTGTGGATCTGCCTTTATGGATTTTCATTTCAAACCTAACACAGGCGGCTATGAAGCTCTAAAAAACTCAAACTATTTTGGTAAAATAAACAACACGGATTTAGATTCTCTTTTGATTCGCTACCACAGACTTGTAGATGACATTTCACAAAACGAAGAAAGTTACAATGGTTACCTCAAGGGTCAGGAAAATTATCTTTCCACTCAGTTTGATAAATCGTTGGTCCTTGCAACCGCTTTCCTGCCTCCAGATTCATTAAGTGTCAGAGCTACACCTCAATCTGAATATTTTGAGGATTTTAAAGAGTATACATCATCTGCATCATATAGAAATGTAATAAATTTAGCAGCTTTTCAATTTGACTGGATGATTGATTTATATGGTCAACTTGATGAAGTAGGTGAAAACGTAGTCAAGGAAATAGATTCATATAACAATTGATATTATAACGACAGTACAAGAACGAGTATAGTTCATTGCACTAAGTTGGCTGAACAAAAGATTTATTCGCACAAATTACTATCTTTAGAAAAATCGGAAAGAAAAGTACAAAATCAATCTTGCGCTTTTTCTGTCCTGCGGAACTTTTGCTGCAAGTGGTTCACCAGAGTGTATAGCGCTTCGGCCGAAATCCCGCAAAAAACTATACAAAATTACTTTGGGCAACACATCTAAACAATAGCAATCATGTTGGTAAAAAAAGGTATATATCTAATATTTTTATTTTTTGGTTTCGGATTCAATTTACAAGCACAAGAAATTAAAACCATTAAAGTAAAAGACAATCTATACTTTGTAGGCGATAGAACTTTCTCTTGTTTTTATATTACTGAAAAGGAAGTTATTGTAATCGACCCATTAGATTCTCTTCGCGCTACGTCTACCTTGTCAGCAATCAGGAAGGTTACAAAAAAGCCTATAACCAAGGTCTTTTATAGCCACAATCATTGGGACCATATAAGTGGAGGGCAGGTATTTAATAAAGAAGGAGTAGATTTTATTTCACATATTGAGGCAAAAAATAATATTACCCCAAACCCCAAAGTAATTACCCCAACAAAAACCTGGAAAGGCAACAAGAAAACCTATAATTTAGGAAAAGGTCAGGATCTTGAACTGTTCTATTTTGGGTCAAATCACGGATCAGGTATGACCGTATTCCGCTTTGCTGAACATAATGCCATTTTTATTATCGACCTTGTCGTTCCTGATAGAGTTTTGTATGCTTATTTACCTGATGCAAGTCCGAGAAATTGGGTCAAAAGTTTGAGAAAAATACAAGAACTTCAGTTTGATGAAGTTTATATGTCGCATATGAGAGTTAAAGGTAGCCGTAAAGACATAACATTTATGCAGGACTATTTTGCAGCACTTTATGAAGCTGTCGAAAATGAATTAAAAAAAGGAACTTCATTTTTTGAAATTCCAGACAAGGTAAAATTACCGCAATATAAGAACCTTAAAAATTATGATAAGTGGCTGCCCATGAATGTATGGCGTATCCTTATGGAAAAATCAATTGGTAAATAAATACGTTGCACAACAAGGGCTGTAAACAATTCGGAACAAAGTGATAAAACGATAATATAAACATAAAATAATGGTCGTTACTTAATTGAAAAGTTAGGCATAGAACTCCTGACTGTTCATAACCTGTACCGTTAAAAGCAAGCAAAACATAATTATGGACACATTTAAATTTTTGATAATCCTTTTGTTTTTTACCTCTTGCAATGAGGATAAAAAAGAAAACCTAAATAATGAGGAACACTCATCTGAACAAGAAATTGCATTTGTAACTGACCGCGATGGTAACTCTGAAATTTATATAATGGACATAAATGGAGAGCATCTGCGAAATATCACAAAAAATGATTCTCTTGACTTTAGTCCTTGCTGGTCAAGTGATGGAGAGCATATATATTTCTATTTAAAAAGAGACGGAAATGCTGAGATATATTCAATCAATTCTGATGGAACCGATTTAAAACGACTTACAAATCATCCAAAAGCTGATGTGCTTCCCAAAGTATCACCTAATGGCGAGACTATTGTATTTATGAGTGAAAGGGACACTCTTTCTAGGAGTGTTTTTTTAATGAACAAAGACGGCTCGAATATAAGACAGTTAACAAAAAATAAATTATATGAAGAAAGTCCGAGTTGGTCCACTGATGGTGAAGCGATTATATTCACCAGGCAATTGCGTGATCCATCAGACACTTCACATGCTGCAAATGGTGAAATTCACATTATGGATGTTAATGGTAAAAACGTCAGGCGTTTAACAAACAAGGCTGGATACGATTCTGGAGCTAAATTTTCTCCCAATGGGAAACAAATCGCTTTTTATGGAATGAATGAGAATAATTGGGACTTATTTATAATGAATTCTGATGGAACTAATTTATACAACCTTACTAATGACAGCATTGAGTGCTATTCGCCAGATTGGTCGGCAGACGGACAATGGCTTGTATATACAGCAGGCAGTAAAGGAAATTATAATATTTGGAAAATACATATTAACACCAAAGAACGATTTCAATTAACCAATACAAACGGTAGAAATGAAAGCCCTGTTTGGAAAAAATAGTCAACTGACCATAGCTATTTATAATTGCTTGTTCTCAACTACTTACGAAAATTGCTGACGTTAGTTCGCTTCGTTCATATCTTGCGAATTTTCTTTTCGGTTTGTATTTGCTAAATAAGTTATTAATTTAGTACTGATACATTAAAACAATTAAAATGACTAAAAGCGACACCAGCCATCACGATGAACGCATAGCAAATATGACCTTTGCTTCGGTATATCCTCATTATGTAAATAAAGTTGAAAAGAAAGGAAGAACTAAAGCTGAGCTACACAAAGTCATAGAATGGCTTACTGGTTATGACGAAGAAAAACTGAATCAACTCATAGAAGAAAAAGTAACGTTTAAGACATTCTTTGAAAAAGCTGATCTCAATCCCAATGCCCAATTAATTAAAGGTGTTATCTGTGGTTATCGTATTGAGGATATTACCAATACCCTTACAAGGCAATGCAGGTATTTGGATAAAGTTATTGATGAACTAGCAAGAGGCCGTAAAATGGAAAAAATTTTAAGATCGGAATAACAGTAATAAGCTTCATTTTTCCAATTCAAACAATGAAGTAAATTTTTATAAATAAAAACTGTATTGCATTTATAAGTTAAGATATTGAACTCTAATATAACAGCTATTTAACTTATGAAAAAACTACATTTAATTTATTATATTTTTTCAATACTATTGACTGCTTCCTGTAAGGACAATACTGTTGAAAGAAAAGTTGAGCCAAAGCCTGAAACAGCCAGTGAAATATATCTTTATACCAGCGACAGTATTAAAGTCTATGGTGACCTATATGAAAAAGACAAGTCTTCTCCTACGCTCTTAATTTTTCATCAAGGTGGATCAAACAGTAGAGCGGAATATAAAGCAATTATTCCCAAATTGAAAGATCAAGGATTTAATATATTAGCCATAGACCAGCGTGTTGGCGGACAATATTTTTACGGAGGCTATAACAGAACTGTTGCTGAAATCTCAAAAAACGAGTATCATTATTGTGATGCCTATCCAGATATGGTAGCGGCTTTAGATTATCTAAATGCATCTGGTTTTACAGGTAAGACAATTCTTTGGGGAAGTAGTTACAGTGCGACTTTAGCTTTAAAGTTAGCGAACAATAATTCAAACGCTGTTGATGGAGTTTTAGCGTTTTCTCCCGCTTCTGGTCCACCAATGAAAGATTGCCAGCCAAATGAACATATTGAAGCTTTAAAATTACCATTATTGTTACTAAAACCTGCGTCTGAAATGCAGAGCGAACGTTCACAAACACAAATCAAACTTGCTAATGACAACGGACATAAAACTTATATAGCGGATAATGGCGTGCACGGTTCTTCTATGCTCGATGACAACCGTATTGAAGGAAGCTCTTCACAAACTTGGAATGTAGTAATGGACTTTTTATCACAATTTAAGTAAGATGCCCAAAGCACTCTACAGAATTTATGTTGTGGAATTATCTAAACGGGTCTATACTGAAAACACCAAGTTTAGGTCTGCAAACCCACAATATAACGGAGTACTCGAGTGTCTGTATGTTGGCATGACCAGTAAAACTCCCAATGAACGTTTTCAGCAGCATAAATCTGGACATAGAAATAAAAAGGGTTATAAAATTTCCTCAACCATAGTAGAAAAATATGGTCTGTACTTAAGACCGAGCCTCTATAATCATATCGATCCATTTTTAACCAGAGCAGAAGCCCTAGTTGCGGAAAAGGAAATTACGTTAGAGTTAAGAAGGGAGCGCTATGCCGTATGGTCTAATTAGTAACAGGGACTTGCTTTAAGGCCTGTTCATATATACGCTCGTACATTGGTACAACACTATGCAAATCAAATTTTTGAGACTGCGCCTTTGCATTGGCTTTAAACGTTTTTAAAACCTCAGGATCTTTCAATATATGTATCGCATTCGCTGACATCTCAGCTACTGCGTTAACATCACTCAAATAACCTGAATAGCCGTCTTCATTGACCTCTGGAAGACCACCAGTATTAGAGGATATAACAGGCACACTACTTGCCATAGCCTCCAACGCGGCAAGACCAAAACTCTCGGTCTGTGAAGGCAACAGAAATAAATCACTAAAACAAAGAATGCGATCGACTTCATTACTATTTCCGAAAAATATAACCTTGTCCTTTATGCCAAGTTCTTCAACCATTTGTTCAGCACCTTCTTTTTCTGGCCCCTCACCTACCATCATCAATTTGGCTGGTACTTCTTTCTGAATATTGTAAAAAATCTTTATAACATCTGGAATCTGCTTTACCTTTCGCATATTACTGATATGAGTGACAATACGTTCTTCATCATCTGCCATCATTTCGCGTTGGCAATCCGTAAAGCTGTGCACGTGCTTTTCTAAGTCTATAAAATTGGGTACAACATGAATATCTTTTTTAATGTTAAAAAGACGCATGGTGTCCTTTTTCAAACTTTCTGAAACTGAGGTTACGGCATCTGATTTATTAATGCTAAACGTTACTGCAGGCTTGTAAAAAGGATGACTGCCCACAAGAGTAATGTCCGTTCCGTGTAAGGTCGTAACAATGGGTACAGAAATACCTTCGTCCAATAGCATTTGCTGTGCCATATATGCTGCATAAGCATGTGGAATCGCATAATGCACGTGTAAAAGCTGAATGTTATGTAGCTTTACCATATCAACCAATTTGCTGGACAAAGCTAGCTCATAGGGCTGGTAATGAAATAAGGGATATTCTGGGACATGTACTTCGTGAAAGTGTACATTATTACTCAATAATTCTAACCTTACGGGTTGGCTATAGGTAATAAAATGAATCTCGTGCCCACGCTTAGAGAGTTCTAATCCTAATTCTGTGGCCACCACTCCACTTCCACCAAAGGTTGGGTAACAAACTATTCCTATTTTCATTTAGAGCTTATAATTTTAAGTCAGTTTGAATCTAGCACAGATATTTTCAATATTCTATTCCCACTATATTCAACTTATTTTACGCACAAATACGCGGATATAAAGTTATGTTTTTTGAGGGTGCAATTCCTAACTTTAAGATTTTTTAACTTATGCGTATGGATTATTATTCAATTATTGCTTCGTATATCAGTCTTTGGATTTCCGTCCTAATATTTTCGCGCAATAATAAGTTTTTACCAGCTTCAGGATAAGTTCTATTGGCTAAAAACACATACACAATTTCTTCATCAGGATCTGCCCAAGCGTATGTACCTGTAAATCCAGAATGCCCAAAACTTTTCATCGAAAGGCATCCACAGGTCGGACCTTCATCACCTAATTGTGGTTTGTCAAAACCAATGCCTCTCCTATTATCGCTTTCACAATAATAACACGTATTGAATTTATCAATTGTTTCTGCTTTTAGATAGCGATTACCACCATAAAAACCTTTCTGTAGATACATTTGCATAATCTTCGCAACGTCATTGGCATTACTAAAAATACCTGCATGGCCACCAATGCCGCCTTGCATTGCTGCTCCCATATCATGCACATAGCCATGAACTTTTTTATAGCGATAATAATCATCTACCTCTGTTGGTACTATGTTCTTTAAACTAAAGACTTTTCTAGGATTATAAGTCGTATAGTTAGCTCCAAGTGATTTGTAATAACGATCTTGTGTAATTTCGTGCAGGGACTTATCATAAAAACTTTCTAAATAGTTTTTAAGAATATAATAGGGCAAATCACTGTAGCGGTAACGCAATCGCGATAACAAATCTGTTTCTTTAATAATCTTTTGAATTGAATCTTGATAATCGCTACGTAGAAATAATGTATTGGTCACTTCGATATTAAAATCTTTACTCCGCTCTCTTCTATAGTATTTTGGATCTGGTTTTTTGGTGACCGAATCTAAAGTGGCGTAATAAAAAGGAATCCAAGGCTTTAATTGTGCATAATGAGACAGCATCTTCTTTAAGGTAATGTTCTTTTTGTTTGAATCTTTATATTCAGGGAGTAATGCACCTAATTTAGCATCTAGTGACACAGAACCTTGACCTTCAAGTTCCATTAAAACAGGAAGCGTTGCCAATATTTTTGTAAGTGAAGCCACATCATAGACATCCTCGAATTTTACTTTATTTTTTTTCGCATAAGTATGATATCCAAAGTTCTTATTATAGACCACCTTTCCTCTTCTCGCCACCAGTAGTTGAATACCAGGTGTCATTCTCATATTAACAGCGTGATTGGCAATGGAATCGATACGATTTAACTTTTCAGAATCCATACCAACACGTTCTGGCAGGCCATAGCTTAGACTCAATATTGAGTTATAGGTTTCACCTGTACCAACTGGAAAAAATTGCCCTGCACTTACTGGTAGATTCCCTTTGGCACCGATTGCTCCAAAAATAAGCTGTGCAGATTTTTCCTGTGCAATTTTACTGTTTTGGTAGCTCACCACAATGCTTTCGATATTTTCTATAGATTGCAAATCGTTAAGCGCATAAGGTCTTGCAAAAACATCTAAAACCACAGTATTGGTTCTTGCTATTTCGAATAACCAGGCTAATTCCTGTTGGGAGAATTTATAACCCTTCCACGGGTTATCATTATTCTTGTGAAAACCAACAACGACAGTATTGTAATTCTGCAATTTAGAAATGAGGCCATCTAACTTATCGGCCTTAATGTGATGGACTTTTGTGTATTTCTTTAATTCATTATAGAATATTGAACCGCTATCATCTCCTAACTCAACATAAGCAATTTTCTTAGTTTGTAAATCACGCAGTGGCAGTAAGGACTTACTATTTTTTACAACAGTTATGGCACTTTCCATTAGGTTTTCGTAAAGTACATCATCCTTTATTCTATTTAAATCTTTATCTAAATTGTATAATCCGACTGGTGAATAATCATGCAGTCCAACCTTATATTTTGTCATCAGTACTTTCTTTACTGAATACGACAAACGTTCTTCGGTAATAATACCTTCATTATAGGCTTCAACAAATTTTGCAATTCCTTTTTTAGGATCTTCAGACATTAACATCACATCATTTCCTGCTAAAAACGCCATTAAGTCAATCTCACCTCCTTTTGATAAAGTTTTAGGCGTAATACCATCGACTCCCTTTTCAACATAATCTGCAGCACCTTTCATGGTAAGTGCATCTGTAAATATGAGACCATTAAAGCCTAATTCTCCTTTAAGGATATCCGTAACAATGTGTTTTGACAATGAAGATGGAAAGCCTCTTCTGGACTCTAAACTTGGAATGTTGAGATGAGCTACCATAACACTTGACAACCCTTCTTTTATCAATTGCCTATATGGGTACAATTCTATGGAGTCTATACGCTGTTTGCTAAAGGAAACCGTTGGCAACGTCTTATGCGAATCGTCTTCGGTATCTCCATGACCTGGGAAATGTTTAGCGTTTGCCAAAACACCTGCACTTTGCATGCCTTTCATAAATGCCAATCCCTTTTCCGTAACGTTATCCCTATCTTCACCAAAAGAGCGATTGCCAATAATTGGATTTTTTGGATTGGTATTAATATCCACAACAGGTGCAAAATTAAAATGCACTCCCAGACGCTTACAATGCTCACCGATTTGTCTTCCTGTTTGTTCTACCAAAGCGTTGTCTGAAATAGCACCAAGCGTCATATTCCAAGGAAAAGCGTAAGTGGAATCCAAACGCATGCTCAGTCCCCATTCCGCATCCATACCTACTAAAAGCGGAATTTTGGAAGCTGCTTGTAAATTGTTATTTAACCTTGCCTGTCTGTACGGTCCTCCGTTGGAATAAATAATTCCACCGATATGTTCTTCTTTTATTAAGTCTACAATTGTATTATTGACCTTGTCACTGTTTTTAGACATTACTTGCACCATATAGAGTTGGCCTATACGTTCTTTTACAGACATAGAATTATAGACACTATCAACCCATTTTTGTTGTTGTATGGGATCTTCTGAAAGTAATGGATTATTTATAATTTCTTGTGCGAGATTGATTTGGGCACAGAAAAGCAACAGGATAAGGGACGTGTATCGCATGAAAAATTCTTTTATTGTTTTTAAGGTTAATTAACGAATACTATGCCAAAATAGCATAATTAACAAGAAGTAAAAAGACTTTAGGATACTTTTATAAACTGCGTAATTAACAGTTTTATTATTCGTCCATTAAATCGATATGACGATCGTGATAGCCCAAGAGATACAAAACACCATCCAGACCAATGCTCGATATGGAGTTTTGGGCATTGTCCTTAACCTTTGGTTTAGCATGAAAAGCAATACCTAAACCTGCTAAGTTGAGCATTTGCAAGTCGTTTGCACCATCACCAACAGCAATGGTCTGACCAATATCAATACCCATATTATTAGCAAGTAACTGGAGGTACTCCGCTTTTTTGTTGCCATCTACAATATCTCCAATATAGCCCCCTGTTAACTGGCCATCTTTAATTTCGAGCTGATTGGCATACACAAAATCGATATCCAATTTTTCCTGCAGATAATGCCCAAAATAGGTAAAACCACCAGATAAGATTGCGGTTTTATAACCATAATTATGCAACGTGTCAATCAAACGCTTAGCGCCTTTGGTAATAGGCAGGTTTTCGGCAACTTCTTTTAATACGTCTTCATGCAAACCCTTAAGAAGCTTCATGCGCTGCTTAAAACTCTCGTTAAAGTCTATTTCACCTTGCATCGCAGATGCCGTGATGGCTTTTACCTCTTCTCCCACTCCAGCACGCATGGCAAGCTCATCTATGACTTCGGTTTGGATTAATGTAGAATCCATATCAAAACACACCAATCTACGGTTGCGTCTAAACATGGTATCTTCTTGAAAGGCGATATCGACATCCAACTCTTTTGAAATTTTCATGAATCTCGAAGTAAACTCAGATTTATCAGACAATTTACCTCTTATAGACAGTTGTATCGAAGCTCTCGGGTATTCCTCTTCTTTCACTAAAGACGTTCTGCCTGTGAGTCGTTTAATTGAATCAATATTCAGGTTGTTTTCTGAAATGACCTTTGTAACCTCAGAAATTTGTTCTGCTTTTAACTTTTCCCCAAGAATAGTAACCACATAGCGATCTTTGCCTTGCATACTTACCCAATGCTCGTAATTATTGAGCGTAATCGGCGTAAACTTTGCTTTTATTCCGAGTTCGTAAGCTTTAAAAAGCAAGTCCTTTAAAACAGCCGCTGACTTCTTTCCGGATTTAATCTCGAACATCATTCCCAAAGATAGCGTATCGTGTATATTAGCCTGGCCAATATCCAGAATATTGGCGTCATATGCTGCCAAAACACTAGTAAGCGAGGATGTGAGACCAGGTTTGTCCTGTCCTGATATGTTCAACAAAAAAATATCTGTAGCCACTTTTAAATGAAGGTTTTACTAATGATTGTTCGAAACATCTAATGAGTCGTAAAAATGACCAATCTATTTGAAAAATAAAAATAATTTGAAATGCGAATACCACAATAATTTCGAAGGTTCGCTAATAATTTCACAATACCAAAAGGTTATTTTACAAATCTACTGTGCCAACTCTCTGATGCAGGTACTTCCCAATTATCCCTAAACTCGGCTATGTTGGTCACCAAGTTATTGAAAACAATGGTGTTTTTAGATACGGATTTGTTTTTTGCCATTGTTTTAAAATCAACCAAAGGCTTGTAAGCAATAAACTCACCTTGCTTAAAGGACACGTTCATCTTATCCATTAAATCCACATTATAAGCTTTCTCTAATTCTTGAATAAAGTGTACTGAGGCATCGATGGAACAACCGGTAGCAGTATTTAAGTTTTGATTTAAGGCAATTACTATAAAGCGCTTATAAACAACTTTATAACCAGCTTGCAAATCTTTACCGTGTGCGGTCCATGCTTTGATAAATATTTCAATTTTAGATTTTAACTCGGCAATCTCTTCTTCGGTAAATGAGCGATTGGCTTGGTAGATCCAAACACGTGATTCTTCTGGTAATTTATCAAAATCTACTAGCATAACAACTTATTTTCGATGCAAAAATACGGTATTACATCCAATCTTTATTCTCAGATTCTACTTTAAAAAGTAAATAGTCCTTGATGGTAAAAGCAGTAGTCAAATGTATGTGCGGTATCGTCAAAGGTTTAGATGCAGAATACACAACAATAGAGGCCAAACCTTTATTCTTTTGAAATATCGTTTGTTTTAAGGTTACAGCTTGCACCTTCTTAATTTCCAAGAAACTGGTCGTAGTGTCAACAAGCCTGCCTCCACCAACGACGATATAATCCGAGTCTAAATGGTAATAAGATTTTCTATAAGTATAAATCGCATTGGCAACTACATAGATTAGAAGCGGAACGTTAATGACCAAAAAGGATTTGGGAGCAAAGTACAAGCCTACATTGATTAAGACTATGATTATAGCACTAAAAAACAACACCCTATGCAATAGGTATTTGTGAGGTTTATTTTTAATTAGCCGCTCTTCAACATTTGGATAAAATTGCTGTAACAAGTCCGATATTTGATGTTTTCCCAAACCAACAATATTAAAGTTGAGCTGCTGCTTCTTATTGGCCATAGCTTGTGTAAAAGCCAATTTATAGAGTCCAAAAACTTGCTTTAATTTGTTGGTATAAACCGTAGTATTCTGAATTCTGCTGGATGAAAGACTTAAATTTATCTTGTTAAACAATCCCTTTGAGATTTCTAAGCCATCTGCATTACGCTTTACCGTTAAATTGTAATTCTTAACAAACATTCTAATGAGCGATAAAAAGAAGGATAAAACAAGGAGTACAATAACTATCGATACGTTAAAGAGCAATATGCCCATTAGGGATTCATCATCAAGTTTAAACCAAGGCCCAAAAACTTCCGTTAAATCCAATTGGTCAAGAAATTGCTTCACATCGTTGTAGATACCCATTATAAAAGCAAAAATCAGAACAAAACTCTTAAAGTGATTTTCGCTTACTCCTTCAAGTAATAACTTCTTTACAGATGCTTTATAATAAACTAAGTCTCCTCTTTTATCTTCAATTTCATCATTCTCAGCTTTAGCGGATTGCATTAAAAGGGATTTTAATGCTTCAGCTTTATGTCTTTCCAATGCTGAAATTTCTATCTCAGTATTATCATCACCAGCAGATTCTATGGATAGAGAAACCACATTAATCAACTGCTGCAAAAGATTCTGTTTTATATAGACATTCTGGATTTTTGAAGTTGAAACAGAGATCTCTTCCTTATTAAGTATACCCCTTTTTAGAAAGAAATAACCTTCCTTTACATGAAATTTAAAATTGAGATATTTAAGTACAGCAACCGTTAAAAACAATAAGACTAAACCGAAAACAATTAGAACAAACTTAGTGTTCATAAAATTTTGATACTTACCACTTTGTATATACTTAAACAACAAGAAAACAAATACAATGACTAAGCTCTTGATGACCTTAAAAGCGGTAACACCAAAAATTACTATAATGCCTTTTGCGGATTGCCGAGATGGGCTTTCAAAATTATAAACGCTCATTTATAATTTTAGTTAAGAAATCATACTGTGTCTGTGCAATAGCTTTTGGCAAACCTCTTATGGCAATATCTCCACCGGATTGCCCTGCGGAGTATATTTTTAGGGTAGATACACCAAATTTTCTGGCTAAAAATGATCGTGCAATTTCAATATGCTGAATTCGGTTAAAAGGTAAAGTCAGTGTTTTATTGACGATATAGCCATGACTGTAGGTAATGTCCTTTTCACGCATGGCATATTTACGTTTTTTAAAACCTATAATGGCAAATATGACAGATATAACAAATAGGACACAAATTATAGATATAAGATACTCAAACGCATCCTGAACGCCACTGTCACCTGAGAACTGATTTATAATCGATAACACGCCAATGATTACTAAATAAACAAGCGAAATATTAATTAATATAATCCATAAATAATGCTTTGAGATAGGTGTCAACTCAAGATCAGAAGACTTTGGAAGTGTAGAAATATCTATTTGATTATTTGAGAATAACATTTTTTATAGCATTTTACAGTGCTTCTAATTTGGTGATGACTTTTTTTGTGATGTATTGATTTTCGCTGAGATCAAAAAGTTCAACCTCCTTGAAAGTAACCAAGAATGATTTGCCAAAATTAGATTTTTTTAAAAGATCATAGCCTTCAAACTCTTCTGTTATTAGGAATATATGTTCTTTACTATAATCATCTTTAGCTTTTATATATGAGATAGCATCATTGTTCATGGCTACCAGCTCAACCTCTATATTTAGTGCATCGCTATTATAATTATCTAAACCGACCAATTCTTCGTCATCATTAACAATATCAGTTAACTCTTCTGTAGAAAAAATTGACATAAAATCATTGGCACATAGACTTGCCATTGCTAAACCAACATCTTCCCCTACTTCTTCAATATCATCCAAAGTTTTTTTACTATAATATTTAGATTTGGATTTATGAGCATTAAAACTTTCAAACAAACACAAACCCAGAGCCATTTCCTTTTGCTCCGTACTAGCTGCTTTATCTATTTTTTTATTGGAAATACATTTACATGTATCCTCAGCCATTAGGTCAACGACTTCTTGCTTAGACTTTCTTTGTGCACTAGCAAGATTACCAACAAGCAATAGGACTAAAATCAGGATGATTTTTTTCATAAAATTTTTATATAGAATTTGCAATTAATTCAGCGACATCCAAAACATTAATTTCGGCCTCTTTTTCTTTAGCCTTTACACCATCGGTCATCATGGTATTGCAGTAAGGACAACCTGTTGCTATGATATCCGGATTGGTTTCCAGAGCTTGTTCTGTTCTTAGCACGTTAACGTCCATATCTCCCTTCTCTGGCTCCTTAAACATTTGCCCACCACCTGCACCACAACACATTCCTGTACGTTTGTGCCTTTTCATTTCCGTAAGATTGGCGTTGGTGTTTTTTAGAACCTCTCTTGGCGCTTCATATTCGTTATTGGCTCGTCCAAGATAACATGGGTCGTGAAATGTAATGCGCTTGCCTTTATAAGTGTTGCCTTCTATGGTCAATCTCCCATCACCGATCAATTGTTTAATAAATTGTGTGTGATGAACAACATCATAATGGCCTCCTAGACCAGGATATTCATTTTTAAGGCAATTAAAAGAATGTGGGTCACAGGTCACAATGCGCTTTACCTCATAGGCATTAAGCAATTCAATATTCATCATGGCTTGCATTTGGAACAAAAACTCATTCCCAGCACGCTTTGCAACATCACCAGTACTGCTCTCTTCCGTACCCAACACCGCAAAATCTACATTAGCTTTGTTTAGTATTTTCACAAAGGCTTTTGTGATTTTTTTGGCTCTGTCATCGTAACTTCCAGCAGAACCCACCCAGAATAAAATTTCTGGCTGTTTGCCTTCTGCCATATATTCTGCCATGGTTGGCACTTTTAATTGTTCGCTCATATCAATCCTTTTTCTTATGCTCTATCAATAGATCTTGGTAATAATCCTTTGCTTTTTCTAATATAGGAGCAGATAAAATCTGGTAAAACAAAGGTGAGTTGGTATCATAATTAATCATAGCCCAATTACCATTTGTAAGTTTATCATTTACCATTATAGTCATTCTATTGGGCATAATAACATCTATAGTATTATCGGAAACAAATTCAGCCTCCATACCTTGCATCTTCATCATGTCCACCATCATTTCTTTGCCCTCTTCGTCAAAACCTTCTTCTGCTATGTCATGGAATGTCATTGACATCTTTAAGTCGTAATTAATAAATGCAAACTCAGCACTGTCTTTCTCAACTTTAAAAACTTCGGATATTTCATACTCGGGAATAAGCTTTGGAATATCCACAGTGAATTCATCATTTCCTTCAAACATAGACTTAAAAACATTTACCATGACTTCCCTTGGCACAAATTCAAACAATTTAGGATAAGACATATCCATAATACCATCATAATTTCTTTCATTTACATCATTGAACATTTTAAGAGCAACACTATCCAATTCTTTTGCAACTTTATCTGAATCTTGTGCGAAACAAAGAGTCGAAAAAGCGAATACAATAAAAAGTATTGATGCTTTTCCTGCGGTAGTTAGTAGTTTTGAATTATTCATCTTTCCAGTTTAAACGGTCTTGTTGGTTATATGGCCAAGGAGCTCCGTTGTTCTCTATATTGGTCATCATATTGTTCAGTTCCATTGGTGCGGCACTCTGCTCCATTACTAAATAGCGACGCATATCCATAATAATGGACAACGGATTAATACTCACAGGACAAGCTTCTACACAAGCATTGCAAGTAGTACATGCCCAAAGCTCTTCTGCTGTAATGTAATCCCCAAGCAGCTGTTTACCGTCATCCTTAAATTCACCATTATTGGCATCAATGTTTTTTCCTATTTCCTCGAGACGATCGCGGGTATCCATCATAATTTTACGAGGAGAGAGTTTTTTTCCTGTGAGATTGGCAGGACACTCAGCGGTACAACGTCCACATTCGGTACAAGTATAGGCATTGAGCAACTGAATTTGATTAAGGTCCATGGCATCACTTGCCCCAAATTTTTCCGGCACCTCTTCCTCTGCCCCTTCTGCAGGCGCTGCAAACGGATCTGCATTGGGGTCCATCATCAACTTCACTTCGTTGGTAACCGCATCAAGATTATTGAATTTTCCTTTTGGTTCCACACTACCATAATACGTATTCGGGAAAGCCAGAAGAATATGCAAGTGTTTAGAGAAGTATAAATAATTTAAAAATATAAGAATACCAACGATATGAAGCCACCATGCGGTGCGTTCAATAATATGAAGCGTATCTGGGTTGTCACCAAACCAAGGTGCAATAAATTGAGAGATAATATTGCCGTGTCCCATAGCCTGAAACGGAGTATCCGTCGCATTCATAATTAAGAACAAACACATTAGCACGACTTCAAAATAAAGTATGATATCTGCATCATTTTTTGGCCAGCCTTTCAATTCATTGGCCATAAATCGTCTCAGTTTAATTATGTTTCTACGTATCCAGAATGCAGCAACAGCAACCAGTACCAAAACAGCCAAAATTTCAAAAGCGCCAATTAAAAAGCCGTAAACGGATGCTGGCAAAACTTTTAAACCTATGCGGTGTGTACCAAAAAGACCATCGATAATGATTTCCAGAACTTCAATATTGATAATGATAAAACCGATATAAACGATTATATGAAGAAAGCCAGCTATTGGTCGCTTTACCATTTTACTTTGTCCCAATGCTATACGCGCCATATTTCTCCAACGCTCACCTTTATGGTCACTGGCATCAACTTCTTTACCTAATTTAATATTACGAATGAGTTTCTTAATATTTCTGGTAAAGTAACCAATGCCCAAAACCAGGATTGCTGCAAATAGAATGTTTGGTATGTACTCCATACTTAAAATAAGTCTAATTGTTGTTTAACTGCTCTTCCGTAGGTGGTTCGTAGGGAATCTCACGTTTGGACAAAATACGTCTGTATCTGGCCGGATGCAGTTTTATATCTAAAATTAAAAGCTGCATTTCTTTTGAAGCCGCTTCGAGATTATTATACAAACCATCGTCATTCAGCAGCTTCCCTAAAGTGCCTTCATTATTCTCAATACTAGCCATAACGCCTTGTATGCTCGTAAGGGTCTTGTTTAGGTTATCCACGGTTTCGGTTAAATTTACCTCTTTTAATTCCGTGGAAAGTTCACTCAAATTCTCACTTGTCTTTTCAAAATTTTCTAGTACCGAAGCAATTTTTTCGTCATTATCCTTTATAACTCCTTGTATGGAATAAGATAAATTCTTGAATGACTTTAAAGTAGAATTCAATTCTGCAATGGTTCGCTTTAGACCATCTTCAGAGTCGTCAATCACCAATGCGTTGAGATTAGTCATTAAGGTATCTGCCGAGCGTATGGTGTTATCAAGATCATCACTGACTTTAGAAAAGTCTTTTTCTAGTGCTGAAACCAAACCTGGCTTAACTTCAGATTCAATAAAATCTCCTGGTTTAGCCAATTCGCCATCATTGGCATCAATTATTGCAAGGGCATTGCCTCCCATCAACCCGGTTTGATAAAGTCTTATTTTACTGTTTTTGGAAAATTTTAATTTGGGATTCACGGAAAAAGCAACACGCGTTTTGCCGGTTTCAAAATCATAAGCAATATCTTCAATCTTACCAATTTTATTACCTTTTATGGTCACAGGAGATGCTGAACTCAGTGCATTATATTCAAACTCTGTGTAGTAGGTTTGTGAATTTTCGAATATATCTTCACCCATTAAGAATGAAAATAAATATATAAAAAGCGCAATACCAGATAATACTAGTATGGCTGTCTTAACTTCTCTTGAAATTTTCAATGGGCTACGCTTTGGTTAAAAACAAAATTAGGAATAAATATATTAATAATGTTTCTAATTAGTGGTAGATTTCAAAGCTTCTGACACTTCTATTTGTTTGCCATCCTTATAGGCGACTACAAAGCTAGACTTATAGCCTTTGGCCTTAGCTTCTTCTTGTAGTTTCATTACTTTGTTGTAGTCTGAAGTACTTCCATAAAAATACTTGTAGAGTTTGCCGACTTTTTCTTTACTAAGCTCTGTTAGCCCCTTAAAATTATACGACTTTGCTTCTAAATCATTAGAACTGGCAGCGATCTGAACCTTAAAAGTTACATCCTGATAAACCAATGGAATGTCCTCTAAAGCCTCTACAGCTTCCTTGTCTATACCAATAATTTGTGTGCCGACATTTTGGTCTATTTCCTTTTTATAGGATATAATGGCATCCTTTATGGCATTGGCCATTTTAGATTGTCCTGATTTAGTGCTGAGATACGCACCTTCTTTATTATTGGTTAAAAACCCAACTTCAACCAATACGCTCGGCATATAAGTATTTCTAATTACTAGCAAGCTCGCTTGTTTCAAACCTCTACTCTTGCGTTTTGCTTTACCTATAAAGTTGTCCTCAATTTTTCTAGCCAGTACAATGCTTTGCTCTACATAGACTTCTTGCTCAATGGTCATGGCAATGCCAGATTCGGGAGAACTCGGATCAAAACCCTCGTAATGCTCTTCATAATTCTCCTCTAAAAAAATAACCTCATTTTCGCGTTTTACAAATTCAAAGTTTCGTGCCGTATTTTTTTCACCCAAAACAAAGGTTTCCGTACCAAAAGCTTGCGAACTATGTGCATTGCAATGAATGGAAACAAATAAATCTGCATCTGCCTTATTGGCAATATTGGCACGCTCGTGCAATTCCACAAAAACATCTGTCTTTCTGGTATAAATAATTTTTATGTCTTTATTTTCCTCTAAGGCTTTCCCGACCTGCAATGTTATCTTTAATGCAATATCCTTTTCCTTGTAACCATTGCCTCTATTGCCCGAGTCATGACCTCCGTGGCCAGCATCCAAAACCACCACAAACTTATCCTGTTGTGCTTGCAAAGGTGCAAAGCTTGTTAAAGAAGTGATAAATGTGAGAATTAAGAATACTATTATATATTTTCGCTTCGTTTGCATATTTAATCTAACGGTTTATAAACTTTGTTATTACACATTTTTGGTTGTGAAACAGTATTTTTTAAACTTTAAAATTTTTCTAATTAAACACAAAAAAATAACTGTACTTTTGGCGTTTCAAAAACCGAGCCATACTTTTACAAAAATACATCTAAAAGGATTGCGGACAAATAGCTTATACATACTTTTTGCCTTGAGTTTTACAGTGCTTATCAACACTTTTAGCTTTGCCCAAGAATTACCAAAAAAGAATACCACAATACCAGCAACTAAAAAAAATGACTCTACGGTTGTGGTAAAAGATTCGACTAAAATTGCTATTGATTCTTTATTGAACAAACCCATAAATACCAAACAAACCGATTCTACTGAACAAGATTCTGTAAAGCCAGAGGGCTTTTTAAAGGATATTGTGACCTACAAAGCCACGGATTACGTCGCAATAAATCAAAGAAAACAGCAAATACGTTTATACAACGAAGCACAAGTGCTTTATGAGGATATGGAGATTACCGCAGGAGTTATTGTTATTGACTACAGTACAGGCTTAGTCTATGCTGGTCGTATCAAGGATTCTACGGGATACTCCCAAAATCCAATTTTTAAACAAGGTGCAAATGTTATTGAACCCGATTCTATAATTTTTAATTATGATAATAAAAAAGCAATAGTTTTTAATACAAGAACCGAACAACAAGGCTTCAACGTACTTTCTCCAAAAACAAAAAGAGAAAACGATTCAACATACTTTATGTCTGATGCTCGATTTACAACTTCTGAAAATTTAGATGATCCCGAGTACCAGTTTGTTACTTCTAAAATGAAGTTTGTTCCCAATAAAAAAATGGTAGTTGGGCCTACTTACATGGAAATATATGGCGTGCCTACACCAATTGCTCTGCCTTTTGCGTTTTTCCCGATGACAAAAAAACAGACCTCAGGAATTATCTTCCCTTCTTTTGGTGAGGACACGGGTAATGATAGAGGCTATTTTTTACAAAATGGTGGTTATTATTTTGCCATTAGCGACTATGTGGATCTAGCCGTACTCGGTGATTATTATACCAACGGAAGTTATGGGCTTCGACTAGAAAGCAACTATGCCGTAAGGTATAAGTTTAGGGGAAACATGGCGTTTAGATATGAGAACCTCTTAAATAGTGAGCGAGGTTTCCCAGATTTTAGACAAAGTACAATCTATAACATTAGGTGGTCGCATAGCCAAGATGCAAAGGCAAATCCCAATTCGAGATTTTCAGCCTCGGTTAACTTAGGTAGTAGTCAATATTATCAACAATCCATTAATCAGCTGAATCAGGCTAACTTTCTTAACAACACCCTCGCCTCTTCTGTATCGTACTCTAAAACGTTTCAAGGTGAGCCTCAGGTAAATTTAAGTTTAACGGCTACACACAATCAAAATACCAATACCGAAGCCATCAATCTTACCTTACCGACGATGCAGGCTTCCATGACAAGGGTCTATCCATTTGCACCAAAATCGGGCACTAAGGAAGGAGCCATTCAAAATATTAACTTTCAAATAAATACAAGAGGAGAATATCGTATCAACACTACGGATTCCCTTTTCGGAAAACGTGAAATGTTCGATGATGCTGTTGCTGGGATGCGACATAGCATACCTGTGACGACCAACTTTAAGATTTTCAATCACTTTAGCGTAAGTACCAATGCCAATTTTGAAGAAACCTGGACATTGAAAACAACAAAACGAAACAATATTTTTGTTGGAGAAACTTCTACACCTGTTGACATCAATGGCTTTGACCGTTTTTTAACCTACAACTTTGGAGCGAGCATAGGAACCACTTTATACGGCATGTATAATTTTCAAAAAGAAGGTAAGGATCCAAAAATACAGGCGATACGGCATGTTGTACGTCCTTCTCTAAGTTATTCCGTAAGTCCTGCTTTTGATCAATACTACGAAACCTATGATGTTATTGATGCCGATGGTACCACAATCGATCAAGTCGAATACACCCGGTTCGAAAATTCATTGTTCGGGAGACCTGGCAACCGCTATTCTAGCAGTATTGGGCTTTCTGTTGGCAATAACATAGAAGCTAAAGTACGTTCCAAGGATTCAACCAAAACCGAGTCCGAAAAAATCTTTTTACTCAATAACCTTAACTTTTCTACTGCCTACGATCTTGCTGCGGATTCGTTGAATATTAGTCCTGTACGTGTTAATGGTGGTACACAAATCCTAAACAAAAAGATGAACATCAATTTTGGGATGACCTTAAACCCTTATGCCTTGGACAGCAACAACAATGTTATTGATAAATTCAATATCAATAATGGAGGGAGTCTATTTAGGTTAACATCTGCAAATTTGAATATTAGCTATTCGTTGAATAACGATAGTTTTTCGGGCAAGGGCAAAGACGAAGAGGAAGACGAGGAGGCCGAAAGACGAGCGGCAACCTCAAACAGTAGAACCGACGATCTCTTTGGTAAAACCCAGGATTTTGCAGACCGACGCCTTACCGACAAAGACAGAAACAAGGGAGAGGATGAAGAAAACAATGAGTTCTATAATTACAAAATGCCTTGGACCCTTAGGTTGGCTTATGCTGCAAACTACTCGAATACGCGACGCGAAGACCAAATTTCATCACATTCGTTGATGTTCTCTGGTGACATTGAGCTGTCACCACGTTGGTCTGTTGGTGCTTCATCAGGTTACGACTTTTTAAATAACGGCTTTACCTTTACACAGCTACGCTTTGAGCGCGACCTGTTAAGTTGGCGTATGAATTTTACTTGGGTGCCGTTCAGTAACCGAAGCTCTTGGAATTTCTTTATTGGTATTAAGTCTAACCTGTTGAAGGATCTAAAATACGATCAACGCCGCCAACCAGACCGACAACTTTAAACTGCCACATCAGCTAGAGTTAAATTCCCTAAGAATGTTGTATCGAGAACAATGTTAAGATTACAAAATTTTATTCTAGACGCTTCAAACATATTAAGGTCAGTAAAAACTTTTCATCAATTTATTCTGAAAAATCAATCAAATTGACGAATTTTAGTTTCTAATTTTATGACAAAGCCAGCGCAAGATGAAGAAAATAATTCGTACCTCAAAAGCACCTGCACCCATAGGCCCATATAACCAAGCTGTATTATCAGGAAACACACTTTACACATCAGGACAAATTGCTTTGCATCCAGAGACCATGGAACTGATCACGGACTCCATTGAAATTGAGACCAAGCAAGTGATGGAAAACATGAAAGCTGTTTTGGAAGCTGCAGATATGACTTTTGAAAACGTGGTTAAAACCTCCATTTTTATAAGCGACATGAATAACTTTGCAGAAATCAATGCCGTTTACGGTGAGTATTTTAATGAAGATACCGCACCAGCTAGAGAAACCGTAGAAGTGGCTAACTTACCGAAGTTTGTAAATGTTGAGATTAGTATGATTGCTGTAAAGTAGTTTTTCAGAATTATGTATTTATGAAGAAAAGACGCATAACCATTCATATGCACATATTCTCCAAATAAATATTGGCATTATCTTTGAAATTATGCTAATCATTATATTTTTAAAATAATAGCCAAAACAATCATAACCATGAAAACAACACAACTTCTATTGATCACCTTCTTAAGCCTTGCCATCAGTTCATGTGCGTCTTCAAAGCAAGACAAATTGTACGATATTACATGGGAGCTGGAGTATATAACTGGACCACGCATCGCATTCGATGGCCTATATCCTGACAAGAAACCCAAAATAAGTTTTAATAAAGACACAAAAAAAGTGTCGGGTAACAATAGTTGCAATGGTTATACGGCAGATTTCACTATCGAAGAAGATGCCATTTCTTTTGGGGAACCTGGACCATCAACATTAATGTACTGTGGTGAAGGAGAACAAGTGTTTTTGAATATTATGGAAAAAATAAACACATATAGTTTCAGTGAGGATGGAAAATTAAACCTCTTGATGGATGATGTCGTAATGATGCGTTTTCATAAAGTGACTGATTAATGACTTTTTTTTAAGCCCTAACTAACTGATAGCAATTAAAGCTTACTTGGAGATTTGTGCTTGTTATTAATTTGCCAACGGTCGTTATAGACCGATTTGTAAGCTATCTCAATGTGCAACGCATTATCATTTAATATACTATAGATCTTATCCGATAGTATTATAGGTTCAACTTTAGTTTTGGTCACTGTTGTATCTTGCCGGCTTTGAAAACCACGATTATGGTTAAAGGCAAACAGTTCTATTTGTTCACCAGAAGAGATCAACTGTCCGTTGCTTACATTCGAGATTAGAATATCCTCATGATATTTTTCGGGTAAACTATTCATAAGAAAGAGTCCCAAATCATCATAGACCTTACCTTCTGGTGAGGTTACCCTTAGGCTTTCGATGATTGCTGGCCCAACACCTTTGTTGGTAAGTGTATAGCTATAATTAAGACTTCCTCCATTTTGGTTTTGCAGCATTAAGTGCGGATAGACAGACATATGCTGCTGTTGGCTGATTACGGTAGTTTGGTAAATAAAGGCTACTAAGGTAAGAATGCTTATAATAATCGCGATATAATTCACATTCTTCTTTTCGAAGAGTTTAATGACCCTTTTCATTCATCGTTAGAATAATTTATAACGAATTTACTGAATAAAATAATCGGTTTAAATCCCTAAATGTTAATTATTTACAAATTTTTATTCTGCTGACTTTTAAGGAATTAAAAACCATTTCAGTAAGGAACAAATGCAATCTCAGTGAAACATTAATCGGTCTTTGCTTGGTTTTTGCTAGAGTAGTTATTGGCTGTTGGCTTTTTTATTAGTTATCATATTCGGCAAGTTCAACTTCCTCATCGTTTGGTAACCAGCCATTGTTGATTTTTTCTATTAATCCAGTTAAGTGTTTTTTTACTTTCCGTTCGGTAAAGTCCAAACAAATAACTTTATCAGTTTCTTGATAGGCGTCGTATGCCAAAGTTGTAGCAAACCAAAACCCTTCGCTAAAATTTTCATGAGCAGTCGTCATTAATGTATATTCATAATTGAATTTTTTTTTAGTCCGAATTTCATAATCTATAGCTCGTCCAACAAATTCTTCATCAAAGTACTGTTCAGTCCGTTGTGCTAAAGTTCCTGCACTACAAGTGTAAGTTATGTTTTTGTCCATACAAATTTTAACAGCATGTGGAACTAATTCCTCATCTTCTTTATTTGCTATTGTAAATCCAACCCATTCGTTTTTCGGCAAAGAATCTTTCCATTCAGGATTATTTCTAACCCTTACATAATAAATTTTTCTTCTATTTATTTTGCCAATGAGTTCCATTGTTTTTTGTTGTGTTTATAGCAATTTAATTTCGATAATTTTATTCTCAATATCAATTTCAATCCACTCCGATTCAGATTCTAATTCGGGAATTGTTTGAGTCAAATCAAATCCTTTAGCGTATTTACTCAATGCTTTTTTTCCGAAATGAATGATTGCTTTAAACTCACTTTCTCCAGTTTTTCCAATCCATGCTTTAGTTTCTATTTTCCGTTTGTCATTCACGAGTTTTTTAGACAACTGATTTTCGATCGGAAACCAAGAAATGCCGTCACACCAAAACCCTTTTAATTCTGAGTCAGTCGATTTTTCTAATTCGTAACAAATTCGGTATTCAAGTCGAGTGCAGAATTCCTTGTTAAATGGTGTTTCAATATTTTGTTGTGTGTTAGTCATTTTAACTAGCAAATAAATGTAATGTACAACTATAATTGCGATAGCATATTGTTGCCAATAGTTTTTACTCTAACATATTGGTTGTAGCAACCTCTCTGTGCAATTTCCATTTCCCATCTCTTTTATCTTTTTTTAGTATCGCCAAGAAAGTATCTTCAATTTCTACGGGTTCACCTTGTTCATTGGTGTAGTATACAGAGCTTGTTCCAAAATCATAAGCAATACTGTCACTTACAATTATTGTTTCTTTTGGTTTCATAACCAAACTATCGTAACTAAAAGAACCAACAGGTTCATTGCGCAAACGCTTGTATTCTTCCCAAGTGCCACAAATAGGTGTTAATGATTTTATGTCTTTTGTACTAAAGTTTTTTAAATCAGCGTAGCGTTTTTCTTTAATGGCCATTTGAAACCCACTCCTGGTTTCTTCAATTGAAGCTAATTCAGCTTGAATATCAAGTTCATTTACATCTGTAGATTTAATTTCCGATTGATCATTTTTTTCATTACAAGAAATCAGAAATAAGGCCAGAAGGATAAGTACTAAGTTTTTCATTTTATTTTGGATTTATGGTTAGGTTATAATTAATGCCAACAAATTGATTGCGTGAAAATCCAGAAGATGTTTTCCGCCGTAACCGAAAGATAGAAAATAAGATTGAATTTTCCGATAAGGACACGAGCAAAGTGCGAATTGGCGAAGCAATTCAGCTAAAAATAAATATAATCATTGGTTACCACCTTTATGTCATTCATATCCAATTTGTACTGCTATCAGTATGGCAATGGCTGCAATCATTAAAATTATTAAAGTGGGTTTAATTATAAACTTAATCCAGTGATTGTATTTTATTCCACCCAATGCTAATACTGCCATTAAGGCTCCATTTGTGGGTACAATTACATCCATCATTATGGTGCCATATTGATAGGCAAGAACACAAACCTGTCTTGAAAGTCCAATCAAATCAGCAAGTGGTGTCAAAATTGGCATTGTTAAAATAGCTTGCCCTGAATAACTTGGTATTGGAAAATGAAGAATACTATGGGAAAACATCATGAGAATAGCAGAAATGGTAGTAGGAACCTTTTCTAAAGGAGAAAAAAGTCCATAGACAATAGTATCTATAATGATACCCTCACTTAAGATAATAGAAATACTGTTCGCAAGACCTATTATGATACATGCAAAAATCATCTCTTTAAAACCTTCAACATATACTTCCGTAGTTTTATTAATCCCAAAATTTGCTATTAAACCACTTATCAGTCCGAGTACAAAAAAACAAGCTGACATTTCGCTAAAACCCCAACCTAAAGAAATCAATCCGTAGGTAACAATTCCAAATGTTATTGCGAGTAATGATAATATTACTTTGCTTCCGACTTTTAGTTTGCTTGTTTTTAGTTCTATTACGGATTTTTCTATGCGATGCTTATTTGCATAACGGACAATATAAAAAGTCCAAACTATTGAGGCTATAAGTAGAAAGATAAGTCTAAACTCAGTTCCCGATAAAAGTTCAACCTCGGCTTCCTTTTGCGCAATCAAGACACCAAAGGGATTAAAGGGGCTAAATGCAGCTCCAACAACAGCAGACCCATAACTCGCACTAAGAATTGTTAGGGTATTGTAGCCAAGTGTACGGCCGAATAATAGTAAAATTGGAGTCATTGCAATAATTTCTTCCTGCAATGCTATTGTAAATCCTGCCGTTAGGAATAATAAGTTAATAATTATTAAAGCTAAAGCCTCCTTGCCTTTAAGAATGGTGATTAATTGATTTAACCCTTGATTCAGGGCGCCCGTCTTTTCGATAACATAAAAACTACCTCCCAATAGCAAGATCAAAACAATTAAATCTGCTCGTCCAGCTATTCCCTTTGGTATGGCGAGTAATGCGTCAAAAGCTGAAAGAGAAGGAGCTTCTAATTGTTCATAAGAATTAGGTATAACAATCGTTCGATTATTTTCGGCATTAATTACCCGTTGGTAATTACCTTGTGGAATTATAAAAGTAAGTATCCAAGCAAAAAGTATTACAGATAAAATGATGACAAATGCGTTTGGAAATCTTTTCATTTTTGGATATTACTGGTAACAGTCTAGTACAATATCTATTACGTGACTAAAGTTAATAATTTTCGGTTAAGAACTAACGCTCGCAATTCCGAGTGGATTCGCTTGAGCCTGCCTTGAGCTTGTCGAATCCGCCGTAATTGCGGTTATACATCTTAAGTTTATAATCAACTAAATTAGATTAATAAACAGAATAGACAAAAGAGAGAATTAAGGTTATGTTATACAGTGAAGCTCAGACTTCGTCAACAATG
>CAXPYI010000012.1:0-200311 GCA_964221315.1 Leeuwenhoekiella palythoae | reverse complement strand
AACCAGCCTTCCCCGGAAATGAACTTGCGCCAACGACCTTGTTTGAACCGCTAACGGGGCGCAAATATATAACCATTTTCCTTCCAAACAAGAACTTCCTCAAATTATTTTTAAGGGAATTTTTAGATGAGTCGTAATGGTTTGAAATACAAGGGCTATTAAACTTAATCAATTTAATTATCTATAAGAAAAAGTCCCAAACTAAACCAAAACGAATGGTAAAATCCCTATAGGGATGATTAGGCGCAGAGAAATAATCGTAACCTGTAAATGAAGAATTGAAATGTTCAGCTTTTAGAAAAATTCTGGTTTGTCTAATTTTAGCATTAATAAAAAAATCTAATCTAGGAAACCCTCCTAGCTCTGTTTCGTTCTGTGTGTAAAATTCTGCAAGAAGTGGATCATATCCATTCATGTTATACTTTGTGAAATAATTGAAAGTCACTCCTGTTTGCAGGGTCATCGCTTTTTTAAAAAGTTGATTGGAATAGTAAAGTGTATTCCTAGTAATAAAGTTTGGCACGTTGAGTACGTCTTCTTCACTTACAACATTTTGATACATTATTGTATTATCTAATGCAAAATTACCTAACCTAAATTCTTTTTGAACCTTAAGTCTTAAGTACTGCAATGAAGCGTTGTATTGTTTTGGTTTAATTATTCTATTTTTATCAATAGTTGAATCTAAATTAAAGTAAGTATAGTTTTCTATATTGGATATATCTAATTTAGCGTTAAAAAATTTTTCTGAAATAAGATTAAACCTCAATTGTTGTGTATTGGTATTTCTGAAGCTTGAAAAATTATACCAATTATAGTTTATGTAATCACTTTGGTATAACAGATAGTTGTAATTTGGAATTCTTGAGCTTATATTAATTCCTCCATTTATTTCTATATCCTCATTCAATTTCAAACTTAATTGAACATCAAAATAACTACCTACAAATTCATCTGAAAAATTTATACTAGCATCACCCTCTAGTTTTATTGAGTTTAAAGTTTTACTGTATTTGGCATTTGCCCCAAAGAAATTTGCTTTTATCCTATTGGGAATAATTTCATCGGTAAGTAAAACAACACTATTATATCCATAGTTTACATCTGAATAAAAAATCCCAAACTGTAGTTTTCCAAGTATATTGTTATAATAATCTAATTTAAGGTTTGTATTAAAGTGCTCTAATGTAACTTTATCATTTATACTATTAGTAAATGAATTACCGAAATATGAAGTAGAGGGCGAATCTTCGTAAAATTGATAATACTTGTCCTCAAAAAATGTTTCGTTTATTATAGATAAAGAATTATTCATGGAATCATTCTTTTTAACTATATCATAAGAGTGATTAATGAAAAATCTTTTACCAACTAAAATATTTTCTGCATTTTCTAGGTTCATATCGAAAACAGATCGGTCAATGAAGTCCTCATCCCCTGATGTAAAATTCTCTATATCTTCTTCCAATAAGCCTCCATTTTCCTGATTCAGCAAATCTTGCATTACAATATGTCCTTTTGCCCTGTATCTATTATTCTTGGTATTATAGTTTGAAGTAAAACGAAAGTTCCCCGAGCTGGTTAAAGCATTTTGATAATTACCCAAAGACCTCAACCCCTTGTAGGCTATCGAAAAATTGAACTGTTTGGATAAATTAACAGCAAAAAAAGCATCCAGCATTTGTCCTTGCTCAAAGGCTGTCTTGTAGGTTAGGCGTGTCCAGGGAGTTGGGACTTCGTAATATTTGATATCCTCCTTTTCAAAATAGTTGAAGTGTCTTGCTCTTGCACCAAATAAAGGTTTAGTTTCATTTTCACTAGAATTAAAACTCAGTGAATTATAGGTCTGACCAATATTTGCAAATGGCATTAATCCAAAATTATCCTTTTGAAGGTAATTAAATTTATACTCCTTTTTAATAGATATGGTAGTATCTACTACAACCGTATCCACTTGAGTATTTAACTGCAAATACATATCAATTGTGGCCAGCTTATCAAATCCTTTAGCCTTCTTTACATTAGATGAATCATTTTCAAAAGGATTTTCTCTATTGGCAACATTTCCTTTATTCAACTTTGTTTGACTGTAAATATCACTACAAAAAAAAATAAGAGGAATAAAGAGTAAGTATCTAAAGTAAAACATATAAAGTTTTATATAACTAAACTATGATAAAGTAAATATATTTTACGACAAAAGTAAATAATAAAAAAAGATCTACGCCATTAACGTAGATCTTTTAAAGTTATATAGAAACAGAATATTCTGTAACCTTATGGCAAGGTAAATGATGTTGTCTCACTAGCACCAAAAGATGCTCCTGAAGCCAAGTTTGTAGTACCTAGATCCAATGTATATGAACCAGTACCATAAGCACAGCAAATACCATCTCCGAATGAGTCAAAAATAGTGAATTCATATGTACCATCGTCTAAACAGAAAGTAGTAGAGAAACTTGTCATACCACCATATCCATCACCTGAGAACAATACAGACCCACCTTGGGTAATTTCCCAACTGGTCTCCCCAGCATAGTCATCGAAATTAATCAATAAAGATACTTCATTTGTAGGGCAAACCTGTGCCACATTTAATGTTATAGGTCCACTGGTAAACGCTTCTGTTGTATCAGCCAAGGCTAACACTAATGTTTCTCCACCGGCTCCAATATTCGTATCACTAATTTGTACAGTAAGAGCACCTTCGTTAGAGCCTCCTGGTATAGTAACAGAAGAAGGCACTGTATATGCTGCAGGATCCAAAGATGAAGCATCAGTATCCACAACAACACTGAACGTTCTATCTGAACCTGTAACATTTCCTGCATAAACTTTGATGTCATTAGTAGAAGTACCACCTATATCCACCCCAAAGGCAAATGTGGTATCTTCAAAAGTGACATAATTAACACTATTACCTGTAGCATCTTCATCGCAACTGTAAGCAGTTGCAATGAAAATACCAAGTATTATATAATTTAAAATTTTCTTCATGAGATAAGTCTTGATTTAGTTAATTAATTCTGTTCGTTGATAAGAACATTACTTTGAATCTCCAATTCAGGGATCTCAAAAGTAAAACGCTCTTCATTGTGCATAATAGATTCTCCAACAAAAGATAAGTGGTTGTTTCCTCTCACACCTGTTGATGTTGCATTACGCTTGATGGCAAGATACGTCTTTCCTTCACCCCAAAACTCGATACGGGTTTGTAAGTGAATTTCGTCTAGCAATGCCTGTCCTGATAAACCGTTCAAATATGACGTATCTGGCAAACGTTGATCCAGTACAACTCTTAAAGCTGTTCTAGCTGGTCCGTCCTGTCCCATTTTTGCTAAAGACTCTGCTTTTAAGATGTGCATCTCTGCAATTCTCATATATACGTAATCCGCTACAACGTTACCACTAGGTCCACCGATGATTCTACTGGCATCGTAGAACTTATCCAACGGCATTAAGTTGTAATATCCTGAACCAGCAAAGAACTGAGCTTTTCTGGCATCATTTGCAGGGATAGCGTCATATAGATTTCGATCAATCGCCTTGGCATCACCTGCCCAAGCATAACTATATGAGAAGGCATCCATTTGACCCCACCATGATACAAGTCTTAAACCAGTCTCACCTGTGATATCAAAGCCCCAGATCCAACCTGGAGTATTTACATTGTTAAACCCGCCAGTTACCTCAGCTGCTGTCATAACAGACGCACCTGAATTAGCTATTACAGCGTCGCATAATGCCACAACCTCTGGCATACGTGATACATCTCTTTGAGAAGCAATTACATAAGCTAATATTCCTTGTGCAACTTCTTTATTAACTTGACTCTTATTAGATCTGTTGAAGTTCTCCAATAAAACAATAGCTCTGTTCAAATCACTCTCGATCAATTCAAAGATTTCAGCAGCTGTAGATTTTCCAACACCAATTGGTGATGCTGTTCTATACAATGGAAGAATCTCTTGCGAAGGATTGTAATCATTCTGCATATACTGCGTTAAATACCAATAAGAGTGCGCACGCATAGCTAAAGCTTGTCCTAAGGTTGCTCTATTAGTTTCATCTTCTGGATCTGCTTCGTCACCACCTAAAGTTGCAATAAGAAGGTTAGCAGACCTAATAATTCTGTAATAGTGTCTCCATACCTGATAGTTATCTGTAAACGTGAAATCTTCAGTACACTGCATCTCAGTAATACTTGCTCTGTACCATCCATAAGTACTTACAGATAGGGCAACGTCACTAGATAAAAAATCAGCAAACAGGTCATAAGCCTTATGACCAAAGTCATCATGCCCAGTAGTACCACCAGTACCTGTAAGGTACATGTTGGCATAGACACCTGAGATAAAACCAGTCAAAATTTCTGGGTTAGCCTCAGCTATATCACCAAACTGATTTACGTTCTGAAAACCACTTTCTGGGTTTTCGTTCACAAAGTCATCAGAACATCCTAAAAAGGTTAGGAGCAGTCCCGAGACCATCATTAATTTAATTACATTTTTTTTCATAATCGCTTTTTTTTAAGTTAAAATTTCAATTTCACACCTAAAGTGAAGGTACTTAATGGTGCGTATAATCTACGACCTGTGTTACCACTTTCACTTGTTCTAGGGTTGAAACCTTCTCTAGCACTTGTTAACCACAAGTTGTCACCAGAGACATATATGTTTACTAAATCCAATCCTGTCTTGTCCAAGAATTTAGACGGTAATGTGTAACCAACTAAAATATTGTTTAAGGCCAAGAAATCAGTTTTAGTTATAAATCTTGTCGATGTAGATGTACCGTTAACTATAGCATTATCTGTTAATGCAGGTACGTTAGTGATATCACCTGGGTTTTGCCATCTCGCTCTTATATCTGAGTGATAGTTGTTACCCGCAGCACCAAAACGGTCACTCATCAATTCACCATATTGGTTGTCCAAGGCATGGCCTCCAATTTGATAGGTAAACTGAGTTGAAAGATTCCAGTTTTTATACTTCGCAGATAAACGGAATGCACCAGATAAATCTGGAATAGCCGAATGACCTGTATACTTTTCAGTAGCATTCGCATAAGTCTTGGTAATTGTACGCTGAATGTTTGGCTCAGTAGTGGTAGTCGCTAAATAATCAGTTAAACCAACTCCTAATTCCTCACCAGAATCCAATACACCATTGTTGTTTTGGTCATCATAGTATTGGTACCACATTGGTGCACCATCTGATGGATCTACACCTGCCCACTCACGCATGTAAAAATCAAAAATTGACCTACCTACCGAATAACCATAAGGTGCGTTTCTCGTATCAAGTACTGCTTGCTCACCAGTTTGTGGACTGATATACATTTCTTGAATCTCGTTATCAATTATAGCACCATTAACTGTTAAGTCTAATTTAAAGTCTTCACTTCTAACAATGTGTCCAGTAAGATCAAACTCAAGACCACTGTTTCTAAGAACACCTTCGTTAATAGTCAAAGTTGCTACACCTGTAGATGGTGGATTTTGTCTTGTAAAGAATAAGTTCTCAGTATCCTTGATAAAGTAATCGATAGAACCATCTAACCAAGTCCCTAGACTAAACTCTAGACCAGCTTGATACTGTACTGCAGTTTCCCATGTTAATTCTGGGTTTGCAGCAGGATCGTCTGTAAATACGAAACCTCCATCAGGGTCTGGAGCACCGATAGTAAAACTATCAATACCTGTATAGAATGCTACACCTGCCTCATCACCAGTTGTACCGTAAGATCCTTTTAATTTTAAGAAACTGATAAAACTATCTGACATAAAGTCCTCGTTAGAGATAATCCATGCACCACCAATAGAGTAGAATGTCTCCCACTTATCAAAGGCAAACTTTGAAGATCCATCACGACGCGCAGATAACGTTAAATAATAAGTATCATCAAAATCGTAATTAACCTGACCAAAGTAAGACTCTAAAGTTCTTGCAGACCTACCTCCACCAGTAGGTGTTGGCTGTATAATATATTGGTTTAATTCGTCTATATCAGGGTTTACTACTTTCGTTTTGAAAGTGGTAACAAAATTAGATTCGAATTTGTTGCCTTCATGTGCTACCAATGCCTCTAAGGAGTGTCTACCAAAATCTCTATTGTAACGCAATAACTGTAAAAAGTTAGTTGTCAAACGCTCTGTGTTGGTTTGAGTCATATTACCACCATCATTTCTTGCGGCTCCATAAAAAGGATTACCAACAGATTTAAAGATACTATTAGAATACTGTGCACCAAACGTTGTTTCAAAAGTTAAAGCGTCAGTAATTTTGATTTTACCATTAAAACTACCGTTTAATTCGTGTCTATCAGTACCAACGAAATCATAAGTAGCTGTTCCAATTGGATTCAATAAGTTAGCATTTGGTCTTGATCTCCCTGGGATGTTTGGGTTTGGACTACTAGGACCTACCGAAGCTGAACCATAGTCAAACTGGAAGCCGCCAAAAATAGGATCCGGAACCAATTGATAGTTTTCATCCCTTAAGAAAACAGGGAAAAATGGTTGCATCTTATCAGCAAATTCAAAAACGTTCTCAGAACCTGCAGTTTGTCCGTTGTTCTGTTGTTGTGAGAAAGCATAACCTAAGTTTGCACCCAAAGTTAACCACTCTTTTACATTTGAGTTCACATTGATTCTCGTAGTATATCTTTTATATCCTGTATTCTTTGCATAACCATCATCATCTAAGAAACCAAAAGACACAAAATATCTTGAGTCAGCATTACCACCACCCATTCTTAAGTTAGCTTCCGTTCTGTAAGCCGCATCAAAAGCTGCGTCTTCATAGCGAACAGGAGTATAACGTCTTGTTACACCTGGTCTTACCGTGCGTGTTGCAGGATCAATTAATTCACTAGCGCTATTCACATTCCACATGTTGTAAGCAGGATCAATCATTCCCGGCGTAAACAATGTATTGTTGGCAAAAGCCACAGGATCTGCCAAGCCAGTTGCAACACCTCTACCATAAAGGCCTTCCCACACATACCCAATTGATTCTTCAGGTGAAGTGATCACGTCATAACGAGGGATCAATTGTGCATTGATACCGGTTCTAACATCCAACTCTACATAAGATTCTGTTGAGCTACCACCTTTTGTTGTAATCAATACAACACCGTTAGCACCACGAGAACCGTAGATTGCTGTTGCAGTTGCATCTTTAAGGATTGTAGTGGATTTAATATCCGCAGGGTTAATAGCATTCAAACTACCTGAGTAAGGAACACCATCAATAACATATAACGGCGCTCTGTTACCGTTAATAGAACCGAAACCTCTAATACGTACTGTAGAAGTCGTACCTGGTTGTCCAGAGGTATTGATTACTGTTACACCAGCTGCCTCACCTGCAAGTGACTGAGATACGTTAGAGAAGTTTTTGGTCTCAATATCCTCATTGTTCACCACTTTTGCAGTACCCGCATAAGCTTTTTTAGTCGTAGTACCATAACCAACAACAACAACTTCATCCAAAGTGCTGTCCAGTTCTAATGCTACATCATAAGTATTACTTGCACCAACTGTAACCTCGGCATCTTTCATACCTACATAAGAGATTACCAAAACCTCTCCTGTATTGACCTGAATAGTATATTTACCATCAAAATCCGTTTGTTGACCCCTAGAGGTACCTTTTACAATTACACTAGCACCAGGAAGGGGTAAACCATCGTCTGCTGTAGTAACTGTACCTGTGACAGTTTTCTCTTGTGCAAAAGAAAATTGCATCACGAACGCCATGAAAAGCGTTAATAACCATGTTAACTTTAATTTCATAAAACAATTATTTGAGTTAGTCTAGTTGCAAACATCTTAATTAAATATTAAATAAGCAAGTGTTTTTGCCAAAAAAATGTTAAGGTAATTATCAACTTGTCAATAAAGACAAGCGAACAAAATTTCAATGTTTTTAAACATATAACTCACTACGTAGATGCAAAAACTGTAAAAGGGTTGCGTTAAAATTTTAACTTTGTCCAAACTTTAACATTTTGACCTTAAAGAATCAATTTTCATCCTTTGATTTAGAGTGCGGTACAGATGAGGCCGGAAGAGGCTGTCTTGCTGGACCTGTTACCGCAGCAGCAGTCATCTTACCCCAAAAATTTGATAATCTTTTATTAAATGACTCTAAGCAACTCTCTAAAAAAAACAGAAATGTATTAAAACCCATAATAGAAACTGAAGCCATATCCTTTGCTGTACAACATATTTTTGAAAATGAAATTGACAACATCAATATTTTAAACGCCTCTATTAAAGCCATGCATGGCTCTATCGCCCAATTAAAAGTAGAACCCAATTACATAATAGTAGATGGCAATAAGTTTAAACCTTTTGGTAACATTCCATATACAACCATCATAAAAGGAGATAGCAAATACTTAAATATTGCTGCTGCATCGATACTTGCCAAAACCTATAGGGATGCCTATATGGATAAAATCCATGAAGAGTTCCCTATGTATAACTGGAAACAAAACAAAGGTTACCCTACTAAAGCACATAGAGCAGCGATCGAAAAATATGGTGTTGCAAAATACCATAGAAAATCTTTTAGATTGTTGCCAGAGCAATACCGTTTGGATTTATAACTTTTTATATTTGCAGATAATATTTTCTGAAATGAAGCGATTTAGTTTTTTGTTGATTTTATTCTCTATTATCATATCCTGTCAAAAAGACTACGATAAAATTAAATCACCTCAAAGCTTACTTCCAAAAGAAACCAATTCTGTATTTGTGGTGAACGAGTTGAATGACTTTGTAAAAAGCATAAAAACCCACGATATTTTATCTGGTATATATAATAAGGAGTTAAAAGCGGCATTCTCAGTATTAGAAAACCTCAACACAACCAAACAAATTCATATTGCTTTTTTAAACGAAAACAACTCGGATTACCTTGTTCTCACAGAACATGACTCCACTCTTTTCGTCGTAGATTCCATACCAAACCATATTTCTGAAAAATTAAACGAATCCAATATCGATAAAGTCCAAATCGATTCTAGTACTATATATCACAAAAAATTACATAATGTTTTTGCTGCATCGAACAATCTCGAAGTATTAAAAAGACTTAATACAGATAATGGAAATAAGGAATTGGATATCCTTTTAGAAACAGCCGATAGTAAATCGATCGCATCTTTAATTTTTAGGTCAAATTCCTCAAACTATTCTAAACTTTTGTTTACAGAAGAACCTGAAAAAAGTTCTTATTCCGTTTTAGACTTAAACCATTCAGACAAAAACCTTCAATATAATGGCATCATAAAATCGAGTGACTCGATTAAAGTTAAGATTGATTGTTTTAAAAAAACTATTCCGCAAAAAACTAGTTCCATAAACATAGCTCCGTCAAATACGCAATCACTATTGAGTGTTTCTTATGATGATTTTTCCGTTTTCAACAAAAATATTCATCAATTACGAAAAATTGACCTTGATAGCGCTCAAACATTTTTAAACTTTACCAATGAAATTGCCAAAATTGATAAAGCCATTATTTTACATTCTTTAGATGTAGGTTTAGTTTTTGAAGCAATTGAAGAAAAATCAAACATCGAACCTTACAGAGATGTTGATATTTATGAATTTCTCAATCCCGATTTTTTTCAAACGCGACTCCTTCCATTCATCTCGTTTGATAACGCCACGTACTTTTCCGTATTAGGTGATTTTATTGTTTTTTCAGAAACGACAGACTCCTTAAAATCAATAATTTCTGATGTGCTTAATGATAATGTATTGGCCAACTCGCCTTCTTTTGAAAACATCAAAGATAACCTCAGTGATCAAGCATCTTTATTTATTTTCAAGAATTCTGAAGGGCTGTCAGAACTATTTGGAAAAACCTTAAATGGATATAATGCAAATGCGGTACAGTTTATTTATGAAGATGATTATGCACACGTCAATGGCATTATTAAGCAATACAAAAAAAGAAGAGCGTTAAATACAGTTTCAGAAACTTTTTCCATAGCTCTAGAGGATCCGATAATTTCTGCCCCTCAAGCTGTTAAAAACCATGTAACAGGAGCCCATGATATAGTGGTTCAAGATGTTAACAATGTATTACACCTCATCTCCAGCTCAGGCAGTGTGCTCTGGAAAAAGCAACTACAAGGAAAAATCCTTGGTAAAATAGAGCAAATAGACATGTATAAAAACGGTAGGCTGCAACTGGCTTTTGCTACACCAAACCGATTATATGTGTTAGATAGGAATGGTAACGATGTATCACCATTTCCTAAAGCATTCAACGATGAAATTACACAACCGCTTTCTGTTTTCGATTATGATAATCAAAAAAATTACAGACTACTGGTTACTCAAGGCAAAAATCTTTTGATGTATGATGCCAGGGGAAAATCCGTGAATGGGTTTGACTATAAAAACAATGGCTCAGAAATATTAACCCAACCTAAACATTTTAGGGTTAATAGTAAAGATTATATTGCTTTTGCAGCTGGTGAAACATTAAAAATATTGAATCGCAGAGGTGACGTGCGAGTTAATGTGAAGGACAAAATCCGTTTTTCTGATAACGAGCTATATCTTTACAAAAATAAATTCACTACAACAAACACCTTAGGACAGTTGGTACAAGTTGACACTAGAGGAAAACTGAGCACAGAAAACCTGAACCTTGCAAGCAGACATCAATTAGAAACTACGAGTAAAACCTTAGTCTCAATGGCCGAAAATAAACTCAATATAAAATCCCGAACCTTGGATTTAGATTATGGAGATTATACCTCACCTAGAATTTTCTATCTCAATGACAAGATTTATGTAACCACAACTGATTTACAGGCAAAAAAAGTGTATCTGTTTGACAGTCAAGCTAAATCTATCCCAAATTTTCCAGTCTTCGGAACCTCGGCTGCTGAACTACAGAAATTAGACAAGGACAAAGGTTTAGAACTCATCACACAAGCTGATGACAAAACCATTATAGTTTACAAACTATACTAGATAGCGAGCAAACTATACATTTCATTTTTTAGTATCAATAGTTATTCTTATTTTTAGACAGCTATTAATCAATTACTTAAAATGAAACATCCAGTTTTTTTCAAACAGGCTTTACTCACAATTTGCCTAACAATTTTCCTTCTACCTGCACTTGAAGCACAGACAAAAAAAATAAAACGCCCGAAAAGTCGAGTTGGTGTGGCGAGTGTTGACCGGTTTGTACAAGAGTCCTTTGATTTATATGACAAAGTTTATAAATATGACGGCTACGCAGCAGCAGGCACTCCATTAGATGATGATGATATTGATGTGCTCGAAGAAGCCCTCGAGGAAATGTCCTCGCTAAGTGAGAGCGCACCAGATATTATTAATGATTTAGATGGCGTTGGTGTATTGAAACAAGGCAAAGCTACCTTGCAGGTGAATCGTGCAAAAAAGGCTTTAAATTACAGTATAAAAACAGCAAAGGAATTACTCTTGGGACAGCGTGAACACGAATCGGAAGATGATGGTGACACAACAACATCAGATGACGATGATGATGGTGACTATGAAGAATCTGAGAATGGCGCAAATAGTGACAATTCTAATGATGAGGCCGAAGAAGAACCAACAAATGTATCAGACGGCTTAGAAGTTTACAGCAAATATGATTTTGTGCCTGGAGACAACATCTTGTTTTTTGACGATTTTTCCCAGGATTTTGTTGGTGACATTCCTAGTAAATGGAACACGAATGGTTCTGGTGCAGTTGTGAGACTCAATAAAGTCGAAGGCAATTGGTTTGAGCTCAAAGCTGGATATCGTCTTTATGTTATTCCAGACATTAAAGAGCTCCCTGAGGACTACACCATAGAATTTGATCTTCTCACAAGTGGCTTAGATAGGCAAACCTCATCGGGAGCCAGGCTTTTTATAATTCTTAGTGATAACAATGCCTTTAACGATGGCAAACAACATTACACATCTACGTCGCTTCCACTAGGCCAATATGGTGTATTTAACATGTATGTGAAAAATTATTTTAATGGTAAAGGCGGAATGATTAATTCTGGGCTAACTGCCGATATTAGGGACGAGGTCAAAAATCAACCTCACATTGCTATCTCCGTCACAAAACAACGTTATCGCCTTTGGATTAATGAAGTAAAATATGTGGATATTCCTCGATTTATTGAAGAATTAGATGTTCTAGATTATTTAAAATTCCATGTGTATGGTCTCAAAGATGGCGAAGAACGCGTTTTTATAAAAAACCTTAAAGTTGCCGAAGGTGGCGTGGATTTAAGACGTAAACTACTCAGTGAAGGTAAGATTTCCACCAATGGTATTTTATTCGATTCTGGTTCTGCGAATATACAGCCTCAGTCGCTCGGCATTGTACGTCAGGTTTCGCAAGTATTGATGCAAGATGATAGTATAAAACTTAACATTATTGGGCATACGGATTCTGATGGTTCTGACGAGGCCAATCTCAAGTTATCTAAAGACCGCGCTGCGGCTGTGAAAGAGGCGCTAGTAAACATCTACAACATTTCTCCAGACCGCTTAACTACAAATGGTAAAGGCGAAACACAACCCGTTGGTGACAACAGCACAGCAGACGGCAAAGCAAAGAACAGACGCGTAGAATTCGTAAAAATATAACGATAACCAAATCTAAAGTCCTCGAGTCCTGAAAACGCCAAATTTATTTTGGCGTTTTCTCCGTTATATGTCCATCCTTTTGTAGTATTGCATACTTTAAAAATCAGCACCTATTTCCAAAATGATTAAACGCCAAAAAGCATCCATAAAACATTGTATCATCCACAAAGTTGGTAACAAATTCAATGATACAAAAAACGCATTTTCAGATACTACTGTAGATTTTGATGAAGCTACCTACAACCTTATGTTGCCATATCTTTTAAAACCTTTTGTCAGCGTTGCAGAAAGCTACCGTTTTCATCATCATAGCGACGTTGGGTTGAACGAAATCAACACCTATTCCGAACAATTATTTAAGGACGAAGCCGATTTTGTTGAAGTTTCCAAACACATCCTAACACATCTGTATGAGCAAAGCAATTCTGCTCAAATAAAAACGGGAGATGTGCTCATTTGCCATTTTGAAAACATCCAATACGAAGACTATTTTACAGATGCCATTGGCATCTATAAAATTGAAAACAAAACTGAATTTTTCCAAACGTATTTAGAAGATGGCAATTATGATATTTTAGTGCAAAAAGGCATACAGGCTAAGAAAGTAGACAAAGGTTGTTTAATATTAAACACCTCAGATATGGAAGGCAAAATTGTTTTTAGTGTGGACAATAATACCTACGACACCCAATACTGGATTAAAAGCTTCCTTAACATTAAATACCCAGACGACAGCAATCAACACACCAAAAACTGTATTGAGCTTTGTAGAGAGTTTTCTAAAGAGGTGTTGCAGCCCAATTTTGGTGGCCAGGCTCAGAGTAATTTCCTAGCCAATACTGTTGATTTCTTCAAGGAAAATGAGATTGTAAATATTGAAACTTTCAAAGAAGAAGTCTTTGATGAAGAAGACCAAATTCAACTCTTTGAGGATTACAAAAAAACTTACGAAGCAGAAAACAAGGTATTGATTAGAAACCAGTTTGATGTCTCGGAACGTGTGTTAAAAAAGCAGAAGCAAAAGATTAAAACCGAGATAAAACTAGACACCAACATACAGATAAAACTCGATGTTGATGCACCGGATGCTTCGGCAGAATATCTAGAACGCGGTTACGACGAGGATAAAAAAATGCATTTTTATAAGGTGTTTTTTAATGACGAAGCTTAGCGTTAAACAAGTTCTCAAAATGCTTTAAAAGCTTCTGCTTTACCTCTTCTTCATCAACCTTATCCATACCCAATTCGTTATTTAAAGAGGTTACGGCTTTGCCACGTATGCCACAAGGAATAATATTATCAAAATAGCCTAAATCCGCATTGACATTCAACGCAAAACCGTGCATGGTCACCCAACGGCTGGCACGTACTCCCATGGCACAGATTTTACGCGCAAATGGTGTACCTACATCTAACCACACACCTGTTTCACCAGGACTGCGTTCGGTTTTTAAACCATATTCAGCCAAAGTGAGAATTATCATTTCCTCTAAAAAACGAAGGTATTTGTGGATGTCTGTGAAGAAATTATCTAAATCCAGAATGGGATAGCCCACAATTTGCCCAGGACCGTGATACGTAATATCTCCTCCTCTATTGATTTTGTAGAACGTTGCTCCCTTTTCTGTAAGTTGTTCCTCGGACAATAGCAAATTAGACAAGTCACCACTTTTGCCCAACGTATAGACATGCGGGTGCTCTACGAACAGAAAATGGTTGTCGGTCTCCAAACCTGCATCCTCTCTCCTGTTCTTAATCTTGGTATCTAAGATGGCTTTGAAAAGTGCTTCCTGGTAATCCCAGGTTTCTTTAAAATCCTTTAAGCCTAAATCTTCAATCTTTACTTTTTTATTCATCAACAAACTCAACTTTCACATCCAAAAGCATTGGATTTTTTAAGTACTCTATCCAACTTGCCTTATACGTTACTGTCTTTCTATCTTCAGATATTTCTGCATCTTTAAAGGATACGGATTTTACAGCTTTCGGGAACTTTAGCTTTACTTTGTAGTAAGATTCTTCAAAGTACTCCATCAACTCACTATCCGCTTCATCAGTTTCATCGAAAAGCTCACCCATGGCTTCAGCTTCCTCTGCAGTATATTCAACAGTTGTTGTTCTCTCAAACCCATTGGTAGTCATACTATAACTCACGCTTTCTTCGTCCGAACCCATGAACTTTCCTAGTGGAGAGCCATTTTTCATAGCCTCTAGTTGTTCTCCTTCGCTATTAAGGCTTTGAACTTTCTTTATTTTATCCTGAATGTTTTTCAAATCGGCAATAGATTCAAACTCCAGACCAATTCCAATATCCATAATCCCTTCATCTTCATCCATCTTCATGGTCATAAACATATCTCTTACAGCTTCCATTGCTAAACGCTTCTCTTCTGGCAGCGCAGCTATACTATCCTTATAGGTTTCCATTAAATCTGCAAAAACCATAGTCGTATCCAAAACCTCACCCTTTTCCTTTTTGTCGGAATCAGTAGAGCCACCTCCCATTTGTTCCGAAAAGGCTTTCATAGCATCACCCATTTGATAAGTAACGAGATATTGACCAGACTGGCCATCATTAAAAACAATAGATTCAGTAACGTTACAGCTCGTTAAAAAACAGGCTAAGGCGAATAAAAGAATAATTTTTCTCATGTGTACTTTATGGATTTAACAAAGCACAAAGATACGTATTTATCGCTCAGGATTATTGAGAATTACTAATGCGGCAATTACACCAGGAACCCAACCGCAAAGCCATAGTAAAAAAGTGATAAGAATAGAACCACAACCTTTATCCAATACCGCTAAAGGTGGGCAAATAATTGACAGTATAACGCGCCAGATACTCATAATTTTCGTTTGATGATTTGATGTACCAATTGGACGTAATTTTGTTAAATTTGTTACATAATTTGCCCCCTAAAGATTGAGGTACTCTAAAATTATGTAGTTTCGTTTTTATGCAATTCAGAATTTTAATAGCTTTTCTACTGACAACAATATACTGTGAGGCACAGTATTCGTTTTCGGGCTATACAAATCCAGAGGAATGGCAGAACACGGTTTACCTTTCCATCGTAGAGGATTACCGTAAAATGTCTGGTGTCTATTCTGAGCAAATTATAGCTAAAACCACAGCAGATTCTACAGGCTTTTTTCAATTTGAAGGAGATATGTTGAATGCCGAAAACAGAATCTATCGCATACATGTGGACAAATGCACCGAAACCCAACAAGACGTTAACCACTTTAACGGCAATTGTAGCAACAGCGAAGAGTTGCTTTTTATTGCCAAAAACACGGACACCCTTAATCTTCCTTTTTCTTTTGGCAATCAAGTGTTCTGCAAAATAGAATCGAGTAACCCAAAAGCTAATGCCTTTTTAAAAATTGACTCATTAAAAAACGATATGCGTTTTGCTTATGGTGAAGTACGAAGTGAGGCCAATCGCAAATTGAACAACACAAAGTGGTTTAAAGCCTTACAATCTTATGGGGAAGCTCTTAATGAACCTATTGCAGAACTCTCTATCTACGCTTATCTCTCAGATAGAAGTAGTGATTTGCACAGCTACTATGTAGAAGATTTGCAAAACAATCCGTACTACGACAATCTTAAAACTCGACTCGAGGATAATTATCCCGACACACCATACACCGTTCAGTACAGAAATGAACTTGCTGCAGACCGATATATGTTAGCTACATCTGAAGACGAAACTTCAGCTATCAATTGGAACATTTATCTCTATGCTATTCTAGCACTTTCATTTCTATTGAATGCTTATCTACTTTATCGTAATTGGAAAGAAAAACAATCTAAAACAGAAGATTTAAAAGCTAAATTATCTAAACAAGAACAAGTCGTTTTAGAGCATTTACTTAAGGATAAAACCAACAAAGACATTGCAGAAGCACTTTTTCTTAGTGTCAGTACTGTAAAATCGCATACCAACAACATTTACAAGAAATTAAACATACAATCTAGAGACGACGCCAAGTCACTGTTTGCTAAGTAGTTAAAAAATTCAACCTAGGTACTAGTACCGATTTCCAACCCTTATTTTTCATTTTTTTTGAAATTAAAACTGAAGTTTGTTTCAATATTAATCATAAAAATTTTTAATCATGAAACGAACATTAAACACAATTTTCATTTTAGTTCTAGCCATTGGACTTTTCAATGCAAGTTCGGCTGAATTTGACAAGTACGACACTAAAGTTGCCGTTATCAAGTTTGAAACAGAAGTTATCGACTACGGAACTATAGAACAAAACTCAGATGGCACAAGGGTATTTACATTTGTCAACGAAGGTGATGCTCCGTTACTTATCACCAAAGTAAAGGCAAGCTGCGGATGCACTGTACCTACCTACTCTAAAGCGCCAATTCAACCTAATGAATCCGGTGAAATTGAGATTAAGTACGACACCAAAAAACTTGGAGCATTCACAAAGACCATTACTGTTACCTCTAATGCAGAAGGTGGCAACAAAATCTTAAAAATCAAAGGTAATATTGTAGCTTCAAAATAAGCTGCAATGATAATTTACTGTCACATTGAGCGCAGTCGAAATGTATTAGTAATCAAGACTAAAGATTTCTCGACTGCGCTCGAAATGACAGCTTTGCCTTTTCGCAACCTCTACAAATAAAAGTAATTCAAAAACCAATTTAATAATTCTTCTAAATAACGTAATTTTGCCGTCTTAAATGAATTAAAATGCAACTTTCAGAACAAGAATTAGTAAGACGCGAAAAACTAGAAAAGTTACGAGGTTTGGGCATCAACCCTTACCCAGCGGATTTATTCCCTGTAAACCATACTTCAAAACAGATAAAGTCTGAGTTTGAAGAAGGTAAAAAGGTAATTATTGCAGGTCGCTTAATGTCACGCAGAATTCAAGGAAGTGCAAGTTTTGCTGAGCTACAAGATGGCGAAGGTCGTATTCAGGTGTATTTTAACAGGGATGAAATCTGTACAGGTGACGACAAATCCAAATACAATGATGTCTATAAAAAACTCTTGGATATTGGAGATTTTATAGGTGTTAAAGGTGAATTGTTCAAAACAAAAGTTGGTGAAAAAACCGTAATGGTAAAAGACTTTACGCTATTAAGCAAAGCCTTAAAACCATTGCCACAACCACGCGTTGATGCCGATGGCAAAGTACATGATGCTTTTACCGACCCTGAGCAACGTTATAGACAGCGCTATGCAGACTTAGTTGTAAATCCGCATGTAAAAGACGTTTTCGTAAAGCGAACAAAATTGTTTAACGCTATGCGTCAATTCTTTAACGATGCTGGTTACTTTGAAGTTGAAACACCAATCCTTCAACCAATTCCTGGTGGTGCTGCGGCAAGACCTTTTGTAACGCACCATAACAGTCTAGATATACCGTTATACATGAGAATTGCCAACGAGCTGTATCTAAAACGCTTAATTGTTGGTGGTTTTGATGGTGTATATGAGTTTTCTAAAAACTTCCGTAACGAAGGTATGGACAGAACCCATAATCCTGAATTTACAGCTATGGAAATCTATGTATCCTACAAAGATTACAATTGGATGATGGATTTCTGTGAACGATTGTTAGAGCATTGTGCGGTTGCAGTTAACGGCACAACTGAAGCTACTTTTGGTGAGCATAAAATCGATTTTAAAGCGCCTTACAAGCGCATTACCATGCGAGATTCTATCTTAGAATTTACTGGTTTTGATATTTACGATAAAACCGAAACTGAAATAAGAACTGCTGCCAAAAACATGGGCATCGAAGTTGATAACACCATGGGTAAAGGCAAACTGATAGATGAAATTTTTGGTGAAAAATGTGAAGGCAACTACATACAACCAACATTTATTACCGATTACCCAAAGGAAATGAGTCCGTTGTGTAAAGAGCATAGGGAAAATCCAGAATTAACAGAACGCTTTGAACTGATGGTTTGTGGTAAGGAAATAGCCAACGCTTATTCAGAGCTTAATGACCCTATAGACCAACGTCAGCGTTTTGAGCATCAATTAGAACTGGCAAAAAAGGGAGACGATGAAGCTACAGGAACGATTGACTATGATTTCCTTCGTGCTTTAGAATATGGTATGCCACCAACTTCTGGTATGGGCATTGGTATGGACAGATTAATTATGTTTTTAACCAACAATCAGAGCATACAAGAAGTATTGTTCTTCCCACAGATGCGACCAGAGAAGAAAAAAATTGATTTAAGTGATAACGAAAAAGCGATTTTTGAAATTCTAAAAAAGGAGCAACGCATGGACTTAAATGCACTTAAAGCACAATCTGGACTTAGTAATAAAGGCTGGGACAAAGGCATTAAAGGATTAGGAAAACACGGCTTAACTAAGGTTGAAAAGACTGATGAGGGGTTGTTTGTTGAGATGCTGTAATATAATGTAATATAATTTAATACTCTACATAGCCTAAAGGAATTATCATATGATAGTTCCTTTTTTATTTCAAATCCATTCACATCTTATTATAATACTTGTTGATTACAGCTTTTTTATTATTTTCACATGCGCTATTGAAAAAGCTTCTCATGTAAAATGAAAAAATTCAGGTTATTATTTCTATTAATCGCAGTTGTTTTCTCATGTGAAAACGATGATGATATTACACCTGCACAAGACCCTTTAGTAATTGCAGAATTTAGACCAAATCTTTCAGAATTAAATCTGTTTACAGGAAATCTTGCCGATTTAAATATTTCATCACGTGCTTTTAAATACGAGCTTAATTCGCAACTATTTACGGATTATGCGCATAAACAGCGTTTAATTGCCTTACCAGAAAACACAACGATGCAGTACGATGGAGACGGATTACCAATTTTTCCAGATAATACGGTTATAGCCAAAACATTTTACTACAATCTAGACGAACGAGATTTGACAGTTGGAAGAAATATCATTGAAACTCGAGTTCTCATAAAAATCAACGGCGAATGGCAAACCGGAAATTACAAATGGAACACCGAACAAACCGAAGCGACTTTAGATTTAAATGGAAGTACCGTACCCGTAACCTGGATTGATAATGCAGGTGAAACCAATACCGTAAATTACAAAATTCCTTCAAATACCGACTGCTTTACATGCCATCACTCATACGACGACATTACACCAATAGGACCAAAGTTGAGAAACCTAAACTTTAATGTAAACGGTAGCAATCAACTTGATGATATTATCAACAACCAAAACTTAACAGGCTTATCGAGCAGCACTGAAGTTTCCGCTATTGTCAACTGGGAAGATTCTTCAGCTTCTTTAGAAAACAGAGCAAGAAGCTATTTTGATATCAATTGTGCTCATTGCCATATACCAGGTGGTCATTGCGAATTGGAATCGACCTTAAATTTAGCTTATGAAACCTCTTTGGAAGATTCAAACATCGTAGCGCGCAAATTCAGTATTTCATTCAGGATTTCTGATTATAATGAAGGGTTCAGTATGCCTTTAATTGGCACTAGTATAATCCATACAGAAGCTGTGGATTTGCTTCAGGAGTATCTTGACACCCTTTAATCATCAAGTTAAAAAAATGATAAAAAAGGGGTTGCAAATAGAAGTTTCCTAAGAGAATCCGTATTTTCAAGCAAATTTTTTAAAACCGACAAAAAGTGAAACAACTATCCATTAAACTACTTCTTGTAGTTTCTGTTTTTTTGGCATTTTCATGTTCTACAACTAAAAAAGCAAGCAAATCAAAAAAAGATGCCACAGCGATGGCAAAACCACCAGCTAAGAAACCTGGTAAAAACGATCCACAACCTTACAACAAAGTCATTACAAAAGAAGCTAAAAGCGACAAAGGTCTATTTACCGTCCACAGCTTAGATGACAAATTTTATTACGAAATTCCAGATTCTCTTTTCGATAGAGAAATGCTTATGGTAACCCGTATTGCCAAAACTGCCAGTGGCTTAGGCTTTGGTGGAGGTAAGCAAAATGAGCAAGTATTGCGTTGGGAAAAGAAAGACAAAAAAGTAGTGCTTAGAGTTGTATCCTATAATGTTACTGCAGCTGATTCATTACCTGTTAATGAAGCGGTAAAGAATTCTAATTTTGAACCTGTGTTATTCACATTTCCAATAAAAGCTTTTGGTAAAGATTCTACCAGCACAGTAATTGACGCGACACCTTTGTTTGAAAAGGACGTGAAATCCCTTGGTTTACCACAATTTAGAAGAACTGGTTACAGAGTTACCCGATTAGAAAGCGATAAATCGTTCATAGAATCAATAAAAAGTTATCCAAGAAACATAGAATCACGACATGTAAAAACGTATGCTGCAGGTCGTCCGCCGTCTAATTCTAGTACAGGTACTATCTCTCTTGAAATGAACAATTCCATGATTTTGTTACCTGACAATCCTATGAAGCGCCGTTATTTTGATGAGCGTGTTGGTTGGTTTACGAGCAGCACAACAGATTACGGTCAAAAAGATCAGAAAAGCAAATCCTTAACTTATTTAGACCGTTGGAGATTAGAAGTTAAAGATGAAGATATTGAGAAGTTTAAACGTGGTGAACTCGTTGTTCCAAAGAAGCAAATTGTTTATTATATCGATAGAGCAACTCCAGAAAAGTGGAGAAAATACATAAAGCAAGGTATTGAAGATTGGCAAGTCGCTTTTGAAGCTGCAGGATTTAAAGATGCTATTATTGCTAAAGATCCGCCTTCAATTGAGGAAGATCCAGAATGGACACCTGAGGATGTACGTTATTCTGTTGTACGTTATTTGGCATCACCAATACCAAACGCGAATGGCCCACACGTTAGTGATCCTAGAACTGGAGAAATCCTAGAAAGTGATATCAACTGGTACCACAACGTTATGTCACTACTACGTGGTTGGTTCTTTGTACAGACTGCAGCAATTAATCCAGATGCACAAAGTCCGCAATTTAAAGATGAAGTTATGGGGCGCCTTATCCGTTTCGTATCTGCTCACGAAGTAGGTCACACCCTAGGACTACCTCATAACATGGGAAGCAGTGTTGCTTATCCTGTTGAAAAATTACGTGATGCTGAATTTACTCAAAAATATGGTACAGCACCTTCTATAATGGACTATGCGCGCTTTAATTATGTCGCTCAACCTGGTGACGAAGGCGTGGCTTTAATGCCAAATATTGGTGTTTACGATAAGTATGCCATAGAATGGGGCTACAGACCTATTTTAGACAAAACAGCAGAAGAGGAAAAACCAATCCTAAATGAGTGGATTACAGAGCACGCAGGCGACCCAATGTATAGATTTGGCCATCAACAAGCTGGTGACGTCGTAGATCCAAGTTCGCAAACTGAGGATTTAGGTGACAATGCCATGTTGGCAAGTGAGTACGGTATCAAGAACCTAAAACTTATTGTACCGAACTTAATTGAATGGACGACTGAAGCTGGTGAAGATTATGACGACCTACAGGAAATGTATGGGCATGTTATCTCTCAGTTTAACCGCTATATGGGACATGTTTCAAACAACATAGGTGGTGTGTACGAATATTACAAAACAGCCGACCAAGAAGGTGCCGTTTATACTCCAGTACCAAAAGCACACCAAAAAGAAGCGATGCAATTTATTCAGGATAATTTATTTGACACTCCAGATTGGTTAATCGACAAAGCTATTTTTGATCGTATTGAATATACTGGTTCTGTTGAACGTGTTAGAGCATTGCAAGCAAGAACACTTAACAACATCTTAAGTTTAGGTAAGATGCAACGTTTAACCGAAGCACACACTTACGATAGTAATGCCTATTCTTTACCAGAAATGATGCAAGATTTACGTCAAGGTGTTTGGAGTGAATTACGCACAGGTAAGAAAATTGACACTTACAGACGTAATTTACAACGTGCCCATATCGATAGGTTGGCTTATTTAATGACTGCTGAAAACCAAAGTGGCAATTCGAGAAGCCCTTACGTAAAAATGACGCCTGTAAACACAAGTCAGTCAGATATTAGAGCGGTTGTAAGAGCAGAATTAAAAACGTTACGCAGTCAATTACGTTCTGCACGTGGTGCAGATGCTATGAGCAGAATACATATTGCAGATGCTATTGAACGTGTTAATGATATTTTAGACCCTAAAGTTATTGTTCAAAAGGACTAACACGAGATAGATCCAAAAAAACAAAAAGGCTTCAAGTTAACTTGAAGCCTTTTTTATTTTAATACATTATCAATTGCCTTATGATAATCTTCAAATTCAATAAGGTTATTATGTCCACCACCCTTAACGGTAAAAAAATCTATATCACTTTCTAACTCTGAAAGTTTCTTACCAGATGAAAATGGAACCACATTATCTTCTGTACCATGAATAATGGTTATTGGACATTTCACCTTTGGTAAATATTGAAACGTAGGAAAGCGATACTTTAACAACTGCTTTACAGGAAACATAGGGAAACGGTGTTTAGCAATATCTAAAATACTATAGTAAGGTGTTTCTAAAATGAGACGCTTCGCGTTATTTTTTGAAGCTAAATATGACGCTATTCCAGTACCTAAAGACCTTCCGTATAGAGTAATTTCGTTTTCGGAATAACGTTCCAATAGATAATCATAGCAATATTGAGCGTCCTTGTAGATAGCATCTTCACTAAGTTTTCCAATACTTTTTCCGTAGGTTCTATAATCCATAACCAAAACATCGTATCGTTTTTCTACAAAGAACTCAGTAATTTTTCCCCATCTACTTAAATCTCCTGCATTACCATGAAAGTAAAGAATAACTCCTTTTGGATTTTCAGCTTTAAAATGAAGTGCATTTATAGTGGCTTCGTCTTCTATTTTTAAAAACAATTCTTCAAATGGATAATCGAACTGATATTTATAATCCTGCGCTAAGGTTGAGGGCAAGAACATTAGTTTCTCCTGAAAAAAATAAAGTGCTGATCCTATCATAACATATAAAGCAAAAAGGGCTATGGCTATTTTTCTAAGCCTTTTTCTTCGTTTTTTTTGATGAATGAATGACATTAATACTTGTGGTTTCTAGGTCTATGGTTTTGGATTCGGTATTTAATATTTCATCCAACATCTTGTGGTAGGATTCAAAATTATTCAAATTTTTGTGTCCACCACCTATAACGGTATGTAATTTGGTTAACCCAGAATTAATCTGTGCCAGTTTTACACTAGATTTATAGGGAATAAGCTTATCGTGCGTACCATGTATGATATGAATTGGGCATTGCACATATTTTAACCATTTATAGGTTGGCAATGGGTATTTCATCAGCAATGACAATGGCATAAAAGGTGCATAGCGTGCCGTAACTTTGGTTAGACTGTAATAAGGCGCATCTAGAATGAGCTTTTTGGGATTGTTCATGGAAGCCAATTTAGTCGCAAAGCCAGAACCCAAAGAGCGACCGTAAAGAATGATTCGGTCTTCGGTGGTCTGTTCCTTAATTCTATTGTAAACCAACTGTAAATCGCGCTTAATGGCTTTTTGGGAACGTTTTCCTGTACTCTTACCAAATCCTCGGTAATCTACCATTAACACATTATATCCATGTCTTGTAAAATCTACAGCAAATTTTCCCCAACCTTTAATACTTTTGGAATTTCCTTTAAGATATAATACCACACCTTTACTTTCGCCTTTAGGGAAAAATCGCAAGCCATTGATTATTGCTCCATCTCTGGTTTCAAGATTATATTCCTTGGTTTCTTGATTTTCGTAAGCAAATTGAAAATCCTTAGGCAATTTTTCTGGCTTAAACAACATATAATCCTGTAGGTAATACAATGCTATGCTAATAGCAACGTATATTCCTAAAACTACTAAAACCGTTGAAACCCAGTAAGGCATATAATTGGTGTTATTTATACAAGATATAAAAAAATGGCCACTAGAAGTATTTCAGAAACACATCCGTAAAAGGGTCTTGGTTTACAACCGTATAATAAAATAAGGCACCCAACCAACCATGGAATAAACCTAAAACATAAATGTTCTTTGCCTTCAAGTAAATATGTCCGTAAAACAACGCTAAGTCAAAGGTACCTATCATCAACCAAATTGTAGGATAATGAATAATGGAAAAGAAAACAGCTGTTATAATGATAATAAAGCTTTTACTAAACTTGATCTTTTTAAAATCGTTTAAATTCCCTGCCAATAAACCTATAGTTAAAAATTGCTGAATGCTTCCCCAAATAGGATAGGTAATCAATAAAGGAATAATATGCCAAGTTAAGTTAATAGTGCCTTGAATATAGCCAATTAAAAAAAACAATGCGATCGAAACCAACGCAAAGGGCCATGTCATTTTTAAAACCGATTTAAAATTGCTAAACCCAAAACCCCAATCCTTCAATACATTTTTATCCTTTTTGTAACGATAATACACGTAGTAAGACCATCCTAAAATAGCTACTACCACAAATGGCAGCCTCCAATTGAGGTAATCCATAAAGAAGAACTTTCCAATTCCTGTTAAAACCACACCTGATATCTCAAGCAGCCTTACTTTATCTGATATTGGCCTAGTTAGCTTTAGGCTCGAAAATTCAGTTAAATACTTAGTGAGTCGATTTTTCATAATGAGAAGATTTAAAACCTCGCAGTTCTAAAACGACCTGCGAGGCTTAAGGTCACTAACTAACCAATCATCAAAACAAAAAAATCATATAGACGATGATACCTTCGGCAATGCCAGTGACGATAGACATGCCCAAAATGTCCTTAATCTTGCTTCGAAGAAAAAACACAGTACTAAGTATGGCGATTATCCCTGCCAATAGAATCTCTAGAGCGTCAATCTTGGACAATAGCAATGTAATTCCCGTAAAAGCAGCCGTAATACCGACAGTTATTAACCCAAATTTTAAGATTTCTTGTTTTGTGTAATTACCTTCAATAAAACCCTTGCGCAAATCCCTTAAAATTGACAGGATGAAAAGCAATGGAACAACAGATAAAAATGGGGCAAATATGACCTTTATACCTTTTACTACAGTTAGATTGTTATAAAAGAAAAATGCAATAGCAGTAAAGGCCAACAAGCCTGTAACGATAATTGTCTGAAACGTAAACAGTAGCTCTCTTTTACTAGAATTGGTCTGTTCTTTTGGTGTTTTGATAATGTTCATAATATTTAGTTTTTGATGATTAATAATAATTTAAGCGGACAAGAAAAATATGTGTAATGCCAGGCCCATAAGCACTCCACTTAGTATGCCATTGGCTTTTAGGTTGTTATACAGTAAAAAGTTAAATACGTAAGAACTTATGGTCGTTGAATTAATAAGGTGCGCTAGTATAAGCGTATCTTCAAGCTTCTTTTGTGTCAAAAACTCAAGGAGTTGCATTAAAATTATAACACCGACAATTGTTATAACCAGCAGGATCGTCGCTGGTCTTTGGTTCTCTTCCTTATACTCGTCTGTGTTTGTGGGTAAAAAGTGCTCTATCACTATAAATCTAACGAAAAACAACAGCGGAAGCGGAAACAGAATAGAAGCTACAATCTTTATAACATCCTTTAGTGAATTGATTTCGTCATAGCCCAAAAAAATGAGGTAAATAAAGACAACAATTGAAATTCCTACCGTAATGAAAAAAGCAATATTTAGATTTTTTTGCTTCATCCTAGTACCTCATCATGTTTGCACCTTCTACAATATGGCTAGCCAAAAATTCAACCTTGTCGTTATAAGCCTCTACGATATAGTTTGAAACGGATTTTGAAAAAATAGTTACCAAACCCAAGCTTATAACCAATAAACTCAATTTAAGGCCTTCAATTTTTCTGAAGTTTGATTTAGATTTCATAATGTTTTGTTTTAATGATTACAGGACAAATTTGTAACAAAACACAACTGGATAAAAATCATTTATTCCATATTACTGACGATATTTTTTAATATAAACACTATTTAATTACTATATTTAGTATATTATAGATAATTATAATGACGATTAAATGATTGCATTAAAATCGATTATTGATACTTTCAACCCAGAAGATCAGCAAAAATTCATAGTATATCTACAGCAAAAGAATAAGCGAAAGGACACAAAAAACATTGATCTGTTCAAGTTAATGACCTACCCAGATCTAGATTCCAAAACCATATGCAAAAAGCTTTATAAAACAGATAATTGTAACGCTTACCATGCATTGAGAAAACGACTGTTTCAATCCTTGATAGATTTTACGGCCAACAAAAATCTCGAAGACGAGAATTCCGTAGATATGCAGATTATAAAATACATTTTGGCTTCTCGCACCTATTTGCTTCAAAAAAATTATGATATCGCCTATAAAATCCTTGATAAGGCCGAGCGTTTGGCAGATGAACACCTACTCTATCCTATTCTCAATGAGATTTACCATACCAAGATTCAGTATGCACCAAACAACCCAAAGGTGGATATTGAGCAAATCATTATTAAACAAAAAGAAAACCAGAAAAAACATCAATTAGAAGATCAGCTCAACATCGTTTACGCCAAACTAAAATCCTTGCTCAACACCATAAGCTACGAAGGTAAAGTGATTGACTTTGAAAGTGAACTAGAATCCATACTGAAAGATTACAATATTGAAATTAACAAATCACTTTCATTTAAATCGTTGTACCAGATCTTGGCCATTGTCAACATCTCTGCTTTAGTTACAAATACATATTTTGAAATTGAAAAATTTGTTCTAAAAAGCTATAAAATTCTTAAAGAAAAGAAGGACACAAATAAGCAACTGCACTACCAAATACAAATCGTTTATATTATAGCTAACACCTTGTTTAGAAATAAAAAGTTTGACGCTTCACTGAAGTACATCAGCGAGATGAACGAGTTGATGCATCTAAAAAAGGGCACCTATTACAAAGAATTCATTTTAAAAAAGACTTTGGTTGAAGCGCTAAATCTCAATTACATCAATCAACAAGAAAAAGCTATTGAACTTGTCGAAAACATAATTAAGAAAAAGCATGCCGATATAGAGTCGCTTTTAGATCTACACCTTTCGCTTTTAATGTTCTATTTCCAGAAAGATGAGCTAGACAAAGCAAAATCCGTTTTATCAAAATTCTACCATACAGACCAATACTATATAGAAAAAGCAGGTATGGATTGGGTAATTAAAAAAAACTTAGCCGAAATTTTATTATATGCCGAAATACAAGATGACGACTTATTTTATTCCAGATTAAAGAGCTTTAGGCGTCGTTATACAAAATACTTAAAACAGATTCAACAAAATCGAATTCTTACTTTTGTTAACTTCGCCGAGAAAATTTACACAAGACCTGAAATACTAAAGGATAAAGATTTTTCAAAAGTTTTAAAATCAACTTTTGAATGGAATTCCATACAACAAGAAGATATTTTTGTAATAAGTTTCTATGCCTGGCTAAGGAACAAGACTGAAGGAAATTCGCTCTACGAAACTACCTTAAAACTTATAAAGGTAAATTAACCACATTATAAATCGTAAAATTTAGTATTTTTAAACTTAGCAACTAATTAAAAATCAATAATTAAAACATATAAAATGAAAAAAATATTATGCTTTGCCATTGTTCTCCTCAGCTTAAATGCCATCGCACAGGAGAAAAAAAGCAAAAAATTAATTGCCAACGAGCATCACAAAACTGAGCTACATAACGAATCTGCTGAAGTTTTAGCAAAAACTGAAACTAAAAAATTAACAAAGCAATTAGAATTAACAACAAACCAGCAAAGCGAGGTCTATACCGTTTTTCTTAACCATTTTGAAGAAGAATTAAAATTGAAAAAAAAGATCAAAGAGATGACCTCATCTAAAAATGAAACCAACAAAGAAGACATTAAAAAATCTGTAAGAGAAGTTAGGTATGGTCTACAGGATAAATTAAATACTCAACTGAAAAAGATTTTAACTCCAGAACAGTACAAGTCCTTTGAAGAAACCAATCTTAAAAACCGAAAAATCAAACAGAAAAACGAGAGAAAAAAGTATTAATAATTTTACTGCATTAAAATAAGCAAGCCGTTTTAAATAAAATTATTACTTTAGTAACTTAAATAACTAAATAATCTACAATGAAAAAGATAATTACACTTTGCTTATTCGTTTTTGCAATGTTTATAGGCAATCAAACACTTACTGCACAAAACACTAAGTTAGAAGACAAATTAGAAATAAACACAAAAGCTTCAGAAAAAACAGAAACCCTTAGGAGAACTTTAAAATTTGACAATGATCAAAGAGATCAAGTTTACGAAGCTTTTAAATTATACATTAGAACTCAAATTAGCTTGTCTAAAAATGAAAACACTATACCTGAAGAAGTAGAAAAAAATAAAGCAAGACTTGAAACCACATTGAAAGAGGTTTTAACTGACGAGCAGTATTCGAAATATAAAGCCTTATCAAAAGAATAATTTGATAACATCAAAACAAAAAAAAAGCTTCACATTATGTGAAGCTTTTTTTTTATTATAATTCTTTTGCTACCTCCTCAACAGCAGCAATGGTTTCGTTTAAATCTTGATAAGTTAAAGCATCAGTTATAAACCACGTTTCAAAAGCACTTGGAGCTATGTAAATCCCTCTTTTTAGCATGCCATGAAAAAACTTCTTAAACGTATCATTGTTTCCTTTGGCTGCACTTTCAAAATCCACAACCGCATCTTCAGAAAAATGAACAGAGATCATAGAACCAACTCTATTTATACTGTGCACTACATTATTCTTATTTAGTGCTTCTCCGATTCCATTATGTAAGTATTTTGTTTTTTCTTCAAGCCTGTTCATTAATCCCTTATCGGTCTTAATTGCCTTCAACATAGCTAATCCGGCAGCCATAGCTAATGGGTTTCCACTTAAAGTTCCTGCTTGATATACTGGCCCTAAAGGTGCTAGCTGATCCATTATTTCATGTCTTGCTGCAAATGCACCAACTGGCAAACCACCACCAACAACCTTACCAAAACAAACAATATCTGCGGCAATTCCTTTGAGTTCTTGTACTCCTCCATTAGCCAATCTAAAACCAGTCATCACCTCATCAAAAATCAACAATATATCGTTAGCGTTACACACCTCCCTTAAAGCTTTTAAAAAACCTTCAACAGGTGGGATACAACCCATATTACCCGCAACAGGCTCAATGATTATGGCTGCAATTTCATTGGGGTTTGCACCCACAAGTTCCTTTACATTTTCAATATCGTTATACCTTGCCAACAAAGTGTCTTTTGCAGTTCCTTGAGTAACACCTGGGCTATTTGGTGTGCCAAATGTTACGGCACCACTTCCTGCTGCAATTAAAAAAGAATCACTGTGTCCATGGTAACAACCTGCAAATTTTATGATTTTATCTCTTTTAGTATAACCACGTGCCAAACGAATAGCACTCATACAAGCTTCTGTACCAGAATTTACAAACCGTATCTTATCAATATTCGGCACCATGGAAACCGCTAATTCAGCTATTTCTGTTTCCAAGGCCGTTGGCATACCAAACGAAGTACCTTGTTTAGTTTTTTCAATGACCGCATCAACCACAGGAGGAAATGCATGGCCCAACAACATTGGTCCCCAAGAATTGATATAATCAATAAATCGGTTTCCATCTTCATCATAGATATATGCGCCTTTTGCCGACTTAGCAAAAATCGGCGTGCCACCTACAGCTTTAAATGCCCTTACGGGCGAATTTACTCCTCCAGGAATTACGTGTTGTGCCTCTTTAAATAAAGCACTACTTCTTTGGTATAACATGTTTTTAATTTGGAATCTTTAATTCTTGACCAATTGCAAGGTCGTTGGAATTTAATCTGTTTAAACTTTTAATGGCATCAACTGTAGTGTTATAGCGTTTAGACAATGAATAAAGCGTATCACCTTTATTTACAATATGTACAGTAGTTCCACCATTAACTCTTACGATTTCAAGATCGTTTTTGCCCAATACCTCTTCATCATATTTATACAATTCATAACGCTCAATTAAGCTAATGAGTTTTTGAGGGTATTTTCTGTCCGTAGCATATCCGGCAGCTTTTAAACCTTTAGCCCATCCTTTATAATCATCTTGTTTTAATTTGAAAAGATCGGCATAACGTTTTCTCCCTGTAAGAAACTCTGAGTGATCTTCATAAGACGACGAGGCGTGTCTGTATTTTCTAAAACATTCTTGCGAACGGTCATCATCATGGTAAATCTTCGCTCCCGTCCACCCATGGCATTTAATACCAAAATGATTATTTGCCTCAACGGCCAATCTTCCTCTTCCTGAGCCAGACTCAAGAATACCTTGTGCAAGTGTTATACTCGCAGGAATTTTGGATTTTCGCATTTCTGTCTTGGCTATCTCGGCATATGTTGCAATATATTGGTCTGTTGATGATGGTGGCTTTGCAACTACTTCTTCAACATCTTCCTTATCTGGAGTTTCAGTAGTTTTTACCTCAACTTTTTCTGTTCTCTTGTTTTCGTTCTTTTTTTTGGTCACTATACCCTTTTTGGGACCGCAACCAAAACTCAACAGAAGTAACATTAACAAAATATATCTATACTTAAAAATCATTCTATTATTGGCCAACCTTTTTGTTTTAATTTTAAATTCATTCCTTCAATTCCTTGCAAACCGCCTGTATGAATGGCTAATAGCTTCGAATCATTTGGAAAAAAACCCTTTCTCAATAGATCAAAAATTCCATACATCATTTTCCCAGTATAAATTGGATCCAAAGGAATTTTATAATCTGCTTTAAAGTTATTGATAAACGTAATTAATTCCGGCTTTATTTTCCCATAACCACCGAAATGGTAATCATCGATCAATTCCCAATTGTCTTGTTTTGCAAATTTACGAACATCCTGTTTTAAAAAGTCACCTTTAAGCGCAGGAAAACCTAAAACTTTTTGATGCTTTTTAGATGCGTTTATAAGTCCAGAAATCGTGCCACCTGTACCTACACTACAGCAGATAAAGTCAAATTGAGCATCCTTTTCAGTAAGAATTTCTTCACATCCCTTTACTGCCAAGGAGTTTGTACCACCTTCGGGTAGCAAATAAAAATCGTCGAATTCAGATTTAAGCCCCTCTAAAAACACTGGCTTAGCTTTATTCCGATAATCCTCTCTTGAAATAAATTTTAATTGCATTCCACAAGACTGAGCTAATTTTAAGGTTGGGTTAGTCGCAACCTTAGACTCCAACTCTTCACCTCTAATAATCCCTATTGTTTGCAATCCCTTGATTTTTCCCGCATAAGCTACAGCAGCTATATGATTGGAATAAGCACCACCAAAAGTTAAAAGGGTTGATTTTTTTTGGGATTTTGCAGCTTCAATATTGTACTTAAGTTTTCTGTACTTATTTCCCGAAATAAATGGATGGATGAGATATTCAGGTTTTATAAAGACCTGACTGTCAATTTGAATGCTTTCTAGATTCATATTTTCAACAAATGGGCTGATTTTTAAACAAAACACCTAAAAATATATCAAAATAACTATATTTTTAATACATTTAAACCGTATTCCCCTCATAATCTATCTTTTAAAGACCCAAATAACAACAAGGCAAGTTATGGTTTTTGTTCTTGTTTTGAAGATAGATTATGGCTAAAAAACTACTATTTTACCTATTTATTTTTACCACTTGCATCAAAGGATTTTCGCAAGATGACCCGTGCACTGCTGTTGCTTTACCATTGAGTCCTGTTGGTTCTTGTTCATACATTGTTGGGGATAATACTGGAGCAACAGATTCTGATTTAACAAACCCAAATATTGATGCACCATCTGGATGCGAACCTGTAAGTGCTAACTATAATGGCGCTGATGTTTGGTTTTATATCGATCTTGGTCCAACCACTACTAGTTTACAAATAGATTTAACCCATATAGCAACCTCTAATTTCGATGATGGTGTAGCTGCTCTTTACACAGGTACTTGCGGTGGTAATTTAACTATTGTTGAATGTGATGATGATTCGGGTTCTGGTAGTCTTGAGGCGAACTTTAGCGTTGTAGATGTACTAACACCTAATACTAGGGTCTATATTCGAGTCTGGGAATGGGGCGGTTTTGACGAAGGCACTTTTAATATTTGCGCATCTGAGGTTGAAAACCCTTGTGACAACATTACTAACATAAACACATGTGGCACCACTCCAATTAATGCTACTATAGCTTCTGGTTTTGGCGCCTTTAATGATTCAAGTTGTTTTGACGTTCCTGGTGATGAAGCTGTTTATTCATTTACCCCAACAGTGACCGGAGATTATACAATTACTCAAACTTCAACATTCGATCATATTAATTATTTATATCAAACGAGCTGTGCAGCAACAGGTTGGACATGTATCGATGATTTAGCTGGAAATAACATAACAAGTAGTTCATTTAGCATGACCTCTGGAACAACCTACTACATTATGCTTGATTCCGAAAACAGTTCTGGCGGTAATGTTAGCTTTACATTAAACTGCCCTATACCTCCACCTGAATGTGGTGATACATTTTATGATACTGGTGGTCCTTCAGGAGATTATTCTAACAATGAACTAGAAACCACAACAATTTTTCCAATTACTCCTGGAGATGCAGTTACTGCGACTTTTACATTTTTCGAAACAGAAAACACCTATGATTTTCTTTTTATCTATGATGGTCCTAATGACACATTCCCTCTTATAGGGACTTACACTGGCACAAATAATCCCGGCACTGTCACTTCTACAGACGCAAGTGGTGCGTTAACCTTTGTTTTTGTTAGCGATTCATCAATTACTGACGGAGGGTGGGCAGCTGATATAACCTGCGCACCATATGTTCCACCAGCGGTCTGTGGATCAACATTCACTGATAGTGGTGGTACTGGTGGAAACTATTCTAATAGTGAAAATACAACTACAACATTAACACCAGATATACCTAGTACAAATTTAGTCGCTACTTTTACATCTTTCGAAACAGAAAACAACTTTGATTTTCTTTATATATATGATGGCTCTAATGATACATTCCCTCTTATAGGAACTTATACTGGCACCAATAGCCCTGGCACTGTCACTTCGACTGACCCAAGTGGTGCATTAACTTTCGTATTTACAAGTGATAGCTCAGTTACAGACCCTGGATGGGTAGCCGATATCACTTGCGTAAGCACATGTAACCTTATCATAACCGACACTAATTATCCTTTGGGTGCAGATGATTGTAATCTCGATTATACAGAGCTTACAACCAATGCTCCACCTCCACCTCCAACAAATACTATATTCTCCGAAAATTTTGATGCAGCTGGATTTCCCTCTGGTTGGACAACAGTTAATGGAGGCACAGGCACAACGTGGATAATTTCCAATACAACAAATGCAGGCGGTACGGCAAACGAAGCCATGCTTGAATGGGTTTCAGGTTTTGATGATAGTACTTGGACACTTACCTCGCCAATGATAGACATTACTGGCGAAACCAACCTTCAATTAAATTATTTAAACGAATTAGATCATTTTAGTTCAACATACCTCTATTCAATCTATGTTGAAACTTCAACAGATAACACCAATTGGACTATTCGTTATTCTTCGATTAATAATTCAACCGATATTCCAGCTACTACAAATAACCATGATATATCAAGTCATGATGGCAATACATCACTTTATATTAGATTTAGATTTACAGGTGAAGCATTTGGTTTTTTTGATTGGAGTATTGATAATATAGAAGTTTTAGCTGATGGGACACCTCAACCACCGCAAGTGACTTGGTCCCCAGCAAATGGCCTCTATACAGATGCAGGATTGACTACACCCTATGTTTTAGGTAACTTCGCTGGTACAGTATATGCAGCTCCAAATGGAACACAGGTTTATACCGCTGAATATCCTGTAGGCTGTACAGATGACGTTACTGTTACTTTTAATAAGAAAATATGGAACGGTACACCTGGCAATATAGACTGGAATACGGCCACAAATTGGCTGCCTAACGGTATACCTACCACATCCAATTGTATTGTAATAGCTGATACTGGAGGAAATGATCCTATAATTGATAGTGCAACGGATGGTTTCGGCTACACATTACTTGTTGAGTCTGGTGCTACCCTAACACAACAACCTAATTCCACTTTAACAATAGAAAATGAAGTTATTGTCAATGAAGGTGGAACCTATAATATGTTAGATAGCTCAAGCCTTATCCAAGTAGATAATGTCGCCAATACTGTTAATGGCACTTTTACAATGGATAGGAACACCAACATTAGGGCTAACGATTATGTCTACTGGTCATCACCTGTAGCTAGTTTCAACATTCAGAATGTTTCGCCAGGAACACCCAATGGATACAAACATGAGTGGCTTCCAACTTTATTTCAAGGAGTTGGCCCTCCTGGCAACATGGTTTTTGGTGAATGGCAAGGTTACGACTCTGGCGCAATGGATGTTGGTAAAGGTTATATAGTTAAAGGCCCAACAGGGCATACCACCACACCGTCAAATTATACAGCCACATTTTCTGGTAATCCAAATAACGGTAATATAATTCAACCGATTGAAAGAGGAAATCATACCACAGGAACTTATTTTTATCAGCCTTATTCAGGTGGCGACGTTCTAACAATAACAAACGATGATGATAATTGGAATCTTATCGGCAACCCATATCCTTCAGCTATTGATGCAATAGACTTTTTAACTCATACTAATAATGGTAATATTAATGGCAGTGTTTATTTGTGGACGCACGGAACTGACATAGGTACCGGAAACACTGATCCCTTTTATGAGGATTATTTGTACAACTATAATGTAGCCGATTATGTTGCCTATAACTCCAGTGGCACCTCTACACCATCAGGATTTAATGGCAATATTGGTGCTGGACAAGGTTTCTTTGTGTTAATGACTGATGCTGCAACTACAAATGAAACTGTGACTTTTGATAATTCTATGAGAAGTAGCGCTTATAGTAACAATCAGTTTTACAGAAACAGTAATTCGTCTCAAACAGATGACTCATCTGCCAATCGAATTTGGTTAGATTTCGTGAGTCCATCTGGTCAGACCAATACCACTTTAGTAGCCTATATTGATGGCGCAACCAATAGCACAGATAGGATGTTTGATGCACCTACCACAACAGGAAATGGCTTAAACCTTTATTCTCTGATAGATGGAGAAACCTACCTTATACAAGGACGTCAATTACCATTCGATATTAATGATCAAATACCTATTGGACTTAATATAACAGAAACTGGAATACAGACCATAGCTATAAATACATTAGAAGGCTTATTTAATAATAGTGATCAAGATATATTCATAGAAGACTTATTCTATAATATTGTTCACAACATAAAAGAATCCCCTTATATATTTGAAAGCGACTTAGGATATATTAACGACCGCTTTATCCTAAGGTACACCAATACTACTTTGGGTGTTGAAGACATCAACCCATTAGACGGAATAAGAGTTTTTGAAGAGAATGAAACTATAATAGTTAAATCTGACTATGAAAACATTCAATCCATAGAAGTTTACGACATTTTAGGAAGAAACCTTTTTGCCAATAAATCAATTAATGCAGACCGCTTTTACATCAATTCCATAAAACCAAGTGAACAGACATTGTTCTTAAAAATAAAACTTACAAATGGTGGTCATAAAATAGAAAAAATCATTTTTTGATATAGCTTAAAAATTCCCAAAAAGGCCTTGATTTCAAATAGTTAAGGTTCTTTTCATTTCTAAAAGCTTCACGTTCAAAAGAAATATTTATGTAAGCTAAATTCCAATTTCTGCATTTAATAAGCCTAAGCAAAAACTCAATACCATAAAACACAAAAAAAGGAACAATCAGCATCTCTAACTGTTGTCTTAAATGGATTTTTTCATGATTCATTAGTACAGGATTATCTCTCAAAGCACTATACTTTAAAAACACAAAAGGAAATATGGTAATTCCTATATAACCTTTTGGTACTATATATTTTGAAACTAATATCACAAGTTTTCAAACTTCAAAAATCAATCCAAATTACATTATCTTTGTTTAACATGAAAAAATATGTCCCAATAGAAGAAGGAGATTATTATTTAACTCCCGAAGGCTATCGATGTTTTACAGAACAATACCACTTAAAGAGAGGTTATTGCTGTGAAAGCGGATGCAGACATTGTCCGTATGGGTTCAATAGCAAGACCAACAAAAAAGACAGAAGAGAATAATGCAAAAGTTACAAGTTTCATTCAAGGATCAGATATTAGAAGGCATACCAAAAATTTTACCTGTACCAAAAGCGTATGATCAAACTATAAATCATGCTCCAAAACGTAAGGAGATTTTAAATGATGAAGAGAAAAAACTAGCACTTCAAAATGCATTGCGTTATTTTGAACCTCAGCATCACAAAACCCTACTTTCTGAATTTAAAGAAGAATTAGAAACTTATGGTCGCATCTATATGTACCGCTTTCGTCCGGATTACAAAATGTATGCGCGACCAATTGACGACTATCCTGCTCAATCCAAACAAGCTGCCGCGATCATGCTAATGATTCAGAACAATTTGGATTATGCTGTGGCACAACACCCGCACGAATTAATTACTTATGGCGGAAATGGTGCTGTGTTTTCCAACTGGGCTCAGTATTTATTAACCATGCAGTATCTGGCGACCATGACTGATGAGCAAACACTTGTCATGTATTCTGGTCATCCTATGGGTTTATTTCCATCACACAAAGATGCGCCTCGTGTTGTCGTTACTAACGGTATGATGATTCCTAACTATTCTAAGCCTGACGATTGGGAAAAATTCAACGCATTAGGCGTTACACAATACGGTCAAATGACCGCAGGAAGTTATATGTACATCGGGCCACAAGGCATTGTTCATGGCACTACGATTACCGTTTTAAACGGATTTAGAAAAATAAATAAATCACCTAAAGGACACATTTTTGTCACCTCTGGTTTAGGAGGAATGTCTGGTGCGCAACCAAAAGCTGGTAACATTGCTGGTTGCATTACGGTTTGTGCAGAAGTGAATCCTAAAATCACTCAAATTCGACTAGATCAAGGTTGGATTGATGAAAAAATTTCAGATTTAGATGAATTAGTAGCACGAGTACAAAAAGCACAAACGAATAAAGAAACGATATCAATCGCTTACCTAGGAAATGTTGTTGAAGTATGGGAAAAATTTGATGAATCTAATATTCATATAGATTTAGGAAGTGATCAAACCTCTCTTCACAACCCTTGGGCTGGAGGTTATTACCCTGTTGGATTATCTTTTGAAGATGCCAATGCTATGATGGCAAATAATCCTGAATTATTTAAAACCAAAGTTCAGGAAAGCTTACGTCGTCATGCAACAGCGATTAATAAGCACACAAAAAAAGGCACCTATTTCTTTGATTACGGAAACGCTTTCTTGCTTGAAGCTTCTCGCGCTGGTGCAGATGTGATGTCCGACAACCCAACTATTGGTCGCGAATTTAAGTATCCTAGCTACGTACAAGACATTATGGGACCTATGTGTTTTGATTATGGATTTGGTCCTTTCCGTTGGGTATGTACTTCTGGAAAACCTGAAGACCTTGCAAAAACCGATGCTATTGCTTGCGAAGTTTTAGAAGACATTATGAAAAATTCACCTGAAGAAATCCAACAACAAATGGCGGATAACATTCAGTGGATTAAAGGTGCTCAAGAAAACAAATTAGTTGTTGGCTCACAAGCCAGAATCCTCTATGCTGATGCCGAAGGTCGTATGAAAATTGCTCAAGCTTTTAACGATGCTATCGCAAAAGGAGATATTGGTTACGTTGTTCTAGGTCGTGATCATCATGATGTTTCTGGGACAGACTCACCGTATCGCGAAACCAGCAATATTTACGATGGTTCTCGTTTCACTTCAGATATGGCCATACACAATGTGATAGGAGACAGCTTTAGAGGCGCCACTTGGGTAAGCATTCACAATGGTGGTGGCGTTGGCTGGGGAGAAGTTATTAATGGTGGATTTGGTATGGTTCTTGATGGTACTAAAGAAGCATCAACACGTCTCAAACAAATGCTGTTTTGGGATGTTAACAATGGTATTTCAAGAAGAAGTTGGGCAAGAAATGAGGGAGCTGTTTTTGCAATAAAACGCGCTATGGAAACTGAGCCTAATTTAAAAGTGACTTTACCAAATAGCGTTGACAAAGATCTATTAGAAAACATTTAAAAAAAAGCGATATGAAAAAACTACTCAAATTTACTCCGATTTTAGTTTTAGCCATACTTCTATCGTCATGTAGCTCTGTTAGAGTTGCAGCAGATTATGATAGAGAGGCCAATTTTGACCAGTACAAAACCTTTGCGTTTTTTAAGCCCGGTATTGATAAAGCAGAAATAAGCGATTTGGATAAAAGAAGAATTCTAAGAGCTATTGAAGCAGAACTTATGGCTAAAGGAATGACAAAGTCTGAAAACCCAGATATGTTGGTAAGTATTTTTACTAAGTCCAACCAGCGTGTCGACGTTTACAACAACGCCTGGGGCTGGGGAGGCTGGGGCTGGGGAGGTTTCAACCGTTGGGGTTGGGGCTGGGGACCTGGCTTTGGTTGGGGTGGAAACAATGTTTCTACCAGAACAGAAGGCATGCTTTTTATTGACTTTATAGATTCTGGGAAAAAAGAATTGATTTGGCAAGGTTCAGGGACTGGATATCTTGTAACAAGAAATGTTGAAAAGAAAGAGGAACGCATCAAAGAATTTGTTGCTAAAACTCTAGAACAATTTCCGCCAAATGAATAATTAGACTTCATAAATAGAAAATAAAAAGTACTGAGGGTTCAGTACTTTTTTTATGCTTGAAAACAATAACATCCACTTTATTAGTCAATCCTGAAAATTCACAAAACGACTTTCTGAATAAGATTTATAGACGATTACATTACAATATCATTTTTCCAATCATAAGGTTGAGGAATGTTGTCATCGTCAATTAACTGTCGGATATCAATTTCTATTCCCCTACTCAAATCAGTAATGGGCACATCGTTTGGACCTCCTTCAAAAGGATTCTCTGTGTTTTCACCAATTTTTTCCATAGTATGAAACACCCAAGCAACTAATGCACTAAAAGGTATTGAAAACCAAACAAAGTGTTTGGCAATAAACTCTTGTAAACGATGTCCCCATGTAGTCCTTGAAGCATGATGCGATAAATCTTCTAATATGTCATGACCAATGGTTTCAAAACCAGCCATGATGCCAAAAGGAAGTAAAATGATGAACACCCAAACAAATATGTAATTCAATGTTGCAAATTGTCTTGGGTAAGGGAAATTTTTAATGCGCTCGCTTTGTCCTTGTAGGGTGTAAAATTCCACTAAAACATTCGACATTTCCATATGTCTAAAATCTTCAATTAGCCCTTGTTGTTTTAGCTCTTTTAATCTTCTTGATTGAACACCTAATAATTGGGAAGCCCTATTACCTTTTGCAAATACTTCCTTAAACTCAGCTTCTGAAATGTAAGGTTTTATTGCCTCTTCAATTGGGATGGTATCTTCACATACTAAATAATACGATTCTTTAAATTCCGTATTAGACTTTTCGTTCATTATGTGTTGCTCCCAGGGCTTGCTAGTCCTAAGTTGATATCTTAACGCGGTTAGCCAAGCAACGTGCCTATGGACTAATTCTTTATGTATTTTATGTAAATCTGAAACTGATAAATTTTCATTCGAATGGTCATTATTAACAAAATCCTTAACCATTATGGTCCAAGACCTCGACGTATTAACTATCCCACCCCAAATTTTTCTCCCTTCCCAAAGCCTATCATAGGAAGCATTATTTTTAAATCCAATAAGAAAAGCTACTGCTGTACCTAAAACTCCAAGTGGCAACCACGGCACATGCAACCATTTCATACCAACTACATCAAACAATATAACTGGAATTGTAGCTAGCAACAGAAACATAAAAATATTTCTGCGTGTCCATTTTAAAACAACTTTTACAGGAAATATTCGCCTTGTGTACATAGATAAAGATTTATGTACTGAAGATACAAAAAGCTAGTAATCCAACAACTTCTCAATTTTAACTTTCACTTTTTCCATTGAGGGTATCATCGTTTCCTCTAAAATAGAATTCAATGGAATAGCAGGCATATTTTCACTTCCAATGGTCATTACTGGTGCATCTAAATATTTGAAGCACTCTTCCTGAATTTTCCCAGCTAAAGCTCTTGCAAAACTGTTATTGCTTGGCTCTTCGGTTACCACTAAACATTTACCTGTTTTCTTAACCGATTTCATTATAGTTTCTTCATCCAATGGGAAAAGCGTTCTTAAATCTACGATTTCAATCTGGTCACGCATATTCAACTCGCCCGCAGCATTGTAAGCCCAATGCACACCCATTCCATAAGTGACAATGGTGCAGGTTTCCACATCGTCCTGCTTCCAGATTTCTTGTGGTAACCACGCTTTTCCGAAAGGTAAAATATAGTCCTCAGCAGGTTCTACAGAGGTTGCAGTTTTTGTTCCCGGTACTTTAGACCAATATAACCCTTTGTGCTCTAAAATTACCACAGGGTTTGGATCATGGTAAGCAGCTTTCATCAAGCCTTTTAAATCGGCACCATTACTTGGGTAAGCAATTTTAACACCTCTAATGTTAGTGACCACACTTTCCACAGAAGATGAGTGGTATGGTCCACCACTACCATAAGCACCAATTGGCACACGCAAAATCATACTTACTGGCCATTTTCCGTTACTTAAATAACAGCTACGGCTCACTTCGGTAAATAATTGATTCAGTCCTGGCCAAATATAATCTGCAAACTGAACCTCAACAATAGGTTTTAAACCAACCGCACTCATACCGACCGTTGAACCCACGATAAATGCTTCCTGGATTGGTGTATTAAAAACGCGGTCGTCACCAAATTTCTGCGCTAATGTTGCCGCTTCTCTAAATACACCACCAAGTCGTCCACCAACATCTTGTCCGTAAAGCAGACATTCTGGATGCTTGCGCATCAATTCTTCTACCGCAAATAAGGCACAATCTACCATCACTACTTTTTCTGCACCTTCAGGCGAACGCTCACCTTTTTCCTCGGTAATTGGTGTTGGTGCAAAATCGTGGGTAAATAAATCTTCTGGTGTTGGATCTTCGGCTTTTAAGGCTTTTTGAAAATCATTTTCAACCAACGTTTTTATTTCCGATTCAATAGTATCAATATCTTTTTGAGTGAAACCATTATCTAACATCTGCTGTTTTAAAACTGGATAGGGATCACGAGATTTTGCTTCTTCCAAGTCATCTCGATACCATTCCATACGCACACCAGATGTATGATGATTCAATAACGGCACTTTAGCGTGCACCAAAAATGGTCGACGCTCTTCTCTTATGGTTTTTATAACTTTCTCTAGAGTTTTGTAGCTTTCAATAAAGTTAGCACCATCAATAGAAATGGCTTCTAATCCGTGAAAACCTTTTGCATATTCTGCAGCATTTTGAGCTCTGGTTTCGGCTTCGTTGGCTGAAATATCCCAACCATTGTCTTGCACCAAATATAGAATTGGCATTTGCTTCAACGCTGCCATTTGAAAGGCTTCTGCAATTTCGCCTTCGGTTACTGATGCGTCGCCTAAACTACAAACAGTAATTGGTTTTTCAAACATCTCGACTGCGCTCGATGTGACAGGATTAGTTAAATTTTGCTTTTCTATATATTGCATTCCCATCGCGACACCAGTTGCAGGAATGGCTTGCATACCTGTTGCTGAAGATTGATGTGGTATTTTAGGTTTATCAGCATCTTTTAAACTTGGATGTGAATAATAGGTTCTTCCACCAGAAAATGGATCGTCTTTTTTAGCTAACACCTGAAGCATTAGATCGTAAGGCGTCATACCAAAAGCTAACAACATGGCATCGTCTCTATAATACGGAAATGCATAATCTTGAGGTAACAATTGCATTCCTAAAGCGGTCTGAATGGCTTCGTGACCACGTGATGTGGCGTGCACGTATTTTGAAACTACTTTGAAGTTGGCTTCATACAATTCTGCCATTGTTTTGGCGGTTACTAAATTGGTAAACCCTTTTTTTAATATGTCTTTATTCATCATTATATCTATTCGTCAGTTCGAGTGAAATGGCCTTAAGCAATTTTGTATCGAGAACTTTATAATCACTTCTCGATACAATTTGCTCGTTCCTCACAAATCACTCGAAGTGACGTTATCTTTACACTAATTTCTTTTCAACCTTTATCATCCAGTTGAATTTATCTTCAATTTTTCCTGTTTTTATGGCATTTAGCGTGTCGTTAACCTCTAATCCTACCGGACTTTCGTCAGAGACGTGAATGTCGCCATTTTCTGTGCCAATACTCTGAATGTAAGCAATACCAACAGCTGTCCCTGTTCCGAAAGCTTCCTCTAAAAGGCCTTTTTCTGATGCTTCACGGATTTCGGTAAGCGTGATTGGACGCTCAATAACTTCAAAACCTTTATCTTTTAGAATATCGATAACGCTCATTCTGGTAATGCCATCGAGAATAGCGCCATCGCGACGTGGTGTGATGAATTTTCCATCGATTTTGAAGAAAATATTCATTGTTCCCACCTCTTGAATGTACTCGTGCTCAACAGCATCTAGCCACAATACTTGGTCATAGCCTTTTGCTTTTGCCAATTCCGTTGGACGAATTGCTGCTGCGTAATTTCCAGCCGCTTTTGCTTCGCCTGTACCACCATCTACGGCACGAACGAATTTCTTTTCGGCCCACAATTTTATGCGCTTACTAAAAAATGGTCCTGCTGGTGATGCCATAATAATAAACTTGTAACTTGTGGCTGCACGCATACCGATAAAGGCTTCATCGGCATACATAAATGGACGTAAGTACAAAGCGCTACCATCTTGAGGTGGAATCCACGCTTTATCCATAGCTACAAGCTGTTTTAAACCTTCTACGAATAATTCTTCTGGAACATTTGGCATTCCCATTCGGTCAGCACTAAAGTTTAAACGCGCTGCATTTTTGTCGGCACGGAATAGCATTGGTGTTCCATCGGCATCTACATTAGCTTTCATGCCTTCGAAAATGGCCTGTCCGTAATGCAACGCCATTGCTGCTGGATGCGTTGGAATTAAAGCTAAAGGTTCTATTCTTGGGTTTTGCCATTCGCCATCTTTATAATCGCAGATAAACATATGATCTGTGAAAGAGGTTCCTAATGGTATGTTGTTGAAGTCGATAGTATCGACTTTTGATTTTTCTATTTTTTTGATTGAAATATTCATATTTATGTTTTTTCGTCAGTTCGAGTGAAATTGTCTTTAGCAATTTTGTATCGAGAACTATTTAACTGCTTCTCGATACAATTTGCTCGTTCCTCACAAATCACTCGAAGTGACGTCGTTTTTATATTGTTCTATTCGTATCAAATTGCTCTAAATAATCGGCAACGCGACGTACAAAACTTCCACCTAAATAGCCATCAACAACACGATGGTCGAAAGACAGAGATAAGTACATCATACTTCTAATAGCGATTTCGTCGCCTTTTTCAGTTTCGATGACTTCGGCACGTTTTTTTATGATTCCTAATGCTAAAATGGCAACTTCTGGTTGGTTGATTATTGGTGTTCCCATAACGCTACCAAACGTTCCAACGTTGGAAATAGTGAATGTGCTGCCTTTAATATCGTCGCCACTCAATTTATTTTCTCTTGCTTTTCCAGCGAGCTCGTTTACGTTTTCTGCTAACGCTTTTAAGTCTTTGGTATCTGCATTTTTAACTACTGGCACAATTAAGTTCCCACTTGGTAATGCTGTTGCCATACCAATATTAATATCTTCTTTTACAATGATATTATTACCATCAACAGACGCATTGATGTTTGGAAAATCCTTGACCGCTTTAGCTACGGCTTCTACAAACAATGGTGTAAAGGTTAGTTTTTCGCCATATTTTTCCTGAAAAGCAACTTTATTTTCATTTCGCCAATTTACCATATTGGTTAAGTCTGCTTCAACATAAGCCGTTACGTGCGGTGACGTGTGTTTGGAATACACCATATGATCTGCAATCATTTGGCGCATACGATCCATTTCTACAATCTTTCCTTTGCCTTTATCGAACGTTAGTTGTGGAATGCGATAAGCTGTTGGATCTTGAACCACTGGCTGCGCAAACTTATAAGGTCTGCCGTCTTCGATATAATTGAATACATCGCTTTTTCTTAATCGTCCTTCTTTTCCGGTTGCTGGGATTCTTGCTAATTCTTCAAAACTAATGTGATGCTCTTTGGCTATGGAAATGATTAGTGGCGAAAAGAATGTATTTGTATTATTTACTGAAAATGAATTTGAAGCGGATACCTCAACTGTGCTCGTTGTAATAGAACGATTGTTTTTTGGTTGCTTTTTATCTTTTTTAGATGCTTCGCTTTTGTTCTGAATGACATCAGTTTTCTTTGTTGATTTTACTTCTTCAGAAACTTCTAAAATAGCGATAACCTCACCAACTTTTACCACATCTTTTGCTTGGTATTTAGTTTCTAGCAACGTTCCTGCTGCCGGTGCTGGCACTTCGTTATCCACCTTATCTGTGGCTACTTCTAATATGATATCGCCTTCATCAAAAGAATCACCTTCATTGATTAACCAATTAATGATGGTTCCTTCTGTGATGCTTTCGCCCATTTTGGGCATTTTTAGTTCAAATTTAGACATAGTCTTTATCTTCAATTTAGATTCCGCATATAGTGCGGAATGACTAAACGCATTAACTAGCGTTTGTTAGTTATTATTTCTTACGCGTTAGCGATTGAAACGGCATCCTTTTTTGCTATTAAAAGCAAAAAAGATATAGCACTTCGACTTCGCTCAGTATAAATTACAAGTGCGACCCTTGTGGTAACGCCCAAATTATTTTACTTTTTCATAAAATCCCTCAAAGTGTCATAAGCACCTTCTTGGATTTTCATATTTTCTGGAACTTCGCGTAATGGCTCAACGGCTTTTAGACTGTCGTGACAATCTTGCGGCAACTGCTGATATAACTGCGTTCCTTTAGTTTTCCAAGCAAGCATCTCGTCGCTTACCTGCTTGATGACTTTTGCTGGATTACCAACCACCAAACTGCGTGGTGGAATTTTTGTTTCGGCCTTAACAAATGCCATGGCGCCAACGATACTTTCATCTCCAATTTCGGCATCGTCCATAATTACGGTATTCATACCAATGAGGCAATTTCGTCCCAAATTGGCTCCGTGAATAATGGCTCCGTGACCAACGTGTGCACTTTCTTTTAGGGTAATAGATTTACCCGGAAACATATGCACTGTGCAGTTTTCTTGCACGTTAACACCATCCTCTAAAATGATTTGCCCCCAATCTCCACGAATGGCAGCACCTGGACCGATGTAACAGTTTTTGCCAATGATGACATTACCTGTGACTGCTGCCAACGGATGCACGAAACTGCTTTCGTGTACGACTGGTGTGTATCCTTGGAATGCGTAAATCACTATTTAAATCGTTTTAATGTTTCTTTTGTAAAATCACTTAATACCAAGCGACCACTAATGGCTGCTCTTTCAGCTAGAAGCGTGTCCCAATCTTCGGTACCTTGCCAGAAGATTTTTTTCATTTCTTTCATTGCTTCCGGATTGTAGTTGCAAAGATTTTCAGCAAAGGTTTTTACAGCTTCGTCTAATGCTTCTGTAGTTTCAAACACTTGTGTAAATAAGCCTTTTTGTTTTGCCCATTCTGCTGGATAAAATGTATTGGCATCAATGGCGATTTGTGACATCCCGCTTAATCCTAACTTGCGCTCTACTGCTGGACCAACCACAAACGGACCGATACCAACGTTTAGTTCACTTAATTTAATAGCTGCAAACTTGGTTGCCATACAATAATCGGTTGCCGATGCTACTCCTACTCCACCACCAACAGTTTTTCCTTGCACGCGACCAATGATAAATTTTGGACATTTTCGCATCTCATTAATCACGTTAGCAAATCCTGAAAAAAAGACTTTCCCAGTGGCTTCATCATTGATATTGATTAGTTCATTAAAACTTGCGCCAGCACAAAATGTTCTGTCACCTCCACTTTTTAAGACGATAACTTTAATGTCGTCATTATAACCAGCATCAGTAATGGTTTGTGCTAATTCAGCTAGAATATTTCCTGGTAATGAATTATGCGCAGGATGAAAAAATTCGATGTATCCTACTTGATTTTCTATTTCTAATTTTACGTATGGTTGTTGTTCTGACATAATTATATTAATCCGAATTGTTCAAAATGATGGTTTAAATGTTTTCTTTCGAGTAAGTAAGATTCGTAACGATTCAACTCTCCAAATACTAAATTCTTCAATTTAGCATCTGGATTTTCCTTGAAAAACTCGATGTATTTTTTGCGTTGTTCCTTAAACTTCTCAATCGCTGTTTCTAAATCTTGATGTTTTAAATCGTCTAGTGTGTCTTTTTCTAATTGTGGAAATTGAGAGTTTTGTGGAAACTTTCTATAATTATACAAGCTTGCGTGCACCTTGTCTAAAATCTTTTCTGGTGTGGCAATTTCAAAATCTTGAATTTCGCCAGACGCAATTTTATAAGTGTATTCTAAATGCTCCACCATATGTTGAGGCGTCATAATGCCCCATTTTGGTCTGGCATCTGGTTTTAACTTTGATAAGCATTCGTTGATCTTCTCCTCTGTCATTTCAACAAAGGTCTCTTGCTTTTTCTGAACCATTGTTAGGATGGTAGCTACGGCAACCAACGGACTGTCTTTGTCTGTTTTTTGGCTTTCTGGTCGGTTTTCAAAATTAGCATCAAAAACCTCAACGTGCCATTTTACAATACCACTTGGGTGCTCGGTTGATGACACATCTCTATCTACTTTTTCCTTACAAGTTAAACGCACATAAATGGTATCATTGTGATATAATGGTCTTAAAAATCGGATAGAATCCAAACCGTAATTTGCCGCGACAGGTCCTTTATTAGGATACACAAACAAACCAGCCGCAGCCGAAATTATGAAATAACCGTGCGCTGTTCGTTTTTCAAAAATACTTCCATCTAAAGAGGTAATATCTGTATGTGCATAGAAATGATCCCAAGTTAAATTGGCAAAATTCTGAATATCAGTATCCGTAAGTGTACGCTTATGCGTTTTTAAAGACATTCCTGGTTGAATATCTTCCCAATGGTACTTAAACGGATGGTCTTCAGCTTCCTTATATTTTGCATTTTGCTGATATATGCCAGTGATTTCGGTAATGGTTGATGGTGTTCCTTGAATGGCTGTACGTTGCAAATAGTGTTTAATACCACGCATTCCACCCATTTCTTCTCCACCACCAGCACGTCCTGGACCTCCGTGAACCAAGTAAGGTAATGGCGAACCGTGACCTGTACTTTGCTTTGCCATTTCGCGATTAATCACTAAAATCCTTCCGTGATGACTCGCTGCATTTACAACATAATCAGTCGCGATATTATCATTATAAGTTGCAATAGAAGACACTAACGACCCTTTACCCATTTGCGCTAATTGCACAGCTTCGTCCATTGACTTGTATGGCATAATGGTACTTACTGGTCCAAACGCTTCGCGCTCGTGAACAACATTATTCTGGAAAGGATTATCAGTTCTAAATACCACTGGACTGATGAATGCACCTTTATTAGCATCCGCACCAATGGTTTCAATATTATTTAAATTGCCATAAACCATTTCAGCTTCTTTGTTGATGTCTGCAATAGAATTTTTAACGGCTTCAACTTGTTGCTTACTCACCAATGAGCCCATTCTCACTTCCTTAAGTCTTGGGTCTCCAATGGTAACTTTATCAAGTTCTTTTGCTAATGCAATTTGAACATCCTCAACTAAATTTTCTGGCACAATAATACGTCGGATAGCTGTACATTTTTGTCCAGCTTTTACGGTCATTTCCTTTCGAACTTCCTTAACAAACAAGTCGAATTCTGGTGTTCCAGGAACTGCATCTTCGCCTAAAATAGAGGCGTTAAGTGAATCAGCTTCCATTGTAAAAGGCACAGATTCTTCAATTAATCTTGGATGCGCTTTTAATAGGCGACCAGTTACTGCCGAACCAGTAAAAGTTACGACATCTTGAGATTCAACCGTATCTAAAACAGTTTTTACGGTTCCGTTTATAATTTGAAGTGCGCCTTCTGGTAAAATACCTGAATTGATAATTTCTCTCGCTACAGCTTCAGCCAAATAAGATGATGAGGGTGCTGGTAAAACCACTGCTGGCACACCAGCCATCCAATTAACAGCACATTTTTCTAACATTCCCCAAACCGGAAAATTAAAAGCATTGATATGTACTGCAACACCTTTTTTGGGCACCATAATATGATGCGCCATAAAGCGTCCACCACGAGACAAATCGATAGGATCTCCTTCTACGTGGAATGGTTTGTTTGGAAACAATTTTCGTAATGAAGCATTGGCAAACAGGTTACCAAAACCACCTTCAATATCTATCCAACTATCCACACGTGTTGCGCCAGTTCTGTAACTTAAATCGTAAAATTGTTCTTTGCGTTTTGTAAGGTAAAGTGCCAATTTTTTAAGCATATTACCTCGTTCTTGAAAGGTCATTTTACGAAGCACTTCGCCTCCTTTTGTGCGTCCGTAGTTAAGAACTTCAGGAATATCTAATCCTTCAACAGCCCAATTTGTAAAATGTTCGCCTGTTATGGCGTCGTAAATTGGTACTCCTTCTTCTTTTCCTGTGGTCCAGTTTCCGCAAATATAATGTTCTATTTTTTTCATCTTATTTTATGTTTATGTTCATTTTGTCTTGAAACAAAACGAACCAAAAATTCAAGTTGAAATGAGGAATTTTTCAATCTTGTTTTACAGATTGAAAACCTCAAAATGAAATCTAAATTTTTTCCAAGGCTTCAAAAATTTTTAACGCTTTCATTTTTTTATTCTGCATTTCAACGAGACCTATCTGCTGTCTCTATTCTAAATCCTAACAGCGTAGCGGTCTACATTCTAATTTTAATTCACGTTTTCAATCACAGCTGCATAGCCTTGACCCACGCCAATGCACATCGTTACCAATGCGTAGCGCTTGTTTTGCTCTTTGAGCTCTAAAGCCGCTGAATAGGCGATTCTGGTGCCTGTAACGCCAAGCGGATGGCCAATTGCGATAGAGCCTCCATTTGGGTTGATTCTTGGGTCATTATCCGCCAATCCCCAAGCTCTGGTGCATGCCAATGCTTGTGCAGCAAAGGCTTCGTTGAGTTCTATTATGTCGATATCGTCCATTGTTAATCCGGCTTTTGCCAAAGCTTTGTTGGACGCCTCAACTGGACCAATGCCCATAATTCGCGGTTCTACACCTACGACAGCCGAACTCACGATGCGCGCTAAAGGCTTTAGATTGTATTTTTTCACAGCCTCTTCACTAGCGATAATGGTTGCTGCTGCTCCGTCGTTTAAACCTGATGCGTTTCCTGCGGTTACGCTTCCGCCTTCATTTTTAAAGGCTGGTCGTAATTTGGCTAAAATCTCTTTTGATGTTGTTGGTTTTACAAACTCATCTTTTGCAAAAACAATTGGGTCTTTTTTGCGTTGTGGAATTTCAACAGGTAGAATTTCTTTTTCTAATCGTCCGTTTTCTTGTGCTTGTGATGCTTTCATCTGACTCCAGTATGCGAATGCATCTTGGTCTTCTCGTGAAATGTTATATTTCTCGACAAGATTTTCAGCTGTCATTCCCATTCCGTCTGTGCCATACATTTCGTGCATTTTTGGGTTTACAAACCTCCATCCGAATGTAGAATCATAAAGTTTTGAATCGCCTCCAAAAGCGCTTGATGGTTTTGCCATAACGTATGGTCCGCGTGTCATATTCTCAACACCTCCTGAAATAAACACATCGCCATCTCCTGCTTTTATCGCTCTGTTTGCGTGAATAATTGCTGACAAACCTGAACTACATAATCTGTTTACGGTTTCTCCTGGAACTGTAAATGGCAATCCTGCTAAAAGTGATGCCATTCTTGCCACGTTACGATTGTCTTCTCCGGCTTGATTAGCACAACCCAGAATAACATCGTCGTATACTTCTTTTGGGATGTTTGGGTTTCGTTTTACTATTTCTTTGATTACTAAAGCTGCTAAATCGTCTGTACGTACAGCCGATAATGTGCCTTTGTAATTTCCTATTGGTGTTCTTATGCCGTCTATTATGTATGCTTCCATTCTTAAGGAATTAGTTAAATAGGTATTAGGGATTAGTTTTATTTCTTTCTATAATTGTTCTTCTTAATGAAGACATCATTTTTGTTAATTCTGATAATTGCTCTCGATTTTGCTCATCTTGTTGAAAATCGATATAATTTCTTCTTCTTGCTTTTGTACTACAACTCACACATTCATTAGCGCTATGTATTGCGTGATTAATGTGCTTTATAAATTGAGCATCTGAACCAGGATAACCTTCAGCTATATTTAATGCTACTGAATCAGCTGCTCTTCTATATTGAGATGATAACGCATAGAGTTCGTGATTGGGAAATTGCCTCACTTGACGATCAACACTTTCGCCAAAATCCATTGCTTTTTGGTAAATCTTCAAGTCCTCAAACTTAAAATGATATTTACTTTTATCACTCATTCCTACTGCCTAATCTCTAATGCCTTTTACTCCCAATCTTTTTGAGTGCGATAAACAACACCTTTAAAAAGTGCTACCAGTTCATCCCCTCGTTTTACTTCTACGATATTAAATCCTAATTTATTTTTTACGTTTTCTATCACAGATTCTGCTACTAAATAATCTCCTTCATTTAATGCTTCTATATGATTGATGCTGGTTTCTATGGATACAGCAAATTTTCCGTGTGTATTTGCTGCAAAACCAAAAGCAGTATCTGCCAATGCATAACTGATTCCTCCGTGTGCTTTTCCCATACTATTAAGCATTTCCTTGCGAACCGTCATTGCCACGCGACAACGACCGATTTCACATTCCAAAATTTCGATGCCTAACCAAGTGCTGAATGCATCTTGACTTAACATTTTATGTGGAATTAATTCTCCTTGCATTAAAAGAATGTTTTATTTTCTTTATTCATTTTACGTAACAACGGACTACAACGGTAACGGTCTTCGTGGTACTCGTTGTACAATTCATCTAGTTTGGTTACACACCAATCAATGCCTTTTTCGTCTGCCCAAGCTAATAATCCTTTTGGATAATTAACGCCTTTAGTCATTGCGTTGTCTATATCTTCTGCTGATGCGATGTTTAAAAACAACGCGTCTGCTGCTTCGTTGATGAGCATTACTAAAACACGGTCGAAAATGGTTTGTGCTAATTCTTTATCTTGTTTTGGTTCTTGCTTTACAGCTCCTTCAGAATAATCATAATAACCCTTTCCAGATTTTCTTCCTAAATAACCTGCTTCACTTAAACGCTTTTGTGTGAAACTTGGTTTGTACCTTGGGTCAAAATAAAAGGCCGTAAATACGGTTTCCGTTACTGTGTAATTGACATCGTTACCAATGAAATCCATTAATTCGAATGGTCCCATCCTGAAACCTCCCAATGTTTTCAAGCTATGGTCAATGGTTTCAAAATCAGCAATGCCTTCTTCATAAATTCTTAAGGCTTCTCCGTAAAATGGTCGCGCTACGCGGTTTACAATGAAACCTGGTGTATCCTTGGCAACAGCTACTGTTTTCTTCCAACTTTTTATGGTTTTAACAGATTTGTCTAAAACTGCTTTTGAGGTTTGCACTGCTGGAATGACTTCAACCAACTTCATTAATGGTGCTGGGTTGAAAAAATGAATTCCGATGCAACGCTCCGGCTTTTGCAATGATGATGCTATAGACGCTATCGATAAACTCGATGTGTTTGATGCAATGATACAATCTTCCGCAACATAACTTTCCAATTCTGAAAAGACTTTCTTCTTGATATCGATATTTTCGACGATAGCTTCAATCGTAAGATTTGAATCTGCTAACGCTTTTAGGCTATCTACATACCTGATATTTGACTGAATCCTGTTTTTTTCTTCAGCATCTATTCGACATTTTTCAATGAGTCTATTTAATATTTTTTCAAGGCTTGCTTTAGCTTTATCTAAAGCCGCTTGGTTGGTATCGTATAATTTTACGGAACAACCAGCAGTTGCCGCTACTTGAGCGATACCGCTTCCCATTGTTCCTGAACCGATGATTCCTATGTTCATATTTGTTTGTTTTGATGAGACCCTTCGACTGCGCTCAGGGTGACATTCAATTAAAATGGTAGATTTTTTAAGTCTACATTTCCGCCAGAAATGATGATTCCGACGTTCTTATTTTTAAACTCTTCTTTATTTTTTAAAACAGCCGCAAAAGCTACTGCGCTTGATGGCTCTACAACTATTTTCATTCGTTCCCAAATGAGTTGCATTGCCTCTTTAATTTCTTGTTCTTCAACTCTGATAATTTTATCAACCAAAGTTTTTATAATTGGAAAATTACGATCACCTAAATAGGTTTTTAATCCATCTGCAATGGTATTTGTGCTCTCGTTTTTTTCAATTTTTCCTGATTTTAAAGAACGATACGCATCATCGACTTCCATTGGTTCTGCACCTATTATTTTGCAATTTGGTGCAAACTGATTAACAGCTAAAGCTGTACCTGCTAATAATCCACCACCTCCAACTGGTGTAATAATTACATCAAGATTAGGCTGCTCCTCCAACAACTCCATAGCTGCTGTCGCATTACCGTAAATCACTTCATCCTGATTAGATGGATGTAAAAATGAGGCTTTGGTTTCTTTCTGAATTTTATTGGCCGTGAACTCTCTCGCTTCAGCTGTTGACTCACATTCTATAATTTTGCCACCATAGGTTTTAACACCATTTTTTTTGGCTTGCGGTGCATTTTCTGGCATAACGATATATGCCTTAACACCAACTTTCTTAGCTGCTAGTGAAACAGCTTGAGCAAAATTACCTGAAGAGTGTGTTACGACTCCACCTTTTCTTTCTTCATCAGAAAGGGATAAAATCGCGTTTGCAGCACCTCTCATTTTAAACGCTCCCATTTTTTGAAAGTTTTCGCATTTAAAAAACACATTACAACCTGCTATTTCATCTAATAATTGTGATGTTAACACAGGTGTTTTGTGAATAAATGGTTTTATTCTTTGGTGGGTTTGTATGAGAAGTTCTTTATTCATAATTCGTGAGATCCTGAATCAAGTTCAGGATGACAGACCTAAATTATTTCCCTTTAAAAGTTGGTTTACGTTTTTCTACAAAAGCTGAAACACCTTCTTCATAATCCTTGGTTTGGGCTGCTTCTATTTGTAATTTTGATTCTAATGCTAATTGCTCTTCCAAATTATTGGTTAAAGATTGATTAAACGCTTCCTTGATTTTCCCTAAAGCTAATGTTGGCATATTAGCGAGTTTTAAGGCTAATTTATTTACTTCCTCTTCAAAACTTTCTAATGGCAACATTTTGTAAATCATTCCCATTTTTTCGGCTTCATCGGCAGAGACTTTATCTCCTAACATCGCTAGTGCTGATGCTTTTTGAAAACCTATTAAGCGAGGCAGAAAGAATGTTCCTGCACTATCAGGAATCAAACCTATTAAACTAAATGCTTGAATGAAGCTTACTTTTTCGTGAGCTACAACGATATCACAAGCCAATGCAATGTTTGCTCCTGCTCCTGCTGCTACACCATTTATCGCACCAATGATTGGTTTTTTAATAGTTCTAATTCTGGTGATGATTGGATTGTAATGCTCTTCTAGAATTTTCTTGAATCCTGGGTTTAGCTCCGGACTTGTCACTTCTTTTAAATCTTGACCTGCGCAAAATGCTTTTCCATTTCCGGTTAGAACGATTGCTCTTACTTCTGAATTACTATCGCAATCGTCAAAAACTTGCTGTAGGTTTAATGCCATTTCACGGTTGAAGCTGTTAAAAACTTCTGGTCGGTTTAGTGTGATGTAGGCTATGTTGTTCTCTATTTTTAGTTCTATTGAACTCATAATTTTATAATTATTAATCTTAATGAGATCCTGAAACAACACTTCGACTGCGCTCAGTGTGACAGTTCAGGATGACAACAAGTTGTCACTTCAAACATTTAAAATAATCAAATGGTTCTTGGCAATCGTTGCACTGAAATTGTGCTTTACAAGCTGTTGAACCAAATTGACTTATCATTTTTGTATTTGTGCTTCCGCATTGCGGACATTTTACTAGTTGTTTTCCTCCTAGCAACACAGATTTATCGGCTTCGGCATCTAATGGTGCAGCAATACCGTAATCTTCGAGAGCTTTTCTGCCTCTTGGTGTAATCCAATCGGTTGTCCAAGCTGGATGTAAAATCAAATCTACTTCAGCTTTATAACCTGCTTTTTGCATTGCGCGTTTGATATCGTCTCCGATAACATCCATTGCAGGACAGCCACTGTAAGTTGGTGTGATTTCGATTTTTACAATGTCTTGTTCGATAACAGCAGAACGTACCACTCCCATATCCATTATGGATAATACTGGGATTTCTGGATCTGAAATAGACTCTAGAATTGAAACCAGTTTTGGATTGATATGTTGCTCTGTTGTTGTCATTATTTTGTCCTAAAAACAGGAATTTTCACTAAAATGCTTCTCGATACAATTTGGTCATTCTTCACAAATCACTCGAAGTGACGAATGAGATCCTGAATCAAGTTCAGGATGACATATTGTTTCTAAACAAAATTCAATTTCTCTTTTTTAGATTCCTGCTTTCGCAGGAATTGGTTACCATTCCATATTTGGATAGGTGCGTTGCATATATTGTAAATCGGCCAGCAAGTAACCCATATGTTCGGTATGAATGCCTTGCTTTCCTCCTTTTTGAAAATATTTGCTTTCTGGAACGCTTAACGTTGCTTCTTCTAAAACTGCATTTACCTCTCCGTAATAAGCGTCTTTTAATTTAGTGACATCTACTCCAACGCCTTCAGCAACCATAGCTTTATCAGCTTCGGTTTGATGAAATAATTCATCGGTATACGTCCATAGATCATTTATTGCGGTTTGAATACGACTATGACTTTCTTCAGTACCATCTCCTAATCGCTTAATCCAATCAGATGAGAAACGCTTGTGGTAACTCACTTCCTTGATAGATTTTTTTGCAATTGCAGACAGATTTAAATCGGTACTTTTTTCTAATTCGGTTAGCATTAAAAAATGATAGACATCGAATAAGAATTGTCTTGCCATTGTGTACCCAAAATCGGTATTTGGCTGTTCTACCAATAAAACATTGAAGTATTCGCGTTCTTTACGAAGCATCGCGATATCATCTTCAGTTCTGCCGTCTCCAGCTATCTTGGCTGCATATTGATAATAACTACGCACTTGCCCTAATAAATCTAGTGACATATTGGTACACGCGATATCGGTTTCTAAACTTGGTCCGTGACCGCAAAGCTCTCCTAATCTCTGACCGAGGATTAGGCTGTTGTCTGCAATGCCAAGGATGTAGTTGTATAGGTTTTTGTTTTTCATAGTGAACGTCCACGAAAGTGGATTTTTTTAATTACTTCTCGATACAATTCCGATTCTTATCGGAATCACTCGAAGTGACGTTTACTTTATATTTATATGATCCTGAAAAAACACTTCGACTGCGCTCAGTGTGACAGTTCAGGATTACGAAGCCTTGCTTTGTTACATATGTTTTACGTCGTCCGGTAAATCATAAAATGTTGGATGACGATACACCTTGTCTTGTGCTGGTTCAAATAATTCGCCATTATGCTCTGGATTTGATGCTGTAATATGCTTACTTTCTACAACCCAAATACTTACGCCTTCGTTACGTCTTGTGTAAACGTCTCTTGCATTTTCTAAAGCCATTTCTGCATCTGCTGCGTGAAGACTTCCGAAATGACGATGTTCTAATCCGTTTTTACTTCTTACGAAAACCTCCCAAAGTGGCCAGTTCTTTTTATTAGACATTAGATATTAGATGTTAGATGTTAGACTTTATCAGAGTACTTTTATCATTTCTCGAGTCTAACCTTCTGATTATACTACTTGTTTGTTTTTTCTTTCTTGTTGTTTTTCAGCGTGAGCCATTGCTGCGTCTCTAACCCACTCACCACGTTCCCAAGCACCAACTCTTGCTTTCATTCGTGCTTTGTTCATTGGTCCGTGACCTTTTACAACTTGCCAGAATTCATCCCAATCAATTTCTCCGAAATCGTAACTCTGACGCTCTTCGTTCCATTTTAAATCTGGATCTGGAATTGTTAATCCTAAAATATCAGCTTGTGGCACGGTTTGGTCAATAAACTGCTGACGCAACTCGTCATTGGTTTTTCGCTTCAATTTCCATTTCATTGATTGTTCGGTGTGAACTGACATATCATCAGTTGGACCTAACATCATTAAACTTGGCCACCACCAACGGTTAAGTGCATCTTGAGCCATTTCTTTTTGTTCTGGTGTTCCATTACAAAGCTTTAGCATAATTTCGTAACCTTGACGCTGATGAAAACTTTCTTCTTTACACACGCGCACCATAGCTCTTGCATAAGGACCAAAAGACGTGCTGCAAAGTGGCACTTGATTGATAATGGCTGCACCATCTACCAACCAACCGATAGCACCCATATCTGCCCAAGTTACTGTTGGGTAGTTGAATATAGAAGAATATTTTGCTTTACCAGAATGTAATTGTTCGTATAACTCGTCTCGCGAGATTCCTAATGTTTCGCAAGCACTGTAAAGATATAATCCGTGACCAGCCTCATCTTGTACTTTAGCCAACAAGGCTACTTTACGACGTAAGGATGGCGCACGAGTAATCCAGTTACCTTCTGGCAACATTCCTACAATTTCGGAATGTGCGTGCTGACTGATTTGCCTAATATGCGTTTGACGATATTTTTCTGGCATCCAATCTTTAGGCTCAATTTTTTCATCGCGAGCGATACGCGCTTCAAATTCTGCTTCTAAATTTTTGATTTGATCTTCACTCATTTCTTTTAGCTTTTGGCTATTAGCTTATTGCTTTTAGCTGGTGAAACTTAATTTTTCTTTTTCAATATTATGAGATTCCTGCTTTCGCAGGAATTTTACACGTCGAAATCGACCACTACTCTTTTAGTAGTTGGGACTGCTTGACAGCTTAACACATAGTTTTGTGCAACTTCATCTTCTTCTAGCGCATAGTTGATTTTCATTTCAACTTCGCCTTCCATTACTTGGCACTTACACGTACTGCAAACGCCTCCTTTGCAAGCAAATGGCAAATCTGCTCCGGCTGTTAGTGCGCCATCTAAAATATTATCATCATCTTGCTGCATTGTAAAACGGAATTCTTTTCCACCATCGATAATAACAACTTCGACACCATCAATTTTTTGTTCTGACAAACGCTCAACACGTTTTTTATCTTCTTCGGTTAGGCCTTTTACAAATAATTCGAAATGAATTAAATCTTTTGGCAAACCTGCTTCAGCCAGATAATTACTCACGTAATTGACCATATCTTCTGGCCCACACAAAAATACTTCGCTTGTATCTGGAATATCAATGAATGTTTTGGTGAGAACTTTCATTTTCTCATCATCAAAACGACCATTGAACAACTCAATATCTCGCTTTTCTTTGGTTAGGAAATAATAGATTTCCAAGCGACCGAAATAGGTGTTTCTTAATTGCTCTAACTCTTCCTTAAAGATAATGGATTTTGCTGTTCTATTGACATAAAACAGCTTACAAGTTGAGTTTGGCTCTGCTGCCAAATGTGCTTTAATCATTGAAAGAATTGGCGTAACACCACTTCCTGCTGCAAAAAACAAGTAGTTTTTAGCATTATCAGCATTACAATCTACGCCAAATGTTCCGCTAGGTGCCATAACATCTAGCTCGTCTCCTGCTTTTAATGTGCTATTGACAAAGGTTGAGAATTTTCCTCCTGGAATTTCTTTGACTGCCACTTTCCACTCGTTATCAAATGGACTAGAACATAGCGAATATGAACGACGTACATCTTCGCCATTAATTAATGCCTTAAGCGTTAAATGTTGCCCTTGCGAGAATTTAAATTCGTCTTGCAATGCTTCAGGAATATCAAAAGCGATAACTGATGTATCTTTTGTTTCCTTGTAAATATCTTTTATTCTTAATTTATGAAAATCTGCCATTAACAGTTATAATCTAAACTTTAAAACTTTTAAGCTTAATTCGAAAACGATTTCGAATTACAAACTAAAAAAACTAACAGTTGTTAGTTTACTTGACAAATTTACAAAAAATTAATCGATTTTTTTGTTAATACCTTTAACAAGAACTGTACTTAACTCTTGTGATAATTTTTCTGGATTTAAGTAGTCTTTTTTAGGAATCCACAAATATAAAGATCTTAAGGTTGATAAGATTGAAAACAACATGATCTCAATATTTTCGTCTATTATTTCGCCCTTTTTGACTCCATCTGCTATTATTTGCCTTAACTCTTCCTCGTAATTAGAGCGTAGTTCGAGATAATAATCTAATTTTTCTTCAAGATGCATCCAATCGTTATTTAAAGACGCCATACCAAACTTATTCTGGGAGGTAATATTAACATGCAATTTTACAACCTCTTCTATTTTTTGAATACTAGAAATATCTGACTTTTGAATTAACTCTAAACCATGAGTAAACTCTTCTGCCAGTGAAATAATAATCTCTTTTAAGATTTCTTGTTTAGATTTTATATGATTGTACAAACTAGCTGCTTTCATTCCCATAGCAGACGCCAAATCGCGCATCGTTACTGCGCTAAAACCCTTTTCTTTAAATAATTTGGCTGCTGTTTTTATGATTTCGTCTTTTCGTGTTTCCGCTTTCAATTTTAGAACATAATTAATTCAACGTAAATTTATGCAAAAAGTAAAACTATGGGATTTTTGGATTTTATTTTTGGTAGTAAAAAACGACAAGTTGATGAATTTTTAGAAAATGGTGCTGTAATTCTTGATGTACGTAGTGAACGTGAATGGGATGCTGGCCATATTGAAAATGCTGTGCACATTCCACTAGATCAATTGAACAACAGAGTTGAAGAAGTAAAAAAACTAAACAAACCAGTGGTCACTTGCTGTGCCAGTGGTGTACGTTCCGCTAAAGCCGCCAAGTTTCTGAATTTGAACAACATTGAAGCTACTAATGGTGGTGGTTGGGTTTCCTTGAGTAATAAGTTATAGTTTAAGCGTGTTTAAACCCTCAAGACTTTCAACTGGTGTTTGATTATACTCTAGTTTCCAACCTAAGGAATTGGTAAGAATATAAAATTTAGAAAGTTCGCTTAATAATCTATTTTGTGCGTTAGACTTTAAATCTGAATTTTCAATTTTCTTCATTAATTGTTGCCTCACGGTTTTTTTAATCTCATTGTAGTCTTTGGCCTCAAAAGGATTTAGGTAATCTGCTTGAATATCGTAGTATTCAAAATCTGGACTTATTTTTATTTCTTCATTAGGGATGCTTAGTATTTGCAGTGTTTTTGTGGTTTCATCAATATTGTATTCAATTTTAGATAAATCGTAAGCTACCGTTACATCTGCATTGACAACAACTAGTGCTTTTTTTTCTGCCTCAATTAAATCCCCAAAAATGCGCTTAGAATTTTCGTATGTAAAGACCTCACTGAAATGGCCTTCGGTCACTACGAGTTTACTTACGTTATTTAATTGCTCTTGGATGAGAGCTGAGTTTTCTTTTAAGACGATTTGTTCTTCCTTTTTGTCTCCACAATATTTAAAGGAGAATAGTACAATCAATGTTAATATGACTCCAAATAAAATTTTTCGCATAAGCTAATTTAATTATTTAAAACTGTAAATGGCAACCCTTTAATATTAATTACCAGTCTAATTTATGATATGTATCACTAAACTAAATGGATTAACATTTTTTCACTTAGAGTTAACTAATTTTTCTGTTTCAAATTAACTTACGTTATAAAAGATCATTTGATGCGTGCATGTAAAAAAAGTATATTGACTAAAAATCTATTCATTTTAGCACTCACCTTCTTTTCTGTATTTGTTTACGGCCAGCGAGCGATATTTGAAAAAAACGTGAATAAGAGAGCTGAAGCATTAGAGCAAGCTCTAAATAAAAATGGCGACAGCTTAGTTCTAAAAAGTGAAAAAACCATACAACAGGTCGATATATTCAATAAAGATTATATGAAAACCTTCAATATTAATGGCAATGAAGCTAAAATTGATCTTAGTCTAATACCAGAAGGCCGGTTTATTGTACAAGCGCGATTAGGGAAGAAACGTATTGTCATGTACCTAAAAATACATGAGACCTTAGAAAATAATGCCACTAAAACCGAACTTGCTACTTTAGATGAAACTGACATATCTTCTGTAGAAATCGAAGAGGCAAAATTATCGGAAACAATAGCTTCTGTTGAAGAAAGTTCTAAAAAGCCCGTTTCTTACTGGGTTGTTTACGAAAGTGTTGGTGGCTCCGGGTCTTACAAAACCATGAGTCTTGAGCGCAAAGACGATGTTGCAAAAATGATTTCTAAAAACAAGCTAGAAATAAATACCAAAATTGGCAAAAATAATAAGTTAGTTGTTTACGAAGTTTATAACATTTCAAAATTTATGCGCAAGCAACTAAGAAATCCAAATTATTTCAGCTCTTCTAAGTCTAAATTTTTTAATGTTGAGCCTTACTACACATCATCAAACCATAAAGATAGCACTCAGTAATCTATAAAGAATAATTGTTTTTAAATCTTGTTTTTTTGCATTACAGCGATTGAGGATACACCTAGGCTAAAAAAAGTGCAACCTGTCTTGATCTTGTGCCTTAATGTTGTCTTGTGATGTATTTTAGTTAATTACAATATTGTTTTTCCTCGATTTTTCATAACAATATTTTAATTAATCCATGTTTTTAATGCTTAAAAACTTTTTTTTAATGGTTTTTATGTTTTTGGCGGTATTTACCTATGGCCAAAAGTCTACGCTATTACAAAACATCAATTTTAGAGCTAAAGAATTAAAGCACAGTCTAAATAAAGCTGGAGATAGTTTAATACTGAAAAGTGACAAAACCATATACAGTGTAGAGATTTTTAATCAGGATTTTGAAAAAACCGTTCAGGTTGGTGGTAAAGAGGTTAAAATTCCATTAGACGGTACACCTTTAGGAAGACTGGTTGTCCAAGCTAAGATGATTGATAAACGTATCTTAATGACCTTACTTAGACATGAAACCATAAAAGGAACACCTCTCGATTTTCAAGCTATTGAAAAAACAAAATCGAGGCCAAAAATCAATAACCTACCTATTCTAAAAGCTCGGTATAATTTAAATAATTCTAAAATGAATGCGCTTCCACAATTTACCGAACAAATAACCCTCGGAGTACCTGTAGTGATCATGCCTAAAACCGAATTGCAACTCGCCATAAATGATGAAGCTCTAAATATTAAAGAAACAGAAAAAGCTGAAATTCTAAAACCCGAAACCACAGTCACTGAAAACAGCAGCGTTATTACTCCTAATAGACCAAGAACCAGCATGACGGATATGCTCAATTGGAGGGCTAAAAAACCAAATACCAGTAATAAAGTCTATTGGATCTCTTATTTGGTCAATAGCGGAACTTCATCGAGAAGGACTATGAAAATGGCAACTCAACCAGAGGTTGACAAACTTATTGCAAAGCACAAAATTGAAAGCAAGACCAATCAAGGCAAACTAAATGAACTAACAATTTGGGAGGTTTACGACACTGCCAAGTTTATGGAAAAACAAACTGAAAACAATAACTACATAAATTCAATCACATCTAGACTTTTCAATGTCAACCCCTATTATTCTTCTAATAAAAAAACAGCTAAGGAAATTCTGCTGGCACAAGGCACACCCAACAATTAAGCATAAACTATATTACTGTTGCTAGTAAACCATTTCGTAAATCAATCACTTCAGTGTTGTCTATTTAAAAAATCTTATTTTTTTGTATTTCAGCGATTTAAGCAACAAGACATCTAAAAAATCAGCAAAACATCCCAAAACATATCACAACTGATTATAAGGTCATATTTTAGTAAGTACTTAAGACAATCCCTCAAATCTTTAATGTGAATATTATGACTACAAGAATATGCACACTACTTATATTTATAGCCGCTTTTACAAGTCACGGTCAAAATGTAACCTTGCTAAAAAACTTCAATCCAAAAGTTAAAGAACTAAAGCACTACCTTAACCCTACCAGAGACAGTTTAATCTTAAGGTGTGACAGCAAGATTATTAAAGTTGATATATTCAATGAAGATTATGATCAACTTTTTGAAATCAACAATAACTCGGCCAATATTTCTCTAGAAAATCTTCCTGAGGGAAAATTTACTGTAGATGTCTATTTAGAAAAGAAAATAGCAGAAATGCATATCATTAAACGTAATTATGTCGAAGAAGAAGATATCATTGAAACCGAGAACAGCAAAGATGATGATGCCCAGTGGAAAGGGACAATGCTAGATGAGGAAATGAACGCCATAGATAGTCAGCCCAGGTATGATATCGAATTTCTTTTAACAGGAAACAAACCTAACACACAGGCCAAAACAAAACAAAAATTTTATTGGATACAATTGGAAATAATCAACGGAACCAATTCTTATAAAAGCATGAAGTTGGTTGACGAAGCCCATGTTTTAAAAATGATTTCTAAAAACAAGCTCGAAACCAAAGTCAATCGAAGTCAACAAAACAAATTGACGGTTTGGGAGGTTTATGATACAGTTAAGTTTATGGAAAAACAAACCGAAAACCCAAAATATATTAACTCAGCCTCTTCAGATATTTTTAACGTAAATCCATTCTACGTTACTTCCAAAAATATAATTGCCCAGAATTAAAAGCTTCACTATTTACACCAAGCCAAATCACAAAGTTTTGTCAAAAAAACGCCCAGTTTTAAAGCTTTTGGGTAACTTAGTTGTACAAGTACAACCAGACCATGAAAGCGAAAACACCTCTACTAGTATGCTTTAATTTTACTTTAATTTTTTTAACACTCTCGTCTTGCAATGATGGAAAAAAAGTGGATTTTGAATCGGAAAAAGAAAAAATTTTAAAATTGCATAATGCCCAACGAGATTACCATTTTAACAAAGATTCCATTGCATTTGCAAATCAACTCTCTAAGAATTTTATTTCCGTAAACAAGGGTGTGATAAGTTCACCTAAGAAGAGTGAGACCATATCTAGATATCATGCTTATTTTTCGAGTGTTGAGTTTTTAGAGTGGGATGATGTTTCTGAACCTATTATTAAGTTTTCAGACGATGGCACCATGGCCTATACCATTGTAGATAAAATTGTCACTGTCTCAAGACAAAATGAAAATGGAGACTCCATAAAAGGTAAGACTCACTTTGCCTGGACAGCTATCTATAAGAAATATGGAGACCAATGGCAAATAGATTGCGCTACTTCAACAAACAAACCTATTGAAGAATGAAGTCACTAAGGTTAGTCCTCATTTTATTAATCTTTATAAGTTGTAACACAGTAAGAACAAATAATAGCACTAAGACCTATAACATCTTGTTCGTAGGCAACAGTCTCACATACACTAATAACCTACCAAAACTTGTTGAAGCCACGGCCAAAGCAAAAGATATTACTATAAAGACCCAGACGATTGCGTTGCCTAACTACGCCTTAATAGATCATTGGAATGAAGGAAAAGTCCAAAAGGAAATACAAACAAAACAATACGATTATGTTATAGTTCAACAAGGCCCTTCTTCACAAGAATTCGGAAAGGAAATCTTAATAAATTATGGCAAAAGATTCAATGCAATATGTAAAGAAAACAATGCTCAGTTATGTTTTTTTATGGTTTGGCCTTCATTAACGTATTACAAAACTTTTGATGGAGTTATTAAAAACCACAGAGAAGCCGCGAAATTGAATGATGCTATTCTACTTCCGGTTGGCGAGGCCTGGAAATCCTATTTCGATACTTCAGAACAACTAGACTACTATTCCACAGATGGTTTTCATCCTTCCTTAAGAGGAAGCCAAAAGGCTGCTGAGATTATTGTCGAACATTTGTTTAAAGCAATAAATTAATATCTTTAAGCACAGCTCATAACTGATGTTTAGAAATAGAAACCGATTAATTAAAACATACCGGTATTTATAGTACAAGGTTTTATACTATTGGATAACTAAAGCTGTAGCGCATAATAAAACCCTAACTAAATGAAACACAAAGGATTTATTGACATCAACCAACCTATAGAAAAAGTTGCCGAGCTTTTTGCAGACCCAAAAAACCTGAAAGAGTTTCAAGATGGATTTGAAAAAAAAGTACACATCAGTGGGGACAAAGGGCAAACTGGAGCTATTGCAAAAATGTATTACAAACACGGTAAGCGAGAAATGGAGTTAACAGAAACCATTACCAAAAATGAATTACCTCATACCTTTGAGGCACATTATCACCATAAGCACATGGATAATACAATGAAGTGTAATTTTATAGCACTTAGCGACACTCAAACCCGTTACGCATACGAGTTTGAATACACACGCATCAATTGGTTTATGCCAAAACTCATAGCCATTTTGTTTCCTAGCATGTATAAGAAGCCAGCTGAAAAATGGCTACGGCAGTTTAAGGCATTTGTCGAGAAGCAATAAATATTTAGTGTTATTAAGTTTATCTAAAAAATGACCATACAAGAACTCAAATCCAATGTCAAATGGTGGGAATCTAAAAGATGGATATTTAATCTGTTTGTAGGAGTATCGGGATTATTGGTAATTATAAATGTTTTAGCTGAAAGCCATTATCAATGGAAGTTAGAAGACACCCTTGGGGTCATTATATGGGGAATTGGAGCAAATATATTTTATTCTTTAGGAATCTTATTAGAATTATTTGATTGGTACTACCTTAACAACAGAGTTGGATTTAAGAAACTTAGGTCATTTTTTTATATTATAGGCACCTTTATTAGCTGTTTTTATACCTTCTGGTTTGTTTTAGCTAATTTTATCGGCACTTCTTTCTAAAGGTTCTACTTATAAAACTAAACCAAGATGAACAGACTACATTTTTCAATTAAAATAAAGGCAGAGCGGTCCAAAATTTGGAAGGCACTTTGGGATGAGAGCGCCTACCGTGATTGGATAAGTGTGTTTGAAGAAGATTCTTATGCCATCTCGGATAATTGGAAAGAAGGTGGTAAAGTTATGTTTCTTGGGCCAGGCAAAAATGGCATTTATAGCAGTGTTGTAAATCACATTCCGAATAAAATCATGCAGTTTAAGCATATCGGAATTGTAAAGAATGGCAAAGAGCAGCCAATTGATGAAGAAACAAGAGTATGGTCTGGAGCTACTGAAACTTACAAACTTTTAGAAGAAAAAGATTGTAATACACTTGTTGTGGAAATAGATGTTATGGACGAACACTTGGATTTTATGAAATCTACATTTCCCAAAGCATTAGGAAAAATCAAAAACAATTGCACTTAACCCAAACACCATTAATAGAGTTTACTATAAAATCAAAACCTTATGAAACACAGACGACTTTCCTTTTTCTCTTCACTAATAATTTTAATCTGCATAACAGCTTGTTCAAACCCCAACAACGAATCTGCAACAATGCTCATCTATGGTGGCACTATTTACACCGTGGATTCTACAAATGTTACGGTAGAAGCTGTTGCTACCAAAGACAACAAAATTCTCTTTGCTGGCAGTTTAGAAGAAGCCGAGACTTATAAAGATGATCAAACTGAACTTATAGATTTAAAAGGCAAGACCATGACACCTGGTTTAATTGAAGGTCACGGACATTTTATGGGCTTAGGTTATAATGAACTCAATTTAAACCTAATGAATACCACAAGCTACCAAGCCATAGTTGATGCTGTAGCAGAACGTGTAAAAACCGCACAACCTGGCGAGTGGATTGTAGGTCGTGGCTGGCATCAAAGTAAATGGGACAGTATGCCTTCCGAGCTTGTTCATGGGTTTCAAACGCATTATTTGTTGAGCGAAGTTTCACCAGAAAACCCTGTTTTTTTAAAGCATGCCAGTGGACATGCTGGATTTGCAAACGCAAAGGCCATGGAAATTGCTGGATTGCAAAATTTAGCCCTAGACGGTGTAAAGCAATATGAAGTCGAAGGCGGTGAAGTTTTGGTAGATGCCTCAGGTAGACCGACTGGTGTTTTTAATGAACGTGCACAAACCCTAATTACGGACCATATACCAGAAAAGACACCAGAATCAGATGCAAAAGCTTTTCAATTGGCTGTAGAAGCCTGCCATAAAAATGGTATAACGAGTTTTCATGATGCTGGCATCCCAAAAGAAACCATTGCACTTTATGAAAAAATGAAATCCGAAGGCAAAATGCAAACACGTATCTATGCCATGCTTACAGGTTGGGATGAAGAATTGCTTAATGACTGGTACAAAAAAGGCATTATGGTAGATGACGATCATCTTTTTACCATTAGATCCATAAAACTGAATTGTGATGGAGCGTTAGGTTCTCGTGGCGCTTGGCTTTTAGAACCTTACTCAGACAGACCAAACCATTTTGGTCACGAAACCTTACCAATGGAATTTGTAAAGGAAACTTCATTAAATGGACTTAAGCATGGTTTTCAGGTGTGCTCACATGCCATCGGAGACAGGGCCAACAGAGAGATATTGGACCGTTACGAAATGGCTTTTAAGGATTTACCAAAGTTAGCCAAAGACCACAGATTTAGGATTGAGCATGCACAACATTTACATCCGGAAGACATTCCACGTTTTGCCGAATTAAATGTTATTCCTGCAATGCAAGCAGTACATATGTCTTCCGATAGACCTTGGGCCATCGACCGTCTAGGCGAGAAGCGCATAAAGGAAGGTGCGTATATGTGGCAAGACTTATTACAGAGCGGTGTTCCCATTGTAAATGGCACTGATGTCCCTGTAGAGCCCATTAACCCAATTGCTAGTTTCTATGCCAGTGTAAGTAGAAAAACCTTAAATGGTACTCCTGAAGGAGGCTATGAACCTGAACAAAAAATGACCAGAGCACAAGCTCTTAAATCTTACACGTTAGATGCAGCTTATGGTGCTTTTGAAGAGAACATTAAAGGGTCTGTCAGTGTTGGTAAACTTGCAGATTTTACCATTTATGACCAAGATTTAATGACGGTTGATGAAGACAAAATTTTAGACACCAAAGTAGTAATGACCATCTTTAATGGTAAAATTGTTTATAACAGCGACCAATAAAAAAACACTAGCTTCCTTCTCATATAAAGGCCTAACTAATGTTTCTGTAATGATTAATAGCTCCACAAAAATAGAACACTTTTTGTATTGATGCATTACTAAAGTTTTACCATTTTGTTATGGGTTTATAAACTTTACACTCTAATGTTTAAGAATAAAGGTCAGTCCCAAGATAAAATCAAAAAAAACACTAATCCATTCACCATAAGTTTTTTGATTTATGGCGATAGCACAAGCTTTTTGACTTATAAAAACGTCATACAACTAAGTTGTATTTTTAAAACACCATTCGTTTATATTTTTACTCCCAGATAATCGAAAATTCTTAAAGCATTTTTTTGGTTATCGGTTGTTTCCCAAAAACAAAAACCTACTTATGATGAAAAGTATCTGCTACATAGTATGCCTACTAATAACCCCTCTTGTCTTTTGTCAAGAGTCTAGTATCATACAAAACATTAATTTTAGAGCCAAAGACCTAAACCACTCTTTAAATAAGTTTGGCGATAGCTTATTGCTTGAAAGTGAAGTTAATATTTACAAGGTTAACATCTACAACGACAGTTTTGAAAAAACTTTTCTCGTTGAGGATAAAAAACACAAATTCCCTTAGCTGGCATTCCCAATGGCAGGTATGTTACAGAAGTCAAATTAAAAGATAGGTTAATCATTATTACACTCTTACGACATAAAACCATAACGGTTTCAGAAAATCCTATAGTTGAAACCAATTTAGAACAAGATTCCTCAAACAATGAGCTGATTCTCACCAATGAAGCCGAAGGCAAAACACTAACGACTACTGATACTAAAGAAACTAATAACCAATCAGATAGAGACGTAAAGTTTTATTGGATTGTTAAGCATATAAATAAAGGACATAGCTCAAGTAAAAAAATGCGAATAGGAGACAGACAAATTGTGGATAGAATGATTGCCCAGCACAAAATAGATTTAAAAACAAAAGCCGGAAAGCGCAACGAATTAACAGTTTGGGAGGTCTATGACACAGCTGAATTTATGCGTTTTAAAAGACAAAATCCAGACTACGCCAATTCAGACCATGCTGATTGTTTCAATACCGTACCATTTTATAATTCTGGTGACTAAACTGAAGGATTTATTTTTTCAACTCCAACTTTTCTGCAAAATAGTCGCAGAAGTCTTTCATTGTCGCTGTCATTTTTTCGTCTTGCGTTGCGCGTAAAAACGTATCGCTCATAGTCACTAAAGTCTGGTGAAAGAATTGTTTCATTTCATCCACAGGCATATCCTTTGTCCACAGGTCTATTTTTAAAGTTTCTTTAGCATTGCCGTCCCAGACAGATAGCATGATAGCCTTGGCCTCTTCATTATTAACTCCACCATCTTGTGCAGACCACTTCAATTTTTCTGGCACACGGTTTTCATCAAGCTCTACGTTTAGTTCTATTTTAGATTGTATGGTTTTAGCCATTATTGTTTTGGTTTAAATTTCGATTTATTAAAAATTTCCTCTGGCTCCTTCTGCATCAAGGACATTATGTTTTCATCGGTGTTTTCGGCATAAGCTCTTACTATTTGCCAGCCTATATATTGTCCTAATCTTCCCGGAGATTCGTTATCCAATTCCAAATAAAATTTAGAGTATGGGGCATCTGCTATAAAACGACTTGAAAGTTTACCATCTGTATTAAAAAGCATTTCATTTTCTATAAAATGGCTCCATATAGGGCTTTCATTAGCTTCTGCCCATTTTAGCTCTTGTTCGGTGTAGCCAATTTTTTGTTCATCAGACACAAAAGGAGTCATAACATCCTTAAAGTATAATAGTTTCCCAAAATAGATCATTTCATCCAGCAAAGTTTTCCTGTTAGTTTGAAACGCATACTTTTCAGCATAGTTTTCAGCGACCTCTGGCACTATCTGATTACTTTGCATATTAGCTGCTAAATACCTAGGTATATTTTGGTAAAACTCATGATTTTCACCCAAAAAGTTATCTAACGCAATGAGCAACAAAGTATCCGTAACGATGACTTTATTTCTATAATCTACATCGTTAGTTAGCGTGACCACTCTAGGTACAGTAAAAGTCTTATCGTAATATTTTAAATGTTTAAAGAGACTTCTTAAATCTTCCTTTTCTTCATTAAAATCCGGATAGGCCTTATTAACCTCATTCAACAACATATCCTGTAATGTATCGCTCATTCTCTTAACCCAAATCGAATCTGGTACTTGTTTAGAGAACAAAAACGGATAAGCCTGTTTTAGTTTTGGTAAATCCTTGACTTCTGCATCTGCATAGGCCTTGTCAAAACGCTCCACAACAAAATCCAATTCAATTGCTTCAATTTCATTTTCGACCTTAGAATCGTTATCACAAGACCATAAAAAGAGAGCAAATATTACTAATATGTAAATTCTTATAGACATTTTACAAATCATTTTTAATCCTAACACGATTCCGTTATTTTTGTTGTGCAAAGGTACGTTTCTTTGCCTAAAATTTTAAATATTATGCAAACAGAAAAGGTTGTAAACCATATTGTCGATTGGCTAAAGGATTATGCTACAAAAGCAAGAGTTAATGGATTTGTTGTAGGCGTTTCTGGTGGGATTGATTCTGCCGTAACCTCAACACTGTGTGCCAAAACAGGTTTAGACCTTTTGTGTATAGAAATGCCCATTCACCAAGCAGCAAGTCATGTGACAAGAGCACAGGAACATATCGCAGAGCTAAAAAACCGTTTTTCTAACGTTAGCGATGCGCGTGTAGATCTAACACCGGTTTTCGAAGAATTTAAAACCGAAGTCAGCCTAAATGGCAAACAAGAAACCGTTGATATGGCATTAGCGAACACTAGAGCGCGATTACGAATGACAACGCTTTATTATCATGCTGGTTTATTAGGACTGTTAGTAGCCGGAACAGGAAATAAAGTAGAGGATTTTGGTGTCGGATTTTTTACAAAATATGGTGATGGCGGAGTGGATTTGAGTCCAATTGCTGATTTATTAAAATCAGAAGTATACACCATTGGCGAGTATTTAAAGGTACCTGAGTCCATAATGAAAGCAGCCCCTAGTGATGGTTTATTTGGTGATGCTCGTAGCGACGAGGACCAAATTGGTGCATCTTATCCAGAATTAGAATGGGCAATGCAAATGAAGGATGAAGGTAAAACTGCAAATGATTTTACAGGAAGACAGCAAGAAGTTTTTCAGATTTTCACAAGCTATAATACTCGAAATCAACATAAAATGGTACCAATACCTGTTTGTGAAATTCCTAATAATTTAAGGTAAAACTTGCCTTTTATCGAATAAATTGCTTAAATCGTTTAATTTTTAATTATTTTTACGCAGCAAATCCCCGATTACGCTTGACTTAGTTTTTGCTATTTTATTTAACCCTAACCAACCCAAAAACAAATGTCATGATACATATTTTGATTGTTGACAACCATCCTATTGTTAGAACAGGATTAGAACTGTTCTTGAATAGTAAACCAGATTTAAAAGTTGTAGGCAAGTTAAGTAGTGGTATTGAGATTTTTGAATTTGTAAGACGTCATAAAGTTGATGTTATTATTTCAGAAATTGACCTACCTGAACTTAATGGTATTACCGCGCTAAGAGCTATTAAAAAAGAAAATAAATCGATTAATGTTTTGATGTTTAGTCATCAACCTGAAGAAATCTATGCCATTAGTACATTGAAAGCTGGTGCCTCTGGCTACCTCAACAAAACGGCCGACGTTGACACCATAGAGGCTGCAGTAAGAAAAATACATGGAGGAGAAGTTTCATTAAGCGAAAAAATGGATAAACATCTGCGCTACGAAGACACTCGAAAAAGTAGAAGCCGAATGTTTAAAAAACTTTCAACCAGAGAGGTTGAGGTACTGAAATTACTTTCTATCGGCAGAAAAAATAAGGAAATAGCGGAAGAACTGGACATTAACGAAAAAACCGTGAGTACTTATAAAGCTAGATTATTCAAGAAACTTAACGTGACCAATATTGTGGATTTAATCCACCAAGCTAAGCACCATAATCTTACTTAACGGAATAACCACCAATAACCTTGCCCAGTTTACGCGATAAGAGCATTTTAAGACCAACATAATCCTTAACATCTTCTATAACTGAACGTGAATCCACACCCTCTCTCAAGGTTTCGTTTTTGTACTCTGCAACTTTTTGGTCTATCAAATAACAACGTAAGCTTAAAATGGTCTGGCTCACCAATTGTGAAATTGAGTGCTCCTTTTCCTTTGGTAAGATTTGATTACGCTGCCAATCATGCAAGCTGTATTTTTCTTCCTCCATTAAGATACTGGTAACCTCACTCGCTGTTTCCTGGTCTAATTGATTAATAAAGTCTTTGGTTGAGAAGTCTTCATCTTGATTTAATTTGTCAATAATTGCATAATACAATTCCCTAAATTTTTCATTAGAAAACATCATTTCATCCTCTTGAAGATCAAGGTATATTTTTTCAAAAACACGTGCTTCGTGCATGGTTGGTTCTAAAAGCAATTCGCCAGAAACCTCATCTTCCTTTAAGATCAAATCTTCAAAATGTTCTGTTCTATTACCATAAAGCATCAAGATTTCTATGATCTTTCGTTCTAATTCATACTGAACGTCAACCTTCTGTTTTTGCTCTGGCTTACTTTTTACAACCTCAAATGCCTGTTGTTGTTGCTTATGTTTCTTATTGGCCTCTTGAAATTCTTTTTTAGAGATCTGTGCTAATGTGCTAAACAGCACATTTTCGCTAATATCCATAATCGAAGCACACTCTTGCACATAGATTTCGCGCTTAATGGCATCTGGAATCTTAGCAATGCTATTTACAATCTCACGAATCGTTTCTGCCTTTTTTATGGGATCATTTTTGGCTTCCTTTACCAAAAGCGATGCTTTAAACTGAATAAAGTCCTTAGCGTTTTCATCTAGATAGGTTGTGAGCTCTTCTAAAGTGTTGGACTTTGCAAAACTATCTGGATCCTCGCCATCTGGGAAAGTACAAACCTTAACGTTCATACCTTGTTCCAAAATTAAATCTATTCCACGGATTGAAGCTCTAATACCAGCAGCATCACCATCAAAAAGCACAGTGATATTCTTGGTGAGTCTATTGATAAGTCTTATTTGCTCAGAGGTTAACGCTGTACCAGATGAAGACACCACATTCTTAACTCCTGTTTGATAAAACTGAATTACATCCGTGTACCCTTCAACTAAAAAACAATTATCCTCTTTGGCTATGGATTGCTTGGCAAAATATAGACCGTACAGTACTTTACTTTTATGGTAAATCTCGCTTTCTGGTGAATTAAGATATTTTGCCGCTTTTTTATCATTGGTTAAAATACGACCACCAAAACCAAGCACACGGCCGCTCATGCTATGTATGGGAAACATCACTCTGCCTTTAAATCTGTCAAAGCGCTTTTCTTCCTTAACTATGGTCAGTCCCGTTTGCTCTAAGAACTCTAATTTATAGCCTTTTCCCAAAGCCTCATCAGTAAAGGCTTGCCACTCATCTAAAGCATAGCCCAGTTGAAACTTTTTAATCGTCTCTTCCTTAAAGCCACGCTCCTTAAAGTAGCTTAAACCAATAGCCTTTCCTTGATCTGTTTTATGCAATATTTTTTGAAAATACTCATTGGCATATTCACTCACCAAATACAAACTTTCACGTGTATCGGCTTGCGCTTTTTCTTCATCGGTTCGCTCAATTTCCTCAATTTCAATATTGTACTTCTTGGCCAAGTATTTTATGGCTTCGGGATAGGTAAAATGCTCGTGTTCCATCAAAAATGTCACCGCATTACCACCTTTGCCACTTGAGAAATCTTTCCAGATTTGTTTTACGGGAGACACCATAAAACTTGGAGTACGCTCATCGCTGAAAGGGCTTAAGCCTTTATAATTGCTTCCTGCTTTTTTTAGCTGTACAAAATCACCAATGACCTCCTCTACGCGAGCGGTTTCAAAAACTTGTGCTATGGTGTTTTGTGAAATCAACTTTTTGTCATTCCTGCGAAGGCAGGAATCTATTTTATTAATATTTTTAGGGTTTTGTGGATTCCTGCCTACGCAGGAATGACAAGACTGTAAAATTAAGATAAAGTATTCGATTGTAAAACATATACAATTAGAATAATAAAAAGCCTCAATCCATTTCTAGATCAAGGCCTTTAACACTCAAAAATTGATTGATGAAATATTCTTATTAATCCATATCAAAGCGCACTCCTAAAGAAATGTTATTTTGGTCAACGGACTGGTTTTTAAACAATGGATTAAGATCGTACTTTGCATATAGCGCAACACCACCTAAAGCCACATATCCGCTTACACCATATACAAATTCATTAACTTCAAAGCCTCCTCTTTGTTTATTCTTAATGCGGTTACCATCTTCCTTGTACTTTAGTTTTTGCATACTCCCTATGTTAAGACCTGCATAACCTCCAAGTCCTATTTTTAACTTTTTATGGGTAGAGTACCTAAAATAGTTCTCCTTTTCAATTTTTCTGGAAGGTCCAAACTCCAAATGCACAGGAATTACTAAATTGGTCGTCCTAAATTTGGCCTTATTTAAATCTGTTGGAAACTCTTGTAGAGAAATGTCTCCATCTGTATTTACCAAGAAATTATTATCCTTGATATCGAATTTATTCCACTGAAAAGAAAAACCGTACTTTAATCTCCAGAAGTTGGTATTGTCGAAGATTCTTGTTTTCCAAGCGTAACCAAGTTCCATAAATCCCGAACCACCTATTTTGTATGGAGAATCATCCAAACTTACACCATCGATTAAGGCGTTATTTAAACCAAATGCAAAAACAACATCTGTAGTGGTGCGTCTATCGTATTTTTTAGGCTTCTTTACCCTTTCTTCAGAAGATATTTCAAAACCGGTAAACCTGCCAAGATTTATTCCTAAACGAAGTGATTCATTTTCAAAATCATAATCACTATCATTGCGCTGAAGCAGTGCGATTTTATTATCTATTATCGCCATTCTGTTTTCAATATTAGCGGCTCTCTTTTTAGCGGCTTCTTTTTTTAATTCTTCTGCCTCAGCTGCCGTAATCTGCTTAGCATCCAGTCTTTCGTTTATCGATTCAATCTCTTGCTTTAAATACTCGCGTTCTTCCTTTTCAATTTTTATCTTAAGCTCTTCGAGAGTTTCGATTTTGTATTGATTAGATGTTTTTGTACTATCTACTTTTGTGTCTTGAGCTTGTGCTGTAACAAATGTCATTGATACTATGGCATAGACTACTAATCGTGTAATTGTGTTCATAATTGTTCGTTTTTTTCGCTGAATTTACTTCAGCATCTTTTGATTATTAATTGATGTTTATTTGATTATTGTATTTATTATTTGATATGCTTCGACTGCGCTTAGCATAACAACCAATTCTGGGCTTTAATTGTTTCTCTCGGCAACGGCAGTTTTAACCGTTTCGTAACTGTCCTTTAATGCTTCAAAAACCTTGCTTCTAAAGGATTGTCCCATTTCGTCTTCTACATTTTGCAATAATGAATTGGCATCAACGGTTGTACTGGTTTCTTTTTTCAATTTGTCTTTGAAAAGCTCTTTACTTGCCAATTTTAACAAGGAATCAACTTCTCTGTCGGTATCCGATATGTTTTCAGCTTTAAAACCCTTAATCGCATTTGTGATAGCATCCTTGTTAACTGTAGCATTCTCCGTTACAGATTTTTGCACTATATGGACTTCATCCATTTTTTCAGTTACGTTTTTTTCAACCTCTTCATTATTAGCTAAGTGTATTTTGGTTTTTGGCTTCTGCTTTATAACTGATTTGTAATTGACAATTTCTGGTTGCTCAACTTTTTGATCATTCGCTTTCTCAGTTTCGGTTTGTTGGTCTTCAAGAGCAAGTTTAGTGATTTGGGTTTTGTCTTGATCTGGCTGATTTGGTTCAATTTTATTTTCAATTGAATCTTCTTCTACCATTTGTGGTACAGTATCCATAACATCTTTAGAACCGAACACTTGCACGGCAATTGCCAACATTATTATTAAACCTGCGGCAATACCCATCCACCAAAACCATGGGTTTTTTGATTTTTCTTCTTCCGCATCTAAACGTTGGGACAATTTTGCCCAACTATCGGCTGAGGGTTGCAAGCTGCGCTTTTCGAGCTTGTCCTTTAATTGTTCTTCAAATTTAATTGGTGCCATAACTATTGTTATTTAATTCTTTAATCTTCTTTTGAAGCATTTGCCGCGCTTTGAACAACTGAGATTTTGAAGTTCCTTCTGAAATGTTCAACAACTCAGCAATTTCATTATGCTTATAGCCTTCTATGGCGTACATTACAAATACCATTTTATAACCTTCTGGCAGACTATCTATCAATTGCTGTATTTCGGCAACTTCGATATTGGTCTTAATATTATTGGTATAATCTTGTTCAATGTATTCATCTTCCGTGGCGAACTCAATTGTCTTTTTTTGCCTTAAATATGAAATCGCCTCTCTTACCATAATGCGTCTTATCCAACCTTCAAAACTACCTTCGATTCGATAAGATTTTAAATGCTTGAATACCTTTAAAAATCCATTCAACATTACCTCTTCTGCCTGGTGCACATCTTTTATGTAAAATCTACAAACGCTCAACATTTTAGGCGAATGCAACTCGTACAGTACATGTTGTGCCTCACGATTGTTTTTTGTGGCTCTTTGTATGAGTTTAGATTCGTTTTTATGAAGTTGAATAACTTTCATTAGATTGATTACGTTTGCACTTCTATTTATAAAGACGCAATTATGGTGCTAATGGTTGTCTGGGAAAGGAAAATTTTTATTATATTATTCACAAAGCACTAATTAACAGTTATTTATATTTAAATTTTTTTTAATATAAGTAGAAAAAAATCACGGTTGGGAAAATAATTCTTGAAAATTAATTAAAATAGAGTTTCATAGTTTGTACATATCGTTAATACTTATAATTTTACCAGAAAACGGTTATGAAAAATTTATTCTTTCTTTTTTTAGTTGCAATAACAATTCTAAGTTGCAATAATGATGATGACCAATCAAATACACCTGTTATTTTATCGGATAACGTTGAAGCATATGATGGAGATCTTATCGAAAACAGCTATGTACTTGCCATTGAAAATGGCGGCACCAAATCCTATTTATTAAACAAGGAGGGGTTTAAGGTTAACGAATGGAATTTTGAAGATAACCTAGGTAATGATTTGGAAATTCTTCCCAATGGTAAATTATTGGGAATATTCAAAAGTGAAAACCCAGAGATAGTATTTGGAGGCTATGGCGGAATTTTAAAAATTCTTAACTCTGATGGAAGCACTGCATGGGAATTCCCTTACTCATCTCCAAACTTTATTGCGCACCATGATGTAGAAATACTACCAAATGGAAATATTTTGTTTATCGCTTGGGAGAGAATCACCAGTACTGAAGCGGCACAAGTAGGTGTTGATACAGAGACGACCGATATATTTCCTGAAGCTTTAATTGAAATAAACCCTACTACAAACCAAATTGTTTGGGAATGGCATAGTTTTGATCATATCATTCAAGATAAGTTTAGCAATTTGCCAAATTATGGTAATATAAGTGACAATCCTCAACTAATAGATATTAATTACGATACCGTAGATAACGGAGATATTATGCATGCCAATGGCATTGATTATGATGAAGAAAAAGATGTAATCTATTTAAGTGTAAATTATTATCATGAGATATGGGTAATAGATCATAGCACCACAACTTTGGAAGCAGCAACAAGTTCAGGTGGAAATTATAACAAAGGAGGTAATCTATTATATAGATTCGGAAATCCTCAAGCCTATAAAAACACACAAGGGCAGCGTATATTTTTCAATAATCACTTCCCTAATCTATTAGAAGGTAATGAGCCTGGTGCCGGAAACCTTTTGGTATATGTGAACGGAATGGATCAATCTACAGTAATGGAATTAGATATGCCTGGTAGTTTTTCTCTTTTGCCAAATGTAAACAACGAGCCAAATATCATTTGGAGCTTTACGGATCCAGACCTTTATTTTGGGAGAATTTCAGGAGCGGTACGTTTACAAAACGGCAATACACTTATTGCTGAAGGTGATTATGGCTTTTGGGAAGTTACTCCTGACCTTGAAGTGGTTTGGAAATATAATGGACAGGGGATTCGTTTTTGGCGATGTTATGGGTATTTACCTGATGAAGAAAGTATTACAAACCTAGATATATTTTAGTTTCTACTTTTTTCTATCAATAACATAATCTACCATTAGTTTAAGTGATGACTTATACGAAGATTCGGAATATGCATCTAATAAACTCAGTGCTTCTTTTTGGAAAATCTTCATTTTAGAAATAGCATAGTCCAACCCACCATTAGCTTTTACAAACGTGATAACTTCCTTGACACGTTTTTTGTCTTTGTTGTAGTTTTTTATAGAATTAATAAGCCAAGATTTTTCTTTTTTAGAACAGTTATTTAAAACATGTATTAACGGCAAGGTCATTTTCTGTTCTTTAATGTCTATACCTGTTGGCTTGCCTATTTTTTCTTCTCCATAATCAAACAAGTCGTCTTTAATCTGAAATGCCATACCTATAAGTTCACCAAACTTTCGCATGGTCTCTACTTCTGGTGAATTAGGTTTTACTGATGCGGCTCCCAAACTGCAACACGCGGCAATTAAAGTTGCCGTTTTCTGGCGGATAATGTCATAGTACACTTCTTCGGTAATATCTAGCTTTCTAGCCTTTTCGATCTGGAGCAACTCACCCTCGCTCATTTCACGGACAGCAACAGAGATAATTTTTAGTAAATCGAAATCATTATTGTCTATTGAAAGTAGAAGTCCTTTTGACAATAGGTAATCACCAATAAGCACAGCTATTTTGTTTTTCCAAAGTGCATTTATTGAAAAGAAGCCTCGACGCCTATTACTATCGTCCACAACATCATCGTGCACCAAGGTAGCCGTATGAATCAACTCTATAACAGATGCGCCCCTGTAAGTACGTTCACTTACTTCTCCATTGTTAAGCATCTTTGCCACCAAAAAAACGAACATAGGACGCATTTGCTTGCCCTTACGGTTAACAATGTAATGCGTAATTCTATTGAGAAGCGCTACTTTACTTGCCATTGAAAGCTGAAACTTTTGCTCAAAAAGCTCCATTTCATAAGCTATGGGTTGCTTGATTTGTTCGGTTACTTTCATTATTGAGAAAACTCTTGCAAAATTACAAATAAAGTCGGTGCTATATTATTGAAAATTGAAAATTAGCCATTTAACATTTTATTTAGAAGAAACTTCGTAGTTTTATGGGAATAAATCTAAAATCAATCTTTATGAAAAAAATTACCTTACTAGCAGCATTGGTGTTTTCCTCTAGCCTAATGTTTGCACAGATTATATCAGAGGACTTCGAAGGTGGTTTAGTACTACCTGCGGGTTGGAACATTAACGACATTGCAGGAGGTGGCGACGTTTGGACATTTGCTACTGGTGGAGAGGCAGTTGGTTATAATCCCCCTAATACAATTTATTACAGTGATGGGTTGTTGGGAGGTAACTATGCATTGTTTGACAGCGATGGTTACGGAGCAAATGGCGTTGCTGAAAATGCCGCTCTAGAGAGTCCCACATTCGATGTTTCAACAGCTTCTAATATCATTTTATCTTTCAACCATTTTTTTACTGCTGGCTATGGCGGACAAGGGTTTGTCGAAGTTTTTAATGGCAGTACGTGGTTACAAGTTGCAAGCTATACTGGTGCAGACCAAAATGATTCATCTTTTGGTTTGGAAGAAATAAATGTAACAACAGAATTATCTGGTGTTTCTAATGCACAAGTAAGATTTAGATGGGTAGGTGACTACTCTTGGGGTTGGGCGGTAGATAATGTAACCGTTTCTGCACCAACATGTATAGATCCCACAAACTTTGTACTAGGTCCTAATGGGATTACTGATACTAGCGCCGATATTGAGTGGACAGATGGAAATGGTGCTGGCACTGTTTTCGATATTGAATTTGGCCTAGACGGCTTTACACCAGGAAGTGGAACAATGATCAATAACGTTTCTGCAACAAATTATGATTTTACCGGGTTAATGCCAGATACCGCTTATGACTTTTACATAACCGCTAATTGTACTGGTGGAAATGGTGACAGCCAACAAGTTGGTCCAATTTCATTTTTAACAGCTTTTGATTGTGCGTCTTATGGACTTCCTTATACTGAAGATTGGAGCAATCAAAATGCATATTCCTCATGTTACACTACAGAAGATGTTAATGCAGATGGCCTATCTTGGTTGTTTAATGATTTTAATGATTTAGATGGAGATGGCACAAACGATAATATTGTAAATGTTTTTCCTCAAGCTGCTAACGTAGCAAAAGATGATTGGCTATTCACACCGGCTATTAGCGGAACGGCAAATGCTGAATACACTATTACCGTAACATATAACGCAGTAGATTTTAATGCTACTGCAAATGAATCTTTTGATCTTGTTATAACAGATTCACCTGCGTCAACCGCTACAATGCAATCAGTAATTGGTTCATACAGCGGCATTACACAATCTGGCGTCATTGGCGACACTACAGGAAACGATGTAATCACTCAAGCATATAGTAGTACAGCTACCTACACTGCAGTTGCGGATGGAGATTTCCATGTAGCAATTCATGCAAACACTCCACCAGCAGGTAGTGACGTCTTCTTTTTCTTGAGCATTCAAATAACTGAAACCTTGAGTATTGACGAATTTAATCAAAATACGTTTACTCACAGTTATAATAAAGTTTCTGAAATTCTTAATCTAGAATCTTCTTCTATGGCTATGACCAAAGTTGAATTGTATTCTATTTTAGGACAAAATGTTATGTCTCAACCGTTGAGCAACCAAAGTGAATCAATTGATATCTCGTCTCTGAATGACGGTGTATACATTGCTAAGGTTTTTGTTGATGACAATTATAAGACAATTAAGTTTGTGAAAAATTAAATTATTTCTTCACCATTATTGTAAAAAAAAAGCGACTGTATAGTCGCTTTTTTTTACCCTTTATTGGCCAGTTGTCCACAGGCAGCATCAATGTCCTTACCTCTACTTCGTCTTACGGTCACTGTAATGTTGTTAGCTTCTAGTACGTTTACGTACATATCCAATGCTTTTGGATTGGCTTGTTGAAATTCGCCATCATCTATAGGATTGTACTCAATTAGATTAACTTTACTTGGCGCAAATTTGCAAAATTCAACCAGCGCATCTACATCTTTACGTTTATCGTTAATGCCTTGCCAAACTACATACTCATAAGTTATTCTGTTTTTGGTTTTAGCATACCAGTACTCCAGAGCTTCTCTTAAGTCTGACAATGGAAATGTAGCATTGAATGGCATTATTGATGTTCTTACCTCATCTATGGCTGAATGTAATGATACAGCCAATTTAAATTTAACTTCATCATCTGCCATTTTCTTTATCATTTTAGGCACTCCTGATGTTGAGACCACAATCCGTTTTGGAGACATTCCTAAACCCTCTGGTGAAGTAATCTTATCTATAGCCTTTAAGACGTTATTGTAATTCATTAATGGTTCTCCCATGCCCATAAAAACTATATTGCTCAATGGTCTGTTATGATACAATCTACTTTCATTATCTATTGCTACGACCTGGTCATAAATCTCGTCTGGATTGAGATTACGCATACGCTTTAATCTAGCAGTGGCACAAAATTTACAGTCTAAGCTACAACCAACTTGGGAGGATACACAAGCTGTTGTGCGAGTGGCCGTTGGAATTAATACGGATTCCACAATCAAGTCATCATGAAGTCTTACAGCATTTTTTATTGTTCCATCTGAACTACGTTGCATTTGATCTACCTTAATATGGTTGATCACAAAGTTGTCTTTCAGCATGTCACGTGTCTCCAAGGATATGTTAGTCATATCCTCAAAACTATGTACTGACTTTTGCCAAAGCCACTCGTACACTTGATTTCCCCTAAAAGCTTTGTCTCCTTGCTTTATGAAGAAATCGCGTAGTTGCTCCTTTGTTAATGCTCGTATATCCTTTTTCTTAATTTCCATTTGCTACAAAGTTACTTAAATGCAATTAACACCCATAAAAAACAAAACTGTCTAAAAACACATTTTGCCAAACTTAAACAAGATTCTGAAACAAGTTCAGAATGACAAAAACACTTTTTAGACAGCTCTATAACTGCTTTTATTATTTTCTATATAATAAGCATGGCATCTCCGTAAGAGTAGAATCTGTACTTTTCTTTTACAGCTTCCTCATATGCCTTTTTCATAAAATCGTGACCTGCAAATGCAGATACCATCATTAGTAAAGTTGATTTTGGGGTATGAAAATTGGTGATCATACAATTTGCAATACTAAAGTCATAAGGCGGAAAAATGAATTTGTTTGTCCAACCGTCGAATGCATTTAATCTTCCATTTGATGAAACTGAACTCTCTATAGTTCGCATTGATGTTGTTCCAACTGCACAAATACGCTTTTTGTTTTCAATACCGTTATTGACTGTATCTGCTGCTCTTTGGGTAATTACAATCTCTTCACTGTCCATTTTATGTTTAGATAGATCCTCTACCTCAACTGGATTAAAAGTACCTAAACCAACATGTAGAGTTACTTCTGCCATTTCTACACCTTTAATCTCTAATCTTTTTAAGAGATGTTTAGAAAAGTGCAAACCAGCTGTAGGTGCAGCAACTGCACCTTCATTCTTTGCAAAAATGGTTTGGTAACGGTCTTCGTCTTCTGGTTCTACATCTCTTTTGATATATTTTGGAAGTGGTGTTTCACCAAGTTCTGTTAACTTTCTTCTAAAATCAGTATAAGAACCATCATATAGAAAGCGTAATGTACGTCCTCGAGAAGTCGTATTATCAATGACTTCTGCGACTAAGGTTTCATCTTCGCCAAAATAAAGTTTGTTTCCTATTCTTATTTTACGAGCTGGATCTACCAATACATCCCATAAACGTTGATCTTGATTAAGTTCTCTCAACAAAAACACTTCAATACGCGCACCTGTTTTTTCCTTGTTACCGTAAAGTCTGGCAGGAAAAACCTTGGTATTGTTTAAGATCATTACATCGCCTTCATCAAAGTAATCAATAACATCCTTAAAAAGCTTGTGCTCAATGGTTTGTTTCTCTCTGTTAAGGACCATTAATTTAGATTCGTCTCTATGTTCTGCTGGGTGTTCTGCTAATAATTCTTCTGGAAGGTCAAAATTGAAGTGTGATAATTTCATTTAAATAGTGATTTTTTTGAAGTTGCAAATATACAATCTCAATATAGGCGATGTCAAGTAAATAGCGGTTTATTTTAATTTGAACCCTAAAGACTTAAGATCTTTCCAAAAATCAGGATACGATTTGCTAACCACATCGGCACTTTCAATTTTAAGAGTTGTCTTTAATCCTAGTGGCGCAAAAGCCATTGCCATTCTATGGTCATTGTATGTAGCTATTGAAACATCACTTTTTATATCCGTTGAAGCCTCAAGATGCAAAGTTGCATCGGTAATATTGACGTTGGCACCTAACTTTTCTAATTCAGTTTTTAACGCCACCAACCTATCGGTTTCCTTTATTTTTAATGTGTGCAATCCTGTTAAGTTACATTCTAAGCCTAGTCCAAAAGCTGTAACGCTGATAGTTTGCGCAATGTCTGGAGCATTACTTAAATCTAGATTAATCGAATTTTGACTATTGACTATTGACGATTTAGTAAGTGTTATTGCATTGTTATGATATTTAGTCTCCACATCAAACTCTTTATAAATCTTAGCTAGAATTGAATCCCCTTGAAGCGAATCTTTTTTGTAAGAGGTTAATGTAATTTCAGTTCCTTTTTCACTTAATGCCACGATACTATAAAAATAGGAAGCAGAGGACCAGTCGGATTCTACAATAAGCACTTGAGGTTTGATGTCTGAGGTTTGAGATTCAACAACTATCTTGTTGTTTTTGAATTGGGTATTAACACCAATCTTGTCCAAAAGACTCAATGTCATTTTTATGTAAGGTACGGATGTAATCTTTCCGTCTAAGGTTAGTTCAATACCATTCTCTAATCTTGATGCAATTAAAAGCAATGCCGAAATGTACTGGCTACTAACATTAGCTTTTAAGGTCACTTTTGATTTGGATAGTTTTTTACCTTTTATTTTTAGAGGTGGAAAGCCTTCATTCTCTAAATAGCTGATATCCGCGCCTAATTCTTTTAAGGCATCTACAAGGATTTTTATCGGTCGCTCTTTCATACGAGAGGAACCGGTTAAGGTAATTTCCCTGCCTTGTTGAATTGAAAAGTAGGCTGTTAAAAACCGCATTGCAGTACCTGCATGATGGATATCTACAACACTTGACTTAGAAGTTAATGCCTTTTGCATAAGTACAGAATCGTCTGAATTAGACAGATTATCTATGTTGATTTGAGGATATATGGCTTGTAATAAAAGTAATCGATTAGACTCACTTTTAGACCCTGTTATAGTAATTGAGGATTTATTGTTAGTATTTGATGATTTTAGAATTTCGATACTCATAAAAAAAAGATTCCCGCTTTCGCGGGAACAAAACTACTTTAATTTATCGTTATTATGGTGCCTATCGTGGTCTCGTTTTGCCTTTTTGTTCATTTTTTTATCAAATGCTTCCTGTAAATTAATTCCTGTTTGATTGGCTAAACACAATACCACAAAGACAACATCGGCCAATTCCTCTCCTAAATCCTTGTCCTTATCACTTTCCTTTTCGCTCTGTTCACCATAACGTCTAGCTATAATACGAGCAACCTCACCAACTTCTTCTGTTAGTTGAGCCATGTTGGTGAGTTCATTAAAGTACCTTACACCATGTGCTTTAATCCATTTATCTACTTCCGTTTGTGCGTTTTTAATATCCATAGCTACGCTTTAGTTAATACGATTTGCTCTCCTTGTTTTTCGACAATCTTTCCAAAAAATGATTTAAAGGCTTCGTAATCTGCAGGCTGTACTAATGGGTTGCTTATTTCTAACCTCACCATTAACTGCAAATATTTCCCGTTTTCTTTTACTACATAATCAAACTTTGCATGTCCATCCTTAAACGACATGGCTTCACTTTTCGGCAGTGATTCAGCAACATAACCCTCTGGAAGCATAATGTTTACCATATATTTATCTTCGTAAGGTATCACAAAATCTATTGGGTAAAGTCGTTCTTCTAACTTAAATGGGTTCTCCTTCATTGTTAGAAACAATAGTGGTGAGAAGTATAGTTTGTCACCGACTTCATCCACACCATCGGACAGTTCGTAATCATAAGTAACTTTAACTGGTTGACTCAGATCTCTATCGTTCTCATAGTTTAATTCGCTGATTTCCAGGGCACCTTTATCAGATTCTAGATATTTGACGTGATCATCCATACTTAGATTAGTATATTTTTGCCTATAGTTCATTGCCAAATAAGACGTGTAATTTTTTCTAACTTTACCTGTTGCGGTAAAATCCTCATCCAACTTCACATTTAGCATTGTAGATTCTGAAGATTTTTCATTAGGCTTAATATTTACCCATCTCGATGTTCCACCATCTAACAATAGTCTACCTTGCCAGTTAAGCACACGCTCAGGTAGTACATTGCCTGCACTGAATGGTTCTGTTGCATCAATTAACAAATATGAATTACCGCTCTGTACCATACAGATAACATAGTTAAAACCTTCTCTTGTTGGAAAAAGTGGCACACCATTATTTCTAGTGCTTATTAATACCGGATTGGCATTAACACCTTGGGATCTTAGCATTGAGGTTACCAATAAATTTATATCTGCTACATTTCCTTCACCATCTCTGTAGGCTGCTCTAATTCCTTTTTGGGCATATTTACCATAAGTACCATTCCATTTTACCTTGGATTTAACCAAACTTTCAACTATAAATGCCTTATGAAAATCATCTTCTACTCCTTCCAACACAGTACTTAAGTCATCTTTATAAAAACTAAACTTGCCTAGCTGTCCACCAAAACTCTGACTGTCGTATATACTTTTTGAAACGCGCTCCCAACTAGAGGCATATGATTTTTCTACAATATCATCTAAAGACACACGTGCTTCTAGCTCCATACTCAGTTTGGCTTTATAGTTATTGATATTACCAGCAAAAGATTCTGCTTTTAGCGATGGAATGTTTTCTTCTGACAGTGTAACCACATTATCGTAATACCTAGTCTCACTCTTAGATAGAGAAGAGCCCGACCCTACAACATCGTTATTAGACACTTTTCTGGAAATTATAAGAGACTTATCCTTTTTTGATTGGGTATATTTTGGTACGTAAAAGGCCTTTGTGTTTAAACGTTTTTTATATCTGTAGAATTGAGGTGTTGAAACTCGCACATCAAGTTTTTTTATAGGAATATTGTACTGTAGATTAATATCATCAATAACCAAGAATGGTGATGAAATTGTATACTTATATTCTATTACAGAGCCTTCCTTTATATTTGGCATTGTAAACGATGTAACCTCGTATATATCAGAAGCCTCCTCATCAAAAACCCCATCACCTTTAAGTTTATCTTTAGAAACTTTTCCTCCTTCTAGATTGTAGGTGTAACCTTTAAGACCTTTTATTTTTTCATTGTTTCCATTATCACCTTTATACAAATACACTTTTTTACTTGCCCAATCAAAGCCACTTTTATTATAAATTTTTATTCGCATTACAATTTCCTTTTGTTGCGTAAAACCTGTATTCTGACTAAAAGAAAAGGAAATATCTTCATTTCTGTACAAAATTGCAGCATTGGCAGATGAATCCGTCGGGTGAAATTTTTCTTCTAATTCTGCTTTAGAGACTTTACCAAAATCGTAATTCTGCGCGTTGATTAGGGCTAAGCTAAAAACTGTGATTAGTGTTAAAAAAGAATTTCTCATAAATGATTGAATTGATTGTTATTAATAGGTCTGATTTTTAATTAGATGGTTAAATAGCAACAAGGACTACCTTAGTCTTATCGTTTTTTACAATTTTCTTTCTAAAATCCCTAAATGCCTTATAGTCTTCTTTTTGATAATTCCCTTTGTTTAATATATAGGTTCTGGTATATTTTATGCTATTATCATCGAGTTGTTCTATTTTAAATTTATAGGTTCCGAATTTTGTCTCAATAGTTTTGCCTTCTGTAAAGGCTTCAACTTTATGGGTTTTGGGAAACTTAATTATAAATTCATCTACATCTTTAAAGGAACGGTCTATCTTAAATTCTAGCTTTCGCTCTGTATATCTTGGTGGTATATTGGTAACTCTGTTAAACATATTTGGCTGAAATATAAGCCTTGTACCACTTTTGGAAGCATAGTTGGTCGATGATAATTTAACATCTTCTTTAAAAACTATATTGTCCTTATTATTTTCAATAACAATATTATCAATAGTTAAATTGTTGATATTGTCCCAGTATTCCTTGTAGTACAATTGCTGATCTCTTGCTGTTTTATTCTCAATACCTTCATGCAAATTATACTGATAGCCAGTTGTAACGATATCAACGTCTGCAATAAGGCTTCCTGTTTCATCCATTTCAATAGTTGCTGTCGTTTTTTGGACGCTATCATCAGCTTTGTAGACTTTGGTATGTACTATTTCACCACCTTCTGGCTTTACAAGCAGTACATCTCTATCATCTGTAAAACCAGCTGTAAAACCAAACGGATTGGTTTGACTTGTACATTCTAGGAATATATTTTCGTTTTCATCTGGCACGCATAATATCACATGGTTTCCTTCAATAGCTGAAAACTCATTATCTATATTTCTAATAGATCTTCCCCCATACACAACCGTATAATAAGATGGCACATCTACCGCCTCCAATAAGGCTTTAGTATAATTGGTAAGTCCTTTGCAATCAGCATATCCGAGCTTGTCTACATCATTAGCCAGCATAGGTTTCCAACCACCAATACCCACTTGAATACTTATATAGCGCGTCTTGTCTTGCATGTACTTATAGACCATCTTTGCACGCTCTATTTTATCATCGACACCTGCCGTTAATTGTATAACCTCATCTTTTGTTGTCTGAGGGATATTATCTGTCCCTGTCAACAGTCTATCATACATCCATTTGCCAAAACCTTGCCAATTGTTATTAACTCCTTCAACTCCAATCATACTGAAGTTTTGCAAAGCCACTCTATATCTTGGCAACAGACTTTTTAACTCTGGTGTATATGCCTCATACTTAACGGCATTAATATTTTCCGCCACGAAATGATGTTCAGAAACTTCTTCGATATTGTAATTTTCAAAATTTTCTTTCTTGGTTTTTAATGTGATGCCTGCTGCATTTATAATTTCATATTCCGAGTGCTGTACACTTTGATAATAATCATCAATTGGCTGCCAACTTGGAAAAAACGCAGTGTTATTATGTATTACTTCTGATGTGTACTCTACCGTGTAAGGGTAGTTTACAGGTAGGTATTTGAGGTATTTTACGCGGTTGTCTTCATAAATAGAGATTTCGCTCACCGCACTTGCATCAACAAAATCCCGTTCCTTTACCTTTTTTATCTCCTCTCCCAAAGCATCAAAAACACGTGCCTCTATTTCTTCAATTTCAGTATTATCATCATAGCCTTCTCCTGCATCAATATGTCTATTTCCATATTTATTCAATACTGTTGTTATACGTTTCGTTGTGACCTTAATCTCATCTATATTTAGAATTTCTACGGTTGTTTTTTCAAATCTAACAACAGCATTGGCTTTGGTCTTTAATTCAGCCGGAATAAGAAGCGCATTATAATCGGCTTCGGATTGGGAAAAACAACAAAAAGAAAATGAAAACAGTAAAGCGAAAAAAATCGATTTTGGTTTGGGCATGCGGTAATATAATTAAGTTTAGGTTTTACAATATAGAAAGGAAATTCTGTTAAGCAAATAATTTGGCCTATATATAGCCTAGTCTGTTTAAATTTCCGATAATCTGCACCTATAGTTGTTTGTTAGTATTATCGTTTTTATTTCTTAAAATAAAATTGATAAATAAGAATACCAAACAAGGTATACCAATATATTTTAGTTCGCTGAGAATAACTTGCATTCCCCATTCTGAAAAGAAATTTTCAATACCCAAAGGTGATACGATAATTGGCCGGAATGAAAAAAAGTGTCTCGTATTGTCAAAGGGAATAAAGAATCCAACTCCTCTTCCTCCTGATGTGATGGCATCTAAAAGACCATGCGAAATGGTTGACAGAAATAAAACAACCAAAAATATAAGCTTACGGTGTTTTCCGAATATTAGCGCTAATGACACACTCCACAAAAGTGCAAATAAAATAGAGTGTGTAAAGCCTCTGTGACCTAATGGATGTAAATAAGGGATTCCAAACTTAAATGCCAAAACATCAATGTCTGGTATTACTGCCGAGCTTATCGCCAAAAACAAAAGTAGCCTATTAGATTTTGAATCTATGATTTTAGATGTCGTATATGCCACTAGACCATGACCAAATAATGATGCCATTATTCTCTGTTCTTAGAATCTATGATTATGGTTACAGGCCCATCATTTACCAAATGAACTTTCATATCAGCACCAAACTCACCTGTTTGAATAGGCTTACCTATATGATGTTGAAGTGTTTTAATAAAGTTTTCATACAACGGGATGGCAACATCAGGTTTTGCTGCTTTAATATAGCTTGGCCTGTTCCCTTTTTTTGTACTGGCATGAAGTGTAAATTGACTTACCAATATCACATCTCCCCCAGAATTTAAAAGTGATAAATTCATTACGTTATTTTCATCTGGAAAAACACGTAGGTTTGTAATCTTATTGCACAACCAATCTATATCCTCTTGAGTATCTTCATTTACAATTCCCAACATTACCAATAAGCCCTTCTCAATAGATGCCACTTTGTTTTCATTAATAACTACAGTAGCTTCAGATACTCTTTGTATTACAACTTTCATTCGTTATCCCAGTTATCAGTTCTATAATGCTCATCTTCCCCTTCTAAAATCTGAAGATAACTTCGGTATCTGGAATAAGACACCTCATCATTTTCCAAAGCTTCCTTAACGGCACATTTTGGTTCTTTAAGATGTAAACAATTATTGAACTTACAATCTTGCTTTAACGCAAAAAATTCAGGAAAATAATCCCCTACCTCTTCCTTTTCCATATCTACAACTCCAAATCCTTTAATGCCTGGGGTGTCAATAATTTTTGCATTGAAATTTAAATCGAACATTTCGGCAAATGTCGTCGTATGCTGTCCTTGCATGTGTTGCTCAGAAATTTCCTTTGTCTTCAAATCCAATGAAGGCTCTATGGCATTGACCAATGTAGATTTACCGACACCAGAGTGGCCAGCAAACATACTAACCTTATCAACCATTAATGCTTTTACCTTATCTATATTTTCATCTGTTTTTGCAGAAATACTTATGCATTCGTAACCTATATTTTTGTAAATACTCGTTAAGTACTTAACCTCGAGCAACGTTTCTTCCGAATAAGTATCGATTTTATTAAACAACAAAATTGTTTTAACAGAATACGCTTCAGCTGTTACCAAAAAACGATCGATGAAACTAGTGAAGGTTGGAGGGTTATCAATTGTTACAAGCAAAAAAACCTGATCTATATTAGCGGCAATAATATGGGTTTGCTTAGATAGGTTTACGGATTTGCGCACTATGTAATTTTTGCGCTCTTCGATTCTGTTTATAACTCCGGTTTCAGTATTATTCTTGGTTTCGAGCTCAAATTGTACTTTATCACCTACAGCGATGGGATTTGTGCTCTTAATGCCTTGTAATCGAAACCTACCTTTGATTCGGCATTCGTAGAACTTACCGTTCATCGTTTTAACGGTATACCAGCTTCCGGTAGATTTATATACTGTCCCTGTCATTCATTACTATTAGTCATAACAAAGTAACAACTTTTAACTAAAAAGTCCTTAAATTAGATATATAAAATCAAAATCAATTTTTATGAAGAAAAACATCTTTTTTATGGTGCTTATTGCACTAGGGTTCATTTTCTTTTCATTTATCAATAGGGAAGAAAAACCTGCTACTAGTGTAGAATACAAAGTTATAACCAGTATTGAATCCATTGTACCAAATGGATTAGGGCGTTCTCGTTTAATCTCGTCTAATGTTGAAAGGGATTTTTCAGAATTTACTTCAGAGCAAACTGAGGATGATAACGGCAGAAACAAATCGAAAAGGGGTGATATTAGGGTCAAAGACTTTGAAGAAACCAAAATGCTGAACTTTTATAATCTGGGCGGAATTCGCTTTCAGAATATCGTAGCTAACGATGCTCTTGTAAGCTCCAAGTTGTCTTCAATGGCAGCTGAAGGCTGGGAGTTGGTTTTCATTAATAGTGCGGTTGAAAGTGATAGCGGCAAGGATGATGGCCAAGGCATCTTTGTAACGCGCTATACATTTAAGAGGACTCTATAATCTAAAGGAAAGGCTCTCAAATTGAGAGCCTTTTAATTTATCATTTAAGTGATTATTGTCCAACACTCATTCTTCCTAGTTTATCTTTACTTTTTCTAGAGGAGTAAATGATGTATTCTGAAGGCGATGTTCTATAGAAAACTCTCGGACGTAGCACCAATTGGTATTTCTCCACATTTTCCTGATCTAACCTTGTGAAACTTCCATCATCGTTAAACGTAATTGCAGCTGGTACGGCTTTATTGTAATTACCCAACCATTTAATTTTTTCTATATCGGTTACACCATAATTTTTGGTGTTATCGTTAAAGATTACAGTTAACTTATCATTATGATAAATTGGCATAGCACTAAGATATTCCGGTCCTTTTCCCATAACGGTCAATGGCACCATAATCCCTGCACTTACTGAAAAGTTTCCTTGGTTAGAGAATCCGAAAATACCAAGTGACAATGTTGTGTAAGCCGCTTTCTGTTTTTTAGGAATTACGTTAGACCAAGCCACAGTACCATCAGGATTTAGAGAGGTTACTATAATTTCATTATTAATAAATGTAATTGGAGTAAATGCCAATGGACCAATACCAGAACTTCTACCCTGAATAATTAACTGATATTCAGATAACAATATTAAACCGCCATCATTTTTCTCTATTAAACTATGAGTAACGTATAGTGGCTTTACATCTTTTCCTTTTTTTGCGCGTCGTTCACCGATTAATTTAACTTTTGTATCATAGTCAAACTCATTAAAGTTTAAGCGCTCTACTTCATTATTCGAAACTTTTATAGCCGCGGCGTAAATTCCTTTTAGCTCCTTATTTGCCTTACCATTTTTTCTAACGCTAGAATAAAACCCTACTAAATGCAACAACCCTTCTTTATTGGCTAACATTTCACAGTTGATTATCTCTTTATCTTGAAATTTTATATCGATAACTTCTTTGGCATAGCCATTAGAACTTTTAAAAGCATGAACCTCAAACTTTTCGTTGTTTTTCTTCGCCTTTTTATCCCTAAAGCTTTCATTGATTACCAAAAACACATCGTCGTCTATACTTACATCGTAATCTGCAATTGTAAATTCTAAATCTCTTCTATCTTCAAAAGGTACTTTTTCGATATGAGACATTACAGTGTCTAGGTTTTCATTCAATAATTTTATTTCGTATTGAATTACCTCTTCTTTATCAAAAAGAGCAGCATGCATCACTAATAAACGATCACCAGCAGGCGAATCCTTGAAGTAAAACGCACCTTGCTCCCTTTTTTTGGTCACTTCTGTTGAGAACAACTGAACTTGTTCATTTGCAAGTTTTCCGCTCTCCATTACCTCAACACCAAAAAGGTGTGCAGTCTTTGCTTTTTTATCGTACACGCTTCCAAAAACATAGACCTTATTTCCAATCATATTTACTTCTTCGAAGTCAATTGATCTATCCTTAAAGCTTGAAAGATCTATCTCGTTTGTAGATATGATAGACATATCTGAAGACTTAAATACTTTGATGTAATATTTCTTTTTCTTATTGGCAAGCGCATAAATTTTTCCATTATTTTCACCTGCAATTCTTACTATTTTTAAAGTGTTGTCCTCAATTTCTGCTCCGTGGGTAATCTTAAAATCCCCAACTTGAATTTGAGAAAATGATAGCATGGCAAATAGTAAACCGCATACTAACATTAAGTAATTTTTTTTCATTCTTGATTAATTTGTTGTTGAGCTGGCAATGATAAGAATTTTATTACAATATGGCAGTGTTATCAGTTCTTAATAAGCTTAACCGAGCATAAACGCCTACAATCTGCATTGATTTTGATAATACATTAGTCTGTGAGAAGATTAGTAAAGCAAAAAGGGCTCGCAATTGCGAGCCCTTACCAAAACACTTAGTTCGTTTTATTTATTAATTATCTTCTCTTGATGATTAATCGATTCTTGGTGAATGGCTTTGAAGACACGAAGTATAAACTCTTCACTTAAGTTCTTTTCCTCTCCTTGCAGAATCATTTTTCCTAAAATCTCATTCCAACGTTTAGATTGTAACACTGCGACATTGTGCTCTTTCTTTAATCGACCAATATCGTCAGCTATATTCATACGTTTACCGAGCATCTCAATCAACTGATGATCCACAACATCGATTTGGGTTCTCAAGGTATTTATTTTGTTGGTGTATGCCTTATCGTCACCAACTTCCTTCCTGATTTTCAGGTCTTCAGTATATTTAATTAATGTCTCTGGTGTAATTTGTTGTGCAGCATCACTCCAAGCGTTGTCAGGATCATGGTGCGTTTCTATCATTAAGCCATCGTAATTTAGATCTAATGCGGTTTGGCTCAAATCGAAAATAATATCACGACGTCCAGCAATATGTGAAGGGTCTAAAATCAAAGGTAAATCTGGAAAGCGGTTTTGTAAATCTACCGCAATTTGCCACTCAGGATTATTTCTATATCTGGTTTTCTCATAAGTTGAAAAACCTCTGTGAATAACCCCTAAATTTTTAACATCGTTGGTATAAAAACGTTCTACGGCTCCCAGCCATAAAGATAAATCTGGGTTTACTGGATTTTTAATCAAGACAGGCTTGTCTGTTCCTTTTAATGCATCCGCAATATCCTGGACTATAAATGGACTTACAGTTGTACGTGCTCCAATCCATAAAATATCAACATCGTGCTTAAGGGCCAATTCTACATGATTGGCATTGGCCACCTCTGTAGTAATCATCATACCTGTTTCCTCTTTTGCTTTTTGCAGCCACTTTAAGCCCAATGCACCAACTCCCTCAAAGTTGCCAGGTCGTGTTCTTGGTTTCCAGATACCGGCTCTAAAAACTGTAGCATCGCTATTTTTTAGCTGATGTGCTATTTTTAATACCTGTTCTTCCGTTTCTGCACTACATGGCCCTGCGATAACCAATGGGTGGTCTAAGTTATAGGCATCTAACCAATTTCTTAATTCTTTTTTATTTTCCATCTGCTATTAATCTTCTTTTTCTAAATTTTATTGTATTCCGTTTAATATGTCTTTTATATGATTTGTGGTAGCCATTTCGTTATAGACGGCTTCAAAATCACCATTTTCCATAAGTTGCCTAAAATGTTTGAGGTTACTTATATATTCATCTAAAGTCTCTATAACATTGGTCTTATTTTGTTGAAAAATTGGTGTCCACATTGCTGGTGAACTTTTTGCTAAGCGCACCGTACTTTCAAACCCACTACCAGCCATATCGAAAATATCGCGCTCGTTCTTTTCTTTTTCAATCACGGTTTTGCCCAACATAAATGAACTAATGTGTGACAAATGGGACACATATGCTATGTGCTTATCATGAGCTTTTGGGTTCATATAGCGAATACGCATGCCCAAATCTGAAAATAACTTTAAAGCTTTTTCCTGAAGTTTGAATGCCGTTTCTTCAACCTCACAAATAATGTTGGTTTTATTTTTATACAAGCCTTGAATTGCTGCACTTGGCCCAGAAAATTCAGTACCAGCAATGGGATGCGCCGCTAAAAAATTTCTACGTTTGGGATGCTCTTTTATTTTGAGGCAAATATCCTCTTTTGTTGAGCCAACGTCAAATACAATGGCTTCGTCATTAATGTTGTCAAGCACATTTGGCAACACCTCCAAAGTAGCATCCACAGGAATGGCCACTATAACCAAATCGGCTTTATTCAATTCTTCAAAACTTGACTTTTCGTCTATTAATCCCAAGTTAAGGGCTTCAGATAAGTGTGTTTCGTTCTTGTCAATACCATAAATAGTACTCGATGGTTTTTGCTTTTTGATATCCAATGCAAAGCTTCCGCCTATTAATCCTACTCCAATGACAAAAACATTTTTCATATTACCTATTTTACTCTAGAAATTGCTTCTTTTATTATTTCTTCTGGAGCACACAATGAAAATCTTACATAACCTTCACCATTGCTCCCAAATACAGTTCCTGGTGCAATGAAAATTGAATGCTTCTTTAGAACCATATCCGTAAACTCTTCTGACTTTATTTTTGGAGGTAACTTTGCCCAAACAAATATACCAGTGGCATATTCGTCGTAGATACAACCAAGTGCTTCTACCAATTTCCAAACCAGTTCGCGTCTTAGTTGGTAAACACTATTTAAACTTACAAACCACATATCTGAACATTGCAAAGCCTCAATAGCGCCTTTTTGAATGCCATAAAACATTCCGGAATCCATATTGCTCTTTACCTTTAAAACTGCTGTGAGGTGCTCATAGCTTCCTACAACCATTCCTACGCGCCAACCTGCCATATTAAATGTCTTACTAAACGAATTGAGCTCTAAACAGACATCTTTAGCATTTCGATATCTCATAATGCTTATCGGTCTTTCATTCAGCACAAAACTATAAGGGTTATCATTAACTATGAGAATATTATGACGCTTTCCAAAAGCAATGACCTCGTCGTAAAACTTATTTGGCGCATTTGCTCCTGTTGGCATATGCGGATAATTGATCCACATAATTTTCACCCTACTCAGATCTAAGCGTTCTAATGCTATAAAATCTGGCAACCAATGATTGTCTTCTTTTAAGTCGTATAGTATTGGATTTGCTTCCAGAAGATTTGATACTGCAGCATAGGTTGGATAGCCTGGATTAGGTACTAATACTTCGTCTCCTTTATTCAAAAACGCCATTGATATGTGCATAATGCCTTCTTTACTACCGAGTAAAGGCAATACCTCTGTTTGGCCGTTCACAGTTACCTTAAAACGTTTTTTATAGAAATTTGCGATTTCATCCCGTAACTCTGGAAGTCCTTGGTAGCTTTGGTATTTGTTCGCTCCTTCATCGTCTAAACTATCCTTTAATAACATAGTTGCTTTAGTAGGTGGCTCTAAATCCGGACTGCCAATCCCTAAATTGATAATTGGTTTTCCCTGGGATTTTAAGAATGCAACTTCCCTCAACTTTTTAGAAAAGTAGTATTCTTCAACATGTTTTAGACGGTCGGCAACTTCAATCATAATCTTGCATTTTTATATTGTCCCAACACTTTAAAATTCTCTGCCATCAACTGTATTATGGAATGTGCTTTTTCGTAATGGTTATAGTCTTCAAAGGTAACATCGACGAAAAAAGCATATTTCCAAGGAGTATCAATTTTTGGCAAAGATTGAATTTTGGTTAGGTTTAGTTTACAATCACTCATTACATTGAGTATCGTAGCTAAACTACCACGTTTATGGTCTAATTCAAATTTTAAGGATGCCTTATTGATTCCTTTTCGTTTAAGGTTGTTATTTTCTCGCTTAACAATAACAAAGCGGGTTTCGTTATGTTTTATGGTCTGAATGCTTTCTGCCAAAATATCAAGTTCATATAGATTAGCTGCATTTTTACTGGCAATGGCGGCAATGCCTTTAATATTTTCTACTGAGATCTGCTTTGCGACATCTGCTGTATCCTTGGCTTCCACTAATTTAATGTGCGGAAAATCTTTAAAAAACACTTTGCATTGCAATAACGCCATTGGGTGCGAGTGCACTTCTTTTATGGATGCGATCTTTTGCCCTAGTAATGCCAATAAATTATGCTGAATGTCTAAATAGTACTCACCAACGATACTTAAATTATGATTATCAATAAGTGCATAATTAGGGATGATAGAACCAGCAATGGAATTCTCTAAAGCCATAACAGCAAAATCCGTATTGCCTTGCAAAAGGCTATCCACGGTACCATCAAACGACATGCATTCTATCACATCTGCATTGTCATTAAAATAACGCTGTGCAACTTCGTGATGAAATGATCCTCTAATTCCCTGTATGGCTATTGGTTTAGTCATAATAAAAAAAGCCTCGATATAATCGAGACTTTTTTAATTTATATTTTAAATAAAACATACTCAGTCCCGTTCCTTTAGCTAAAAAAGAAATAAAACCAGTTAAAATATGTTTTAGTTATGTTCATTGTTCTAATTATGTGGCTAATGTAATTAATATTTTCACAATTCAAAATGCAAATATTGCTTTTTTAAAAATATGTTTGAAGTTTTAAAGAATTGTCAATAAAGCCAACGCTATATTATTTAATACTTATTTTTGAATAAACTTTTTCCACGATGTCCATAGAAGTTAAAAACATAACAAAGCTATATAAGAACCAAAAAGCTCTTAATGATGTTTCGTTTAAGGTAAAAAATGCTGAAATCGTTGGCTTTTTAGGGCCAAATGGAGCAGGAAAATCCACCATGATGAAAATCCTAACAACTTATATTGAGGCTTCCGAAGGTTCTGCCAACGTTAATGGCTTTAGTGTGACAACTGACAAGAAGAGCGTTCAGAAAAGTGTTGGCTATTTGCCTGAGCATAATCCGCTTTATACAGATTTATACGTAAAGGAGTATCTTAACTTTAATGCCAAAGTCTATGGTGTTGCAAAATCTAGAATTGAAGAGGTTATTGAATTGACTGGCCTGCAACCAGAAGCACACAAAAAGATTGGGCAATTGTCTAAAGGTTATAGACAACGCGTTGGTTTGGCAAATGCTTTACTGCACAATCCTGATGTGTTGATTCTAGATGAACCCACCACAGGCCTAGACCCGAATCAATTGGTAGATGTTAGAAACCTAATTAGAACCATCGGCAAAGAAAAAACCATCTTTCTGTCCACACACATTATGCAAGAAGTTGAGGCGATGTGCGATCGCGTGATTATTATTAATAAGGGTGAGGTTGTTGCCGACAAATACTTAAAGGATCTAAGGGAAGGACAAGAACAAACCGTTATTGTTGAATTCGATTACAGAGTTGAAGAGGCTTTTCTACTAAAACTACCTAAGGTAAAAAGCGTAAAGAATGTCCATGATTTTATTTATGAAATCACCTTTTCCACCAAAGAAGATATGCGTTCTCATGTGTTTGATTTTGCGCATGATAACAAACTTAAAATTCTTCAGCTTAATCAAAAAAATGCGAGTTTGGAGAGTTTGTTTAGGGATTTGACGAGTTAATATTAGAAATTAGAATTTAGACCGCTTCGCTGTTAGAAAAAAGACTTAATCAAAAATCAGTTCACCAATATAGATTTCTTCGACATCAACAATAGGTGGCTGGTTTACTGCAATGACATTTCCTGTTCCCCTAAGCTCACCTGTTAAGGATTGAATGGGGTTTACAATCATGTCATTGCTGCCTCGATGATTAACTTCTATATTTTGAGCTATTAAAGCTGCACCTTCAAAACGACCAGAACCTGCAAAAAAGCCCACAAATAGGTTTTCCGTTGTACCATTGATATAAAATGAGGAAATATTGTTAGAAACAATGTCTAAATTTTCATTGTTAACTGTCAATCTGTAATCACCGACCGTGAATTCCACGTTTTCATTAAAATCTTCTGAAATAAGGCTAAGATTCGGATAGCTTAGAACTCCATTAGAAGACACCTCGTATTGCGATGAGTTTCTAATTTCAATTAAATTTGCTGCTTCTACATAAACCTTAGTAATGCCGTAATCCCTCACATAATTACAGGTATTATCATCAGTTAATACCAATCGGTTTCCTATGACTTCTACCTTAACATCATTGATTAGGTTTTCACCGGTTTCAACAGTGATTTTATAGTCGCTTGCTTGTGTGATGATTAATTCTATGTCTCTATTAACCAGAATCCTTTCAAAGTCCGAAACCTCAAATTCTTGTTGGATAATGTCACCCGAAGTCTGAAAGCAATCGTTGGCATTTTCGCTATTGCAAGCGAAGAATAGTAGTACTATAATGCATGTTAATTTTTTCATTTCTTTATATAGACACTTCGACTACGCTCAGTGTGACATTCATTTACACTTTTAAATTCGCACTCCTATTCCAAATTCAACAGCCTCTGCTTTGGCGCCATGGGATTTAAGTGTTATGGCTCCAAAGAATTTATTGCCAAAATAACGTTTTAATCCTATTCGCATGTAGGTTCTCCCTTCGAAATCAAAAGGGTAATATATGTAATAACCCAACTGCGTTTCAATAGACATCTTATTGATAAACAACTCGTGACCTGCAAACAAGCCTACGCGTTTATAATCTTCGTCACCACTTACATTTTCTTCAGGAAAAGAAACAGATTGGTAATAAATCAATTCCTTTAAAAAATTTGAGAAAAACACATCAACACCTAACTGAATGGCACTAACATGACTTAAACGTTTATCCGCATAAGCAGACAAAATATAAAACGGAAATTGCCCACTACCAATGATATCGCTCTGGTTGAAACCGCTTCTAAAGGCAATGTTGTATTTAATCCGTTCGGTGAATTTGTCATCATTTAGATTTTCGTTGTATTCTGAATCCTCTTCGTCTATATTATAATTCAAACCCATATTTAGAGCCATGGTGTTTACACTAGTGTTTGGCGCTTTTACATTGGCATTGGAATAATGGATTAAAGAGAGTCCGATTTGCAAACCAAAACGATCAAATAGTCGCTCTTTTTTATAATTCAACATGGCATATGTTGAACTCAATAAATGCGTACCAAAGGCGATATTTTTATGATTTTCTAATTTATCGTAAGGATTAGTGTTATAGGCTATACCTTGCCCGACACGAAGCGTTAAATTTCGTTTTAGGAAGTAGAAATTGTAATGTGCATATAACCCATAATTATTACCTAAAACATTATTTTTTAAATCTTGATAAATAAAAGACACACCATAATCTGGATAGTTAAAGCGTTGCTCCCAAGCTTCGTTCCCAAAGGTTTTTTTGTTCCAACTGAGAATAATACCTTCAGGATGACCAGTTATCAAATGAAGGATGTCATTGTTGTGTAGCGCAATGTTTCCTGAGAAATAATTCAAATCGAAATACGAGTCAGATGCTCTCTTTTCTTGAGAAAACAGCAGTAGTCCTAATAGAATTATAAAACTCGTAAGCCAGTACTTCATAGGTTATATGGTTACCGGCAAAAGTAAGGGAATATTTAATTTATAAACAAGGTTACCAATAAAGAAAGTGCCGTTAACAATAACAACTTTAATACAAATCTAAATTCGGCTTTGTTATTTTTTATTAATCTCATAGTTTTTTGAGGCATTTAAGTTGAGTACAAAGATTAAATTCAATATTGTTTCTATTGTTAACTTAAGTCTAAGAAAATGTTACTGTTTTTGTAGAAGTTAATATTATTGTAAATGAATACCACACTCTCTATTTTCCAATGCTTTTATAGGGTCGAAATAATTAAAATTTTTGGTCAGTTGGTGTTCTTCAACATACTTATCCAAATCCTTATCAGTCCAATAATAAAATGGGCTTACTTTTAGAATACCATCCTTGCTATAGCTCAAAATATCCTTTTTATCTCTATATTCTGTTTGTCTCACTCTTATATTGGTAAACCAAACATCTGGATCTTGTTCTTTTAAAGCACGCCTGAAAGGTTCAAGCTTTACAACTTCGGAAAAAACAGAATGGTTATTATCTTCTAAATTTGGCAATCCGATCGTTCTATCAATTTGTTGTTTAGTCAACAAGGATTGGTACTTTATTATGTTAAGATTGTACTTCTGTGTCAAATTAGAAGCATGTTGATAGGTGCTTGGTTGATTATATAGTGTATCGCACCAAACTACTCTCACTTCTTTATCATGCTTGGACATGGTACTCAGCAAAACCTCCGAATAAACGCCAAAACTTGTTGTGACAATCCTGTTGGCCGATAGGTTTAGTGCCCAATCAATAATCTCATTAGGTGCTTTGTGTCTTAATTTTTTGTTCCAGGTGTCAATATCTAATCTAATCATAATGCTTTTATCCTATAGATTTAGTAGGTTAATTGACAAACATATTGATTTTTTCATGGATTACAAGCTAAATAACTGTAAAAGTTTTGTAAAAAATGGGTTTATTAAAAGGATAGATCCGCGAGAGAGGTGTTTCTAAAAATCTCTAAAGTATTATCCCTTACTTTAATCATAATCTTATGAACTGCACATGCATTTTCATCTGGGCAATCATCGCATTTTTCGTAGAAATTTAAACTTACACATGGCACCATAGCTATTGGACCTTCTAACAATCGCATCACATTAGTCATAGGAACTTCTTTAGGGTCTTTCAACAAATAATAACCTCCTCCTTTACCCTTTTTAGAGCCCAATATCCCATTTTTCTTTAACGTCAATAAAATACTTTCTAAAAATTTTTGGGATATATTTTCTGCTTGGGAGATAGTAGAAATCTGTATAGGCAATCGTTTTTCTTGTTTCGCTAAATAGACTAAAGCTTTAATTCCATATTTCGTTTTCTTTGAAAGCATAGTGTAAATCTAGTACATTTTTATAAATCTATCGACTTACATTTACCATGCAATCTTTAATAAAACATCATACTATGCTATCATTTTTACAGTTTTTGCACAAAAAATTGGCCGTAACAATTTAACCAATTGTTGGTATTCTATTAAAAAAGCGTCATGTCCATGTATAGATTTAATTTCACCTATAGTTACATTTTCCTTAACCGATTTTAACTCAACATAAGTGTTCCAATTTTCTTCTGGTTTAAATAATAAATCTGAGTTAATAGTTATTATATGAATATCTGCCGTTATCTTTTTAGCAAGATCTTTTAATGCATATCCGTCTTCGGCAACATTGATTGTCCTTAAAATTTGATTCATCATCTTATAAGCCTTCAAATGAAATCTATTTGAAAGATTATCTCCGTGATAATTCAACCAAGATTCTACATTGAATAGATTATGTATTTTTTTTGATCGTCCAAATTTTTGGGTTAATGACTCTGGTGTGCGGTATAATGTCATGGCATGTCTTCTAGCATCTTCAAGTGGTTTTGAAGAATTGTTAAGAATAGCATCCTGTATGTGGCAATTAGCTATTATCCAATCTGTAGATTTCCAGTCCGTGGCTATAGGGATAAGGTGTTCAATTAAATTTGGCCTTAAAGCCGCCAATTCCCAAGCTATACCACCGCCAACCGAGCCTCCTATAACAGCATAAAGTTGATTGATATTTAATCGCTCTAATCCTATTGCAAACAATTCAGCAATATCTCTTGCGGTGAAATCTCTATAATTATCAATTAAGTTTTCGTTAATATTATCAAATCCGTTGCCTGGTATATTGAATGCCAAAACAGTGTAATAATTGGTGTCTAAACATTTATTGTCTCCAATTAAATCATTCCACCAGCCGCTTTCTCCAATCACATTAGAATTTCCAGTAAGTGCATGATTGACTAATATTATTGGAGCGCTACCTAAATTGACACCAAAAGTTTGGTAAGACAAGGATACATCTATGGTTTCACCGCTTTTGGTCTCAAATTTTGAAATATCGATATATTTTAAATTTCTCATTGATTCTCTTAATTTTTTAAGATAAGCAGACGCCCTTATTCTAGGGCATCTGCTCTAAACTAAACAACACTAAAGGCTAATTCCTAAAAACTTTCTGCTGCTTTACAACATGAAAAGCTTCTTTTAAATCAGCTTTTAAATCTTCGATATTTTCAATTCCGACTGAAAGCCTTATAAGGTCTTTGGTAACTCCTGTACTTTCCTGCGCTTCGTCACTCAATTGCTGATGCGTTGTACTTGCGGGATGTATTATAAGCGATTTGGTATCACCAATATTGGCAAGTAGAGAAAACAATTTAGTAGTGTCGGCAATGGCTTTTGCAGCCTCAAAACCTCCATCAACTCCAAAAGTCACAACACCACTTTGTCCGTTTGGTAAATATTTATCCGCTAAGACTTTGTATCTGCTAGTTTGCAATCCAGGATAATTTACCCAAGTCACTTCTGGTTGTTCTTGTAACCACTTTGCAAGTTCTAAAGCATTTTGACTGTGCTTTTTGATACGCAACTCTAGTGTTTCGAGCCCTTGAATAATCTGAAATGCATTAAATGGGCTTAGAGCTCCACCATAATCCCTCAAACCTTCTATCCTTACTTTGGCTATAAAAGCTGCTGCTTCCAAAGCTTCACTATACACTAAGCCATGGTAACCAGATGATGGCTCTGTAAATTCCGGGAATTTGCCGTTGGTCCAATCAAAAGTTCCAGCATCGATTATAATTCCTCCAAGCGCTGTACCATTACCGTTTATGTATTTTGTCAACGAATGAATGACAATATTTGCTCCATACTCAATTGGATTCAGTAAATACGGTGTTGCTACTGTATTATCAACAATTAGAGGCACTTTGTAAGCTTTCGCTTCTTTTGAGATAACCTCAATATCTAAAACATCAAGTTTAGGGTTACCAAGGGATTCTATAAAGAAAACCCTTGTATTTTCCTGAACAGCATTTTTAAAATTTTCTGGGTTCGATGGATCTACAAATGTTGTCGTGATTCCATGTCGCGGTAATGTAACATTCAATAAATTATAGGTACCGCCATACAAACTGTTTGAAGCTACAATATGGTCTCCTGCTCGAAGAAGTGTCAAAAGAGCCGTTGCAATAGCAGACGTACCTGAAGCTGTAGCCACAGCTGCAATTCCACCTTCTAGCTCTACTAATCTTTCTTCAAGAATAGCATTTGTAGGATTGTTGATTCTGGTGTAGATATTACCAGTTTCTTCTAGAGCAAATAATTTTGCAGCATGATCCGAATTGTTAAAAACATAAGACGTGGATTGATAAATAGGAACTGCTCTTGTTCCTCCGTTTTTTTGGACATCATGCCCAGCGTGCAACGCTTTGGTTGCGAATTTTTGTGTACTCATTTTTCTAAGTTTTTGAGTTAATAAATAATTAAAACAAAAGCCAAATAGACCTTAACAAAAGGTGTACTTAATAGAAAAATGTTATAAAGAAATATGCTAATTACAGATGAGTAATTAGTCTTGAGTTATCTATCCGAAATTGCAAAAAATGACTTGCACCTTCAAGTAGAATTTAGCACCTTCTCAGTAAGTCTAAGGGTTGCTAAGGCTTCAACGGGTCTATTCCCTCCACCTTTCTTGATAACATTTCAGTAAGTTTTGAACTTTGTGAGTACAAATATTGCATTACAAAAAATTAAATTCCAAATTAATCGTCAAGTTTTTTATTTATTTATTAAAATGATAATCTAAGTCTCTTTTTTTGCGAAGTTTATAATAGTTGCTATTTCAAATTTTATATTCTTAAAGTTAAAAATCTGAATTTTAAAACCTTTTTTTGATTCACTTATCGCTTAAACCCTTTTTATCTTAAATTTTAATCTGTACTTTTGCGCAGATTAAAATTAAGAGGAAAAATTTGTTCTGATTGCAACCTCATAAAAAAATGCTAAAGCAGTTAGTTTTCAACTTCTCTAGCAACCCAGCAATCTCAATAGGTTTTTCAAGAATCCATAAAAATTTAAAAGAGATTTATGCCATATTTATTTACTTCAGAAAGTGTTTCTGAAGGCCATCCAGATAAAGTAGCAGATCAAATTAGTGATGCTTTAATTGATAACTTTTTAGCCTTCGACCCAGAGTCTAAAGTAGCTTGCGAAACTTTAGTAACCACAGGACAAGTGGTGCTTGCCGGTGAAGTAAAATCCAACACTTACCTAGACGTACAGAAAATTGCGAGGGATACCATCAATAAGATTGGTTACACCAAAAGCGAGTATATGTTCGATGGCAATTCTTGTGGTGTTTTTTCCGCCATACACGAACAGTCTGAGGATATCAATCGTGGTGTGGATCGAGCGTCTAAAGAAGAGCAAGGAGCCGGAGACCAAGGTATGATGTTTGGTTATGCTACAAACGAAACCGACAACTATATGCCTTTGGCTCTAGATATTTCACATTTAATCCTTAAAGAGCTGGCAGAATTACGTCGCGAAAATAAAGAGATAACGTATTTAAGACCTGACTCAAAAAGTCAAGTGACCATTGAATATAGTGATGACAATACACCTCAACGTATAGAAGCCATAGTGGTTTCCACACAACATGATGACTTTGATACTGATGAGGCCATGTTGGACAAAATCAGAAAAGACATTGTTGAGATTTTAATACCTCGTGTGGTCGCTAAAGTACCAGACCATATCAAACCACTGTTTACCGAAGACATAAAATATCACATCAATCCAACTGGTAAGTTTGTTATTGGTGGACCACATGGTGATACTGGTTTAACAGGCAGAAAAATTATTGTTGACACTTATGGTGGTAAAGGCGCTCATGGTGGTGGTGCTTTCTCTGGCAAAGACCCTAGTAAGGTAGATCGCAGTGCTGCCTATGCTACAAGGCATATTGCTAAAAACTTGGTTGCTTCAGGTTTATGTGAGGAAGTTTTAGTACAGGTTTCTTATGCTATTGGAGTTGTAGAGCCCATGGGAATTTTTATCGATACTTATGGTACATGCCCTTTCAATTTAACAGATGGTGAAATCGCTGAAAAAGTATCTGAAATATTCGATATGCGACCTGCTGCTATTGAACAACGGTTAAAGCTTCGCCAGCCAATGTATAGCGAAACCGCAGCTTACGGACATATGGGAAGGCAAAATGAGATTGTATCGAAAACTTTTGAGCAACCTTATGGAGAACCCGTTTCACTTGATGTAGAGCTATTTACTTGGGAAAAATTAGATTATGTTGATAAAGTAAAAGCGGCTTTTAAGATATAACATCAAGCTTAAATAATTATAAATCAAACCCTTTTGACACTATCAAAAGGGTTTTTTTATCGAATTAATGTTTTTTGTGGTAGGAATTTACACCTTACATCTGTTTTATTACCAAAGAGACAAAAAAACTCAATTAAATCAACACATTATGAGCAACATTAAAAAATTCCCAAATCTTATTTTAATGCTTTTCTTCTCACTAATTACTATTACTTCTTGTCAAAAAGATGATGGTAATGGAGGTGGTGAACCTCAGGAAAACATTCCCGACACATTTTCAGAATATTTTGGCAACACTGTATCAAGAAATTTTCTTGGTAATGTTATTGACACCAATAAAAATCCCATTGAAGGAGTTACTATTACCATTGGTAACCAAACTGCAACCACTGACAGTAATGGTATTTTTATAATGAACAATGCAACAGTCAATGAACGTTTTGGCTATATAAAAGCTGAAAAAGCAGGTTACATTCATGGCTCGAGAAGTGTGGTTCCTTCTAATGGCACTAACAAAGTTACCATTATGTTACTTGAGGCTACGGTTGTTGGCACAGTAAACAGTGGATCGACTGAAACTGTGACAGCAAATGATGGTAGTTCGGTTAGTTTTGATGGTAATTTTGTAAAAGAAGACGGCTCAACCTACTCGGGTTCAATTGATGTTATTATGCACCATTTAGACCCAGCAGATGAAGATATGCCTATGCAAATGCCAGGTATGCTTTATGCTGAAAATGAAGAAGGTGCTGAACGTATGCTTCAAACCTTAGGCATGCTTGCTGTAGAACTGCGTGGTTCTGGTGGTGAGGACTTAAACCTTGCTGAAGGTTCCACTTCTGAAATAAAAATGCCAGTTGACCCTAGTTTAATGGGTATTGCTCCTTCAACAATTCCACTTTGGTATTTCGATGAAGTTAATGGCTACTGGAAAGAAGAAGGCTTTGCTACCTTGCAGGGCAACATGTATGTTGGTACAGTATCACATTTTTCATTTTGGAATTGTGATATACCAGCCGAAGCGATTACCCTTTGCGTGATGACCACAGATGAAGACAATGTACCTTTGGCAAATCTTACAATATCCATTACCAGTACAACCTTTGGAACAACTTACGGTTACACAAATGAAAATGGCGAAGTCTGTGGTTATGTCCCAAGTAACGAAAGCCTTGTGCTTAATGTTTACAGTTATGATGTGTGTGGTGAAAATGCCTTACATACCGAAACTATTGGGCCATTCAACACAGATTCAACCATAACCGTTGTTGTGCCCGATAATCCAGACATTATTCAGGAAACTGTTGTAGGCACTTTTAATACTTGTGATGATAATGCCGTAACAGATGGCTATGTGCAAGTTACTTATGGCAATCAATCCTTTACGGATGCCGTAAGTGATGGTACTTTTGAAATTAATCTTTTAAGATGTACAGACAACAATACTTTTACAGTGAGAGGTAGTGATTATGTTAACCTTCAAACGACAGACAGCATAAGTTATACTTTTACGACTCCTCTTACCGATATAGGAACCATTACGGCATGTAATTCAGTCACCGAGTTTATACAATATACCATTGATGATGGTGAAAGTGTCCTAATTTTTGAGAATCTCTCAGCGAATTTCTATATGGATAGCCCTAATAACGAAGGCCCAGTGATAGATGTTTTTGCTTCTAGTAATGACCAGGGAAATTGTTATTATATGTATGGCGTTTTAAATGACCCAGATTATTTAGGTACATACGATAATTATGCCTTTGATGGTACAAATACCGACACTGGTTTCTTTATCGGTGAATGTATTAACATTTCAAATGAAAACAACAATATCATTTACAACTTAACAGCTTTAGGCGAAGTTGGTGAATATATAGATATTAATTTTAGTGGAGATTACGAGGATTATGATGGCATTTCACATACTATAACAGGTGTCGTCCATGTCGTAAGGGACAATTAACAGTTAAAATTTAGAAATTAAACTACATAGCTCTCAAGTCTTTAAACTTTAAGACTTGAGAGTTTTTATTTGTGAGAATTTTAACGCAACCCTTTTACAGTTTCTATATCTTCGTTTTAGGAACTATCATCAATCACAATACACCTTTGCCAAGGCTGTGGGTGTATGAAATCAATCAAAAAATGAAATCAGTGCTTTCTTCAAGACTGTTACTCCCTATTTGTTTTCTTATTGCAATAGCTTGTAAAAAGAATTTAAATGAAGCTGACCAAACCAACACAATAAAGACCTTTACTGATCATTTAGGAGAACCTATAGAGATAGATTTAAAAGGACAAGTTTTTAATAATAACGAAACACCTTTGGATAGTGTTTTGATTACTGTAGGCAATACATCTATTTTAACAGATGAGCATGGTAATTTTACAATTAAAAATGTATCTGCCCACGAAAAATCTGTATCTCTAGAAGCGCAAAGAAAAGATTACACAAACACAGTAATGAACGTTGTCCCAGAAGAGGGCACCGACGCAATAAACATCATACTTCACAAAGAAACCGAGCCTTGTTTATTTTGGTTTTGTAAAGACAATCACAACTTACCCAACACAATTAATTAAAAAAATCATAAGATTTTTCACGCAACCTTTTGTTGGTTTTTACATCTAAAAGATAAAACCAACAATCAATCGCTATGAAATCAACTAAAACTTTACTCACACTTTTACTCTTTTCATTTGCTCTTTTATCATGCGAAAATGAAGAACTAGATCAAGAAAACCAACAAGAATATTTTGAAATAACCAACCTCGAAACTGGTGAGGTATTATCAGTGCATAATATTGAGGCTAAATTTGTAAATGCTATTGGTTCCGAAACGATGGATTTTTTATCCATAAAGGGTAGTACAACTATTTCTGATGATATGCTATGTGTGGATATTTTATTAATACTCACACCAGAAATTATAGGAACTTATAACAATGAAAGTGAAATAACTATGCAATCGACCACAACTTGTAATGGCGGCATTTTTGGCGAATCTAATTACGATGGAGGTTTATATTTAGACCTTCAAGAACTCACCATTACTGAATATGGTGATGTTGGTGAATTGATACACTTAAATTTTAATGGAGGTTATTGGCATGACTCACAATATCTAATGACTGCAGACTTACAAGTATTTAGAGATGAGTAAAACAAAAAATGCCTTATCTGGCTGACTTAGCATAGTCGACCAGATAAGGCTTTTTATTTTTTACAATAACTTCCTTATAGAGTATAAGTCAACCTAAAGGTTATAAATCGTGGTTGAATAAACGTCTCCGAGCTAAAGACCGAAATATTACCAGCACCATTACTAATATTAGAATCAATATCCAATAAGTTAGAGGCTATTAGCGAGTATTCCCATTTGGCATCACTATTCTTTCTGTAACGTAAAGAAGCGTTCCAAGTTTTAAACACATCGGTTTGTCCGTTGCTCTCTTGTTCATTATAGGTAAAGTCCGTAATAAAGGTAAGTGCATCCCAGATATAAGCATCAAACTCTACAGATGGTGCCCTTGTAATAAATTTTGTGGTATTTGTTCCTTGGTCATTATCCCTTACTGTATAACTATATCGTAACCTAACGTTTGGTGCTTCCCTAAAATTAGTTCTTACTTCTGGTGAATACGTTTGTGTAAAGCTTTCATTTAAGGATTGCCTCCCTTGAATAAACTGATTGAGTTTGCTATAATTATAATTAGCGCCAAGGCTCGCTCTTATCTTTCCAAATGTACGTTGTACCCTACCAAATACACTTGCGTTTTCATCCGCAAATTGTGAGTTAAAGAACGAGCTTGTTCTAATAACACTCTCAAAATTAGTTAAGGATCTAATTTGGTCTATATTTTTACTATAGTTTGCACCAGCAAAAACATTGGTGTAATTAAATAGATTGAAACTACGGTAAAATAAGCTTAAGTTATGCGATAAGGCATTTTGCAATTCCGGATTACCAAACTGAATATTGTTAAAATTATTCAGCACCAAACCTTCTGCGATATTAGTAACGTCTGTAAACGTGTTCGACATTCGGTAATTAAACGTTAAGCTTTCACTCTTCTTAAACTGTATTCGTGTTTCAAAATCCGGTAAGACGTTAAAGAAGTTATCCTTAAAGGTTTCGCCCCCTTGTGTGTTTTGATTACTATACGCATGGAAAGAGACTCCTGGCGTAAACGTAAACTTTCCTGTCTTAAAACGGTAGTGCACACCAAGATATACATCTCCGAAACGGTATTCTACATTATCGTTAACGGCAGATAGTGCATTACCGTCCAAATCTTCAATCGTTGGCGTTGGGTCAAACCTCGTACCATCATCTAAAAACTGAAAGATGTTAGAGTTGAATTTTTGATTGCTAAAAATAGTACCCAGAGTTAGGTTAATGTTACTCTTAGAATTAAGGATATTATAGTAATCTAATTTAGCATCTAGCTGGTTAGATTTAACACGTCTTTCTTGATTAATGTCATAAGCAAACTGATCTCTATCTAAACCTAAACCTTCAGCTGTATCATCAAAGGCATCATTATCTGGGTCATCATTATTAGATGGATCGTTATTTAACAACGCATTGTAAAACGGATCTTCATCTTTTATTAAATGTTGTGCTTCAAAAGCAAAAATATTGTTCTCGTCTAGTGTATAGTAATAGTTAACATTCTGATTAATACTAAACGGTTTCGCCTTATCTAATTGATTTGTGTTTCCTACTACAGAAGAAAATAAATTCTGCCTTTCCTTATCATCCGAAAAACGAGCAAGGACATCATAATCTAATTGATTATTAACGTTAGGCTTATAAGAAGCACTTAATTTTGCCAATAACTGGTTTGTGGCCTCTCTACCCGTTGAGACTGTAGCTTCGTCTGGTGGAAGGCTAGCTGATTCATCAATTGGTGTACTAGGGTCGTCCTCGATGTCGATGTAATCTATAAAACTTTCTTCCCTAGTTCTCATTCTACTGCTATTGTAAATTAAGAACCCACTTAAATCCAATGCCTTGTTGGGCGAATAACTAAAATTTGAAGCTGCTAATTTTGTTACTACTTCTTGCGAATTTTGGATATTGGTCAACCCTCCAAGACCATTGTCCCCAAGATTGATATTGGTACCACTTGTTCTACTAGGCATTCTAAAACCACCTCCAAAGTTTCTTAAATCCCTATTGGTTAGTGCTACTTCCCCAATATTATTCATATCTCCTATGAGATTGATACTGTATTTAGGGCTGTAATAGAATAATTTGGGCTGCACTAAATACAATTCATCGTTTGGAGATGGTGCAGTACCAACCCCTGCCGTAACATCACCAAACCAAAAGTTTTCCTTTCCTTCTTTGAGTTTAATGTTAATCGCAACATTATCTTGATTATTCTGTACACCACTTAATTGCCCTACCTCAGCATAATTACGGAGTACCTGTACTTTGTCCACAGCATTGGAAGGAATGTTTTTTGTAGCCAATTTAGTATCTCCATCAAAGAAATCCTTACCTTCTACCATCACCTTGCTCACCACCTTACCTTCTACCTCTATTTGTCCATTGGCATTGATTTCTACACCAGGTAATTTTTTAAGTACATCCTCAAGTTTTCGTTCGCTACCACTTTTAAATGAATCTGCATTATAGACAATTGTATCGCCTTTTATGGTTACAGGCATTTCGTAGGTGAGTTCTACCGCATCCAAAGAATTGTCTGGTTGTAGAATAAAGTCTTTAGTGATGTCTGTCTCTTGAGTTGTAATGGCTTCATCTGAAGTTTTATAACCGATATAACTTACCTGTACATTGTACTTTCCATTTTTACCCAAAGACAATATGTACTTACCTTTTTCGTCAGTTATAGCATAGGATTCAAGCGTGTTGGTATCTTGGTTAATAGCAATAACATTTGCCAACTCCAATGGAGTTCCGATACTATCTTTTACGATACCTTGCATTTTAATTTGAGCAAAGGAAGTACCTGATGCCACTATACATAGTAGCAATAATAATTTTTTCATATTTAGATTTTTTCTTTTGATTGGTTAGGAAAACTAGCTGTAAATGACGTTTCCTTATGTAAATTGAAATACATTAAACTTTAGTTTCTACGGCCTCCGCCTCGACGACCTCCGTACATTTCTCGCATCTCTTCCATCTTTTTAGTAATGATCTCATTGTACTCAGCCTGTGTAACTTCCTCTCCTTTTTCAGGCTTTTCAATGTCCTCTTTTTCTTCAGGATTCATTACAATTTTTGTACAAAGTATTGTTGTTCTATCTGCACTTACTTCTAAAATTAATCCTGGTAAGCCCCAGTAATCATCTGGTCCTTGATTAATTGGAATTTGCGGTGTGTACCAAGCTGTAACTTCAATAGTTTTTGGTACCTCAATCTCACTCATTGGATCGTTTGAATCTGTTTTAGTAGAATCTTTAGCTTCTTCACCCTCTTTCTTTTCGTCATTATCTCGACCTCGTCTTGGCCTCATGCTTCTCCAATCGAATTCATCTACAGACTTGGTTGCAGTAGCCTTAAAACAAGTGTATTGTCCAATTTTTTTGGTCTCGGTTCCCATCTTCCACTCGAGACCTTTTAATTCATCTTTGATTAAAAATTGCTTCCCGAAGAATTCCTGATCTTGTATTAAAAGACTGTCCTTTACATTTTTATATTTAGGACCACCCGTTAAACTACTTCCAAAACCACCGAAACCTCTGGAACCTGGTGCTTCCAATTTTTCGTCTTCTTTGTAAATGGATTCTGTTTTGCTGAAGGTTAGTATGTATTCTTTTTCAAGAAAACTCTTCATGCGTTCTTCGATACGCTTTTTTTGCTCAGCACTCATCTCACGCCCTCCCCATTGGTCTAAATCCATTGTGGTTTTGGTCTGGTAATAAGCCTTGCCTTGAAAATCTTGCCCAAACGAAACCGTACAAAAGCAAAATATTAATAGTGTTGTAATTTTAAAAGTTAGCTTTTTCATCTTAATAAGGTTAATGTTGCGTTGCAAATGTAGGTTGATAATTCTTAAGTGTTTCTTAAAAAAACGTTACCAACTTTGCCAATCAATTTATTTGATATTGCATTTGACTTATTTAGATGCGAAAAGTTAGATTTAATTGCGTTAAACTTGTGTTAATAAATTAACCTCCAATACTTATTGAAATGGTTTCACCATCTCTTTGTCCTTTTCTAGGCCTGTATCGCTCTTGCATTTCTTTAGCTTTCTTCTCCATAATTTCTTCATATTCGGCTTGTGAAACCTCTTTACCTTTATTTGGTTCTTCAATCTTAACCTTATCTTCTGGGTTAAGTACAATTTTACTACAGATAATGGTTAATTTGCCATCATGTATTTCCAATATCAATCCAGGTAAACCTTGGTAATCATCAGGTCCGTTGTTTACTGGAATTTGCGGTGTGTACCAAGCGGTCACGGTACGTTCTTCCATTTCTGGTTCTTTATCCAGATCACTTTCTTCCTCGTCCTCGTCAGTCTTTACCACCACTCTTGGCTTTGGCACCATCTTGGTGTAAGTTGCCTTAAAGCATTGGTACTCGCCTATATACTTGGTTTCAGGTTCTAGCTTCCACTTAATATCTTCAATACTGTCTTTAACTAAAAAAAGTTTACCAAAGGTGTCCATCTGATTAGTATAACGCTTATCCTTGGTGTTTTTATAGAAAAGATCAGATCCTCCTCCACCTATACTTACGATGTGCACTTCACCACCCATGGCCACTTGTGGTTTTTCAAGGCTTTCTTCTTCCTTATAGAGTGATTCTTCTTTATTGAATGTAAGCAGAAACGTTTTTTGAAATTGTTTTTTCATCATTTCCATCATACGTTTGTGCATATCGGAATTCATTTTTGTACTATCCATCTTAATATCGAAATCTCGATGAGTCTTGTAGGTTGCCACTCCTTGAAAATCTTGGGCGTGCAATCCTGTTATCGCCAATGTTGCTGCAATAACCAATATTCTAATAAGTGTTGTCATTTTGATTGAGTTTTGATTTTATACTACAAATATGAATAAACTTTTTCTGCTCGTAAGTTAACTAACGTTAACGTGTGTTAACCGATTAACAATTATTGAACATTAACATTTACTTTTGAAACATGAACGATAAAAGATACAAATGGATACTTTATACCATTGTTGCCGTTATAATGGTGACCATTACCATTCAAGTGTATTGGAACTATAAAAACTACCAAACCAACAAACAGCAGCTTATAAACGACGTACAGGTAAGTTTAGACAAAGCTGTAGATGATTATTATGCTGCTCTGGCAGAACGTACCACAATTGGAATTTTCTTAGAAGGAGATGAACAAAAAGATCCATTGAAAGAGGGAGGGCACATCCAAAAAATTCTAAAACAAATTGATAAAGATTCTTTTGGTTTTAAAAATTTAGACAGCATTGATGTTAATTCCATTGAAGGCATTACAGTAATGAGAGGTTTTAGTGCCGATTCGATGTCAGAAGTTATTGACCGACAACTTAAACCCATGGGCTTTAAAGAGTTAAATCTTAAAATTGATAGTCTTAAAAAAGTAAAAGGAGCAAACCAAGCTTATCAGTTTAAAAGTAAATTCGATAGTATTAAAAATCCTCAAGCCCTAACTGATGCTTATCACATTGAAATGCTAACTTCAAAGATAGTGGTATCAATAAATAACGATAGTTTAGACTTGGTTGAGCTAGATAGTTTGGTTGGTATAGAATTACTGAGAAAGAAACTTTTCCTAGATTATGATTTACATTTTGATAATGGAAAAGAAAACATGACAGATTCTATTCAGTTCACATCCAAAAGATTAAAAACAACTTCAAAATCTACCTTCTTGCCAAAAGGAAGCACATTAGATATTAGCTTCACCAATGAAACTGCAGCAGTTTTAAAACGAAGCCTTGGTGGTATTCTTATTTCAACATTACTGATAGCAGCAGTAATAAGTAGTCTCTTCTATCTTTTAAAAATAATTAAACACCAAAAACAATTAGCAGAGGTTAAGAACGATCTTATAAGTAATATTACCCATGAATTTAAGACACCTATTGCGACTATTGGAGTAGCTTTAGAAAGCATCAGTAATTTTAATGCCCTTGAGGACAAAGAAAAGACCAAAAAGTATATCCATATGTCTTCTGAACAATTAGGGAAACTTAATATGATGGTAGAAAAATTACTTGAAACCGCCACATTAGATAGTGACAACCTAGAATTGAACAAAGAACCTATCGATGTTATAGAATTGCTCACTGCGCTGGTCAATCGCTATAAAATTCAATACCCAGAAAAACAATTCAATACTAGTTTTAAGGTTGAGAGTTTAGAGGCAAACGTAGATAGCTTTCATTTTGAAAATGCCCTAAACAACATCCTGGACAATGCGGTAAAATATGGCGGAGATATTATTTCTGTAGATATAATTCCTAAAAAGGATATGTTTGAAATTTTTATTTCAGATAACGGAAATAACTTATCTAAAGAAAACAAGGAACGTATTTTTGAAAAATTTTATCGTGTGCCAAAAGGCAACACACACGATATTAAAGGCTTTGGCATTGGACTTTATTATACCAAAACAATTATTGAAAAACACAATGGTTTAATTAGACTAGATTTATTAAAAAACCTCACCTCTTTTAAAATCACGTTTCCAAATGGCTGATAAAATCAAACTACTGTTAGCAGAAGACGAAGCTGCGCTCGGGCAAATCATTAAAGAAAGTCTAGAGACAAGAGATTTTGAGGTAACGCTCTGCGAGAATGGCGAAAAAGCGTTTGAGAAATATCAATCAGAGCAACCCGAAATATTAGTTCTCGACGTTATGATGCCCAAGAAAGACGGATTTACTTTAGCGAAAGACATTAGAGCCATTGACGATGCTGTCCCCATCATATTCTTAACCGCAAAATCCCAAACTGCAGATGTGGTAGAAGGGTTTTCTATAGGTGGAAATGACTATCTTAAAAAACCCTTTAGCATGGAAGAGCTCATAGTGAGAATTCATAATTTAGTGAATCGCACTAAGGTTCAAAAAGCATCAAAAGTCCTAGAAATTGGTAATTATATGTTCGATTTCCCTAAACAACAACTTCAATACAAATCTGAAGATGCAATGCAGTTAACACATAGAGAAGCACATCTTCTATTTCATCTTATAAAGAACAAAAATCAAGTTTTAGATCGCTCTTTAATTCTCAATAAACTTTGGGGAACGGACGATTTTTTCTCTGCCAGAAGTATGGATGTTTTTATAACTAAGCTTCGAAAAAAGCTTCAAAAAGATGATAATATTCAGATTATAAATGTGCGTGGGTTTGGATATAAACTCACGGATTAAAGTCTTTTCTCATTTTTGTCATGCTGAATTTATTTCAGTATATCGATTAATTCTCAAACCTATATTTTAAAAAAGATTCTGAAACAAGTTCAGAATGATATCATCATTGGTTCAATTTTTGTATTTTTCTGTCTTGTATGAAAAATTTAATCTATATTTTTTTTCTCTTCACTAATCTTTGGTTATCTGCACAAGACAATGTTAAGATACAGATCATAGATTCCACCAAAATAAAGGCAAAATCTGTGTTTGGAATAGACACCTTCGGCACGTTATATTATGCTACGGCTAATAATACATTCAATAAAAAAACTAAGGACACAACGATAACGTATGCCAACTTTCAACTTGGTGAAATTACCGCAGCAAACACCTTTAACCCATTAAAAATTAATCTTTTCTACAAGGATTTTAATACCGTTATTATCTTAGATAATCGTTTGGCTGAAATTTTTAAAATTGATTTCAACACCTTGCAGCCCTATAAAAATGTAAGTTTTGTTTCAACAGGTTTTGACAATACACTTTGGATTTTCAATCAGGATTTTCAGCATTTAGAGCTGTACGATTACAAAGCCAATAAAGTAAAACAAAAGACAGTACCTGTACAGTCCGAAGTGCTTGATTTAAAGAGCGACTACAACCATTGTTACTTGCTTACCCAAAACTATCTATACGTCTATAATTATTTTGGAAGCCTGATTTCAAAGTATAAAAATGAAGGGTACAATAGCCTAGCTTTTAGCAAAGCCCATCTGGTTTTAAATAATGAGAACAGCCTTTATATACTATCCAAAGAGAGTGCTGAAATAAAACCTATTGCGTATTCAAATTTGTTAATAAATCAGTTTTTGGTAACCAATGAATCCTTGTATATTTACGACGGCGAAATTCTACGCCAATACCAACTTAAACTCAAATAAACTATGCATGTTGCTGTTGCAGGAAATATAGGTGCAGGTAAAACCACACTCACAAAGTTACTGGCCAAACACTACAAATGGGAAGCACAATTAGAAGACGTTGTAGACAATCCTTACTTAGATGATTTTTACAACCAAATGGAACGTTGGAGCTTTAACCTGCAGGTTTATTTCTTAAACAGTAGATTTAGACAAGTCAATCAAATTCATAGCAGCGGCAAGGACATTATACAAGATAGGACTATCTACGAGGATGCACATATTTTTGCCCCCAACTTGCACGCTATGGGCTTAATGACCAATCGCGATTTTGAAAATTATTCCTCGTTGTTTGAGCTAATGGAATCTTTTGTAAAAGGACCAGATTTATTGATTTACCTTAGAAGTTCTATTCCTAATCTTGTTGCCCAAATCCATAAGAGAGGACGTGATTATGAGAACACCATTAGTATTGACTATTTAAGCCGTCTAAACGAACGTTACGAAGCTTGGATTACTAAATACGACAAAGGCAACTTATTGATAATAGACGTAGATAATTTAGACTTTGTCGCCAATCCTGAAGATTTGGGTGGCATCATTAATAAAATCGATGCTCAACTTCATGGTTTGTTTTAAACCTTAGCAATTAGCTAACAATTATCCCATTTTATAGCCTTAAATTTGTACGGTATGAAATTGTACAATTCCAAATTTTACCACCGCGACTTATCATGGTTGCGTTTTAACCATCGTGTTTTGCAAGAGGTTAAGGACAAAAGAAATCCGCTTTACGAGCGCATTAAATTTCTTGCCATTTTTTCTTCTAATTTAGATGAGTTTTTTAAGGTAAGAGTTTCTGACATTAGACAGATAAAGAAGATTGAAAAACCACTACGAAAAAAACTTATAACAAAACCCAACAAGGTCTTAAAGGAAATAAAAAAGCAAGTTCACCTGCAACAAGAAGAATTTGGTAGAATCTTTAAAAATGAAATCCTACCAGATCTGGAGAATGAGGGTATTTACCTCTTGGATTATCACGAATTCTCAGAATCCCAAAAAAATATTGCGGATGACTATTTTGAAAATACACTTAAACCATTGTTGGATTTAGATCGTACTTTTCACACAAATCCCGAAACTATATTTGTAGAAAACGAGGCTTCCTACCTTACAACTTTATCAAAAGGTACACTGCAATTGGTAAAAATCCCAGATACCGAGCCGCGCTTTTTTTTATTTCCATCAGAAAACGGCAAACATTATATTACGTTTATAGATGACATTTTAAAGTACAGCTTAGGCAAAATCCATCCAGACGACAATGTTAGATATTATGCCCTAAAGATTTCGCGAGACGCTGAGCTATATATAGAAGATGAATTTTCTGGTGATTTAATGCACAAAATTAAAGAATCACTTCCCAAGCGAGACAAAGGGCAACCAACTAGAGTTTTAATTGATGAGCGCATGCCTAAAGATTTTCAAAATACATTGAAAGAAGCGCTCGACGTTTATAGCGCAGACCTCGTTTTAGGTGGGAGGCATCATAATTTCAAGGATTTTTTTACATTTCCAAATCCTACAAACAAAGATTTGGAGTTTGAGGACTTTGAACCCATTCCTCATCCAGTACTTTCAAAATCCGACAATATTTTTGATACAATCGATGAGAAAGACCAATTGTTACATTATCCTTATCAGCAATTTGGACATGTCATAGATTTGGTTGAATCCGCTGCAAATGACCCTTCCGTAAAAACCATTAAGATGACCTTGTATCGTTTAGCAGACGAATCCCGGCTGAATACTGCATTGGCAAAAGCTGCAAAAAATGGCAAGGAAGTTATTTTGTTTATTGAAGTAAAAGCTCGTTTTGATGAACGCAATAATATAAAGTGGGGAACCATTTTTGAAGATAGTGGCGCAACTGTAATTTACAGTTATCCAGACATTAAGGTTCACTCCAAGATATTATATATTGAGCGTAAAACTGAAAGTAAAATCAAACGTTATGCATATATAAGCACAGGGAACTTCAATGAAAAAACGGCAAAAATATACTCTGACTTTGGTCTAATGACCGCCAACAAAAAAATAACTAAGGACTTAAGAAAAGTCTTTATGGTATTACAGCGCGTTACCATAGTGCCTAAAACAAAACGCTTGTTGGTTTCACCATTTACAACCCGACTGGTCTTAGAACAATTGGTAAACAAAGAAATTGAAAATGCCAGAAACGGGAAAGAAGCTTATATAATATTAAAAATGAACAGCCTTGAGGATGAATCAATGATAAAATTACTTTACAAAGCGAATAACGCTGGCGTAAAAATAGATCTTATCGTAAGAGGTATTTGTTGCTTGGTGGCTGGTATTAAAAACCAAAGTGAAAATATAAAAGTTATAAGTATTCTGGATCGCTTTTTAGAACACAGCAGAGTTTATATTTTTGGCAATGATGGTGATGAGAAAATGTATGTGGGTTCTGCTGATTGGATGAAGCGCAACCTCAGCCATCGTATTGAGGTGCTTGTACCTATCTTAGATAAGGATATCCAAAAAACCTTACGGGATTTAATAGACATTCAACTTTCTGATAACGTAAAAGCCAGAATTATTGATGCCAAACAGCAAAATAGTTATGTGAGTAATTCAGAAAACCCTGTAAGAGCACAGTATGCCACATATCAATACTTTAATCAATAAAACCATGGGCTTTAGCGTGCTCAATAGCCTTTTCACTACTCTCAACTAATAAAACAGGTGTTGTTTTATAATTGTCAACTAATCCAGACACTCTTATCATTTTCTTTTTGTGTTTCACACTCCTCAAGTATATTGCTAAAATCCTATCTGGAAATGCCTCTGCAATTTCCATATAAATATCTGGGTCGTGTTCTCCACTATCTCCTATTAGGATAAATGATAAATCTGGATAGGTTTTTAGTAGATTAAGAATCTCTTTTTGTTTTTGAGGCTTTTCATCTTGCTTTTTCCGTTTTAGCAAATTACTCATAGACCTCAATAAAATTGGGCCTTTCGGAAAATTATGTTGTCTTAAAAATAATTCGAGATAGCGATACAGATTCCAAGGACTGTGACTTACATAAAATATAGGATTGGCATTTTTACCAGATGCACCTCTGTGTAATTTATGGTAAAAATCCGCAGCACCCTCTAATGGAATTCTGTTTTTGGCGTGCTTAAACACAGAGTTATAAATCACTTTCCATTTTAAGGTACTTACCACACCTGTATGCAAAATAGTGTCATCAATATCACTGGCAACACCAAATTGCGCTTTGGTTGATGGTATTAATATTTCGCCTGGAAATCTGTTATCATTCTGTATCGTTCTTTTTATATTAACATCATCATATGAAAGCTCAAAGGGCAACCAACCCTCTTCATTGGCAAGCAACGACAATTCAGATAAATTGGCTTCAACTTTATAATAACCATCTCTATCTGTTTGCCCTTTTAAAATCGTCCCGTTAGACAACTTTATATTGATACCTACATTCTTAATTTCATCCGTTTCAAACCTTTTCCATGTATTGATGATGAGATGCCAAGTATTTTGATTTTCGAGATCAATAGACTCATCTTCTAATGCTCTACCTCGAGCATAGAAATGAGTGTCTGTACCATAACCTTGAAATGCAATAATTTGAAGTGGGTCCTTCTTTAACCAGCCCAATTGAGTAAAGATTTAAAAATTTGAAGATAGTAAAATCTGCTTATACCAAATAATATTAATGGTCTAAATGCCTGTTTAAATGTTAAATATTTTTGAAGTATTACCAATTCATCACTTTTCAAAGTATTTTAGTGACTTCACTTAAATTATTTTCTATACACAAACCAACCATCCTTATGAAGAATTTTTTTCTCTTTATCGTATTTGCATTTTCTATATGTTCTTTGGGAGCACAAAATTACAAGCAAAGTGAGTCCCCAAAACCAAATTACAGAGCAGCAGCTAAATATTCACCAACCAATTTGGGCAAATTAGTCCATTCCACTTCAGTTAGACCTCATTGGCTTAAAAACGGTAATCGTTTTTGGTATCAATACAAAACCACCAATGGTTCAAAATACTATATCGTAGATGCTGATAAACGCAGCAAAAAAGAACTTTTTGATAACGAAAAGATGGCCAGGTGGTTAACCGAAATGACCAAAGATCCTTATGATGCGCAGAACTTACCTCGGTTTGACTTTAAGTTTGTAAAAAACGAAACCGCTATTCAGTTTTATGTCACCTCTACAGAAAAAGTTGAAGAGGAAAAGGATGATTCTGAAAAGGAAACTGAAAAAGAAACCGATTCAACCGAAACCAAGAAAAATAAAAAAGGGAAAACTAAAATGGTAAACAAAGTCTATCATTTTGAATATACTCTTGGCAGCAATTCTTTAACACTTTTAGATAACAAGAAAAAGGAAAAAGAAGAATGGAAAAAATGGGCCAATATTGCTCCTGACAGCTCGGTTGTTTTATTCTCGAAAAACTATAATTTGTATTGGATGGACAAAGAAAATTTCCTGAAAGCCGTTGAAAATGAAAAGGACACAACAATTGTAGAAAATCAATGGACAACAGATGGTGAACTCTATTATTCTTATGGTGGCTCTAGCGGTAGAGGTGAAACCAATGAGTCTATGAAGAAGAACAAAGACAAACGTCAACGTATTTTTGGATTGTGGTCTCATGATTCTAAGAAGTTTGTTTTTGAGAGAACAGACTCTAGACATATCAAGGATTTATGGGTAATCAATACCACTTCTGGCAAGCGACCTACATTAGAAACCTACAAATACCATATGCCTGGAGAAGATGAATTTTACAAGAGTGAGCTCCATGTTTTTGATATGCCTACAAAAAGTAGTCTTCAGGTTAAATTAGATACCGTAAAACAACAAAGTGTTCAGGTTTACAGAGCACCAATAAAAAAATCTAGTTATGATGATGATTTTAGGCCTTCATTATTACTCTCAAAAAAAGGAAAAATCTATTATAACACAATCAGCAGAGATCGAAAAAAGTTTGATATATGTGTAGCGGATATCAACACCGGCGAAACCAAAGTCCTTATTGAAGAACGTTTTAACACCTATATCGAATCTCGTCCTTTAGTTTTGTTAAACAACGAAACCGAAATGCTGCACTGGGCAGAACGTTCGGGTTGGGCACATTACTATTTGTACGACACAGAAGGCAATTTAAAAAATCAAATTACAAATGGTTCTTTCCATGTAGAGCGTGCGATTGGTGTGGATGATAAAACAAGAACACTTTATTTTACAGCTCATGGCATTCCTAAAGATCAAGACCCTTATTACGAGCACATGTATAAAATCAATTTAAACGGAACTGGTTTAAAGGCTTTAAATCCTGGTGACTTTAATACCAACACCGATATGGCGGACTCCAATGATTTTTTTGTCAGTAATTATTCTAGGGTAAATACAGTGCCTAAATCCGAGCTTAGAAATAGCAATGGAAATGTAGTTATGCAACTAGAAGAAGCCGACTTATCACAGCTTTTCGCAACAGGCTATAAGTTTCCAGAAACTTTTAAAATGAAAGCCGACGATGGCATAACGGACATATATGGTGTAATTTACAGACCTTTTGAAATGGATTCCACCAAAAAATACCCATTGTTAGAATATGTTTATCCAGGTCCACAAACTGAAGCGGTCAATAAATCTTTCTCTGTAAGGATGGATAGACTTGATCGTATGGCTCAGGTAGGATTTATTGTGGTAACCATGGGTAATCGTGGTGGGCATCCAGATCGTTCTAAATGGTACCATAACTATGGTTATGGGAATTTAAGGGATTATGGTCTGGCAGACAAAAAACATGTTGCTGAGCAGTTAGCTGACAAATATGACTATATAGATATTGACAAAGTTGGTATTTACGGACATTCTGGAGGTGGATTTATGAGTACTGCAGCCATTTTGGTTTACCCAGACTTTTTTAAGGCAGCGGTATCTTCAGCTGGAAACCACGACAATGCCATTTATAACAGTTGGTGGAGCGAAACACACCATGGTGTACAAGAAGAAATAGATGAAAATGGCAACGTAAAGTATAAGTATATGATTGACAATAACCAATCGCTAGCGGAGAATCTTAAAGGTAAATTAATGTTAATTACTGGAGATGTAGATAATAATGTGCATCCAGGCGGAACCATCCGTATGGCAAACGCATTGATAAAGGCCAATAAGCGTTTTGACTTTATGTTGATGCCTGGTCAACGCCATGGTTTTGGGAATATGACTGAGTATTCTTTTTGGTTACGGGCTGATCACTTTAGCAAACACCTTTTAGGTTTTGAAGCAACAGAAGTTGACATTAAAGAAATAAACAGAGATAAGCCTAAAACGAAATCCTAAACTTATAAGAACCAAGATTCTGGCCATAGCAACATAACCAAAAGTCCGAATGCAATTGTGATTCCGAAGGAAATTATAATCCATTTCATTATTTCTTTTGCACCTAGCACTATGGCCATAATTCCCTTAAAAAGCATATTGGATAGTCCCGCCAATAGAATGAGTTTCCATCCTACTGTAGCTTTTAGAGTTCCCTCCTTTATTAATTGGGACAAAGACAGTGTTATGGCGTCAACATCTGTTAAACCACTAATAATTGAAATAATATATAATGCATTATTGCCAAATTTTTCTTTGGTAAATGCTACAGCTAGGAGTATGAAACCATAAAGCAAACCAAATATTAGAGCACTCTTAAATTGTGCTGGATTTTTTGGTTCAGGCATCTTTTCTTCTTCTGAATCTTTTTTATTGATTAGATAGAAAAGACCGACCGCAGTCAACCCCATAAAAATAATTACTACTCCTATAGGTACGGCAATAATATTAAGATATTGTGGAATTACTACACCAACTTCAAACAAAACACGCACAAAAGATATAGCTGATGCCGTGACAATTACAAATACAGCTATTTTACTTATTGAAGCATTATCTGCAGTTTTTCTGGCATAGCTCACAGTGGTTGCTGTACTACTAATTAAGCCACCTAGAATACCATTTGAGATGACACCTACCTTTTTTCCTACGAACTTGTAAATAAAATAACCCACGACACTAATACCGACAATCAATGTAATCATCAACCAAATATTACGAGGGTTAATAACATTATACGGTCCATATGTTTTATCGGGTAAAATTGGTAATATCACAAGACTTATTCCTGCCAAGGTCATTATGGCTGAAAGGTCTTTGTCCTTAAGATTGTCTATAAAATCGTGTAAGTGCTCCTTAACATACAATAAAATGGCAATAGAAGCACCAACGAGAACACCAATGAGTTGACTTCCCATTACGAGGTAAGCTCCTATTGCAAACATCAATAAGGCAGCAACCTCAGTAGTTTGTCCAATATCAGCTTGATTAAGTTTTTTTAGTTTTATGTAGTTAGCCATTAACAGCATAGATGCCATACAAATACCCAGAACAGGTAAGATAAAGGGATTATCAAATTCTCGCGTTAGTAATCCAGAAATGGTCCCAAGAACAGTTATAAGCGTAAACGTTCGCACTCCTGCCATATGATTATCAGTTTTTTCGCGCTGTAACCCAACCAAAAGCCCTAAACCAAATGCAATACCTAATGTTGATAAATCCGAATAATCCATTGAAGCTCTTTTACTCTATGAAAAATACATATTAATAGTGAAATTTAGAGCATCTTAAAAAAAGATATAGTTTCAATAACTATTTTTTTTGACGTAAACCATAAAAAAAGCCTCATCGTTGATGAGGCCTTGAACTATATTAGCTAAGAGAGCTTATTAATTATTTACTTCTTGCTTAACTTCTTTAATTATTTTTTTCACCTTCATATCTACATCGTCACCTTCATCTTTTAAAGCATCTATTTTTGCTTCAACTTCTGCTTCCGTACCTTCAAAACTTTGTACGTCGGTGGTTTCTTCGCCATTATCAGAAGTTATAGTGGTAACAGTCGCTTTAACCGATCCATCATCATTGCTTTCCATATTAACTTTAACTTCCTTGGAAATTTCAATTTTTTCGATGTCCATAGTATTTGACGCGTAATCTGATAAATCCTCTGAAGATAACGCAATACTTGGTGCAATAACCAATGCAACAACCGACATTAATTTTAAAAGGATATTCAATGATGGTCCTGAAGTATCTTTAAACGGATCACCTACAGTATCACCTACAACAGCTGCCTTGTGGGCATCTGTTCCTTTTCTTCCTTGTTCTTCAATCATCTTTTTAGCATTATCCCATGCTCCACCTGCATTAGATTGGAAAATCGCCATTAGTACACCGCAAGTAGTAACACCTGCTAAAAGTCCACCTAACATTTCAGCACCACCTATAAAACCTACAGCAACAGGAACTGCTATAGCCAATAAACCTGGCAGTACCATTTCTTTAATAGAGGCTTTTGTAGAAATTGCAACACACTTATCGTATTCTGCAACACCATCAGCTTCATCAAAAATAGCTCTTTGTGCATCTGTTGCCTTAGACATATCAGAATCCACAGCTCTCATGACTTCTAAAGCAGCTTTTAACTGAGGTATATCCCTGAACTGACGTCTTACTTCCTCTATCATTGCCATTGCTGCTCGTCCTACGGCATTCATAGATAATGCTGAGAATACGAATGGCAACATACCACCTACCAATAGACCAGCCATAACTGTTGGCTTAGAAACATCAATTGCTACAACACCAGCCGTTTTCATAAACGCTGCAAATAGAGCTAATGCTGTTAATGCCGCAGAAGCAATAGCAAATCCTTTTCCAATCGCTGCAGTAGTATTACCAACCGCATCTAGTTTATCAGTGCGCTCACGAACTTCTGGATCTAATTCAGCCATTTCAGCTATACCTCCTGCATTATCTGAAATAGGTCCATAAGCATCTACAGCCAATTGTATACCTGTGTTAGCTAGCATTCCTACGGCAGCAATTGCAATACCATATAAACCTGCGAAATGATGAGATACCAATATTGCTGCTGCTATAATAAGAATAGGAAACATCGTTGACATCATTCCGACACCCAGACCAGCAATGATATTTGTTGCACTACCAGTTTCTGATTGCTTAACAATTGAAGTCACTGGTTTTGTACCAGTACCTGTATAATATTCTGTTACTTTACCTACAGCTAAACCAGCTATAAGACCAGCGATTACTGCAATGAATACACCCATTGCACCGCTTGGTAAGCCATCCACAGTTTCAGGAATTAATGCATGGATTATAAAGTAAGACGCTACGAGCATTAAGCCAGCTGATCCAAATTCTCCAATATTCAGAGCAGTTTGTGGGTTTCCACCGTCTTTAACTCTTACAAAAAATGTTCCTATAATTGACATTATAATTCCTACTGCAGCCAAAACAAGTGGTAAATAAACCGCTCCCAAACCATTAAATTCTGGTGTAATAATGAAAGCACCCAATACCATAGTACCAATAATCGAGCCTACATAAGATTCGAATAAATCAGCTCCCATACCTGCAACATCACCTACGTTATCACCCACGTTATCTGCAATAGTTGCTGGGTTTAAAGGATGATCTTCTGGAATACCAGCCTCAACCTTACCAACTAAATCTGCTCCAACGTCTGCAGCTTTGGTATAAATACCACCACCTACACGAGCAAATAATGCTATAGAAGAAGCTCCCAATGAAAAACCTGAAAGTACATTTAAGACTTCATTTAAGCCCCATCCCATTTCACTATATATCATAAACAAACCACTAAGGCCCAAAACGCCCAGACCTACAACACCTAGTCCCATTACAGCACCACCAGCAAAAGCCACTTCCAATGCCTTACTTAATGAAGTTCTTGCGGCACTTGTTGTTCTTACATTGGCTTTTGTAGCCACCTTCATACCTATGAATCCTGCTAGAGCAGAACATATTGCACCGATAATAAACGATACTGCTACAACACCGTTTGAACCTTCCTCATTACTACCTTTAAAGAACAATAGAACGGCAACAGCAATAACAAAAATTGCTAAAATTTTATACTCAGCCTTTAAAAACGACATTGCTCCATCTGCAATGTTCTTTGCTATTCTCTTCATTTTGTCAGTTCCCTCATCTTGCTTGCTTACCCAAGCGCTCTTGATGAATACAAATAGCAATGCCAAAATTCCGAAAGCTGGCAAACCTTTAATTAATAATTCCATATTGATTTGTGTTAGTTTAGTTAAATTTTCAACGATGCCAAAAATAGAAAAATATACCTGATAAAAAAAGCCACCTTAAATTAAAGGTGGCTCAATACTTACGATGTTATTTTATTAAATTCACAATTATATTGTGAAAGTTCTGTTTTTCTTATGTTCGCTGGCTTCGTAACGATCTATACATTTGTTGAGAATATCATAAGCTTCCTCTGCATTTCCCCAGCCACCAACATCAACTTTCTTTTTTTCTAAATCCTTGTAAACCTGAAAGAAATGCGTAATCTCTTTCATTCTGTGTGGGTTTAAATCCATAATGTCCATATAGCTATTCCAGATAGGATCACTAACAGGAACACATACCAGTTTCTCATCCGGGCCTTTTTCGTCCGCCATGTGAAAAACACCAATTGGCTTTACTTCCATAACACACATTGGGAATGTAGGCTCGGTTCCCATTACCAAAACATCTAAAGGATCACCATCTAACGCCAATGTTTCTGGTATAAATCCATAGTCTCCAGGATACATCATTGACGAAAATAACATTCTATCGAATCGTATTTTATTCAATACAAAATCATACTCGTATTTGTTACGGCTACCTTTTGGTATTTCTATCAGTACATCGAAGGTCAGTTTCTTAGGTTTGGTCATATTTCGTAATTTTTTAAAGGGCTGCAAATATATAACTTAGATACAGTTATACCTAATGAAAATGCAAATTGTGAAGACAGTTAAAAGTAGAATCCAAAACTTCCTGTTACACCAAATTTTCTTGCATCAGGATTATCTAAATAATTACCTCTAAAATTAAAATCTAATCGTAATATTTTGAAGATGTTAGCAACACCAAAACTATATTCGTAATATATTTTGGAATCTGGTGCGACCAATGGAAATTCCACAGGATTACCTGTAGTACTTAGAGCAATATTTTCATCTGATAATTCCCCCCAAACACCTCGAATACTAGCTATGGCTCTTAAGTTATATTTTTTTAAGAATGGAATGCGTGAAAATAAACGACCATTAAAGTTATGCTCTATATGCATAGAAGTATAAGTATCTGTTACGAACTCATAAAAATCGAGCTGAGAGAATGTGTTATATATTGAGAAATAGGTTTGGTTACCCGGCACAACACTCAGTAAAGCTAGAGGTACTTCACCAAAGGTTTTACCCATTTCTATGGATGTGGTTAAACGACCAAAGCCACCTACCTGCCAAGGTTGAATGTATGAGAACTGCAATTTTGTATAATCAAAATCACTATCAAACCAATCACGATCACCTCTGGTTACCTGTGCAAATAGTTTGGCAAAATTGTCATTCTTGGTTTTTCGTTCTACTCCAAAACCAGTCATTTCTCGTTTTGGGTAGAAATTTAATGACAAACGGGTTTCAAATTGCTCTACTTCTGAAGAAATACCTGAAGGAGCATCGGGATCGTTAAAATCTAAACTAAAAGTAGGTGATGCTGACCTTATATTTCTAAAACTTCCGTCTAAACGCACCACAAAATTTCGTGAGGGCTCAATGGACATACCCAAGTTGGTCAACTTTATGTTACTAAGTTTATCGTTAGCTCCTGTATTTATAACTGAGGATGATGCCAGGCTTCTCCCTAGAACGTCTGTCGAACTAGTTAAGTTGGCTCCTATTTGCTCTACATCCCTTCGTGTACCACCAAATAATGTTAGCCTGCTTTTTTTGTCCAGAAGCCATTTACCAGACAGGCCATATTTAAATTTGTCATCCCTAAAACCATAAGCCAAAAAGCCTTCGAGCCTCCAAAGGTCATTTGGTCCAAAATAGGTTCTTCCTCCAGTTCTTAACCGTAAGCCCTCTACCTCATTAAACCCAAAAGTTGAAAAAATTGGTCCGTAATCAAAATTAATACTTGGGAACTCCACATAGCCAGAGGCCAAAATACTTCCTATATTATACAGGCGTTTGAATTTTTTTACAGTCTTAAGCGTATCTAGCATCTTATAGACACCCTTTTCGTCTTTATTTAGTGCTTCCAGCCTGTTTTTATCCCAAAAGTCATCTTCTCTATTGTAAACGTCGGCATCATAATTATAAACTTCTTTGTCGTAGAAATCTTCATCCTTTGGTTGGTTGAATATATAATTATCATATAGTGTTGTTCGTTTACCATAAACACCTCTAGACTTTTCTTTTTTACTGAGTGCAAAATCCGATAGGAAATAGTCTCGCTTAATCAGAAATACCGAATCGTTCAACACTTCAAACTCTTGCTCTATATAGATCTCTTTTACCCAATTGATATTGGCACTTTTTGAAGCCTGCATATTAATTTCCTTAATCGCATAGGTAGAATCATTTACCCAGAAATCCCCTTTAAAAGTGAGTTCGTTTTTACGTCTTGGGTAATAAATGATATTATAGCACCATTTATTATCTATGTAAGCACTATCTGAAAGTACATAGTTGTAGGTTTGCACACCTGTTCTGCTTAATGGGCTTACAAAACTTTTATCAAAAAACTTGAGGTAATTATCATAGACATTGTAATCTGAATATAAATCGTCTATAAAATCGATAATAACCTGATTGTTGCTAAAACCAGAGTTTTTATTTCCTATTAAATCTTCACGCTTTTCATTAATGACATTATCACCATATACTTTTTTTACGGATTCATTTAAAAAGATCGGTAAGTATGTTTTACCCGTTACTGAAGATGTATCAACTTCTTCAAAAACGAATTCCATACCCTTGAAAAGCTTGCTTTTAATCAGTGAACTATCAATGGTGTTAAGATCGAACTCTACTTTTTCGTATTGGTCATATTCGTACTGCTTAAATTGGCTTAACCCATTTTTTCGCTTGCGCTCCCATATTTTTTGAAGGATACGAATAGCAGGGTTTTCAGAAGCTTTTTTAGATTGTTTACCCGTTACAATTACGACTTCATCTAAAGACGAAGCTTCTTCTTTTAAAACAAAACTTAAATCGTAGTTGACTCGTTTCTCTAGAGGCACTTCCAATATTTCGAAACCAATGAATGAAACAATTAACGTATCCCAAGTTTCATCAGATTCGAGATAAAACTTACCATCCTCATTGGTTATGGTTCCTTCCGTTGAACCTTTAAATAGTACATTTGCAAAAGGGATAGGTTGATTACTTTCATCAAAGACATAACCACTGACTTTCGTTTGTGCAAAAGCAGTAAAAATTCCTAAAAAAAATAAGAATGTAAGTAGTTTCTTCTTCATAATAAAAAAACTTCATCAACTATTGTGCAAAACTTACACTTTTACTTGATGAAGTTTATATAACGTAAAAAGCTGCGCTTTATTTGTACATAACTTTTTTCACCGCTTTTATAACGTCTTCGCTATTAGGCAACCACTCTTCTAAAAGTACTGGTGAATATGGTGCAGGTGTATCTGCTGTATTTATTTTTACTACTGGAGCATCTAAATAATCAAAGGCTTCTGATTGTACTAAATAAGTAATCTCTGTTGCCACATTGCCAAATGGCCATGCTTCTTCCAAAACCACCAATCTATTCGTCTTTTTAACAGACTCTAATATTGCTTTTCTGTCCATTGGACGAACAGTTCTTAAATCTATAATCTCACAAGAAATACCCTCTTTCTCTAATTCATCAGCAGCTTTGTAGGCTTCTTTTATAATTTTTCCGAAAGATACTATGGTAACGTCTGTACCTTCTCGCTTAATATCCGCTACGCCAATCGGCAATACATATTCACCCTCTGGAACTTCTCCCTTGTCGCCATACATTTGCTCACTCTCCATAAAAATAACAGGATCATCGTCTCTAATTGCAGCCTTCAATAAACCTTTAGCATCGTATGGATTAGATGGTACAATAACTTTTAAACCAGGTGTGTTGGCAAACCAACTTTCAAAGGCCTGGGAATGTGTAGCTGCCAATTGACCCGCTGATGCTGTTGGCCCTCTAAATACAATTGGGCACTTAAATTGCCCACCAGACATTTGCCTAATTTTTGCAGCATTATTGATTATTTGATCAATTCCAACTAGAGAGAAATTAAAGGTCATGTATTCAACAATTGGGCGATTACCAGTCATGGTAGAACCAATAGCAATACCAGCAAAGCCAAGCTCTGCTATAGGTGTATCGACAACTCGCTTAGGCCCAAATTCATCTAACATTCCTTTAGACGCTTTATAAGCTCCATTATATTCGGCAACTTCCTCTCCCATAAGGTAAACACTTTCATCCTTGCGCATTTCTTCGCTCATGGCCTCACAAATGGCTTCTCTAAATTGAATTGTCTTCATGCTATTATTTTAAACGAAAAACAAAAATAAGCATAATTGAAAAACTAAATAAATCAAATTTCCGTAAAATTTACTATGCACGCATAGTAAAAATTCAAAATAAAATATTTACCTTCGTATCCGCAATATTTTAGGGTATATTTTAAACTGAAATTTAAAGTCAATGCCAAATAATACTATAATTTTGCGAAAACGATTTAGTTCGAGAGGAGTTAAATATTTAAAAATTAAATACGTTAATAAATATGAAGATTTTAGTGTGTATTAGTCATGTGCCAGATACAACTTCAAAAATTAATTTCACGGATAACGATACAAAATTTGATACCAACGGTGTACAATTTGTAATCAACCCAAATGATGAATTTGGCCTTACACGCGCCATGTGGTTTAAAGAAAAACAAGGTGCAAGTGTAGATGTGGTAAATGTAGGTGGATCAGAAACGGAACCAACCTTGAGAAAAGCTCTAGCTATTGGCGCAGACTCTGCCATAAGAGTAAATACGGAGCCTACAGACGGTTTTTCTGTTGCTAAGCAATTAGCAAAAGTTGTAAAAGATGGAGGCTACGATTTGGTTATTGCCGGAAGGGAATCCATCGATTATAACGGTGGAATGGTCCCTGGAATGTTAGCTGCCATGGTTGAGGCCAATTATGTTGCCAATTGCATTGGTCTAGAGATTGATGGTACAAACGCTAAAGCTGTTAGAGAAATTGATGGAGGTAAAGAAACGGTAAGCACCTCATTGCCTTTAGTTATTGGAGGACAAAAAGGATTGGTTGAAGAAAGTGACCTTCGTATTCCTAATATGAGAGGAATTATGATGGCTCGTAAGAAACCACTAAATGTAGTCGAACCTACGGATGTAAGTGCAGAAACCAAATCTGTAAGTTTTGAAAAACCAGCTCCAAAAGGAGATGTTAAACTGGTTGAGCCAGATAATTTAGACGAGTTGGTGAATTTACTTCATAATGAAGCTAAGGTGATTTAAGCTAAATAGAAATGTCGCACTGAGCGTAGTCGAAGTGTCTATTCGATTAAACCAATAATTAATGATATCCTGAAACAAGTTCAGGATGACAAAACAAAAATATTATGTCCATTTTAGTATATACAGAATCAGAAAAAGGAAAATTTAAGAAAGCTGCTCTAGAGGTTGTATCTTATGCAAAAGCTATTGCAGACCAAATGGGGACTTCAGTTACAGCAGTTGCTGTTAACGCAGATAATGCTGACAGCTTGGGAAATTATGGAGCCTCAAAAGTACTTTCGATAGATAATGATGCATTAGGTAAATTCAATGTCAATAAATATGCTGCTGTGTTAGAGCAAGCAGCAAAACAAGAAAGTGCTAAAGTAGTAGTACTGAGCTCTAGTGCAAATAGTAAATATCTTGCTCCATTATTAGCTGTTGGTTTAGATGCTGGTTATGTTTCTAACGTAGTGGAAGTACCATCTAGCACTTCCCCTTTTACCGTAAAGCGTACAGCTTTTACCAATAAGGCATTTGCCAATACAGAAATTACAACAGATGTAAAAATTGTTGGGTTATCCAATAATTCTTTTGGTGTAGTTGAATCTGGTGGAAGTGCTACAGTTGAAGACTTCTCCCCTTCAGTTCCAGAGTCTGGTGTAAGTGTAGAATCAGTTGATAAAGCTACTGACAAAGTCAATATTGCAGACGCAGAAATTGTTGTATCAGGCGGAAGAGGTCTTAAGGGTCCAGAAAATTGGGGAATGGTTGAAGAACTTGCGGAAGTCCTTGGAGCTGCAACTGCATGTTCAAAGCCAGTTTCAGATTTAGGTTGGAGACCTCATAGCGAGCACGTTGGCCAAACAGGTAAACCTGTAGCATCTAACCTTTACATTGCCATTGGTATCTCGGGTGCTATTCAGCATTTGGCGGGTATCAATGCTTCTAAAGTAAAGGTTGTTATAAATACAGATCCAGAAGCGCCATTTTTTAAAGCTGCTGATTACGGTGTGGTTGGTGATGCCTTTGAGGTTGTACCAAAACTAACAGAAAAATTAAAAGCTTTTAAAGCAGAAAACGCATAATTTTAGTAACTTGTAGTTTTCTAAAGGACTGTTTAAATTGGCATAAAATCGAAATCTGCGCAAGCAGTTTGGTAAAGTCCTAATTTAAACAGTTCTTTGTGTTTTGTTAATTATGAGCTTAGTTCGTTTAAATATAAAAGGTATATCCTACAGCCAAACCCAAAATGGAGCGTATGCTTTAATCCTTAATGAAGTAGATGGTGATAGAAAACTACCTATCGTAATTGGTGCTTTCGAAGCGCAATCCATCGCTATAGCTTTAGAGAAAGAAATACGTCCGCCGCGCCCTTTAACACACGATTTATTTAAAAACTTCGCCGACCGTTTTGATATCGTGGTAAAACAGGTTATCATTCATAAGTTGGTTGATGGTGTTTTCTATTCTAGTTTAATCTGCGAGCGCGATAAAATCGAAGAAATCATTGATGCCAGAACCAGTGATGCTATTGCTTTGGCACTACGTTTTCAAGCACCGATATTTACCTACAAAAATATCTTAGATAAAGCAGGTATTTATTTAAAAGTCAACCCTAAAAAAGAAGACGAAGAACAAGACAGTATTTTAGTCGATGACTTAATTGCTGAAGAAATTGAAGCCGTAACAAGTGAGCAAGAGAGTTATAAAGATAAATCCTTAGAAGAACTTAACAGTCTATTGGATGAAGCCGTTAATAATGAAGATTATGAAAAGGCCGCCAAGATAAGAGACGAGATTTCTAAACGTTAATCCATATACTTATGAAATATTTCTTTCTGGCTGTAACGGCTATTTTTTTTGGGCTTAATGTCTCTTTTGCTCAAGATATTGAAGTAACCAAAACGAAAGATAGTTTAGACATTGATTTTATAGAAGAAAAGAAAAATGATGTAAAAGATAAAAAGCTAAATTTTTGGCAATTATCAGAACATAAAATTTATGAAACCTACCCAGGCAATCTAAAGCATGAGGTTGATTTCAAAAAAGGTAAGGAATTTTTAGAACTTAAGGAAAATGGGGAATATTTTTCAATACTAAATGACCAATTTAATAAAGGAATTTGGCTACAAAACAACAACCTCATCGTTTTTAAGCAAAAGGTTCCAACTACTGTTGATATTTATTATGAAATTATAAAAAATGAGGATAATGTCTTAATACTAAAAAATGGTCTAGAGACTCTAAAGTATATTAATGGCTCTCACCCTGAATTTATTCCACAAAAAGAAATAACTGAAACCATACTTCCTAGCGAAGGTATTTCTTTTACCAGTATTTGGAGAGGTCTTTTAGGCATGGTATCCTTAATATTTATCGCTTTTCTATTTAGTAGTAATCGTAAAGCGATAAACTGGAAAACTGTAGGTATTGGTTTAGCCTTTCAACTTTTTATTGCTATAGGTGTTCTTAAAATTGGGTTTATCAAAACCATTTTTGAAAGTATAGGACAAGTATTTATCAATATTTTAGATTTTACACGAGCTGGTAGCGAATTTTTGTTTAGCGGTGTTATGGATGTAAACTCTTATGGCTTCATCTTCGCTTTTCAAGTTTTACCAACCATTTTATTCTTTTCGGCATTAACTTCTGTGCTATTTTATTTAGGCATCATTCAAAAAGTAGTAAAAGCGTTTGGGTGGTTGTTAACTAAACTTCTTAAAATTTCAGGGGCTGAAAGTTTAAGTGTAGCAGGTAATATTTTCTTAGGACAAACCGAAGCTCCGTTATTAATTAAGGCGTATTTAGAGAAAATGAATAAGTCTGAGATTTTATTGGTTATGATTGGTGGTATGGCTACTGTTGCTGGCGCTGTACTAGCTGCTTATATAGGATTTTTAGGAGGTGATGATCCTGCTTTACGGTTAGTCTATGCAAAACATTTATTAGCAGCTTCAGTTATGGCAGCTCCAGGAGCTATTGTGATTTCAAAAATATTATATCCTCAAACGGAAGCTATAAATACGGATGTTAAAGTCTCGCAAGAAAAAATTGGCGCAAATTTACTCGATGCCATTGCTAACGGAACTACCGAAGGTTTAAGACTTGCTGTAAATGTTGGTGCAATGCTTTTAGTATTTGTAGCATTTATCGCCATGATAAACGGTATATTAGGTTGGGTTGGAGATGTCACTTCTCTTAATTCTTGGATGGCAGCTAACACTCCTTACCCTGAATTTTCTTTAGAAGCCATTCTTGGAACTGTCTTTGCTCCATTGATGTGGCTCATTGGAGTAGCTAAAGAAGATATGATGATGATGGGACAGCTACTTGGTATAAAATTGGCTGCAAGTGAATTTGTAGGTTATATTCAATTGGCAGATTTAAAAGATGTTGCCAATGCCACACATCTTACTTACGAAAAGTCAGTTATAATGGCTACTTACATGCTTTGCGGTTTTGCCAATTTTGCCTCTATAGGTATACAAATAGGCGGTATTGGGTCTTTAGCACCTGGTCAGCGCAAGCAGTTATCTAAATTTGGGATGAAGGCTTTAATTGGTGGTACTATCGCTTCATTGATTTCTGCTACAATTGCGGGAATGATAATTGGGTAACCCCATTCCTGCGAAGTCAGGAATCTCATAAAGTATAGTTAATAACTTCTCATATATAATGAAGACTCAAATATAAAATTTTGAAGCTTTTTTCTATTTTTATCATCCACAAAAATTCAAGTTTAATTAAAAGAGATTCCCATTTTCGTGGGAAGTGAACATGAAACAATACCACGATTTAGTAAAACACGTTTTAGCAGAAGGCAACGAAAAAGGAGACAGAACAGGAACAGGAACAAAAAGTGTTTTTGGCTACCAAATGCGATTTGATCTTAGTGAAGGTTTTCCGATGGTAACCACTAAGAAATTACACCTTAAGTCAATTATCTATGAATTGTTATGGTTTTTAAAGGGAGATACAAACATTAAATATCTCACTGAAAATGGTGTTAGAATCTGGAACGAGTGGGCAGATGACAATGGAGATTTAGGGCCAGTTTATGGACATCAATGGAGAAACTGGAATAGTGAAGAAATTGACCAAATAAAAGAAGTAATCCATTCTTTGAAAAACAATCCTAACAGTAGGAGAATGTTAGTTTCTGCCTGGAATCCTTCGGTATTGCCAGATACATCAAAATCATTTTCTGAAAATGTGGCCAATGGCAAAGCGGCTTTGCCTCCATGCCATGCGTTCTTTCAATTTTATGTTGCTGACGGTAAATTATCATGCCAACTCTATCAGAGAAGTGCCGATATATTTTTAGGAGTGCCTTTTAATATTGCTTCTTATGCCTTATTTACAATGATGATGGCTCAGGTTTGCGGATTTGAAGCAGGCGATTTTATACACACTTTCGGAGATGCCCACATTTACAATAACCACATGGAACAATTGGAATTACAACTTTCGAGAGACCCAAGACCCTTACCAAAAATGATTCTTAATCCAGAGGTGAAGGATATTTTCGATTTCAAATTTGAAGATTTTACACTTGTAGATTACAATCCGCATCCACATATTAAAGGTGTAGTTGCTGTATAACGTCAACTTGAAATTTAAATAATAAAAAAAAGCGTCTCATGATTTTGAGACGCTTTTTTCTTTTGCTAGTCTTTGTATTTATTACAAGTTTAAAACACCATTCTCTGCAGACGCAAAGTCGTTCCAAGCATAAGCATCGGCTTGGTCATCATTGATGTAAGCACCATCAACAACATACCTAAATTCATAAGAATTATTGCTTTCTAAATCAACAGTTCCTTTAAAGGTTCCATTTTTTAATTTTTTCAATTCCGTAGCTTCAGTATTCCACTCGTTAAAGCTTCCCACAACTGCTACACTTTTAGCCTCCACTGCAGGAACTGAAAATGTCACCTTACAAACTGGCTTACTTTTTAAATACTGTTTTTTAATTGCCATAATAATAGATTTAATTACGCCTCAAAAATATAAAAGAAACAATCATAAATTACGGTTTAAATGGCTTTGGATGAAAGAATTATCATTTTAATAAAATAGCCTTTACTTTTTAGTAAACTATGTAATTTTATGTATCTATATTTGCGAGATTAACAACCTAAAAATTATCTCTTTTACACTGATTATCAACTACATCGATTTCGAAAAGCACCATTTGTTGAAACTAATTCAGCACGATAACGTTTTAGTTAAAAAGAAGTATCTTTATACTATTAAATTTTAATTATGTTCGGAAAGAAAAAACAAGTTTCAACCATAGATAAAGATCAATTAGAACTTATAGAAAACGCACAAAAACGTATCCGTCAAAAAAAGCGCTTATATATTCATTTTATAGTCTTCTTAATAGGCGCTGTTTTTTTAATTCTTGCCAACACAGTTTTAGGTATTGGGGAGGATTTCACAATTGCAGGTGTTAATTGGTTTGTTTATGCCATTTTGGCTTGGCTTTTTTTATTTGCCTATCATTTTATCAGTGTTTTTATCACTCATAAATTTATGGGTAAAGCATGGGAGAAACAACAATTGGAAAAATTAGTAAATCAGCAACAACAGCGTATAGATAAGCTTAAAGAGGGATTCTTAAAAGAAGAACGAAAAATTGCACAATCGCAGGCATACAACGAAGCCTCCGGCACTAAACAAACCGTCGAAAAAAAAAAGTCTAAAGAACTGACTATTATTGTAGCGGCTGGAGAAGACAATGCCATAGGAAAAGACAATGATCTCATTTGGCATTTGAGCGATGATTTAAAACGTTTTAAACTTCTTACATCTGGACACCATATCATCATGGGACGCAAGACTTTTGAAAGCTTCCCAAAACCTCTCCCGAATAGGACACATATTGTTATCACAAGACAAAAAAACTATGAAGTACCTAACGGAGTCATTGTAGTAAATAATTTAGAGGACGCCATTGATGCAGCAAAAACTGACAAGCAACCTTTTATTATCGGTGGTGGGGAAATCTATAAACAATCCATAAACATTGCTGACAAGCTTGAATTGACAAGAGTACACTCCACTTTTGAAGGTGCTGATACCTTTTTCCCTGAGATAGATCTAACAAAATGGGAAGAGGTTGCAAGAACTACTCATGAAGCTGATGAAAAGCATAAGTATGCGTTTTCGTTTATAACCTACCTAAAACGATAAATATTCCTATTTTTGCAACACAAAATTTAAAGTTATGAACGCATATATATTTCCAGGTCAAGGTGCTCAGTTTTCAGGAATGGGTTTAGACCTTTATGAAAATTCACCTTTAGCACAAGAACTTTTTGAAAAAGCCAACGATATTCTTGGGTTTTCCATTACTGATATAATGTTTGAAGGTTCTGCTGAAGATTTAAAGCAAACCAAGGTTACACAACCCGCTATATTTCTACACTCGGTAATTCTGGCAAAAACCTTGGGTGAAGATTTTAAACCAGATATGGTAGCTGGTCACTCACTTGGCGAGTTTTCTGCTTTGGTTGCTGCTGGCGCTCTAACGTTTGAAGATGGGTTAAAATTAGTCTCGCAACGTGCACAAGCCATGCAAAAAGCATGCGAGTTACAACCAAGTACAATGGCTGCTGTTTTAGGTTTGGATGATGATGTGGTGGAAAAAGTTTGTGCCACTACAGAAGGTGTAGTGGTTGCGGCCAACTACAATTGCCCTGGACAATTAGTAATTTCAGGTGAAATTGATGCCATAAACAAAGCTTGTGAAACCCTTAAAGAAGAAGGTGCAAGACGTGCTTTGGTATTACCCGTTGGTGGAGCTTTTCACTCACCAATGATGGAACCTGCTAGAGAAGAGTTAGCAGCTGCAATTGAAAATACAACATTTAAAAAACCAAACTGTCCAATATATCAGAATGTTACAGCTAATGCAGTTACTGATGAAAATGACATAAAAGCCAATTTAATTTCACAATTAACAGCACCTGTAAGATGGACACAATCTGTTCAGCAAATGATTGCGGACGGTGCTACACATTTTACCGAAGTTGGACCTGGCAAGGTTTTACAAGGTTTGGTAAAGAAAATACACAGAGAGGCGGAAACCACTTCTGCAACTTTTGAAACTAACGCCTAAAACTACCGCTTTGAACAGAAATCTATTTATTGCGCTTCTTATTATCTTTAATATTGCCATAGATCAAATCTCTAAAGTTTGGGTAAGAGCAAGTATAGAATTAGGAGAAGTGATAGAAATCGTTGGGGGTAAGTTTATCCTAACCAATGTTTATAATGAAGGAGCTTTTTTGGGTATGGGAAGCGACATGAGCCCTATACTAAAGACTATATTCTTATCTATTTTACCCATGCTGGTTCTAGCGTATGTGATTTACTACATTGTAAAAACCAAAGAACTCGATAGGTTGAGCCTCATCGCTTTTTGCTGTATTATAGGAGGAGGCATTGCTAACGTTTTTGACCGAATAGTTTACGGTAAAGTCACGGATTTTTTCTTTATAGATCTAGGAGGTGTTTTTAAGACAGGTATATTTAATGTTGCAGACCTATCTGTTACCACTGGGATGATAATGCTATTATTCAGTGGTATTATTTTTAATAATAAAGAGAAAAATATTGAAAAAACAGCCTAACGTGCCAGCTGGCAGTCTTCGCAATCTTTAACTTCACCGTAGTAAGTTTCACGGTATTTGTGCAATGTCTTAAAAGGAATACTAAGGAATTGCTTTTTGATGTAGGTTACCTTGGTGCTTAGTACACCCATCTTTTTAGAAAATCGACCTTCTTGTTTGGTCTCGCGTTTTATACTTATCAATTTCATGTTATTCAATTATCATTGAATACAAAACAACAAAGACTAAAAACCAATTACAAGAAATAAATGTTAAATCCTGGTTAAGCATTTTTTTGATTATCATATTGAAAATCAACAACTAAAACCATTAACATATTCGTAAAATATAGTAAGAATTATTACAATTTTAATATTTGTAAATATTAGTGAAGCTTACAGATTTTTGTAAATCACACCATTTTTCATCACAAAAACAACGTTTTCCATGGTAGAAATATTATCTGTTGGGTCATCATTGACAGCAATAATATCTGCTAAATAACCTGTTTTTATTTGACCTAGTTGGTTTTCCATTTTTAAAATCATGGCATTGGTTACTGTAGCACTTTGTATGGTCTCAATGGCTGGCATACCAGCTTCAACCATATAACCAAATTCCTTTCCATTTTCTCCATGATAAAATACAGCAGCATCTGTCCCAAACGCTATTCCAACACCTGCCTTGTAAGCTCTACCGAACATATCTTGAATTTTTGGCCCTATATCTAAAGCTTTAGGGACTATAATCTCAGGATAATAGCCTTCAATTTTTGCTTTATCGGAAACGAATTTTCCTGCGGTTATGGTTGGTACTAAATACACATTGTGCTTTTTCATTAACTCCATAGTTTCTTCACTCATTAACGTACCATGCTCTATGGTCTTAACACCACCTAAAATGGCACGTTGCATACCTTCATCTCCATGAGCATGTGCCGCAACATGGAACCCATAATCCTTTGCGGTTTCACAAATGGCTTTAATTTCTTCAATTGTAAATTGAGGATTTTGGCCACTCTTGGCAACGCTCAATACACCACCAGTCGCAGTTATTTTTATTAAATCAGCACCATTTTTATAGCGCTGTCTTACGGCTTTTTTGGCATCGTCAACCCCATTGACCACACCTTCCTTTGGACCTGGATTACCTATTAAACTTTTCTTTGCACCGTTTGTTGGGTCTGCATGACCACCAGTAGTAGCTAATGCTTTTTCAGCCGTAAAAATTCTAGGGCCATCTATTTTACCAGCGTTTATAGCATTTCTCAAGGACACATTAACACCAGACCCACCTAAATCCCTAACGGTTGTAAAACCACTCATTAAGGTAATTTCGGCGTATTTTACAGAACCAAACGCAATGTCTGCATCATTTAGAGTATAATCTTCAAGGTATGACTTTGGATTAGTTTCACTTTCTATATGCACATGCATATCAATCAATCCTGGCATTACTGTTTTGGATTTTAAATCAACAACAGCATCTTCAGGGTTTTGTGGGTTAATGAAACCATCTTCAACCGAAATAATTTTATCGTCAGAGACCACGATAGTCTTCTCAGAAAGAATTTTTCCAGACTTGGTATCGATTAATTTTCCACAATGCAAGTAAGTGTTTTGCGCTGACACAGTTACTGAAACCAGTAACAAAAATATGCTTAGTAAAGCCTTCATATTAATATTATTTATTTCTAATCTTCTTTTCCCATTTCCATGCAGATGCCATGGCATCATCTAGTGTTAATTCTGTTTTCCAACCTAAAACTTCATTTGCTTTATTAGTATCTGCATAAGCTGAAATGACATCTCCCTCTCTTCTATCTGCAATTTTATAATTTAACTTTTTACCTGAAACCTTTTCAAAGGATTGGATGGCCTCCAACACTGAACTTCCCTTACCCGTACCAAGATTAAAAAATTCGAAATTTGAATCATTTTTACCAGACAGTAAACGTTGTAGCGCAACTACATGTGCTTTTGCTAAATCCACAACGTGAATATAATCTCTTATACACGTACCATCTGGTGTTGGATAATCTCCTCCAAATACAGAAAGTTGCTCACGTATTCCAATAGCGGTTTGTGTAATAAATGGCACCAAATTTTGAGGAACACCTATTGGTAATTCGCCTATTTCTGCCGATGGATGCGCTCCAATAGGATTAAAATAACGTAATGCTATACAGTTGAGTTTCTCTTGTACTTTGCAAGTATCTTTGATAATCTCCTCACCAATCTGCTTTGTATTTCCGTAAGGTGATTCTGCGGGTTTTACGGGAGCATTTTCTGTAATTGGCAACTCATCTGCCTGACCATAAACCGTACATGAGGAACTAAAAATGAAATTTTGTTTGTCTAGATTGGCCATTTCCTGAAGTACATAAACCAAAGTATTGATGTTGTTTTCATAATACATCAGAGGCTCATTAACACTTTCACCAACGGCTTTACTGGCTGCGAAATGTATAACTCCAGCTAGATCATTATGGTTTTTGAAAAATGCCTTTACATCGTTTTTAATTTTAAGATCCAGCTTTTCAAAATAAGGTCTTACACCTGTAATTGCAGTAATACCATCTAGAACCTGAAGAGAAGAATTACTCAAATCGTCAATTACTACAACCTCAAAACCTTCATTTTGTAATTCTACAACTGTGTGAGAGCCAATAAAACCTAAACCTCCTGTAACTAATATTTTCATATTTATGAATTACTATCTATAAAATCAACAACCGTAGTTGTAATAAATTCAATCTGTTCATCATCCAGTTCTGTATGCATTGGCAATGAAATCACTGACTTTACCAACTGATTTGTAACTTTAAAATCCTCTTCGTTGTAGCGTTCGTCTTGATAAGCCTTTTGTTTGTGAAGCGGAATCGGATAATAGACTCCACAAGGAATATTCTTTTCTTGCAAATGTGCCACTAATGCATCTCTATCAACTCCTTCTAAGTTCAACGTATATTGATGAAAAACGTGACAATCACATGTATCACAAATACCTTTGCACACATCTCGTCCTGTAGGGATAGTGATTTTTGGATGGTCTCTGAAGGCTTTATTATATTTTTTTGCAGCAGAGCGTCTAGCTTTATTATAATCATCTAAATGCGGAAGTTTAGCATCTAATACAGCTGCTTGTATGGAATCTAATCTTGAGTTAACTCCCACCACATCGTGATGATAACGTTTATACATACCATGATTAACAATTCCTCTAATGGTATGTGCTAAATCATCGTCATTAGTAAAAATAGCTCCACCATCACCATAGCAGCCAAGGTTTTTAGAAGGAAAAAAAGATGTTGAAGCCACATGACCAATAGCTCCTGTTTTGGTTTTTGTACCATCTGAGTGCGTATAGTCTGCCCCTATACCTTGTGCATTATCTTCAATAACGAATAGATTATGCTTTTTTGCTAAATCCATTATAGCGTCCATATCTGCTGCCAGACCAAACAAGTGTACTGGCACGATAGCTTTAGTTTTTGGAGTTATGGCTCTTTTAATAGCATCTACATCAATGTTAAACGTAACCGGATCTACATCTACCAAAACCGGAGTTAACTGAAGCAGAGCAATGACCTCTACGGTTGCCGCAAATGTAAAATCTGCCGTTATAACCTCATCACCAGGTTTTAACCCTAAACCCATCATGGCGATTTGTAAAGCATCTGTTCCATTAGCACAAGGGATAACGTGTTTTACGCCGAGATAATCCTCTAAATTCCTTTGAAATTGATGCACTTTAGGGCCATTAATAAATGCCGCACTATCCATTACTTCTTGAATTGAAGGATCTACAACACTTTTTATTTTTTCGTATTGACCTTGTAGGTCAACCATTTGGATTTTTTTCATTCGGAAGATTCTAATTTATGTATATGACCTAGAAATAGGTCTTAAGCGAAAATACAAAATTGTAATCGCTATGCCAATGCAATTAATTGAAAGAAATGTATTTTAGCACAAATCTTTGTATTTGGCACTACTCTATTCAATAGGAATTATAATTGCAAGTTTTGTTATTAAACTTATTGCGCTTTTTAACCAAAAACTAAAACTGGGTGTAGAAGGCAGAAAAGAAACGTTTAAAACACTAAAAAAATCAATAAATCCCTCAGATAAAATATTTTGGTTTCACTGTGCTTCTTTAGGTGAATACGAACAAGGTTTACCTGTTTTCGAAGCGTTAAAGACTAAATACCCAGATTATAAAATTGTGCTATCCTTTTTTTCACCATCGGGATATGAGGTAAGAAAAAATGCTAAAATTGCTGATGTCGTAGTTTATCTCCCGTTTGATACAAAATCCAATGCTAAACGCTTTTTGAATTTAACAAACCCTGATTATATCATTTTTGTAAAGTATGAGATTTGGCCCAACTTTCTTTCGGAAATAAAAAAACGAAGCCTTAAGGCTATCCTAATATCTGCAGTTTTTAGGGAAAACCAAAGTTTCTTTAAATGGTATGGAGGTTTTATGACATCGTCATTATTTGCCTTTGAACATATTTTTACTCAAGATGAAAATTCTAAACTGTTACTTAAAAGAATAGGTTATAGTGAAGCTTCCGTTTCTGGAGACACGCGTTTTGATCGTGTTTCAAATCAGTTGAATACAGACAACACTATCGACTTTATTGAAGTTTTTAAAAATAATAAAACATGTGTTGTATTTGGCAGTACTTGGCCAGAAGATGATAAATTATATTTTGACTTTATTAATAAAAACCAAGACTATAAATATGTTATTGCTCCACATAATATTAAACCAAATTATATCACTTCACTAAAATCGCAACTTAAAGCAAGAACAATCTGCTACTCAGAAATGAACAATGAAGATGATCTGTCTAGCCATACTGTATTCATTTTAGATACAATAGGTTATCTAAGCAAAGTATATAGTTATGCTGATATTGCTTATGTAGGTGGAGCTGCGGGAACAACTGGTTTACACAATATTTTAGAGCCTGCTGTTTTTGGCATACCAATAATTATAGGAAAGAATTATAGCAAATTCCATGAAGCTAAAACGCTAATAAGTTTAGGAGGAGTCTCATCTGTACCATCATCTTCGGCGTTAGAATCAAATTTAAAAATTTTACTTTCTAATTTAACTGAAAGGAAAAAACAAGGAAAGATCAACAAAGATTTCATCGAAAAAAATAAAGGTGCAATCATCCAAATTATAAATTACATTCGTATATAATAAAGTTGCACTGATAATAAACATCGAAATTTTGTTAAAACTTCGTTTAAATTATTAAATTAGTGCTTTAACAACTATTAACACTAAAACTATTAAAATGAAAAAAGTAATTTTAAGCTTGGCTCTAGTTGCATTTCTAGGGTTATCACTTACCTCTTGTAGAGAAACTAAAAACGAAACGGAAGAAGCTGTAGAAAAGGTTGAAAAAGAGACCGAAGGTGCGATGGAAAAAGCAGGGAAAGCTATGGACAATGCCGTTGAAGAGACCAAAGAGGCGGGAGAAGCTGTTGAAGATGCCGTGGACGAAATAGATGGCGACGACAATTAATAATTCACTAACTAATAAAAACACATCAAAAAAATGAAAAAAGTACTTTTAAGCTTGGCCTTAGTTGCATTCTTAGGCTTATCATTAAATTCTTGTAGAGAAACAAAAGAAGAAAAGGTTGAAGACCAAATAGAAGAAGCTGTAGAAGAAACAGAAGATGCTATGGAAGATGCTGGCGAAGCAATCGAAGATGCTGTGGACGATGCAGGTGATGCTGCTGAAGACGCAGCTGATGACATGGAGGACGCTGTTGACGATGGTGCTGATGCCGCTGAGTAAAAGCCGCGGACAAATTGAAAGGTAATAAAAACTTTCTGAAAAACTCAAAGGCCTGATTTCTTCAGGCTTTTTTTATGCACACTATTTTGTAGACTCCCCTAGTTTTAGCTCACTCGGCACCACTATAGTCTGTAACTTATGGTCATCTTTATTCAATCTATCAATCAATAAATTTACAGATATTTCACCTATTTCATGTGCTTTTTGGTGAATTATTGAAATTTTAGGACTGGCCAATAAATCCGTGTGCTCATACCCAAAGCCAATTACCGAAAGATCTTCTGGTATCTTTCTATTAAGCTTTTTTGCCATATTTATGGCAACAATGCCAGTAATATGGTCTATTGATATAACAGCATCAATAGTTTTGTTTTCCCTAAGATAATCATGTATAACTTCTTCTACATTTAACTCTTTTCCTAAATTTAATACACTAGGTTTCAGGCCATGATTCTCCATCGCCTTTGTATAGCCAGAAATCCTCAACTTACCAACACTAAGTTCCTCTATGTTACTTACGAGTAAAATGTTTTTTCTATTTTCTTCTTTTATCAAATATTCTGTAGTTTCAAAAACAGATTTAAAATCATCTACAATTACTTTATCACATTGGATATCATTAATAACCCTATCAAACATTAAAAGTGGAATTTTGCTATCTATAATAGCTCTTATATGATCTGTCTGTTTTTTTACCTGTGTTTCCCTGGCCACAGCAAAAATAAAACCATCTACACTTCCATTAGATAATAGTTCCAAGCTACGCTTTTCTTTCTTTAAAGCTTCATTAGAAAGACAAACTATAATATCGTAATCGTGATTTGTTGCTGCTGTTTCTATACCATGTAGCACCTCTGCAAAAAAAGGATTAATAACGGTAGGCAATATTACACCGACTGTTTTGGTTTTGTTGGTTTTAAGTTGCTGAGCAATTCTATTGGGCTTATAATTAAGCTTTTCGGCCAACTCATTGACTCGCTTTTTAGTAAAATCACTAATTTCATGGCTATCGTTCAAAGCCTTAGAAACTGTAGATACAGAAATATTCAAAAGTTTGGCTAGCTCCTTTAGTGTTGTCATAGATTTAATATAAATAAAAAAAGAGCGTATAAGATACGCCCTTTTATTTTTTTTAATTAAATAATGTTAGTTTTTAATTAATCTTACAGTTTTTGAACCAGTCGTTGACATTATTTTAGCTATATAAATGCCGTCGTTTAATTCTGACGCATCCATAGTTGCACTTGTTGTGTTTGGCGTTACTTTAGCAACTTGCTTTCCTAATATATCAAAAACTTCAATACTATTGATAGTTTCACTATTTGATTCAATATTCCATGTTGAAGTTGTTGGGTTTGGATAAATGCTAATTTCTGATAATTCAAATTCTTCAGTCGACAAAACTGCAGGCTCAACAACTATACTACCAATTGCATCATAATCTGTATCAAAAGAAGCATCTGAGTTGATGTTAGGGCCAATAAATTGGAATCCATACTGTACATGTTCACCAGATGTAAATGAAGTTGCGTCCATATTTAACAGAAATGTTCCAGGTGTTAAAACAGCTGTATCCTCTGCCAAAACAGACGAAAAATCGGCCGCAAATACTTTAATGAAAGCTATTGTTGTGTAAGCGATACTCAATCCAGAATCGTCAATAGAGTTTGAAGTAACATTACCCGTAAAGGAAAAAACTGAACCAGCCAATGTATCATCTTGAATAAACAAATTGGCGTCCATTATTTTGTTACCTTCCAATACACCAGCATTTTGCCAGTATGGATCTGTATCACCGATCCTGTTAGGTTTTAGTGTAACTGAATTTGCTCCTGTATCTAATTCCGCAATTAAATCTGGAATACCCCAGCCACTATTAAATTGGTATCCACCAATAGTTCCGTTTTTCGGATTATCAAATACATTCATAAAACCTAAGCCGTTACCAGTAGGATCTGGACTAAAGGCTGTAGCGTCGAAATTTATTACCGTTTGGGAAAAACCAAATGATAGCGATAATAATGTAAGAAACAGAGTAATTTTTCTCATAGTTATTTATTTTTAAGGTTCATATTTATAGTTCTACTACTTTTATGTAATCAATTATGAATTCCTCAGGAAATATAGTATCGTCCACGTTGGGCCCACCAAAATTACCTCCTACTGCCAAATTTAAAATAACATAAAAAGGCTGATTAAAAGGCCATATTTTTTCGTTCTTTTCTTTAGGTGAAAACTTATAAACTTCAATATCATCTATATAAAACACTATTTCATCTTTTGTCCACTTTGACTTATAAATATGAAACCCATCTTCAATCGAAGTGTTGGTAGTAATTTTAGTATTCTTTGATTGCCCAAAACTGTCTGAAGTATGAAGTGTTGTATGAATCTGATGCGGATTTTTACCAACATATTCCATTATATCTATTTCACCACAAGCTGGCCAACCCACCTCGCTTATATTAGATCCAAGCATCCAAAAAGCAGGCCACAAACCATTGCCTTTTGGCAGCTTTAGCCTAGCTTCAATAGTGCCATATTTAAATTCAAACTTATCCTTTGTTGTAATTCTTCCTGATTTGTATTGAGAATCTTTGGTTGCAGTAATAATGAGGTTTCCATCCTTAACCTCAACATTATCTTTGGTGTAGAATTGCCTCTCGTTATTTCCCCAGCCACATAGGTTAGGACAACCATCTCCCAATTCATAATTCCAGATAGTTGTATCTAATGAATTGCCGTTAAAATCCTCAAAGAGGATAACATTTTCTTTGTCTTTACATGAAGAAAAAAGCACCATAACAAAAAGCAATATTATTAGTGATTTTCTTTCCATTGTAAATCAATTTTCTTTTCTAAGGTTGTCGCAGAACTCCCACCAACAAATATTATAAACTCACCAGGTTCAATTATAAATTCACCTACATTATTATAAAATCCAAAATCAGATTTTGAAAGTTTTATGACAACTTCTTTTTCCTCAAAGGAATCCAGTTCCACAATCTCAAAGCCTTTTAATTCTTTAACAGGTCTGGTTACACTAGCATACAAATCCCTAATGTATAATTGTGCCACTTCTTTTCCTTTGACATTACTTTTGTTCCTCAATTTAAAAGACACATTTATTTCATTATCTGAAACTTCATCAACATTTAAATCCGAGTATTCAAATTCAGAATAGCTTAAGCCATGTCCAAACGGATACAATGGTGTATTACTCTGATCAATATAATGCGACCAGAATACAACTCCAGGCTCTGGATTGCTGGGTCTTCCTGTATTCTTATAATTATAATAAATAGGTATCTGTCCAACATTTCTTGGAAAACTCATAGGTAATTTACCACTAGGGTTATAATCACCATACAATACTTTGGCGATTGCATTTCCGCTTTGTGTTCCAAGTTGCCACGCTTCTACTATTGCAGGAATGTGCTCCGCAGCCCAAGGAATTGCCAAAGGCCTTCCGTTATTGAGTACTAAAATAATGTTCTTATTTATACCATAAACCTCCTCTAATAGTTCTTGTTGTACACCAGGAAGCCCAATATCTGTTCTGCTTCTAGCCTCACCACTTTGAAAGCCATGCTCTCCCAACACCATAATAACAACATCTGCATTTTTTGCTATGGACTTGGCCTCGCCGAATCCTGATTTGTCTGTTGTATTAATCGTTAATTCCTTAGCGAAACTGGTTTCACCAATAGAGACATCAGCGCCTTTTGCATAAGTGATATTATTACCAGAATATTGCGCTAAACCTTCTAATACAGATATAGCTGTTTCATCTTTTGCAGCAATTCTCCAACTTCCTAAAGGACTTGTTTTATCGTCTGCTAAAGCTCCTATTACAGCAATATTTAGATTATTCTTTCTTAAAGGTAAAAGGTTTTTATCATTTTTCAACAGAACGACAGACTTCAAGGCCATATCTAAAACTGCTTGATGAATTTCAGGATTTCCCAAAGTTGTTTTCTCTCTTTCTTCGTTACAATACTTATATGGATCTTCAAAAAGTCCTAGTTCAAATTTCACACGTAGTATACGTCTTACTGCATCATCTATTAATTTTTCATCTACTTTCCCTTCTCTTACCAATTCAGCCAATTCTTCAACATATAAATATGATTCCATATCCATATCTGAGCCTGCTTTAACAGCAATCTCAGCAGCTTGTTTGCCGTCCTTTGCATGACCATGAGCGATCATTTCTGCAATAGAGCCCCAATCCGATACCATGAAGCCATCAAAATTCCATTTGTCTTTAAGTATATCTCTTTGAAGGAACTCATTCCCGGTTGCTGGCACACCATTTAACTCATTAAATGAATTCATAAATGTTCTTACACCAGCATCTTGAGCCGCCTGAAATGGAGGGAAAATTGTATTATATAAGGTTGAAGTACCTACATCTACCGTATTGTAGTCCCTTCCTGCTTCAGAAAATCCATAGCCTGCAAAATGTTTTGCACAAGCTGCAATAGTATTGTAATCCGATAGATTTTCACCTTGAAAACCTTTTACTCGAGCCTCGGCAATTTTTGAACCCAAGTAAGGGTCTTCTCCTGCTCCTTCCATAACCCTTCCCCAGCGTGCATCTCTAGAAATGTCAACCATGGGCGCAAAGGTCCAATTAATACCTGCGGCTGATGCCTCTTCAGCAGCAACGCTAGCTGACTTTTTTATCGCTTCTAAATCCCAACTTGCAGCTTCCGCAAGAGGTATGGGACTGAGCGTTTCGTAACCATGAATAACATCAAAACCAATGATTAGCGGAATACCTAAACGTGTTTCTTCAACAGCTATTTTCTGCACTTTTCTTACATCCTCAACACCTCTAACGTTGAGCATTGAGCCAACATAACCCTTTCTTAAGTGTTCATATTTTCTTGCCGCGTCTCCTTCAGCAGGTGCTGGACCTGTTAAATCCCAAAAACCATTATATTGATTCATTTGACCTACTTTTTCTTCTAAGGTCATTTTACTCAACAACTCTTCTACCTTATTGTTTATAGAGTAAGAGTTAGATTTGTCTTCTTCAGAGATAAGTGTGAGTTCTTGCTTTTGCTCAGAACAACTAAAAAAGCATAATATGAAAATTATATAGTAATGCTTAAACGATTTCATAATAATTCTGCTTATTGATATACCCTTACATAATCTACTTCCAAGGTCGATTCAACAAAACCAGGGTCAATATCACCGCCAAAATTACCTCCCATGGCAAAGTTTATAATTAGGAAAAAGTCATCATTAAAAGGCAACGATTCGTTATTGTCAAAAGAGAAATAAGGTTCATCATCTAATAAAAATATGATTTCATCCGGTCTCCATTCAACAGAATAAAGATGAAAATCTGAACTAGCGGTAGGGTTTATAACCTGTCCTCCAATAGCATTCCCACCAGAATTACCTGGGAAATGTAATGTCCCATGTATTTGATTTTGATTATTTCCCACATGTTCCAAAACATCTATTTCACCACAGTTTGGCCAGCCAACTTCAGTAAAGTTAGAGCCTAACATCCATAGCGCAGGCCACGTTCCACCGCCTTCGGGTAATTTGGCTCTAAATTCCACTCTGCCATATGTAAAATCAAAAAGGTTTTGAGATTTTATTCTCGAAGAAGTATACTCACTGCCGCCAAAAGATTCTGCTTTGGCTGTAATTTTAAGATAGCCATCTTCAATTATAATGTTATCGGCATCATCTGTATAATATTGTGCCTCTTGGTTGCCCCAACCATTATCACCTGTTCCTATGTCATAAGTCCAATTTGAAGCACTAGGTGCACCATCAACATCAAATTCGTCCTGCCAAGTTAAATCGTTATAGATGGTGTTGAAATCATTAGTTGCACCTTCCTCTGAAGTTAAGACAAAACCCCAATCAAATTCAGAGTTACCATCAGTTGACCTTACACTCATTTCGTTAGCAGAACGCATTTCGATTTTATATGTGTGGTCACCACCTATGTAATAACCTAAGAAGCCTACTCCTGTTAAATTTATTGTTTCAACTCCACCTGGAGCAGTTATAAACCATTGTTCTTGATAATCAGAGTACGGATAGTTCTCTATATCAGCACCATTCTGAACTCCTTCACCAGGTCCATTTAGCTCATTGATAAGCACTTCACGGCCGAATACAGTTCCCGATGGGTCATTGCCACCATCATCATTGGTATTGTTAGTAATATGCGTAAATGTTCCGTCAACATTAAAGATATAGCGGTCATCGTACATCCCAACACCAGCTTTCTCATCTGGACTTGCGCCGTAAAATTCATTAAAAATTCCACCTACGGGACCAAGACCAAAATGGCTACTTCCCTCGCTCTTGATTCTCCATGTTCTTGAGCTATCATTGGTAAGCATGGTGATTAAATCTGCAGGCGGTTCGTATAAGGACAAAACCTCAACATCAATTGTCTGGCTTGAAGATGCTCCACCGGTCCCAAAAGCAACAACTGTAATCGTATAAGTGTTTAGTCCTAATGTAGCAAAGTTATACGTCTGCATTCCGTTAGGCGCAGATGATGTTGCGCCATTATAGGTATATTGATAAGAAATGGCATTGTCTGCCGTCGCTGTAAAGTGAACGACCCCACTTCCATCACCATTTGGATTATCAGCGTTAGCTCCAACGATATCAACCTCTATTTGAATGTTGGACGGTGCAACTATCTCACCAAATTCCACATCGTCTTCTTGACAGCCAGTAACCAATAAAAATATAGTTACCATACTGAACATTATATATTTTAAGTTTTTCATAATTATATATATTTTAATGATTTAGGCTATGCTTAATTAGTTAATGCGAATTCATCAAAGTAATATTCTGAATCATCACCAGGATTGCCAAAGTCGAAGAAAATTACGACTCTAACATAATCTGCCACTGGTGCACTAGAGAAATCATAGACTAATTCTTCCCAAGAATTTGCTACCGAAGTATTTAAATCCACTTCGTGTGTTATACTGGCATCTGCATTTTCAAGCTTTAACTTAACAACGGCACCAGCAGTTGGTGACCAAGTCTTTACACTTACCTTAGAATATGTATTAAAGTCTAAAGGTGCAGCTATCTCAAAAAACGCACCAGCCCAAACTTCAGAACCTGCAGATTTTGTTAGTTTTGCCACTGTACTCGTAGTGTTGACACCGGATACATCTGGATTGGCAATTACGTCTATACCTGCTATATTTCCGAACACCGTGAATTCGGGTGCCTCTCCTTCAAAATCCTGAAAACCTAAAGAGCCTGCGCCAGAGTCATTGACTAATTCGATCTCATCAAAGAAATACATAGAATCGTCGCCTGAATTTCCAAAGTCAAAGAAAATTACAATCCTAACATAATCAGCTAATGGTGCGGCACTAAAGTCGTACAATAAGTTTTCCCATTGGTTTGTTACTGTTGTAGTAAGATCAACCTCATGCGTTATACTTGCGTCTGCATTTTCAAGCTTTAACTTAACAACGGCACCAGCAGTTGGTGACCAAGTTTTTACATTAATTTTTCCATAACTCACTAAATCAATTGGAGCTGCAGTTTCAAAGAATGTTCCTGCCCATGGTTGAGAGCCAGATGACTTAGTCAATTTAGCTACTGTATTGGTAGTATTAGTACCAGATGGATCTGGGTTAGCAACAACTTCAGTTGGTGCAATATCACCAAAAACCGTAAAAGCTGGTTCGGCACCTTCAAAATCTTCAATCATTGAAGTGACAACACCTGTAGCTTCTCGCCAGAAATAAATATTGTCTATAAATACTGTTCCTGCAGCCCAAGGTGTTCCCACAAACTTTAATTGAAAAATTTCAGTCACTGTAAGACCTTGATCTGTATAATCTGAAATTGGGATATCTATACTTGTCCAACTATTAGGAGTTAAAGCAGTTGTTACAGGAGCTTCAGCAACAACTCCAGATGCATTATTAATTAATGAAGTTTCAATATCAGTAACGGCTTCAGCAGTCCAAACATCTAAGTGGATATATTCCATCTGTGATACATCAACAGAAGTTCCGTCAGCTAGGGCTATTCCTTGATAACTTAAATTTATATACTGTAGTATGTCATCACCATCTAAGTTGAACATAGCCCAAGCACTACCTTGGCCACCTTGTCCCCAATCTGGAAAGTAATCTGTTCCTGGGACATCATTATATACACTACTGAATATTGAGATAACATCGCTTTCTACTCTTGCCGGTGGAGTTGGAGCAGAAGCTACAGGTGCTTCAATCGCAGTTACTTCAAAATCCTCCGTATATGTTGTAGTTTCTATCGCAGATCCCATAGCAACTACCGTAATCGTGTAAGTGCCTGCTTCTTGATAAACATAAGATATACCTTCGCCTATATTAGCACTAATTGGTGTATCGTTTCCTGGCTCACCAAAATAAACATCATAGCTCATTGCAAAATCTGCAGTAGCGATAACATTTACCTGCTTTGAAACTGCTGCATCATTTTCAATAGTTACCACAAGGTTCTGTGGAGCTTGAAATGACACTACCAACTGTTGCTCTACTTGTGTTGTTAAGCCATTGACACTTGTTGCTGCTGCTGTTACTGTATAGGTACCTTCAGCATAAATATTATCTATACTTTGTCCAGGTTCTAAACTCACAGTGTTTCCTGATCCATCGCCTAAGTCTATTTCAAATGATGTAGCACCTTCTGCCGTTGGCGTAATAGTTACTAATCCAGAATTATCTTGGGTAGTTCTAAATTGCATAGACACATTGGTTGGTGCATCTGCATTATCAACAAATTGTGTCCCTCTTTCCTCTTCTTCACAACCCATAAGGGCTATAAGAAGAAAACCTACTAAAATTAATCTTATATTTTTCATATCGCTTTTTTTTAATATCCTGGATTTTGATCCCACTGATTACCAGCCAATTGAATTTCTATTAACGGTATTGGAAACAATTCATGCTTTCCTGTTTGGAAACCATTAATTTCTGAAGCAGCCCTTCCTGTTCTTACTAAGTCAAAGAAATGGTGTCCTTCGCCTACCAGTTCCACTCTTCGCTCATGATAAATAGCATCTGTTAAAGCACTTCCTGTGGCACTTACATTATTATCTGAGTTACCAAATGCACGTTCTCTAACTCTATTGAGGTACATCTGTGCTCTAGAATCGCTTATACCACCTCTGTTTAAGGCTTCGGCTGCCATTAAAAGCACATCAGCAAATCTGATTGCTCTATAGTTATTTGGATTGGTAAGATTTGCGTCACCAGTGTTTAAATCTCCTTGTCTGGAGATGTACTTTCTATTGAAGTATCCTGTGTGCTCATTACCAGTGCTGAATGTAGCTCCAGTTTCCTCAGCCCAAGCTTCTATATCTAATATTGCTGTTTCCAATCGCATATCACCATCTTCAAACTCATCAACAACTTCTTGGGTCGGGACATTAAAACTAAAACCAGATTCGAAAAGCGGTCCGTTATAATTTCTAATACCATTGAATCCAACAGCTACGTTACCTTCGCTACATTGTAAACAACCAAAACCTGCTCCCTCCTCATCTGTATATTGAACCTCAAAGACCGACTCTATATTATTTTCATTATCATTTTCGAAAATTGTACTGTAGTCTGAAACAAGGTCGTGTGGTCCGTTATCAATTAAATCCTCTAAAACATTTGCAGCTTCAGCAAATTTGTCTTGATATAAATAGGCTTTACCAAGCAAGGCCTGCGCAGCTCCTTTAGTAATTCTTCCTGTTTGAGACTGAATATATGGAAGATTATCGGCAGCATAGATTAAGTCTTGTTCTATCTGTGAGTAAATTTCCTCTTTTGGTGTTCTACCTATTGAGAATTGATCGCCAAACTGCAATCTTGTATCTACTGCAAAAGGTACATCACCAAACCATTTTACAAGTTCAAAGTAATAATATGCTCTCAAAAATCTTGTTTGCGCCAAAACACTTTCCTTACCAGCAAAATCTGTTTTGTCTTGAAATTCCATGATGTAATTGGCTCTATTAACACCAGCATACATCCAACTCCATATATCCCTTAGCTGTGCATTGATTGATGTATGGACCATATCATCAATCTCTTGAATTCCAGGTACATCATTTGCGTTTTCACCGCCTGCCAACGTGTTATCTGATGCAATTTCACCTAACATAACATTGAGGTAAGTTGACTGTAGTAAATCGTAAGCAGCTATTAATGCTTGTTGGTATTCTTCTTCAGAATTAAAGTAATCTTCAGAGTTTTCTGCATTAGACTTAACATCTACAAAATCATCACTGCACGAAGCCATGATAAATATTGCTATAAAAATGTATTTGATTTTTAAATTTTTCATGGTCTATTTTTAAAATTTTAAGTTCATTCCTACTAAATATGTTCTCGGATTAGGATAAAATCCATAATCTATACCACCTCCGATAGCTTCACCTGTTGAAGCCGTTGGGTCATAACCACTGTACTCAGTCAATGTTACCAAATTACTTGCCGACACATATAACCTTAATTTGTTGATTCCCCATTTTTCTATAGTTTCCTTAGGTATTGAATAACCTAATTGTACATTTTGCAATCTTACAAACGAGCCGTCTTCAACATAAAAATCTGAGAACAATGTATTATTGGTTGCACCCGTTGTTACTCTTGGAAAAGTGTTACTTGTTCCTTCGCCTGTCCAACGATTTAGATATTGTACTGTTCTATTTGTAAGTGGTAAATTTCTTTCATAATTTCTCACAATGTCATTGCCTACAGATGCAAATGCATAAGCGCCAAAATCAAAGTTTTTATAATCCAAAGTGAAGTTTAAACCCATTGTAGCATCCGGTATAGGATCACCAATGTTAGTTCTGTCGTTATCGTCAATGACACCATCTCCATTAATATCTACGAAAATTAAATCTCCAGGCTGAGTGTTGTTGTTAAGAACCGGTGAATTATCTATTTGTTCTTGGTTTTGAAAAATCCCATTAGTTCTAAATCCTCTAAAATAACCTATTGGCTGACCAGCTTCCATTCTTGCAGGCGGATCCTGTCCAATTCCGAAAGCGCCTCCTGGTATAAAGTCACCCGAACTACTTACCGACACCACGTTATTGTCTAACATAGTCATGTTGTATTTAATATTTATTTTAAGGTCATCGCCTATACTTTCTGTATAACCAATTGCGAATTCAAAACCTTTATTTTCTACGATTCCAGCATTAATGAAAGGCGAGCCTGATCCTGGTGCTGCTGCTCCTAAAATTCCCGATACTGGTGGAGATACTAATAAATCCTCAGTTCTTCTTTTAAAATAATCTACCGTTAAGTCGAATCTGTTATTCCAAAAGCGCATATCTAAACCAACATCAAATGTTTTTTGTTTTTCCCATTTAATTTGAGGATTAGCAATCGCTCCAGGTGTTGTACCAAAGGTTAAAACATCATCAAAAACATATGTACCCTCACCTGTAAGTAGGGAAACAAATCTAAATGAACCAATTCTGTCATTACCCAAAATACCATATGATGCCCTAAGTTTTAAGAAGTCAATGAATGAGCTATTTTCAAGAAAAGCTTCTTCTGAAGCTATCCATCCAATTGAACCAGAAGGAAAAATACCAAACTTGTTTTGAGGTCCAAAATTACTTGACCCATCACGTCTTACTACAGCTGACAATAAGTACTTTCCCTTATAGTCATATTGTAACCTTGCAAAGTAAGATAACAATCTAGAATCAAAACTTGACTCAAACGGAACAATATTCTGAACACCTGTAGAGTTCTCAATACTCGCATTTCCTATATAATTGTCTGGGATTTCAAACCCTACCAAACCGGTAAAATTCCCAGTAGTCTTAAATACAGATGTACCCACAAGAAAATTTATGTTATGCACATCTTTAAAACTATTCTCATACTTAACAAAAGCATCAAAAGTGTAGTCTCTAAAATAATTTCTATTCTCCACGACCTGATTACGCTCTACATCAAAAACCTTGTCTACTGTACCTTGTAATCCATAATCAACTGTCGGTGAAAATGTTTTACCAGTTGTCTGTGCGTAATTAAACTGATAACTCGCTTGGGCTGTAAAATGCTCTAAAAAGTTATAAGACAAATTTATGTTACCATTAAGCTTATCAACCAAACCTCTATTAAAAGTATTGTCTATTTGCTTATTAGGGTTTACAACTTCAAATCCTAAATTATCCGCAGCACCATTTGGCGCAATTGTAGGAGCCATGTTAATGGCATTAAAAAGCACAGAGCCTATACCTGTTTCTGGAAGTGTTCTTCTTACAGTATGCGTCCAAGTGATTCCGGTATTGAGCTTAAAGTTCTCCAAAAAATCAAGGCCGTAGCTCAGTCTTTTTGTTAATCTGGTGAATTTTGCTTTGTTACCACCAACAATACCATCTTGAGTTAAGAAGGAACTACCAAATGCATAAGTTGATTTCTTACCACCTCCTTTTAATGTAATTGCATTGCTAAAAATTGGTGCGTTTTGAAAAACCTGATTTTGCCAATCTGTACCTTGACCCAAACCAGAAACATCTGGAAATGGCAAACTTTCGCCGTTAGCCGCAAAAGCTTCATTCAACAATAATGCATATTCTGTTGCATTGAGCATTGGTAATTTTCTTGTCGTTTCCTGCACTCCGCCATAAGCGTTATATTCAATGGTCAATGGCATCTCTTTTCTACCTGATTTAGTTGTAATAAGAATTACCCCATTTGCAGCTCTTACACCATAGATACCTGCGGTGGCATCCTTCAATACGTTAACTGACTCAATATCATTTGGGTTTATAACACTTAAATCTTCCACCACGGTTCCATCTACCAATATTAATGGCCTGTTGTCTCCATTAGTAGAAATACCTCTAATGCTGATTGTAGATGACGCACCTGGAGATCCGGAATTAGATACAATATTAACACCAGCTACCTGACCCTGTAAAGCCTGTTCAATTCTTGTGGGCTTTAAAGTTTCAATTGTTTCACTAGAAACAACAGAAACGGCACCAGTAATTTCCTTTTTCGTTTGTGTACCATAACCTATTACAACTACTTCATTTAAAGATTCAGAATCTTCTTCAAGAGCTATATTAAGTGGTTGAGCATTGGTTATTGAAATTTCTTGGGGTATAAATCCTATATAGGAAATAACCAAGACTGAATTTAAAGGTACATTGTCCAATGTAAATTTTCCGTCAAAATCTGTTGACACTCCTCTGGAAGTATTTTTTAATAAAACATTGACTCCTGGGAGTGGTTGTCCTGTAGAAGCTTCCGTAACCGTTCCGGAAACAGTTACATTCTGTCCATAAACTGTAATCGAAAAAACAAAAGCTAAAAGCAGAAAGAGATTATTTTTCATAGTTAGTCATTTACTGATATCTCAAAATTATGGTATATTTTTGTTGATTCCTCAATAAAACACTATACAAAAAACATACAATTCAAAAAAAAGACCCTCTTTTTGCCAAAGTGATAGTGAGTACATGTTGTTTACAAGAAATAAAAGCACCAAAAACCAACACTAACGGTTGTAATTATAGTAAAATGTATAGGTGTTGTATAGGTAAAAAAGGGGTTTGTATAGGTGTTAAAGATCTAAGATATAGTTGGTAAGGCTTTGTTCATGGTCTAATCCCATTTTTTTTCGCAATCTGTATCGCTTAACTTCTACACTTTTATGAGAGATATTTAGTAATGGCGCTATTTCTTTTGATGAAAGGTTTAATCTTAAATAAGCGCATAATCTTAAGTCATTTGTGGTAATCGAAGGGTGTAAGGATTTGACTTTCTTCATAAAGTCTTTATCAACGTTATTAAACGCCTCTTCAAATAGCTTCCAATCGCTTGTATTATTTAAACTAGAGTTTATCATTTTTATAACTCCTTTAACCTCATCCAATGATTTACTTTTAGACAACTTATCTTTTATGTCATTGAGAAGCTCATTTCGTCTAACAAGATTCATAGTGGCTGTCCCAAGCTCTCTATTTTTATTATCTATGTCTAATTGAAGATTTTTGTTTTTGAACTCTACTATTTGACGCTGATTCTCAAGTAGCTCAAGTTCTCTTTCTCTTTCCTTTCTATCCAGAAGTTTTTGTTGTTGCTTTTCATAATGTTTTTTATTTAAGTATTGAACAAAAAACAAAAACAACAAAAACAATAAAGCATATGCAATTATAGCCGTTGATTTTAAATACCAGGGTTTGTCAATTGAAAAACTATACGATATAGTATTACTTGTAGATACAGACCCCACCTTTGCCCTAACAACAAACTCATAGTTACCATGAGGTAAATTTTCGAACAATACATCTGAATTAGTTGACCAATCGCTCCACTGATCATAAATACCATTTAATTTGTATTGATATTTAGAAATTGAAAGCTTATCATAATTGGGTACACTGTAACTAAAGCGTAAGCTATTGTCTTTGTTATCTAAGTTAATTGGCTGACTAAAATCAATAGGTATAAAACTGCTCTGTAATGAAGCGTAAGATGCTTCGTTAAGATAGATTTTAAAATTTTTAGGGCTTTGCTTTTTGATATTCGCCACAATATAACCCTCTTTATTGCCAAACAAATATTCATCACCATCAATACTGAGCAAGTTCTCAAAACCAGATTTAATTTTCCTTATATCATCATTGATCTCTATAGCTTTGATTTCTAACTTATCAGATAGTTTTTCTGGTTCTACATAGACAATCTTATCTTTTGAAAAACCCCAAAGTCTGTTATGCCTCTCGTCGTAAATTAACCTACCTGACAGATATGGGTTCAAAGTAAATAGGTTGCTCAAAACCGAATCCTTTTTAAAGGTATCTGATTTTTCATCAAAACTATACACTCCTGGTTCATAGCAATAAAGAATGGTATCATTATACTTTAATAAACTGGACTTTATACCATTGTCAATGGGTAGCTTTTTGTAGTTTAAGACCCTTGTATAATCATGGTTTAAAGTCAATTTATAAACCCCTTTGTATTCGTGATTGACCAATAATTCATTTGGAGCAGAAAACTCTACAAACCTTGATGATATGTCAAAACCTTCTATCTTATTTCTATACTGCCATGTTCCATTAACAAGTTCTAAAACAAATAATCCTTTATAATTACCTTGTAATAATAGGTTTTTATTGCTTTCAATAGGCTTTACAATCCACGTTCCTATTTCAGGGGAAATTTGTTTCGCAATATTGTTCTCAATAATAAAAGTACCTCTATCGTGACCACAAAATAATTTTCCTTTGATATATTTTAAGAACCATACTTGACCTTGAGTACCCTTGGTAAATTTAAATTTTTCTTTAGAGTTCATTGCCCTATAAAAAAGCCCTTGGTTGGTACCCAAGTATAAATAATTGTCAACTATAGCAGATGTATACACTGTACCCAAAATACCTTGTTCATCCTTGTAAACCTTATAAGGTGATTTTAAATTGACTACATTGACACCGTTATCTAAGCCTAACCAAACATTACCATTGTTATCTTCTTTGACCGATAATATGGTATTGTTACTCAAGCCTTCAGAATGGTCAATTTTCAATAATATTTTTCCTGTATCACTTAATTGGATAATACCATTTGAAATTGTTCCCAATATAAAATCACCACTCTTCAGCTTAATACTACTATATATGCTAACATCTGATAACAATTCGTCGGCTTCAGTTTTCCATTTTTCAATTACATTGTTTTTATAAGTATAAAAGCCGTTTTCTTTAGTTTGAAGGAGTAAGCCTTTATCATAATCAAAAATGTTTATTATCTCTATTTTTTTGATGACCTCAGAGGACACAACTAATTTTGCGTTACCATTAATAATTTCAAAAATTCCTTCCCCTAATTTTTGAAAATAAATAGATTCGTTTACTTTAAATATTTTATTGATTCTTATGTCAGAATCAATAATTTCAAAGCTATCATTAGTAGTATCATATATATAGATACGATCAAAAGACTTAAATAAAATATAGCCTTCGATTTCAATAATACTCCAAAAGTCTTCATCTTCTTTAATTGAGAAATCTTGATTCTCTGCGAGCGATTTGTAAGTTAACTGATTGTAACTGTTTTTTGTCCAAAATCCAAAATCCATGTAACTGCCAGAATATACCCTATCGTCTACAACTTTAACGGACCTTATAATACTTTCATTTGGTGAATCGTACAATTGCCACGATGCGCCATTATACTCTAACAAACCTTTGTTGTTTGCTATATAGATAAAATTATTATCGGCTTGGGTAATTGACCAATTTTGATCTTCAGCACCATAATCCTCAGGCGTAAATATTTTAATAGGAGGAATCTCTTGCGAATGTATCGTTACCGCAAATAGGAATAAGAAATAACAAAAAAAAATACTTCTGAAGCTCACCAGCAATTTTTTTTTACAATGTTATATTTATCCGCAGAAAGAGGATAAAATTAAAACCATGTTAAGGTACTAAGATAAGCAAATTAGGGAAGTTTAAATAAAATGTAGTGTTTCCTACATCTAATGTATAGGATGGCATGTCAAAATTGAACTTACTGAGTTCATTCTAAATTTACACCAAAACAATCTTAAAAATATTGTTTCATCAAAAAACATTTGAAAACAAAAAAGCCGAAACTTGAATTTCGGCTTTTTATCTGTACTGAAGGCGGGACTTGAACCCGCACGGCCATAATGGCCATTGGATTTTAAGTCCAACGTGTCTACCAATTCCACCACTTCAGCATCCAAGTTACAGACTGTAACTTATATTGGTATATATTGTATAGAGCGAAAGACGGGATTTGAACCCGCGACCCTCACCTTGGCAAGGTGATGCTCTACCCCTGAGCTACTTTCGCGTAGTTTTTTAAGAACTTTTTCGCTCTAAAAGCGGATGCAAATTTAAACTATTTCTTATAAATGCAAAGACTTTTTTAAAATAATTAGAGTTTATTAAGCTTGCTTTTTCTTCACTAACATTCGTTTTATTTCATTGAGCTTCATCAAGGCTTCAACAGGTGTAAGGGTGTCTATGTCTGTATGCAAAATTTCATCTTTAATTTCCTCTAGTAATGGGTCATCAAGGTTAAAGAAACTTAACTGCATATCGTCTTTAAGAGATTTTACTTTATCCGTTAATTCTTCACTAGAGTGCGACTTTTCTAATTTAGATAAAATCTTATTGGCACGTCGTATAACTTGCTGTGGCATACCAGCCATTTTAGCGACATGAATACCAAAACTATGTTCACTACCACCTTCAACTAACTTTCTTACAAAAAGAACATTATCCTTTAATTCCTTTACGGCAACGTTAAAGTTTTTTATTCTTGAGAACGTTTCACTCATTTCATTGAGCTCGTGATAGTGCGTGGCAAACAACGTTTTTGGTCTTGCAGGATGCTCATGCAAATATTCACTAATTGCCCAAGCAATAGAGATGCCGTCATACGTACTTGTACCTCGACCGATCTCATCCAATAGCACCAAACTTCGTTCTGAAATATTGTTTAGAATGGAAGCGGTTTCATTCATTTCTACCATAAAGGTGGATTCGCCCATTGAAATATTATCGCTCGCACCGACACGTGTGAAAATTTTATCCACCAACCCAATTTTGGCTTCCTCCGCTGGCACAAAACTGCCTATTTGCGCTAGTAGCACAATCAATGCTGTTTGTCTTAAAATTGCAGATTTACCGGACATATTAGGTCCCGTAATCATAATTATTTGTTGAGATTCCCTATCGAGATAAACATCATTCGCAATATAAGATTCTCCGAGAGGCAATTGTTTCTCAATAACAGGGTGGCGACCATCCCTGATGTCTAAATCAAAACTATCATCAATTTGAGGATAATTATAATTGTTGGTTTTTGCCAAGCTTGCAAACCCTGAAAGGCAATCTAACTGCCCAATTAGCTGTGCGTTTTGTTGCACTTTTACTATAAATTGGTGCATCCAAGTCACTAACTCGGAAAATAGTTGCTGTTCAATAGCCAAAATACGCTCTTCTGCACCTAGGATTTTTGCTTCGTACTCCTTTAATTCCTCAGTAATATAACGCTCTGCACTTACAAGTGTTTGTTTGCGAATCCATTCTTCTGGTACTTTGTCCTTGTGCGTGTTTCTTACTTCTATGTAATAACCAAAAACATTATTGGATGCAATCTTAAGTGAAGGAATACCTGTGCGCTCACTTTCGCGCTTCAGCATATTATCGAGATAGTCCTTTCCTGATTTTGAAAGCCCTCTCAATTCATCTAGTTCTGATGAAAATCCGTCCGCAATCGTATTGCCTTTTAAAACATTAACAGGTGCGTCTTCGTTTAAGGTCTGCTTGATTTTTTCTCGCAGCAAATCGCAATTGTTAAAATTGGCGCCCAAAACTTTTAAAGCTTCATTTTTACAATTCTCAGCAACCGATTTTATGGGCACCATAGCTTCCAAAGAGTTTTTAAGCTGAATGACTTCACGAGGACTTACCTTAGTGGTGGCAATTTTTGAAATCAATCGTTCTATATCGCCAATATGCTTTATCTGACCTTGAATTTTTTGAAGTACAGCTTCATTATCTAACAAAAACTGAACAACCTCATGACGTTGCTTTATCTTATCTGCGTGCTTCAACGGTAAAGCCAACCAACGCTTCAACGTTCGGCCACCCATTGCAGAAATCGTTTTGTCAATAACATTGATAAGCGTCACAGCATTGGCATTTGTAGAATGGTATAGTTCCAAATTTCTAATGGTGAACTTATCCATCCACACATAATCATCCGTTGCAATTCTAGAAATCGTGGTTATATGCTCTAACTTGTTGTGGCGTGTTTCACTCAAGTAATGAAGCACTACACCAGAAGCTATAATACCCTCATACAGATCTTCTATTCCAAAACCCTTAAGTGTATTTGTGTTGAAATGCTTGATTAAAGTTTCATTGGCATAATCGGATTGAAACACCCAATCTTCTAAATAAAAGGTGTGAAAATCTCCACCAAAGATTTCCGCAAATTCTTTTCTGCACTGCTTAGAGATCAACACTTCACTCGGATTAAAATTCTGAAGTAGTTTATCTACATATTCTGCATCACCTTGAGAGGTCAAAAACTCACCTGTTGAAATATCCAAGAATGAAATCCCAATATATTTTTTATCAAAATGTACAGCACAGAGAAAGTTGTTGGATTTGGAATGTAAAATATCATCATTCAGTGCCACGCCAGGCGTTACCAATTCTGTAACTCCACGTTTTACAATAGTTTTTGTTTGTTTTGGATCTTCCAATTGGTCACAAATGGCTACACGCTCGCCAGCTTTTACCAATTTTGGTAAGTAAGTATTTAAAGAATGGTGTGGAAAACCTGCCAACTCTGTTTCACTTTCGCTACCAGCACCACGCTTGGTAAGAATGATGTCTAAAATCTTGGATGCTTTAACGGCATCACTACCAAAGGTTTCATAGAAATCACCTACCCTAAACAATAATAAAGCATCAGGATACTTTGCCTTTATGGCATTATACTGCTTCATTAACGGTGTTTCTTTTTTTGCCTTTTTAGCCAAGAGATTTGTGTATTTTTGTTAAAAATGTAAGTGTGCTAATTTACTTATAATTTGAGGTTTATTGAAGCCTTAAAGCTATAAGTTATTTACAGGTGTTGATAAGTGAAATCAGCTGTCATTCCTGCGAAGGCAGGAATCCATAAAAAAGATTGAAATAACAAATAGATTCCTGCCGCAGTCTATCTTGAGCGTAGTCGAAGGGCAGGAATGACAAAACACTTCCGATGTCACGGAAGAATCCCATGAACAGAAAACTAAAAAACGAAGAATTAGAGCGATTAGAAATTTCAGAATTTAAAGAAGCTGAAAAGTCACCTATCTTAATAATTCTTGATAACATTAGAAGTTTAAACAATATTGGTTCTGTGTTTAGAACCAGTGATGCGTTTTTAATTGAAAAAATTTATCTCTGTGGTATCACAGCGCAGCCACCTCATAACGATATACGAAAAACCGCACTAGGGAGTACAGAGACAGTGGATTGGGAATATTATGATGACACAATTGATATCGTAAAAAAATTAAAAGCTGAAGGCGTGAAAATTTGTTCGATAGAACAAGCCGAAAATGCGACGATGCTAAATGATTTTAAACCTCAACCCAAAACCAAATACGCCTTTGTTTTTGGCAATGAAGTTAAAGGTGTCGCACAAGATGTGGTTAATGCAAGTGATGAGGTTATTGAGATTCCTCAATATGGCACTAAACATTCGTTAAATATTTCTGTAAGTTGTGGTGTTGTAATTTGGGATGTGTTTTCTAAAATACATAAAAGTGATGCCTAAAAAAGATGGTAATAATATAGATATTGAACCGTTAATAGAGTATATAGGTGGAAACACAAGGTATTATTTGATATTATTTGCCTTTTACTTGAAGCTAAAGAAAACAAAACCTATAAAACAAGATTTCTTTATCAGATCTAGTATAGATGAAGATTATTATGGATACACCAATAACCGTCACAGAAACTCTATTGTATTTGTCATTATTATGTTTATAGTTTTTTCAGTCTTAGGAAAAATATCAAAAGTTTTATTTTAACAATAATAAATTGAGCAATAAACTGAAAAAAACCTGGCCAAGCAAAGCCGTCATGACCCAAATTTATCAGCAACATCTTTGGGGCGGAAAGGATTTTGATTTTTATTCGGGTTATGGTTCACATAAGCCTGAGATTGTAAAACCTTATTTGGATGCAGTAATTTTATTTTTAAATTCACAAAATGAATTATTGAACATCTGTGATTTGGGCTGTGGTGATTTTAATGTTGGCAAGCACTTAGTCGAACACACCAAAAACTATATTGCTATTGATATTGTTGAAGAACTTATTGAACGCAATAAATTATTGTTTAAAGCTGACAACCTAGAATTTCGTTGCTTGGATATTTGCAAAGACGAATTACCTCAAGGTGACTGTGTTATTTTAAGGCAAGTGCTTCAACATTTATCAAATTCTGAAATCAAAAACATCGTCGATAAACTTTCAAGCTACAAATACATCATACTAACTGAGCATCTTCCAATTGGGGAATTCACACCAAACAAGGATAAAATTGCGAGTCAAGGGATTCGTTTAAAACACAGTAGTGGTGTGGATCTTTTGGCTCAACCTTTTGATTTCAAGGTGAAGTCGTCTAAAATATTAAATGAGATAATTTTGGATGATAACAAAGGTAGGATTGTGACAATAGTTTATAGATTAAAATAATGACTTCTCGATACATCCCAAAACAAGTTCGGGACACTCGAAGTGACACATTAACTATTAATCTCATTCAACAACCACAAATAGTCTTCACGGTTTTTTACAAAATCCCTATCTGAAATATCAATGATTTTTACGTTCAATTCTGTTTGGGATTTTAGGAATTCCAAGTAACCTGAATTGATTTTTTCGAGGTATTCATCTTGTATTTCCTTTTCGTACTTACGACCACGTTTTTTAATGTTGGCCTGTAACCGTTCTGTGTTTTGGTAGAGATAGACGTACAAATCTGGCCTTGCAATATCCTTATACACTTGATAGAACAATTTTCGGTATAATCTAAATTCATCCTCTGGCAAGGTAACCTTTGAGAACACCAATGACTTGTGTACATCATAATCGCTGACCATAAAGTCCTTAAATAAATCCAATTGGGACAAATCGTCACTAATTTGCTGATAACGATCCGCCAAAAAAGACATCTCCAACGTAAAGGCGTAACGCTCTGGCTCTTTATAAAACTTAGGTAAAAACGGATTGTCTGCAAAGCGCTCTAATATCAACTTTGCATTAAAATCTTGTGATATTTTTGTTGCTAAACTGGTTTTACCTGCACCGATATTACCTTCAATAGCTATAAAGTTGTAATCACCGAAGTTATAATTCTTTTTGGGATTCTTTAACCAGATGTTTATGGGTTCGATGCTAGAAGTATCCTCACATTCTTCAAGCAAAACTGAAATAGACTTAGCGCGTTTAACGTGTTCTAAATCCTTTGCAATATCACACATTGGCTGTAGAACAAATTTACGTCGGTGTAATTCTGGATGCGGAATTACTAAAGATTTTTCTTCAATAATTTCATCATCATAAAACAAGATATCTAAATCAATTTCTCGAGAATGGTAGGTGTCCGTTTTTTTTGTAGAACGGCCCAATTCTTTTTCTATTTGCTTTAGCTCCTTAAGCAACTTTTTGGGTTTTAATTCGGTTTCCGCCTTAATACATGCATTGTAAAAGTCATCACCTTCAAATCCCATAGCAGGTGCTTCATAAACTTTAGAGATTTTTTGAACCACACCGATTTTAGCAAAAACAAGATCAACAGCCAACTGCAAATTTTGCAATTTGTTGCCCTTATTGCTTCCTAATGCTATGTAAACGGTTTTGGTGGATATCATGGAATTAGCAAAATAACTAAAAGAAATATTAATAGATTATCTTTACAACAACATTTTATCGACAAATTTAAATGCAACTAAAAGACAAGCTTTTAGCACAACGTATTTACCTTTTATTAGGCGCGCTCTTTATAACCTCGCTTGTAGTTTCTAACCTCATATTCCAGAAGTTTTTTTATTGGTACCCTGTTGATGTGAAAATTTTTGGCAGTAAATTGTTTGAGATTTCCGTTGGAATTCTGCCGTACCCTATTACGTTTTTAATCACCGACTTAATTAGTGAAATTTATGGTAGAAAACGTGCTAACGATGTTGTTATCGTTGGGATTTTTGCTTCATTGTTTTCTGTCGGGATTATTTTAATGGCGGATTATGTGCCTGCACTTTCAAACTCACCAATTGACGACAAAACATTCACAGAAGTCTTTAGCAAAACAATTATCGCGGTAGGATCTAGTATGCTGGCTTATTTATTTGCTCAATTTATCGATATAAAAATTTATCATTTTTGGAAAAACCTAACCAAAGGGAAGCACCTATGGTTGCGTAATAATTTCTCCACTTGGCTTTCGCAATTTATAGACACATTCTCCATCATAACTTTACTTTGTTACTTTGAGGTCTTACCGTGGTCTAGTTTTAAGGGCTTATTGATTAGTGGCTTTTTATTCAAAGTTTTGGTAGCTGCATTTGACACTCCTTTTTTATATCTTGGAGTTTATCTTTTTAGAAAACGCTTTAAGCTTAAAGTAAATGAGGAAATAAGTTTATTATAAGAGCTATCTTAAAAATTAAATTCTTCTTAAACTTGATTGTAAAAGCATCTTTTATAAAGATTTTTGCGTAAATACAATAGAAGCTATAACTAATATCATGAAGAAAATTTTCAAAATTATTGGAATCATCTTACTCATTTTTGTTGCAATTCTTATTGCTATTCCTTTTGTGCTGGAATCAAAAATCGATACTATTGTTCAAAACTATGCGGACGAGAATCTTGATGCGGATTTAAGTTTTGACGATATAAGCCTAAGCCTAATTAGTAGTTTCCCGAAAGCTGAGGTCAGCGTAGAAAATTTAAAAATCATAAACCGTGTACCTTTTAAGGATGAAACTTTAGCAACAGCTAAGTCCTTATCCTTTGAAATGCCAATTGGACAATTATTTAAAGGTACTGATGAACCTTTGGTTGTTAATGAGATTATTGCCGACGAAATGCTTTTGACCATAAAAACCAATAAAAATGGAACTACAAATTATGATATATTAAAAGAAAAGGAAAATGCAACTACAGCCGCTGACACAACGTCAACTGGTTTTAGTTTCGATATTGAAAACTACGAAATCAATAATAGTGCATTCACCTATATTGACGAAAAAACTAATACAAATCTTTACGCCACGGAAATTAACCATACCGGAAAAGGTATTTTTTCAGGAGAACTATCTGAGTTAGATACCAAAACTGAAGCTAAAATCAGTATGGCTATTGATAGTGTGGATTACCTTAGCAATAACATCATTAAACTTGATGCTTTAATCGATCTAGATTTAGAGCAAGAAAAATATACTTTTAAGGAAAACAAAGGCTACATTAATGCATTGCCATTGGAGTTTCAAGGCTATGTACAAAATGTGGATGGAGGTCAGCAAATAGATATCAGTTTTAAAAATCCAGAATCATCTTTTAAATCCTTTTTAGCAGTTATTCCTGAGGAATATTCAAAAAACATCGAAAGTGTAAATACCACTGGTAACTTCACTGTAAACGGCATCATAAAAGGATTGATTTCTGAAGAAACCATTCCGACTCTAGACATTAACATGCGTTCAGATAATGCATCGTTTAAATATCCTAATCTACCTAAGAGCGTCACCAATATAATGATTGATGCGTCAGTAAAAAACACCACTGGAAATGCTGACGACACCTATGTTGATGTTAATAGATTGGATTTTAAGATTGATGAAGATGTGTTTAAGTCTGAAGCACACATAAAGAACCTTACTGGAAATATGTTAGTAAATGCCAATCTAGATGGTGTCTTAAATTTGGCCAACATTACCAAAGCATATCCAATTGAATTAGAAAATCAATTGAGCGGTATTCTCAAAGGAAAGCTGAACACATCGTTTGACATGGAGGCTATTGAAACCAACGCTTACCAACGTATCAAAAATAACGGAAGCGTGTCTGTGACTAACTTTATATTTTCATCTGAAAACATAGTTAATCCTATTCAAATTAACAAAGCCGATTTAACTTTTAACCCAGGAACAGTAAATCTCAACAGCTTTGATGCCTTAACTGGTAAAAGTGATTTTTCGGCCACAGGTACCATAAAGAATCTACTAGGTTTCTTATTGAGCGACAAAGAACTTCAAGGAAACTTTAATGTCAACTCCAACACATTTGCAATTTCGGATTTTATGATTGAAGATGAAACTGCAACCGACACATCCAACAAAACATCTTCCAATACTGAGTCACTAAAAATTCCAAAGTTCTTAGATTGTACCATAACAGCAAATGTCAATACGGTTATATATGATAACTTGAATCTGAAGAATGTTAAAGGGCAAATGCGAATAAAAGACCAAAATGCCAACCTTAGCAACATCACCACAGATGTGTTTAATGGAAAGCTTGGTATTTCTGGAAACGTATCAACCAAAGATGCAAAACCAAAATTTGATATGCAGTTGGCGATGCAGCAATTTGATATTTCCCAATCTTTTAGGGATTTGGAGATGCTGAAAGCGTTAGCACCAATTGCCAAAGTGCTTCAAGGCAAACTGAACTCAACTATAGATATTAGTGGCCTTTTGGATGAAAATTTCTCACCAGATTTATCAACTATATCAGGCAGTGCATTGGCCGAAATTTTGACCTCAAATATTGATGTTTCCAAAAGTCCATTACTAGCTGGATTAGATAGCAAATTGAATTTTCTGGACTTTCAAGATCTTCAAAAAAACATTGCAACCAAATTAGACTTTGAAAATGGTTTGGTTTCGGTAAAACCATTTACAATAAATTACAAGGATATACCAATAGAGGTTTCTGGCAAGCACACATTTTCCAACAATCTTCAGTATGATATTGTTTTTCAGGTACCAGCAAAATATCTTGGAAGCGAAGTGAACCGTTTAATAGGAAAAATTAACGACCCAGAGGTGAATAAAATTTCTATTCCTGTTACGGCAAATATTAATGGTAGCTTTACAAGTCCGAATATCTCAACAGATTTAACGAGTGGAGTTTCTAATTTAACCAAGCAACTTATTGAAATAGAAAAACAAAAGTTAATCGGTAAAGGTAAAGATAAAATCAATGACTTATTGAGTGGTGTTTTGGGAGGTAATACTACAAAAACAGATTCTACTACGGTAAAAACGGACAGTACCAAAGTAGATCCTAAGGATAAAATTAAAGAAGGGGTAAAAGATGCTATTGGAGATTTGTTTGGTGGAAAGAAAAATAAAAAAGACAAAAAAGCCCAAGATTCGACCAAAAACAATTGATTTTTACGCAAAAACCACACAATTTTCTTAAATTTTGTTAATAAACACCCAATTTCTTGTTTTTCTGAATAATAAAGTTATGTTGTAGGTTCACAAAATTTTAAAACAACTACATGAGGCAATTAAAAATCACCAAGCAGGTTACCAACAGAGAAGACAAATCTTTAGACAAATATCTACAAGACATCAGTAAAATTCCGTTGATAACCGCAGATGAAGAGGTTGAATTAGCACAAAGAATAAAAAAAGGTGATCAAGAAGCTTTAGATAAATTAACAACGGCTAATCTAAGGTTTGTTGTTTCTGTTGCTAAGCAATATCAAAATCAAGGTTTAAAACTTCCGGATTTAATAAACGAAGGTAATGCTGGCTTGGTTAAAGCAGCTAAACGTTTTGACGAAACGAGAGGTTTTAAATTTATATCTTATGCCGTTTGGTGGATTAGACAAGCTATTCTACAAGCATTGGCAGAACAATCTCGTATTGTAAGGCTACCATTGAATAAAATTGGTACGATTAATAAAATTAATAAAACTTTTTCACATTTAGAGCAAATACACCAAAGACCTCCAAATGCAGAGGAAATTGCGAGAGAATTAGACATTAGTGTACGTGAGGTAAAGCAATCCATGAAAAACTCTGGACGTCATTTATCCATGGACGCTCCATTAAAGGACGGCGAAACATTTAGCCTTTATGATGTTGTCAGTGCAAGTGAATCCCCAAAACCAGATAAAAATTTAATGAAAGCATCCTTAAATACTGAAATTGAGCGCGCTTTAGAAACCTTAACGCAAAAAGAAAGCGATGTTATCCGATTGAATTTTGGCATTGGAGATCAACCACCTATGACCCTTGAAGAAATAGGTAGCATATATGATTTAACACGTGAGCGCGTACGTCAAATTAGAGAAAAAGGCATTAGGAGATTGAGACATGCGAGTAAGAGTAAAATCCTAAAAACTTATTTAGGATAAAAATAGAGTTCGAATTCGCAAAATTATTTTTTATTTTCAAATAGTTGACATATATTTGCCGACCATTTGCAAGAATTAGTAAACAAAATATATCGATATAATGATTAAAATCGAAATCAAAGAAGGAGAAAACATTGAGAGAGCTCTTAAGCGTTACAAGCGTAAGCATAGAAATGTGCAGATTATGCAAAACCTTAGAGAGTCTCGTTATTTCACTAAACCATCTGTTAAGAGAAGAAGAGAAATTCAAAAAGCTCAGTACATCCAAACTTTAAGAGACGCAGAAAACGTATAAATTAATTTTTTTTACGTACTCACCATATATAGAGCAATAGAAATATTGCTCTTTTTTTATTTAAGCATTATCTGAAGTTATCGTTTTCTCTCTGAATATTAGAAGGCTCTATTGGTCTATCCTCGTAAAAATGTTCGAAGGTCTTTTCTGTTGAATAATCATCCGTTAAAACCTTATAAACCATAAGGACTACGAAAATCTGACCCAAAACAGTGAGATAAAACACCCAATTAAAAGGGAAATCCATAGCGCTCATTACGGTTACTGTAAGCAATAACAACGTAGTAATTATAACATAAGGAGTAGATGAAAATTTCATAGCACAATTTTCTTCTTAAGATAAGAATTATACGCGATATTTTTAAAGGGTTTAACGCAACACTAACAATCTTTTAAAGACTAATTTCAATTATTAATCCTTCGTTTGATCTTACATTAAAAACCGTATTATCCTCAAATATGAGATATTGTGCTTTTATACCCACCAATGTACCTTCGTAATTTGGTGTTTTTTCTAAATTTAAACTTTTAGGTTTTGTAGGATATTTTTCTACAGGAAAATATAAATGCGTTTCCGTATTATTTTCAATGAAATAATCCCTTGCTTCATCTGGCACAAATTGCTTTAGGTTAGCTCTCCACTCAATCAAGTCCACATCCTCTATATCATTTTTCAGCATTTTTCGCCAATTGGTCTTATCTGCTACATGGTCCTTTAAGGCTACTTCTGTAATTCCTGCCAGATAACGATTGGGCACTTCAACAATCTCAATGGCTTCATGTGCGCCTTGGTCTATCCAACGTGTAGGTACCTGACTTTTTCTGGTGACTCCCACCTTAACATTGCTAGAGTTTGCCAAATAGACGATATGTGGTTGTAATTGTACCTTTTTTTCATAGGCTAAATCCCTATCCTCTTTATCGAGATGTGCAGTGCTCAATTCTGGTCGCATAATCCAATCACCTGCAACTGGTTTGTCAAAAAAACAGGTCTTACAAAAGCCTTGTCTATAAATTGGCCGATCTAATCCACAGCTTAAACACTGGTGACCAACAAGTTTCATTTTTAAAGGTTTATTGAGCAACTGATTCATATGGATAAAATCATTCTCAAAAACCAAATAATACTGTATTGGCTCTAAAAACTCCGTCTGCATTTTAGTAAGAACACCTGTATAAATCATAGAAGAAATTTAGTATTTTTAGCATTGCTAAATTAGCCAAAAGATAGATAACACATGCCAATTCCTATAGTAAATTCCATTGCTTCGTGGTTTTTAAAAAAGCGATTTCACCAAATAGAGCTTTTTTTAAAGTACCCTAACGAAGTACAAAATGAATTGCTCTTTAGCTTATTAAAGTTTGCTAAGGATACAGAAATAGGAAAACAATATGATTTTGCCTCCATAAAAACCTATACAGAATTTAATGATCGCATTCCCATTGTTAATTACGAAGAAATTCAACCTTTAATAGAGCGCTCTAGAAATGGGGAACAGAATATTTTTTGGCCAAGACCTATTAAATGGTTTGCTAAATCGAGTGGTACAACCAATGCAAAAAGTAAATTTATTCCTGTTAGCATGGACTCTTTGGAAGATTGCCATTACGCAGCCAGCAAGGATTTACTCTGCATGTACCTCAACAATAACGAAGACGCACAACTTTTTACTGGGAAAAGTTTACGACTAGGAGGTAGTAAAGAACTTTATAAAGAAAATGGGACCGTCTTTGGTGATCTTAGCGCCATTCTTATAGACAATATGCCATTTTGGGCAGAATTCAGTAGCACACCTAGCAGTAGAGTATCACTGATGAGCGAGTGGGAAACTAAAATGCAAGCTATAGTTGACGAAACTATCAATGAAAATGTAACGAGCCTTGCAGGTGTACCTTCCTGGATGCTTGTTTTGTTAAATAATGTTTTGGACAAAACAGAAAAAGAAAGTTTGTTTGATATTTGGCCAAACCTTGAAGTTTACTTTCATGGTGGAGTAAGTTTTAACCCTTACAAGGATCAATACAAGGCCATTCTGCCGAAAAACAATTTTAAGTATTATGAAATTTATAATGCTTCAGAAGGATTCTTTGCTATACAAGATCAAAATTATTCCAGCGATTTAATGTTGATGCTCGACTACGGCATTTTCTATGAGTTTATCCCTATGGACACCTACGGTACAAGTAAACAAAAGGTAATTCCACTGAGCGATGTTGAGCTTAATAAAAACTATGCTGTAATTATTACTACAAATGCCGGACTTTGGCGTTACAAGATTGGTGACACCATTCGTTTTGTGAGTTTAAGCCCACATAGAATAAAAGTTTCTGGCAGAACAAAACACCATATCAATGCCTTTGGCGAAGAGTTGATTATTGAAAACGCTGAAGACGCCTTAAAAAAAGTGTGTAAAAGAACCTCAGCAGAAATCGTGGATTATACTGCTGCTCCAATCTTTATGAATGGTAAAGAAAAAGGCGCTCACGAGTGGATTATTGAATTTAAAACACCACCTGAGGACATGTCTTATTTTGAGGAGTTATTTGACAACGCCTTAAAGTCTTTAAACTCTGACTATGAAGCCAAGCGTTACAACAACATGACCTTAAACAAACCCAAAATCCACTGCGCTAGAACAAATCTTTTCTACGATTGGCTTAAAGTTAATAACAAGTTGGGCGGACAGCATAAAGTGCCTCGTTTATCCAACTCAAGAGACTATGTTGATGAGTTGTTACGTCTCAATAAGGTCTAAATCACTTATTAATTTCATCGAAGAAATCAGTATTCGCTTAATAATTGTCGAATAAAAATGGCTATTATCTAAAAAATATGGCAAAACTATAGGGTTTATGACATAGTTGGTAATTTGGTATCGCTATTAATCCATTTTCCCTACGTTATGAAATCTACGATTCATGTGCTATTGACAGCACTTATGTTCTGTATTTACCTTTCATTAGATACTACAGACCCAGTAAAAGGCAGTAAAGTTGATGACCGAAATAAAAGTGGTTATACCTATACCGTAAACATTTCAAAAATAAACTCTAAGTATTCTGAGATTGCCTGCACCACTTTTAGAAATAAATTGGTTTTGGTATCCTCTAAAAAAATTGGAGGATTGGGTAACGGTGTAGATCCTGCTACCAATGAACCTTTTACGGATTTGTTTTGTACGGATATTGAAGCCTATGGTAAATTATCGCAACCTTTATTATTTAGTCGTATATTAAATACTAAAGCCAATGAAGGTCAAGTTGCTTTTTCGCCAGATGAGCATACGATTTATTTTACACGAAGTGAGCGTACTAATTCCTTAAACTATAAATTATTTAAAGCTGAACTAGAAAAGGATTCTTATGGGAATTGGATCAATGAAATGGAACTCCCTATAAGTAGCGACAACTATTCTATAGAAAACCCACATGTGTCTTCCGACGGAAAACACCTTTATTTTTCTTCTAACATGAAAGGTGGTTTAGGTGGTTTTGATATTTACAAAGCCGAGATTAAAGCTGATGGCTCTATTGGTAAGTCCATAAATTTAGGTAATACAATCAACACTTCACAAGATGAAAAATATCCACACATATCTAAAGATGGTAAAGAATTGTTTTTCTCATCCAAAGGGCATAACAGTATTGGTGGTTATGATGTTTTTATATCTTCTATTACAAAATCAAACTATAAAAACCCAAGAAATTTGGGATATGCCGTAAACTCTGAAAAAGATGAAATTGCCTTTGTTTTTATTGATGAAAAGAAAGGAGTATTCTCTTCTAATAAGGATAACAAAAACAATGCATTTAATTTATACAGGTTTCAGTCGAGGGCAATTTACCAAGAACTCAATGGTATTGTAATAACAGAAGACAACCGAATATTACCTAATGCAACCGTATTGCTTTTAAATAGTGAAGGCCAAGAGATTGAAAGACAGGTGACAAGTAACGACGCTACATACCGTTTTAAGATAAAGGCTTTTGAAGACTATCAGCTAAAGGTGGTTAAAGACGGTTATAAGGATTATTCTTTAAAATTTCAATCAGAGGAAAACCAGTTTAAAGCTATTTTAAAATTATCCTCCAAGGTGAGTTATAACCAAAAATAACATTAGGTGTTTTAACGAAAAAAAGTGCAATGAAATTTCATACAACGAAATTAAAAACACCTTTAACCAAAAATGAACTAATGTCTAAAAGTTGCATATATATTAGCAGTAAATAAATGTGCTATTAAGTTTATTTAACCCTCATTAAATAACCCCAAAATATTACCAGCAATATTAATTTAATCAATCCCTAACTCAACAAAAAAACCACAATTTCTAATATTGAAATTGTGGTTTTTATTATACAAATATCTCTTTCTTTATGAAACCGCCTTTAACTTCTTTAAAGTAGATTTAGACAGTCGATCCTCGGCATAAGCTTTAGTAACATGAAGCTTTGTTTCACCAGAACCAGGTAAATCGAACATGGCTTCGGTTAATATCTCTTCACAAAGGGAACGTAAACCACGAGCACCCAATTTATACTCTATTGCCTTTTCTACAATGTAGTTGAGTGCACCTTCGGTGATTGTAAACTCAACCTCATCCATAGCGAACAACTTTTTGTATTGCTTGATGATAGCATTTTTAGGCTCTGTTAAAATGGCTCTTAAGGTATTGGCATCTAAAGGATCCATGTGCGTCAAAACAGGTAGACGACCAATAATTTCTGGTATCAATCCAAAATCCTTTAAGTCCTTTGGAATGATATACTGTAAAATATTATCATTATCTATAGTATCGTCCTTAACCGTACTATAACCTATGGCTTGCATATTGAGTCTTTTGGTAATCACACGCTCAATGCCGTCAAAGGCTCCACCAGCTATGAATAAAATATGTTCTGTATTGACTTCAATAAATTTTTGATCGGGATGCTTACGACCACCTTTTGGCGGTACATTAACGACAGTGCCTTCCAATAATTTCAACAAGGCCTGTTGCACACCCTCTCCGGACACGTCTCTCGTAATGGAAGGGTTATCACTCTTACGCGCAATTTTATCGATTTCGTCTATAAAGACAATACCACGTTGCGCTTTCTCAAGATTATAGTCTGCAGCTTGTAAGAGGCGTGTTAAGATACTTTCGACATCCTCACCGACATAACCCGCTTCTGTAAGTACAGTTGCATCTACAATAGCTAGGGGCACATTAAGCATTTTGGCAACAGTTTTTGCCATTAAGGTTTTTCCTGTACCTGTTTGCCCAACCATAATGATGTTACTTTTTTGTATCTCTATATCATCATCAGATGGTGGTTGCAATAAGCGTTTGTAGTGATTGTAAACAGCGACGGACATAACACGTTTTGTGTACTCTTGCCCAATAATATACTCGTCTAAGAACTCCTTAATTTCTTTTGGCTTTCTCAGCATAAGTTCTGCACTAAGCTCAGAATTGCCTGCTTGTTTGGATTCTTCAATTACAATACCATGTGCTTGCTCTATACAGCGATCGCATATATGTGCGTCGAGTCCTGCTATTAATAAATTGGTTTCTGGCTTTTTCCTACCACAAAATGAACATTCTAATTCTTCTTTTGCCATAATCTTAGTTCTTATTTAGGGGATTTTAGTCGTAAGTAATTACTATTACTTGCGTTCTAACACTTCATCAATCATTCCGTATTCTAATGCTTCTTTGGAACGCATCCAATAATCCCTATCAGAATCCTTCTCTACTTGCTCTATTGTATTGCCTGAGTGGTTAGCTATGATAGTGTATAACTCTTCTTTTACACGTATAGTTTCCTTTAATGCAATTTGCATATCACTTAATTGACCTTGCGTACCACTGCTCACTTGGTGAATCATTACTCTTGAATGCTTTAAAGCAGAGCGTTTACCCTTTTCACCTGCACACAATAGCACAGCTGCCATAGAAGCTGCAATACCTGTACAAATTGTCGCTACATCTGGCTTTACAAATTGCATGGTGTCATAAATACCCAAACCTGCATATACACTACCACCTGGAGAGTTGATATAGATTTGAATATCCTTAGAAGCATCCGCACTTTGCAAAAACAACAATTGTGCTTGAATAATATTTGCTACTTGGTCGTTAACACCGGTTCCTAAAAAAATGATGCGATCCATCATTAAACGTGAGAAAACGTCCATGGCAACTGCATTCATTTGACGTTCTTCAATAATATTAGGTGTGAGGTTTGTAGGGTACATACTAGTAATTATTTTTTCATAGTAATTACTGTTTATGCCTTGGTCTTTTATGGCGAATTTTTCAAATTCTTTTCCGTAATCCATTTAGATTTAATTCTTTTTAATTAATGAAATTGCTTGTAATTAAAACAAACTGTCACATTGAGCACAATCGAAATATCTTGGACTTAAAAAATTAAGATTTCTCGACTTCTCTCGAAATGACATATTGTATGAGATCCTGAAATAAATCCAGGATGGTTTTTGGTTTTATATACAATAAACCCAAAAACAAAAAAGCGTAAAACCATTCCGTTTTACGCCTTAAATATACTAATTTTTAGATTCCTGTTTTCACAGGAGTGACATTTTAAGGTTTTAAGGCGACGCCCTAAGTGATTTTTCAATATTAACTGTAAAATTCTTTAACAAAGTCATCATAGGTGATTTCCTTTGTCTTAAGATTAGCTTCAGCTTTATAAAGGTTTAATAATTTTTGGCTCATCAATTGTTCAGATAAACGTTTTACCTCTTCTTGATTTCCAAGGATACGAGCAGCAATGTCTTCTAATTCTTTGTCTGATGGGTTCATCTGACCAAACTGTGCCATTTGTCCTTTAATCATTTCAATAGCGTAAGCTTTCAATTCTTCAAACTGAACCTGAAGATTATGCTGATCAATTAATTTACCTTCAATCAATTGGTAACGCATGCTCTTCTCAGATTTTTCATATTCTTCTTTGGCTTGGTCTTCAGTCATTGGTTCCTCGCCTGCTGTTTGCATCCACTTTTGAAGAAATTCTGCTGGTAAATCAAATTTTGTACTTTCAACTAAGTATTCAGTAACATCATTCAATAATTTTTGATCACCTTGTTGCTTAAATTGCTTCTCAGAATCTTCCTTAATCTTATCTTTTAATTCCGTAACAGAAGTTACCACTTTAGGTCCAAACAATTTATCAAACAGTTCTTGGTCTAAATCTGCCAATTCACGTTCATTGATTTCCGATACTTCAAAAGTTACAGGAACGTCTAATCCGTGAGCATCATCATGGGACACTTTTAAGAAAGTCATTAAATCATGGTCATCGTTAAATAAGCCTTTGGTTTTTAACTCAATGACATCGCCAACCTTTGCACCGATTAATTTCTTAGGGTTTGTTTTTCCTTTTAGTTTATCTAAAGTGATGGTTGCTACATTCTCAATACCTTCTTCTTCGTTAGTGAACTTTCCAGTAATTTCAGAATCTTTTGTGACTTCTGTTTGAGACACTAATTTACCATATTGCTTCTGTATATGCTCAACCTGATTGTTGATCATCTTTTCATCAGCAACAATATTGTAATGTGTTATTGCTTTTTTGCCTTTTAGATTGACATCAAATTCTGGCGCTAGACCTAATTCAAACTCAAAAGAAAAAGCATCTGCATCCCAATCTAAATCGTCTTGAGGTTTTGGTAAAGGATTACCTAAAACATCTAGTTTTTCTTCAACCAAATATTTTCCCAAAGCATCTTGAAGTAATTTGTTTACCTCGTCTACCAACACCGCTTTTCCGTATTGCTTCTTTACCATTCCCATTGGAACATGGCCTTTTCTAAAACCTGGAATGTTTGCAGACCTACGGTAATCCGATAAGATTTTCTCTACTTTATCACTATAATCTTCCTTAGCGATATCAACTTTTACAACTGCATTTAATGCATCGATGTTTTCTCTTGTAATGTTCATTTCTCTTGAAACTAAAATTGGGCTGCAAAAGTACAATATTTTTTACAACCCAACAATAGTTTTAGCGCATTGACTTAAGGTTATTCTTTCTTCTCCTTAAATAGCGAATGTAAGATGGATTGGAGGATGGACAATAGAATACTAAAGAGTAATGCCGTCCAAAAACTGGAAACACCAAAACCGTCTAATAATTTATCCGCCAACAGAATAATTAAAGCGTTTATCACCAATAAAAACAAACCTAGAGTCATAATAGTAACAGGTAAGGTAAATATTATCAGCAAAGGCTTAACCAGCAAGTTTAAGATGGCTAGTACAACGGCAACGATTAAGGCACCGAGATAGCCGTCTACGTCAACTCCACTCAGTAAATGCGCCAAAACAAATACCGCTAAGGCATTTAGTAAAAGTCTGATTATTAAATTCATAATATTATTATTTTTAATTCACCATAAAAACGATTGGTATTGAAAAAGGCATAGTAACCGGTTCACCTCTTTGCGTACCTGGCTCAACGGTAGGTATTTTATTAATTATTCTTCTAGCCTCATCTTCTAACATAGGGTGTGGCCCTCTCACTTTAATGTCTTTGACGGTTCCTGATTTATCGATTTTAAACATAACATAAATACGCTTTCTTCCAGGTGATAATCCTAATTTTTCAATTTTTTTCTTGTCGAAATTTGAAACAATATGTTCAGCTACTCTCTGATTCGCGCACTTCCGCTTCGCCTTGTTTCCAAAGACGTCTTCACAACCTGGAAAAATCGGAAATTTTTCAATCACACCATCTGGGACATCCGTAGGCACTATATCTAAATCTTCTTTTTTTGTGTTTACCTTTTTAATTTTTTTTCCTTTCTCATTATAGTTAACCCATGTTTTAACAAACTCACCGTTATTATATTGACCCTTCCAAATCAGGTTCCCGTTGTTATCATATCGTTTTTCTTCTCCATTTTTTTTATCATTTAGAATGACACCTTGAACTTTGATCTCACCATTATTATGATAGTTTTGATATATACTGTTTCTATATCCATTTTCATAACTTATACTCCATTCTAAATTCTCATTTTCATCATATAATTTCCACTTACCATAAAGCTGAAAATCTTTATAGTTTGCTTCAATTTTCAACTTTCCTTCTTCGGTAAACTGTTTATAGTATCCGCTTTTGTATGCTTGCTCATAGAACAAATTACCAGATTCATAATAACCTCTGACGACATAAATATCACCCTGCTTTTCAATTTTTCTGCTCACTATTCCGTTGTCAAAAAAAGAAATTTCTGGTATATCCTTTTTACCTTTTGTAAAGCTTGAAATATTAACAACCTGTCCGTTTTTATTATAACCCCTCCATTCTCCGACACGCTTGCCGTCTTTATATTGCCCTTCTAGCATCAACTCACCCGAATCATGATAATCCTTAAATGGTCCATCTGGACGGTTTTGCGACATTGAAGATTGCAAGCTGAATAATAAAAGTAGAAGTATATAAATGTTTTTCATATTGAAAATTAGTTATTTTTTATTGAATAAAGTTCATTACAACATCATAGAATTCCTTAGGATTCTCAGCATGCAACCAATGGCCAGCATTTGAAATTGTTACAATTTTTGAATTTGGGAAATGACGATGGATTATAGCTTCATCCATTTCACCTATGTATTCAGATTTGTCTCCACGTAGAAACAAGGTCTCTTTGTTAAACGTTGCATGGGTTGGTAAAGCTTCGCCTACCTCAGAGACATTCTCTTTTAAAACTGGTAAATTCATTCGTAGCCCTAGTTGTCCTTTTTCAACCCAATACAAGTTTTTCAGCAAGAACATACGAGTGCCTATTTCAGGCACATAATCACTTAGAGCTTTGTCTGCATCACCTCTGCTTTTTATTTCAGAAAAATCCAAATTGCTTAAGCCTTCTAATATAGCATCGTGATGCACTGGATAGTAACGTGGTGAAATATCGGCAACCAATAGTTTTTTAACCAATTGAGGATATAACGATGCAAATAACATGGCAGTTTTTCCTCCCATGCTGTGTCCCAACAGCACTATATCGTTCAAGTTGTTTTCATTACAATACCGTTTCAGGTCTTCGGCCATGAGTTCATAATCAAACTCATCAGCATGGAAACTGCGACCATGGTTGCGTTGGTCAACTAAATGTACTTCAAAATTAGATTCTGAAAATTGTTTTGCCAAAGTCTTCCAATTATCTCCCATCCCTAAAAAACCATGTAAAATCACAAGTGGTTTTCCTTCACCAATAATATTAGAATGTAAAATCATTTTAGTTTGTCTAGATACATTTTAATAACATTCTCAGCACCTAGATAAAGGCTTTCAGCTATTAGCGCATGTCCAATAGACACTTCTAACAGTCCTGTAATGTTTTCCTTGAAATATTTTATGTTATCCAATGACAAATCGTGACCTGCGTTGATACCCAATTGAAGTGCATTTGCAAGTCCTGCGCAGGCCATGTATGGTTTTATGCCTTCTTTGTTACCCAGTTTGTATTGATGGGCATATGCTTCGGTATAAAGTTCTATTCGATCTGTTCCGGTTGCTTTTGCTCCTTCGATTTGGTGCAAATCTGGATCAACAAAAATCGACGTTCTAATACCGTTATTTTTAAATTCTTTGATGACGTCTATCAAAAAATCTTTGTGTTTTACGGTGTCCCAACCTGCGTTGGAGGTAATCGCATCTTCGGCATCTGGTACCAAAGTAACCTGAGTAGGCTTTACTTCTAATACCATATCCATAAATTTTGGTATTGGGTTCCCTTCAATATTGTATTCTGTGTTGACTTCTGGCTTTAAATCATAAGCATCTTGATAACGAATATGGCGTTCATCTGGTCTTGGGTGAATGGTTATGCCCTCGGCACCAAACCGTTGTGCGTCTCTAGCAAATTCAACAACGTTTGGCACATCTCCGCCTCTACTGTTTCGCAGCGTAGCAATCTTGTTTATATTAACACTTAACTTTGTCATTCTCTTAGATTATGAATTACAAAAATACAAAGTAGAACACGCTTTTTGTGCTTATTTTTGATTAATTTGCAAGATATTGAAACCCAAATTATGCAGTTACAGGACTTAGTAATAAACGATATAAAACCCTTAAACATTACTGACAAAATCAGTGATTTGCAATTGCTATTCAATCAGTTGACCTATTCACATATACCCATAAAAAAAGATGGAATTTACATAGGTTGTATTTCTGAAACCGACGCTCATTGTTTTGATGGCGCCAAGACTATAAAAGATTGCAACTATACCATTGAGGGCTTTTTTGTTAGACCAACAACTAACTGGCTAGATATATTAGAAGCTTTTGCGCAAAATGACTCCAACATAATGCCAGTCTTAAACAAGAACAACAAATATGTTGGCTATTACGAGCTAAACGACATTATACACTTGTTTAATGAAACTCCCTTTTTTGCTGAACCTGGTGGGATTTTAATTGTTGAAAAAGGCATACATGATTATTCATTTAGTGAAATAAGCCAGATTACAGAATCAAATAACGCAAAATTACTTGGTGCATTTATTTCTAAAATGGATAATGATTTGGTTCAAATTACTTTAAAAATTGGCAACACTAGTCTAAACGATGTTATACAAACCTTTAGACGCTATAGTTACAATATTGTGTCTGGGCACGAAGAAGATTCTTATATAGAGAGTTTAAAAGAACGTTCGCAGTACCTCAATAAATACCTAAACATGTAATTATGAAGGTAGCTGTTTACGGTCAGAACTATGCGAAGGAATCCACTAAAAAAGCTGTAGAAAAACTCTTGGACTTTTTATTAGGAAAGCAATCAAATGTATTCATTGAAAACGAATTTTTAAAGACCCAGACTTCTGCAGTACAAAGTAGCTCTGCCATTGGAAAGTTTACTGAACTAGACAAAAGTTTTGACCTATTGATAAGTGTTGGTGGTGACGGCACCATCTTAAGAGCCATAACCTTTGTTAGGGACTTAGGCATACCTATAGTTGGTATCAACACTGGCAGGTTGGGTTTTTTGGCAACAATACAAACTGACGAGATAGAAATTTCTCTATCTGAAATTTTTAAAGGTGACTACAAAATCTCGGAGCGCACTTTGTTGAGTGTTACGACAACACCAGCCAATAATAACATTGGTGACACCAATTTTGCACTAAACGAAATCGCTCTAAGTAGAAAGAATACAACTTCTATGATTACTGTAAATACTCACCTCAACGATGAATACTTAACATCGTATTGGGCGGACGGTCTTATCCTCTCAACTCCAACAGGCTCTACAGGTTACTCTTTAAGTTGTGGTGGACCTGTTATAGCACCAGACGCCAATAATTTTGCCTTAACACCGATAGCTCCGCATAATTTAAGTGCGCGTCCACTAATAATACCAGACAGCACAACGGTAACATTTAGGGTAGATGGTAGGGAAGATCAATTTCTCATGTCCTTAGATTCTAGAATTGTTACACTACCAAATTCAACCTTAGTTACGGTAAAAAAAGCTGATTTTGTAATTAAAATGGTAGAACGCCTAGATGAAACCTTTTTAGACACCCTCAGAAGAAAACTGCTTTGGGGAGAGGATCGACGCAACTAAACCTTTATTTCATACAATAAATACCTACAAAAACTGTTTATCTCTAAGACATTTAGCGCCAAATTGTTATTGGCTAATCATAATTCTTATATTTGCAAACTTTGAAAATTTTATGAGGTATTTAATCCTAATTCTAATAAGCATATTTTTTGCCCAAAACGCCAATGCTCAAATCTACGAGGTCGGTGTATTTGCTGGTGGAAGTAATTTTATAGGAGATGTTGGAGCTACCGATTATATTTCCCCAAATCAAGCTGCTTTTGGTGCAGTATTAAAGTGGAATAGGAGCCCAAGACATTCTTTTAGAGCTTCTGTAATTTTTTCAGATTTGGAAGGTATAGATGGTAAATCAGATGACCCACGGAGAAGGCAACGCGGTTACACCTTCAATACAAGTATTTTAGAAATCTCAGCCGGTATGGAATTTACCTTTTGGGACTTTAACCTGCACGAGTTTGGTATACAAGGTACACCATATTTATATTCTGGTATTAGTTTAGCAAATCACGATAATTATTATTTTACACCTACTGGTGAACATACCCCAGAAAACACAAACAGTTGGGCTATTGGAATACCAATGGTATTAGGCTACAAAACCAACATTAGCGACCATTTTATATTAGCCTTGGAAATCGGTGCACGTTATACTTTTTCTGATGAGTTGGACGGAAGCGTACCAGACAGCAAAGACCGTGAGCAATTTAGTTTCGGAAACACTAACAGCAATGACTGGTATGTGTTTTCTGGAATTACCTTAACTTACACCTTTGGTAGAAGACCTTGTTATTGTAATTTTTAGATGAGCCTTAAAGAACAGATAAATACAGAAAAACTTCCTAACCACATTGCCATAATTATGGATGGCAATGGTCGTTGGGCAAAACAACAAGGCCTTATGCGTGTCATTGGTCATGAAAACGGTACTAAAGCCGTTAGGCAAACCGTTGAAGCCAGTGCAGAATTGGGTATAAAAAACTTAACACTTTATGCTTTTTCAACTGAAAATTGGAAGAGGCCAAAACTAGAAGTACAAACACTAATGAAGCTTTTAGTTAAGTCTTTGAAAAAAGAAATCAAAACCCTTCAGGACAATAACATAAAATTATCTGCTATTGGCTGTTTACAAGATTTACCGAAAAAAGCGCACCAAGAGCTTTTGGACGTTATTGAAAAAACAAAAAATAATACCAATATGACATTAACCCTAGCTTTGAGCTATGGTTCTCGTGAAGAAATTGTTAATGTTATTAAGGAATTATCACTTAAAGTTAAAAATAATATAATTTCTACCGAAAGTATTGATGAATCAATTATAAATAAGCATCTTTACACGCAAAATTTACCAGATGTTGACCTGCTCATTCGCACAAGTGGTGAACAAAGAATCAGTAATTTTTTGCTTTGGCAAATTGCCTACGCAGAATTGTATTTTACAGATATCTTATGGCCCGATTTCAAGAAAGAAAACCTGTATAAAGCGCTCATAGATTATCAAAATAGAGAACGAAGATTTGGAAAAACAAGCGAACAACTCACCTAATAATAAAGTATTGAACACTTTTACCAAACTAATTTGCATTGTATTATTCTTTACAATCTCTTTGAAAAGTAATGCACAGGTTCAAGATGGTGCCAAGTACTTAATTAAAGATATTACCGTAACAGGAAACACCAATTTTAGTCCTCAAACAATTATTGCCTATTCTAAATTAAGAAAGGACGAGGAGATACAAGTTGGAGGTGAAAAAATCGCAGATGCGATAAAAACTTTATGGAAATCTAACCTCTTCAGTAGTATTGACATCTACATTACCAATATACAGGGTAATACTGCAGATTTAGAAATTCGATTAATAGATTTACCAGAACTTTTAGACTTGACAATCGAAGGCGTTAAGAAGAATAAGAAAGATGAAATAGTTAACGAAAATAAACTCCAAAAAGGTGTAAAAGTGACTGAGAATCTCATCGCAACGACACGCAATTACCTTACCGAAAAGTACAAAAAGAAAGGTTTTTTAAACACTAAAGTAAATATAATTACAACGGAGGTTATTGATTCAGTCGAGAAAGAGCGCGTTAACATGCGTATCAATATCGATAGAGGTGAGAAGGTAAAAATTAAGAACATCGATTTTGTTGGAAACGAAAAGATAAAAGATAAAAAGCTTCGTAAGGCAATGAAAAACACGAAGCAAAAAAACTTTATAAGAGTTCTCAAACGTTCAAAATATATAGAAGAAGATTTCAGAGAGGATTTGGTAAGCGTGGTAGATTACTATAAAGAAAATGGTTATAGAGATGCCAGAATCGTATCAGATTCCATAACCTATTTAGATGAAAAAAATATCAACCTGAACATCAAGGTAGAAGAAGGTGAAAAATATACTTTTGGCACAATAGATTTTGTAGGTAACACTGTTTATTCTGATAGGCAACTTGCCCAAATGCTAGGTATAAAAGAAGGAGACACTTATAATGGTGTTGAGCTAAGGGAGCGCATAGACGACCCTAATGATCCAGATGCACTTAGTTTAGCTAACGCCTACCAAAACAACGGTTATATGTTCTCAACTATCAACCCTGTTGAGGTAAGTGCAGAAGGCAATGTTATTGATATGGAAATCAGAATTTCCGAAGGTAAGCCAGCATACTTCAATAATGTAACTGTAGTTGGTAACGATGTTACGAATGACCATGTGATCTATAGAGAAATTAGAACACGACCAGGCGAACTATACAGTAAATCTGAAATTATTAGAACGCTAAGAGAGCTAGGACAACTAGGGTTCTTTGACGCACAACAACTTGTCCCTAACATTAAAAACCCTAACCCTGTAGATGGCACATTAGATATTGAGTATGAAGTAGCAGAGCAAGGTTCTAGCCAAATACAACTTCAAGGTGGTTATGGTGGAGGTGGCTTCATTGGTACTTTGGGTCTTTCTTTTAACAATTTTGCCATAAAAGATATTTTTAAGAAAGAAGCATACAAACCAGTACCAAGAGGTGATGGACAAAGTTTAGCTCTAAGATTACAGGCTAGTCAATTCTTTCAGACTTATAGCTTTTCTTTTAGCGAGCCTTGGTTAGGTGGTAAAAAACCATTTCAACTATCGACATCGGTCTCATATTCAAAGCAATTTTTATTTAACTCTATAACCAGAAGAGCAGATAAAAGCAGAAGGTTTAATATTTTTGGTGTTACGGTTGGTTTAGCAACAAGACTGACTGAACCAGATGACTTTTTTACATTATCGCAAGCATTGAGTTATCAAAATTATGACCTTAGAAATTACAATACTGGTCTATTTACTTTTGGTGATGGTACTTCTAATAACCTATCCTATACAATAGGCTTGAGTAGAAACAATCTAACTATTGATCCAATATTCCCAACAGGAGGCTCTAGCTTTACGGCAAGTGCTAAATTTTCATTCCCGTACTCTTTGGTCAACGGTGTGGATTATAAAGCCCTAAAAGACGAAAGAGATAATTTAGATCCAACAGATCCTGATGATTTTGCACGTATTGGTGAAATTGATCAAGAACGTTTTAAATGGTTAGAATTCTACAAAATAAAGTTCAAAGCAGATTGGTACACGTCCCTGTTTAAAATAGGTACTAAAGATTTGGTATTAAGACCTAGCTTAGAGTTCGGGTTCTTAGGTGCTTATAACAATGATAGAGGTGTAATTCCGTTTGAGCGCTTCTTTGTTGGTGGTGACGGTTTAGGAAACTTTGCGTTAGATGGCAGGGAAATTGTACAGCTACGTGGTTACCCAAATCAATCATTATCTAGCACTGACGGTGGCTCAATCTACAATAAATTTTCACTAGAGTTGCGTTATCCAATAACTCTTGGTGCACAGGCAAAAATATATGCGCTTACATTCTTAGAAGGAGGTCAGTCTGTTAATAGTTTTAGGGACTTCAATCCTTTTGATGTTCGTAGGTCTGCGGGTGTAGGTTTAAGGATTTTTATGCCGGCCTTTGGTTTATTGGGTATAGATTTTGGGCATGCCTTCGACGATTTACCAGACGGTTCTGTACCTAGAAAGTGGGAAACTCACTTCATAATTGGTCAACAATTTTAAGTTTGGCACGATATTTTCTAATTGCTAATTGAGGATTTCATCGTGGTGTTAAAATTTTTAAGGATATATTTCGTTAAATTTGAAGATTAGTAACACTAAAAACATAAAACGTTTGGTTTACAACAATAACGTCTCAAAACAAAAAACATACATGATGAAATTTAAAGTTCTTTTTTTATTGGCAATAATTGGTCTAATGAGCTTTAGTGTTAACGCGCAGCGTGGTGTTAGAATAGGATATATTGATACAGAATACATTTTACAAAATGTTCCAGAATATCAAGAAGCGTCCACACAGTTAGATAATAAGGTTCTTGAATGGAAAAGTGAGATTGAACAAAAACTCAGTGTCATAGAACAAAAGAAAAAAGAACTTGAAAACGAAAGCGTTCTTTTAACCAAAGAGTTATATGAGGAACGCATGGAGGATATTTCTTTTGAAGAAGCAGAAATCCTAGACTATCAACAAAAACGTTTTGGCCCTAATGGAGATTTAATTATCCAGAAGCGTCAATTGATAGAGCCCATACAAGATCAAATATTTGCAGCAGTACAACAAATAGCGGAAACTAAAAAGTACGATTTCGTATTTGACAAATCCGCAGATGTAGTGATGCTTTATTCTGCAGAACGCTATGATATAAGCGAACAGGTTTTAAGGACTATTACGCGAACATCAAAAAGAAGTCAAGCCAAAAGTAAAAAAGAGCGTCAAGAGTTGGAAGATGAAGAGGTAGTGCCGGTAGTTAGTGAAGAAAAAGATGAACGCCAAAAAGCACTAGACGAACGCAAAGCATCAAGGGAAGCAGAATTAGCTGCCAAACGTGCAGAGCGAGAAGAAGCTTTAGCTGCCAGAAGAGCAACACAAGACTCAATAAGAGCAGCAAAAAAACGTGAAGCCGAAGAGCGTCGCCAAAAAATATTGGATGCTCGTAATAATAAAAACGAGGAAACAAAAAACGAAGAAACAAAGACGACTGCTAAAGACAGTGCATCCAGTAAGGCCAAGAATACAGTTAAAACTGATAGTACAAAAACAAAGGGAGCTGTAAAAAAGGACTCAACAAACGCAAAGAAACCTTTGACTGAGGCCGAGATAAAAGCACAGGATAGGGAACGCAGAAGAAAAGCTTTAGAAGAACGTAAACAAAAAATAATAGAGCAGAGGAAAAAAGCGCGTGAAGAAAGAGAAAAACAATTAAAAAGAAGAGACTCAATAGCCAATGCTAAGAAAGAAGAAGGAGGAAACAATTAATAATTTATAACACACAAATACAATTTAGAAAAATGAAACATTTAAAATCGCTATTATTTGCAGCTGCACTTTTAATCGGAGCAACAAGTTTTACATCTGCCCAAAGTAAAGTTGCTCATATTAATAAGGAAGAATTGATCAAAGCTATGCCTGCATACACAGCAGCACAAGGTGAGATTACAAAGCTTGGTAAAACCTACGAAGCTCAAATTCAAGATTCTGTTAAAGAATTGGATGCTAAGTTAAAGCAGTACAATGCAGAAGCAGAAGCACAGACACAAGAAGAAAACCAGAGACGTATGCAAGAGGTTGAAGGCATTAAGCAGAGCATTGCTCAGTTTCAGCAAAATGCTCAACAAGATATGCAAAAGAAAGAGTTTGACCTGTTAAAGCCTATTTTAGAGAAAGCTGATAAAGCTATTGAAACAGTTGCAAGAGCTCAAGGTTACCAATACGTTTTAGACTCTGCAATGTTGATCATGGCAGATGGTAAAGACCTTATGGCAGATGTTAAAGCACATCTAAAAATATAATTACTTACGAAATAACGATTAAGAAAGTCGCTTTGTTTAAAGCGACTTTTTATTTTTGTGATAATGAGCAACAGACCCATTGGCATATTCGATTCTGGTATAGGAGGCACATCTATTTTTAAGGAAATCCATGCGCTATTACCTAACGAAAACTCTATTTATTTAGCAGACAGCAAAAATGCTCCCTACGGTAATAAGTCTGAAGAAGACATACTTCAACTGAGTATTAAAAACACAGAGCTATTATTACGTAAAAAAAGTAAGATAATAGTCGTGGCCTGCAATACGGCAACCACAAATGCCATTGCTTACCTCAGAAATAATTATGACGTCCCATTTATAGGTATAGAACCAGCCATTAAACCTGCCGCACTAAAAACCCGAACCAAGGCTGTTGGTATATTAGCAACTAAAGGTACTCTAAGCAGTCAACTATTCCATAAAACAACTGATATCTACGCAAGTGATATAGAAGTAATTGAGCAAGATGGTGATGGTATTGTTCCGTTAATTGAATCAGGAAAGTTACATTCCGATGAAATGGAAAGCCTCCTGAAAACATACCTTAAACCTATGATAGATAAAAACATAGATCATTTGGTGTTGGGTTGTACACACTATCCTTATCTTATCCCTATACTCAAAAAATTACTGCCTGAAAAGGTCACTATCATAGATTCTGGTCTGGCAGTTGCCAAACAGACAAAAAACATACTTACAGCGAATAATTTATTAAATCAACTTGAAACGAAGGAGCCTTATATAAAGTTATATTCCAATGGAAATATTGACATACTGAAATCTATCATCGATAACGAATTTGAAGCGTCGTATTTAGATTTTTGAATATACTTACAGCTATTCTTTAAACCAACCCGAATATTTCACATAGTTATTGGCAATACGATCAATTTCTCCGCAAATTAATGCTTCATTAATATCTTTGATTTTCTTTGCTGGCATACCTGCATAAATGCTACCCGATTCTACAATAGTACCTTTTGTTACTACTGCACCAGCCGCAATGATACTATTAGAATGTATAATGGCGTCATCCATTACAATGCTTCCCATACCTATCAATACATTATCATGTATGGTACAACCGTGAACAATTGCATTATGAGCTATGGAAACATTATTACCAATGGTTGTTGGTGATTTTTGATACGTGGCATGGATTACAGCTCCATCTTGCACATTCACCTTATTGCCCATTTTAATAAAGTGTACGTCACCTCGTATCACGGCATTGAACCAAATACTACAATTGTTGCCCATGGTGACTTCACCCACAATTGTTGCGTTATCGGCAATAAAACAATCTTCTGGTATTTGTGGATGTATTCCTCGTACTGGTTTTATGATCGGCATCTTGTTCCTTTGTAAAAAGGAATCTCATGATGGTAACCTGAAATATCCTTTTTGAATTACATAGTATAAAGGTAATAATTTTAAAATCGACAAATTTCTAGCAAAACAGTAATTTATCACTTAAAATAAGACAATAAATCCGACTTCTTAGAAGCAGACACCATAATCTCTTTGCCATTGCTCAACACAACACTGCCTCCTTTACCTTTTACATACTTTACAATTTCATTGACATTGACGAGATAGCTTTTATGGACTCTGGCAAAATTGGCATCCTTTAAGCTTTCTTCAATATACTTTAAGGTTTTGCTTACCAGTTTCTTTTTATTATTGTTAAGGTATATTTCGGTATAATTATCGTCGGCTTTGCAATACATTATATCGGCTGTGTCCAAAATCTCAAATCCATTTTGTTGTGGTATCGTAATTTTACCATTTACCGAATTTGTTTTTGGCACTAAAACCTGGTCTTGCAATGCATCTTCCTTTGTTTTAATTTCAGTAACGTAATCCACAGCTTTTATCAATTCGTCAATGGAAATAGGCTTCATTAAATAATATGATGCGTGTGCATTTAAGGCTTCAATAGCATAATGGTTATAGGCCGTTACAAAAATGGTTTCAAAATCTATAGTGCCGACTTTATCCAACAAATCAAATGCGTTACCGTATGGCATTTCTACATCCAAAAACACAACATCCAAGTCATTATTTCTAATTAAAATTAAAGCTTCATCAACATTTGCGGCTTCGCCAACGATTGAAATGTTCGGGCAGTATTTAGTAAGATAATTTCTTAGAATTTCTCTACTTTTTTCTTCGTCTTCTACTAATATGGCGTTTAGTTTCATATTTAATCCTTTTTTAAAGTCACAACCACTTTGGTTCCTCTATCATTTAAATCTTGAAAGTCATCAATCGTCACATCGACCTTATCTCTATACATTTCATTTAAAATGGCAACACGTTTTTTAATGTTATTCATGCCTTTGGAGTTCTGCTTTTTCTGATTTGCAGTTTTCAACGATTTAGAGCGTTCCCTACCTATACCATCATCTGTGATAATAATGGCTATTTCATCCTTAGATTTTGGTCTAATATCTATATTAAGATGTCCTTTCTCTGTTTTGTAGCGTAGGCCGTGCCAAACGGCATTTTCTATGTAGGGTTGTAATAACATTGGTGGAATTTGAAATTCATCTACATCGATACTCTCATCTACATTTATGGCATAATCAAACTTATCCTGAAATCTAAAATGTTCTAGTTTCGTATATAAATCCAACAGTTCTATTTCCTTCTTCAACGGAATAAAGTCCTCTTCACTGTTCTCTAAAACCGAACGCATCAAATGCGAAAAATCCGAAAGGTATTTATTAGCCGTACGCTCATCATTGGTTGCTATAAAGCTATTTACCGAATTCAACGCATTAAAAATGAAATGCGGATTCATCTGGCTCCTTAGGGATTTTAAAGCCAATAGGTTATTAGCCAACCGTTGTTGTTTTATGTATTTATACATCATAAAACCTGTAATTATTAGTAATACTAAACCACCTATAAGTGAATAAATGATAAGTTGTTGGCGCTTATTACGTTCTTCTGTTAGCTCGTAAGTACTTCTGGATAGCGCTCTATCGCTCTCCAATGCAGTAATTCTATTCTGTTGTATCGCCAGATTTCTACTAAAACGAGCCGCTTGGGAAATTTCTTGCTCTTTTTTTGCATATAGTTCATCAACAATATTTTCATAATTCTCAATCATGGCAAGGCCTTCTTCAGTATCTCCTTTTTTTATAAGTGCTTCAGACAATTTTCTTGTAGCATCTTTTCCCACAACTAAGTCTCCTTTTTTATCAGCCTCTTTTCTACTTTCTTCCAAAAATGGTATCGCATCATCATTTCTATTCTGCAATATGAGAGCGTTTCCTATTTTATAATTTTGTTTTTGTGAGGTTAGTGGACTTTCGTTTGGGATTACTGAGTCGCGTTCAATGTCCTCAATATCCTCCAAAGCTTGTTTTCTCAATTCTATTTCGCTCTCATAATCCTGGTTTTCGCTATTAAACTCAGCGACTTTTATTTTTTCTTCCAATGAGCGCTTCTTATTTTCTTTTGAGGCTAAATCGAGTGAGTTATCAAAAAAACCTTTGGCCGTAATTTTATCGCCCTTTACGTTATACGCCTGAGCTATTTTAGAATTTAAGTCTGTAACCTTTGGTGCTATTAAGTGTTTTTTAGCAATTTTCAGACCCTCTTCATAAGAAGTGATTGCTTTTGTTATGTTCTTAAGCTTTAAGTTAGCATCACCAATACCCTCGTACAATACTGCCTTTTGATAGTTAGACAAATCTCTTTCATTGAGACCTTTATAAGCGGTAATGCTTTCTTCATAATCTCCATTATTCTCATAAGCTTTTGCCAACTTTAATTTAGCCGAAGGCATTTCAGCATTTTGAAGGCTAATTTTATACGCCGAAATTGCAAGATCAAACTGTTTCCAGTAAGTATAAATATCTCCCAAAAGCTCATGGGCCTCAGCACTCTGACTTGGAGAAATATTGACATTAAGGGCATCTCCTACAAACTTTATGCTCTTTTCTGCATCTTTCTTTAAATAGGCATCAGCAGAGTCAATCATTTGGTTAAAACGCTTTGTAAAATTTGCGTTTTTAGACCTCTTTGACTTCCAATTATCCTCTGAGGTAACTTCTATGGTAATGCGCTCTCCACTTTCTATGGTATGGAATACCGTTTCAAAATCTTTATGGCTAACTGTGAGTTGATCACCTATTTTTGCCTTTACAACAAATTTCCCATCCTTATTGGTTGTAGTATAGGTTCCGTTGTTAACCATAATATCAACCTGTTGTATGGGAATTCTTGAACCTTGTTTATAAACAGAACCTCTAATGGTGAATATTTCATCCTCATCAGATACTACGGTTTTTCTATTGTCTTGTCCATAGCTCACTAAAGCTATGAAGCAAAATAACATAATGGATATGTATCTATCTATCTGTTTCACTTTTGTGACTCATTATTAAACTGGAATAAACTTACATACTTTATTTGGTTTCAAAAAATGACTTAATTGAATATTAGCGTTTTTAAACTACAAAATATGACCGTTTGCTAAAGCAACATTTTGTTTCACTCATTGAAAAAGACCATTTGCTCATTATCCTTTTTTATTACTGTTTTTTCGGCAGAGCTTTACGGCATCATTAATCAAAAAAATAAATCACAATGAAAAACAACAATCTAATTGTTTTGTTGCTGCTGCTTTTAGGGAGTACTGCAATAGCACAGCATAGGGGTAACTACAACCAAATTACACCTGAAATTTCCAGACAGAATATTTTAACAGCTGGAAATGCCAATATTTACAATCCTGTTGTACAACAACAAATTAACAAAGTGCTTCACCCAAGCAATGTCCTCAATATTGATGTAAAAGCGTTGCAAAATGTTTATGCCACAACTTATACGGCAATTTTCAATCTTTCACAAATTGGACCTTCTGCAGAAGCCACTAATGCACTAATGAAACAGCGTGTCGATAGCATAAAACTAAGGTTGAACACAATTGGTATTTCGCCTAAAAATTTTGCTATCGATGTCATATCTTTTGTTCCCATATATGAAGTTGAAGTTACCAAAAAACTATTCAGCAAAACTTATACTGAAGTTCCCAAGGGCTTCGAGTTGCAACAGAATATTCATATACAATTTACCAAAACAAATCAGTTTGAGTCTATACTTGAAGCTTGTGCCAAAAGTGAAGTGTACAACTTGGTTAAGGTCGATTACTTTATAGAAAACATTCAAGAAGTTTACAAAAATCTACAGGATAAACTTTTAAAGCTTATTGAAGATAAAAAAGCATACTATAATCTTTTAGGTTTCGACCTGTCTAATTATAATGTCGCTATTGCAGATGATAAATACTGTTACTTTCCAAAAGATTTTTATCAAAGCTACCAAGCTTATAATAGTGTTTCTTTTGAAGCTTTAGATAAAAAGAAGGGAGTTACCACCGCAAAAAAACAGACCTCCTATTATTATCAACCACTTACTTATGAAACTTTTGATGTTGTTGTTAATCCATCAATATTAGAACCCGTTGTGCAAATTGGTATGCATATAAAATTGGTGTTTACACCAAAACCAGAAGAAAAGAAAACCGAACCTATCACCAAAACAAAAATTGATCACAAATACTACGTTATTTCCCCAAACGGAACTATTGACGTAAAAGAATTAAACACAAAAAATTAAGAACTATGAAAACAATAATGAAATTAATTGTTATAGCAGTAAGTATGGCTAATATCACTGCTTGCAATGCAAATAACAGACAAGATAAGCAGCAACTGGCTGTTGCAGAAACAAAACTTGAAACCACTTTAAAGGTTGAAAAGCCAGAAATAAAAGTCGCGCTTTTACTAGACACCAGCAATAGTATGGATGGATTGATAGATCAAGCTAAAGCACAGCTTTGGCAAATTGTTAACGAATTATCCTACGCAAAATGCAATGAAGAAAACCCTAGTCTTAAAATAGCACTTTATGAATATGGAAATGACAATCTCAATGCAGATGAGGGTTATCTTATACAAGTCATTGCATTTAGTGACGACTTAGACGAAATCTCAAAATCCCTATTCTCTCTAACTACAAACGGAGGTAACGAATACTGTGGAAAAGTCATTCAGACTGCTTTAAATCAATTGGAATGGGGAGATAGTAAAGATGACTTAAAACTAATATTCATTGCAGGAAACGAGCCTTATACCCAAGGGAGCGTAAGCTATAAAGTAGCTTCAAAATTAGCTCATCAAAATGACATTACCGTTAATACTATTTTTTGTGGAGACTATAACCAAGGTATTTCTAGCTACTGGAAAGATGGTGCTGATTTAACACATGGGGATTATATGGCTATAAACCATAATCAGGCTACGGTACATATCGCCTCACCATATGACGATAAAATTTTAGAGTTGAACAAAAAACTCAATAAAACTTATGTGGCTTACGGAAAATCTGGTCGGTCTAAAATGGAACTACAAGCTGAACAAGATGCCAATGCAATGAGTTATGACAAGGCAAATGCTGTAAGCAGAACCGTAAGTAAAAGTTCTAAATTTTACAAAAACAGTTCATGGGATTTGGTAGATGCCGAAGCAGAGGAGGATTTTTCTTATGATGATTTGAAAGATGAGCAACTTCCTGAAGAATTAAAAGGAAAATCAAATACTGAAATTAAATCTTACCTTGATAAAAAGCGTAAAGAACGTGAAACACTTCAAAAGTCAATTAACGATTTTAATATCAAACGAAGAGATTACATTAATAAGCAATCGAACAATCCAGATAACGGACTAGAAAGTGCTATGTTAAAGGCAATAAAATCCCAAGCAGGGAAGAAAAATTACAAATGGGAATAAAAAGAAAAGGCTCAATTACTAGATTGAGCCTTTTCTTTTTATTTTTTTTAATTAATTGCAGGGCAATTACACTCATATTTCTCTCGTCTACAATTAAAGTTGTATCCTAAAGTGATTTGATGAAAACCGCCTGTGTTAAAATTAATCGTATTCGCTTGATAAGAATACGTGTAAGCAAATACAAAATTATTATAATCAACACCCACAAATGGTGTAAAGTATTGTAGTTTTTGACTACTAATACCTGAGCCATCAACAAATTCGGCACCATCCAAGCTTCTTCTGTAAGACAAACCACCCCAAATTTTACCAAAATCCATTTCACGGTAAACTTTAGCATTAATATCTATAGAAGACTCTTCTGTAGCATCTCTATACATATACATAATTGATGGTTCATAGCTCCAATCACTTCCAAACTTACTAAATGTATAACCCATAGAAGCTAAATATGTTCTTAGGTTATCAAACTCAAATCCTTGGTCATTAAAATTAATACCTTCATTTTTTAAAATATTTTTTGCAGTAAAATGTGCATAAAAATCTATAAAATGGTAAGAAAAACCAAAGTCAATATTAAAATTTGTAGCACTTTGTTCTATCCCAGCAATAAGTTGATCGAATTCACCAGGTGCTAAAAAATCACTTTCATCTAATTTATACTGCAGAAATCCTGCGCTTAAACCAAAAGATAACATATTTAAGTCAATCTCGTTTCTAGAAAACATTAAATGGTATGCAAAAGTCGCATATCCTCCGACAGTAGAATGATAACCATTGGCATCGTTAAATAAAATACCACCTAACGCAACAGGAGAATCACCTAATCTACCGTTCAAGCTTAAAGTCTGTAAACTTGGTGCATCATCAACACCAAACCATTGTTGCCTCGCTGTCAATCTCACCTTGGCACAATTTGCAACACCAGCCATAGATGGGTGAATTAAATAATAATTATCTGTTAAATAATCAGAATAAATAGGTACACCTTCTTGGGCAAAACTAAAACTTGCCATTAAGGCTGTAAATGCTACTAAACAAAACTTTTTTAATCTCATAATTTTTTTATCGTTTCAAGGTAAAATGGGCTCTGAACTCCTTTCTCTGTCCGTTTGTCGGTTCGTCGTAGACCACCGTGAACCAGTAGTCGCTGGTCGGCATCCTGTTGCCGTTGAACGTCCCGTCCCATCCG
>CAXPYI010000011.1:0-16989 GCA_964221315.1 Leeuwenhoekiella palythoae | reverse complement strand
GATCGCTGTGGCAAATAAATTATTGAAGCAGGCCTTTGCTATTGCGAAGAGCGGATTGGCATATGACGAGAATCACGTTTCAAAACTAGCCTAAAAAGGTTTGTTTTTTAACTCAGTTCTTTGTTGTGTGTAGTTTTATTCTATTACAAGTTCAACTCTTATTTGTCCGTCTTCGGCTCTAAAGTCTCGATTAAAGACTTTTTTTCCAATAATCTCTTTTGCTTCTATCATTTTATCGAGATATCCTCCAAACTCAAAAATAAACTTGTTAGAGTTCGATTTATTTTTTGATTCCAGAAAATCTGAAATATGCATTAAATATTTATCTAAAATATCCTCTAATGGATATTGGTTGTTGGTCTCGTCAGATTCTAATTCATAAGATAATGTCATTCTATATCTGGCTTCGTGTTCATCATTTAAGTCCAAATAAATACCGTTATCAACTTGTTTGTAACGTTTTTGATTTTCATATTTCTTAAGTTTTACTAAAGTAATGTTCTTCATTATACTATATTCCGTACGCAGTTCTTGATTGTCAGAAGAGTTGGAATCTTTTTTTTCCGATTGTCCAAATAGATTACTGAATAGTCCCACAGTTAGAATTATTGCTAATATTTTTCTCATTTCTCGTGTTTCTCAAATTACACACAACAATCGCATATACGTATTACGTATATCCACATTATATTTATACCAGAAAGGTAACTATAATTTTCTTACTAAGCTACAGTTACCTTTTTGCTCATCAGTAAATTATATCTTAATCCACTTTCTTCTTTGCCACAAACGTCCCATTGGGTTGTATAAACTTAATCTGGTCTATGGTACCATCGGTTTCTAAAAACTCTATTTTAAAACCTTCCAATACCTTAAAATTAAACTTGTGCAATGCTGTTGGTATCAACTCGTATTCTGGTTGTCCTGGTACAAACACATAGAGTACGTTCCCGTCTTTAATGTAGGCTTTAACCTCAGTGCCCATTAAATCGTAAGTGCCTACATATTGCTCTAAGGTTTTGGTATCTACATCCAAACTTTTTGGTGTACGCTTAAAGGCAATGGCATCTGTCATGGGCTCAAGATCGGCTTTGAGGAAATCTATATCTCCGGTGACATTGGTAGTAAAAGTGACTTTTAAAGAATTCCCTATTTGTGTGGTATCTACCTTGCCTTCAGTATAATCTAAAAGTTCAAAAGTGTCATAGTGGTAATGGTTAAGATAAATTTTGTCGCCGTTTAGCGTGGCAAACAAGCTATCGTTTTCTAACGCAATATTAAATTTACCATAACCTTTGTGCTCATAAGACCCAGTATAATCTATTTTGGTATGCGATGGTCTGGTACCTTTTACATTTCCTGATTTATCAACATCTTTAGTGTCTTCCATCGCTTTTAAGGCTTTTTCCAAATCTTCCTTATGTTGTTTTGCCCATTCGGTTTTAGTAACCTTTAGCATGTGGTCTGCTGCGATGTTTCTTATAAGTCTTGGCACTGCAGAACCGTTTTGGTTAGACAATACCACGATGCCTAAACTATCCGTTGGGTATAGGGCTACATTTGCTGAGAAGCCATCTATATTACCACCGTGTTCTACCATATAATGCCCTTTGTAAGAATGCAGAAGCCAGCCATAACCATAATTGGCAAACTGTACATCTGGCATTTCGTCATTTGGCAGGCCACCAGAGACTACCATTTGAGAACTCATGGCTTCTTTTATATAGGCTTCTGGTATGATTTGCGTTTCTCCATATTTACCCTTATTGATCCAGGTCATTAACCATTTGCTCATATCGTTTACACTACTATTGATGCTTCCTGCTGGTGACATGCCTGCAATATCATAGTAGTCCATTTTTTTAATGTTTCTATCGTCATCCAAACGGTAACCAAAAGCTGTATTTGTGCCGTTTTTCATGCCATCGATCATGGTTTTAGAACGTGTCATACCCAACGGTTTAAAGAATTTATCCTCAATATTTTTTTCCCAGCTTTCACCTGTGATTTTCTCGGTAATGACACCTTGCAATAAAAATGCAAAATTGTTGTAATACCATTGTTGGCGCACGCCTGTAAAAGGCTCTTGATATTGCATACGTGCTACTAAAGAATCCTTGTTGTGCGACGGGAAGAAGTACCAAGCACCATCATGCCTTGGCAAACCTGTACTATGGCGCATCAGGTCTTTTATAATGATGTTATTGTTCATTTCATTATTATAAAATCTTAAGTCAGGGACATACTTAAGAGGGCTATCGTCTAAGGATAATTGTTCTTTTTCCTGCAAAATTCCTAGTAAAGCAGAAGTAAAAGCTTTTGTGGAAGAGCCAATGGCAAACAGTGTATTGGCATCTACGGGAATTTTATTTTCGTAATCGGCATAACCAAAGCCTTTGGCATAAATAATTTTATCACCTTCGACTATGGCAACCGCAAATCCGGGTGCTTTTGTAGATTCTAAAACAGCATTGAAATGTTTTTCCATGCCTTTGAGGCGTTTGTCGTTTTGTGCTGTGGTAAAAGATACAAATGCGATTAGGGCAACGATGAGGAATTTGGTCTTCATTTTTTTGGTTGGATTTTTTGGTTAACTATTTCATTAGTAGTAAAACGGCTCCCTAAGTTACTGATTTTTAAAAAGAATATTTAGAAAATTACAATTCGTCATCAAAAAGTGACAATTCGGTAAGTCTTCCTTTTAAAAGCCAGTGTTCTAAAGCATATTTGTGCTGTAATCTTAAAATATCAAGCAAAGCAAAATGAATACACTAGTAAAAATCGCCGTTACCATTATTATAAGCGTTTTAGCTTCTAATATACAGGCACAGACCAATTTTGAAAAAGGAATGACAAAAGCCTTTGCACTCTGGGAAGAGGGCAAATGGGACGAAGCCGAAAATATGTTTGAGCGCATAGCAAAAGCAGAAGATGAGCAATGGTTGCCAAACTATTACATAGCACAGATCAACAGTCTGAAAAGCTGGAACGAAAAGGATGAAGCTATCTTAAAAGCACAATTGGATAAAGCACAAGAGCATTTAGATATTGCCCTGACCAAAACTGAGGATAATGCCGAACTCTTAATAATGCAGGCGCAGGTTCTGACCAATTGGGTTGCCTTTGATGGTATGAAATACGGTATGAAATACGGCCAGAAGGTAAGTGAACTTTACACAAAAGCCTTGAAATTAGATCCAAAAAACCCTAGAGCTAAGTTTTGTAAAGCAGAATGGGATATGGGAAGTGCTAAATATTTTGGAAAGGATACAGAACCGTATTGTGAAGATATTGAAGCTTCAATCGAACTTTTTGATACCTTTAAGGCAGAGAGTGAGTTTCATCCTAACTGGGGAAAAGAACGTGCAGAGCAGGTAGCTGACGAGTGTAAAAAGTAAAAAAAACTAATATGACCAAATCCATTAAAAATATCATTACCACATTTCTTATAGGCTGCGGAGTCTTCGTAATTGGATCTTACTTTTCTACAGGGTTCGACTTTGAAAGTGTTAATCAATTTTTAATATACTTTGGTATATACCAACTTTACACCTTTGTTATCAGCTATGTTAACACTTTGGTCTTTAATTTTTTAGAAAAGCGAACCTATAAATCATACGATGTTATAAAGCGTATTGTATTCGGAATTTTAGGAAGTACAATAGTGACTTTAATAACCATTTTTGTACTAAGGATTATTGTTGAGGTCGTCATTTTTGGGGATTCATTAGAGCATTTTATAGCAACGGAATCATGGCAAGGATATTCCTTTGGGTTGTGGATAACCTTGAGTATAGTTTCGGTTTTCTACGTTATTTACTTCTACAATCGCTACCAAAAAAATAAAATAAAGGAACAAAAGGTAATTGCAGGTGCAGCCAGCGCAAAATTTGATGCCTTAAAGAATCAACTCGATCCGCATTTTTTGTTCAATAGTTTAAATGTATTAACGAGTTTAATTGAAGAAAATCCAGACAATGCACAACGTTTTACGACGTCGCTTTCTAAAGTCTATCGCTATGTATTGGAGCAAAAAAATAAGGAATTGGTTACGGTAGATGAGGAATTGGATTTTGCCAAAACCTACATGTCGCTTTTAAAAATGCGTTTTGAGGATAGCATCATTTTTGAAATTCCTGAAAAGGCGGCAAACCCAGAAAGTAAGGTGGTGCCTTTGTCATTGCAGTTGCTTTTAGAGAATGCAGTAAAGCATAATATGGTGACTACTACAAAACCACTGCACATAAAAATCTATGAAGATGGCAATCATTTGGTAGTAATGAACAATCTTCAACCAAAGCAAATCGTAAAGAAGAGCAGTGGAGTTGGGTTGGATAACATTAAGCAGCGCTACAAGCTTCTTACGGAAAGAAAAGTTTACATCAATCAACGAGAAAGGGATTTTGCAGTTGCAATTCCTATGCTCACAAAACAAGTATCAATCATGAGAACAGCAGAAAAATCTAAAGAGTCCTTAAGAGAGGATTATGTAAGGGCTCGCAAACGGGTGGATGAGTTAAAAGCATTTTATTACAGTTTAATTGCCTATTGCTTGGTGATTCCATTTTTAGTGTTCATTTGGTATCAATTTTCTAGACACACCATTCAATGGTTCTGGTTCCCGATGTTGGGTTGGGGTATAAGCTTGCTGTTTCAGGCATACCGAGTTTATGTTGATGATGGTGCTTTAGGAGCCAAATGGGAAGAGCGAAAAATACAAGAATACATGCGTAAGGAGGATGAAAAAAAACGTTGGAATTAATATCCCGTCTCGACATATTTAAAGGGAAGGTGATAAACAAAAATATTAAAAAGATGAAAGATCAGAATTTAAAATATATCAAAGCCAAGCGCAGGGTTGAAAAGGAGAAAGGTTTCTATACGCACTTAGGGATATATATAGTCATTAACCTAATTATTACGGGTTTTAAAGTTTATGACAATCTAGATAGCTGGGAATCCTTTACAAATGAGCTATTGAGTTTTAATGTGCTATTTACCTGGACGATTTGGGGAATAGTCTTGCTTTTGCATTTTATATCCTTAAAATTTGGGTTGGCATGGGAAGAGCGAAAAATAGAAGAATACATGAACAAAGAATTATCTAACGATTCAAAATAAAGAATTATGGAAAAATATAGTTTAGAACCTTACAAAGAGAAAGAAGAGGTTTCTGATTTTAGAAAAGAAGAGGCTTACATAAGAGCCAAAAAGAAGGTGGATGCCTTAGTTGGTTTTTACTGGCATTTAGCGGTTTTTGTCATCGTAAATATTTTCTTAATATTATTGATTGGCTTAAATTCTAATCAAGGTTTTTCGGGCTTTGGGCCTTATGCCACTGCAGTTTTTTGGGGTATTGGATTGTTCTTTCATTTTATTGGTGTTTTCGGTCCGGATTTCTTTTTCGGCAAAAATTGGGAAGAGCGTAAGCTTAAAGAATTTATGGACAAAGAGGAAAGTAATTGGGAGTAGTTTCAGTAGTCAATCGCAGTTTGCAGTAATCAGTTAATAAACATAACCATGAAGTTGCCAGAAGATAAGGAACAACGCATATTACAGGCCAAGAAAAAGCTAAGACGATTAAAACTCTTTTACATTCACTTAGCAGGATATATAGTATTGGTAGCGCTGCTGTCCTATAATCTTTACATCGTTGAGGGACCTTACAAGGACAATATTATAAGTCTCAATTTATCTATTATAGTGGCTTGGACGGTTATTATTATAATCCATGGATTTAAGGTGTTTAAGGATCGGACACTATTCAACAAAAATTGGGAGGATAAAAAGTTGAGGAAATTTACACAAGAAGAGGAAACGGAAAAGAAAATGTGGGAATGAATTACCTTAACGACATTATACATAGTAATATTGGTTGGTTCCATTTTTTAACTGCAGTTTTAGCCATGATAACAGGTACTATTGTATTGCTTTATAAAAAAGGAACAACCTTTCACAAACGCACAGGCTATATTTATGTTGTTGCTATGCTCTCGTTGAATATCAGCTCTTTTTTTATTATGAGCTTTGGGAGTTTTAGTTTATTTCATTTTTTTGCCATCGTAAGTTTGGTGAGTATTTTTGGTGGGATGTTGCCAACTATAAAAAAAAGGAAAAATTGGTTTGGGTATCATTTTTACTTTATGAGTTGGTCTGTTGTAGGTTTGTTCTGTGCTTTTTGGGCAGAGGTAGGAACACGTTTTGTGGACAATATTAAAGATTTTTGGTGGATGGTAGCATTGGCAACTTTTGTTACTGCATTCATAGGAAGTCTAGTTATAAATAGGGAAGCTAAAAAATTGAATTTAAAATGAACGTAATCATAATTGAAGACGAAAAACCATCTGCAAGACGATTGCAACGTATGCTTAAATCTTTAGATTTAGAAGCAGAGACCATGTTGCATTCTGTTGAAGAATCTATAGACTGGTTTCAAAATAATGACCATCCAGATTTAATTTTCTTGGACATACAATTAAGCGATGGCCTATCTTTCGAGATTTTTGAGTCTTTAGATATTAATTCTGCAGTGATTTTTACAACAGCTTATGATGAGTATGCACTCCAGGCTTTTAAACTCAATAGTATAGATTACCTATTAAAGCCTATAGACGAGGACGATTTAAAAACTGCTGTAACCAAATTTAAAGGTCGAACTCCACAAAAACAATCCGTTACTTTAGATTTTAACGACATCAAGAAACTATTGGTGAATCCAATAGAGCGTGAGTATAAAAAACGATTTTCGGTTAAGGTTGGTCAGCATATCAAGCTCATAGATATTGAGGATATTGAATGTATCTATAGTGAAAATAAAGGCACCTATGCTTATACAAATGAAGGCAGAAATTATCTTTTAGATGTGACATTAGACCAACTGGAAGATGAACTAGAGCCACATGTGTTCTTTAGAGTTAGTAGAAAGTTCTATGTAAATATTAAAGCAATTAAGGATATTATTAGCTACACCAACTCGAGGCTTCAGGTTAAATTAAACCATTTTAAAGAACACGATATTATTGTTGCCAGAGAACGCGTTAAGGATTTTAAAAATTGGTTAGAATAGACTAATCTCTTTCTTCAATTCTGTTATCATCAAATGCAGAAGGTAGCATATTTGGGATTAGCTTTGCAAAGAGTGGTAAAAGTATTGCTCCACCTGGTAGCATAAAAATTGCCAAACTCGGAATGGTCTTCAATAAATCCAACAATTGAGACTGCATTTTTTTTTGTTCTTCTTTGGTAAGGTCAGTTTGTGTGGATTTAGTTATCAGTGCCAATAATTCTTTACTTTGATTTAGCTCTTTAACCAGTCGCTTACTATTTCTTTTTAGAAGTTTAGTAACCAACTGAGATGAGTTCTCGTAAAAATTTGAAATAGGATTTGATTGTTGAAATAACAATATTTCCTTTTTATTTTTTTTATGAAAATGATCAATATCAATAAGTGACTTTTGAATATCTTCAATACTTAGTCCCATGCGTTTTGCTAAGTCCAGTAAAAACCTGTACTCTGATTTTTCGAGTATTTCATCATCCCAAATGGATAAGCACATAAGGTCAACGAGATATTTCTTCTCGTGGAGGTCAATATCGTATTCTATATCATAGATCAACTCTTCAACATCCAATTCTTCATCCTCGTTATAAGATGTCGATGTTTCGATAATCTCAATCACTTCTTTGTCGTAATCCGTTATTTTGCTTTTAGAATTCAAAGACTGGTAGAGTGTGCCAACTATCTTGCTCTCTAGGTTGGCGGCATAATTTTTTATGCTAATGTCTTCCTTAAGGTGTGCTTCAAAAGTCAGTACGTCTACAAACAGTAATGCGTTGGTAATGGACTTATTGAAATTTCGTGTTAACAGGTTATCATCAATTTGTATCCTATCATGGATCAACCGTTCTAACATTGAACTTTCACTTTTACCTATAAACAATTTATCCCATAGTGATAAATCTGAAACTTCAAGTTCCTTATAATAATTAAGAAGCACCGTAATAAATTCTTTGTTGCTGAATTTTGGCTTATGAAAATAATAGATGTGATATAATGCGGTTAGAAGATTTATTTTGGCCAATTCATCTTCTGAATAGGTATGGGTTTTCTCTACAGCAGTAATAATTTCAACATTCACACCATAGATGAATCCATTTGCTTTTAATCCAATGTATAAATCTTCATAACTCTCAAAGGGGATGTTTCTCTTTGAAATTTGGGAATAAAATTTATCAATCCAACCGCTAGTTGATGGGTTCATAACTCAATTTAAAAGTAATGCGATTCAAATATAATCTAAGTTGTGCTTATAAGTACAGATTTAATTTAATAATACGCATTCAAATCCTTTAACAAAATTTTAACAAAACCGCTTTCCACATTATTGCGTAGGTAGACATAAGAGACACAAATAAATTAACAAAATCTCAAAATTATGAAAAAAACAAAAATTTTAATCGCAACAGCAATACTAGGTATTGCAACATTTGTTGCCATTGCAGCCGATCATATTGATGCTCCTGCAGTTTCAGGAGGTACAAGTGACATTACTGATTACTACGCCTTTCAAGGCGAAAACACTTCGAACATAGCGTTTGTTGCCAATGTACAGGGACTTTTGTCTCCAGGTAATACCGCAGCAGCTTCGTTTGATGAAAATGTGATGATTGAGTTTAACATAGACACTTCTGGTGACAATGTTGAAGATTTAGTCATTCAAGCCGTTCCTAGGGATGGAAAAATGTATGTGTTTGGTCCTGTAGCACCTTCGCAAACAGGTTTAAACAGTACAATTATGACCAACACCAATAACTTAGTTGTAGTGGATATTACTCCTTATGGACAATCCGCTATAGTTGAAAGTTCTGGTGGAATTATGGCTTTTGCCGGTCCTAGAGATGACCCTTTCTTTATGGACTTCGCCCAATATGGTGAGATTATAGCTGGTAACGCTACTAGTTTTAACGATCCAGGTTCAGATACTTTTGCTGGAACAAATGTATTGTCTTTGGTAGTTGAGGTACCTAAATCAATGATTGGTGGATCTGGTACTATCAATACGTGGGTAGAAACTAAAAGAAAACAATAAACTCAAAACCTTAAAATTAAAGAATTATGAAAATTAATAATATAAAACTATATGCTATTGCAATTTTAGTGTCACTGACAGCTTACAATTGTAATAACGATGACGACAATAATACTGGACCAACTGGACCGGATTTCTCTGGGACTTACGTTCAGCAAGACCAAATGGCACGACCAGCAGTTAACACTGTATTTGTATCAAGTGGTATGAAAGACGCTTTTAACACCACAGTGCCTTCACAGCAAAATGCAGCGTTTCAGGCGATGTTTGAAGCTAACCTAACTGGTTTGAGTCCAGCTTATGCTAATCCAGGTGATGCTAATGCCTTAGGATTGGATGCTGCAACATTTACAGGTTTGTTAGCTACAGATGTACTAAATGTTTCATTAGACGGAACAACAACATTCTTTGATGGTACAAATGTGTTAACCGGTAGAGCTTTGGCTGACGATGTTATTACAGTAGAATTACTGTTAATCTTCGGAGGTGAGGATTTTACGGAAAATCCAGGATTATCAGACGATAATGTAGATGCTAATGATAAAGCATTTTTATCATCATTCCCTTACCTAGCTTCACCTTGGTAAGATACTGAACCTTAATTCTGAAGTAGAGTCATCAAATCTCTACTTCAGGATTTTTTGAAATATTAAACATAAAACTCAATAAACCATGATACTTAAGAAAATACTTCCCTTTATTTTGTTTGCAGCACTTTTTAGTTGCAATTCAAATAAAGTCACACAAACAGAAGACTACAAAGCATATCTAACAACTTCAATTGATAACGAAAAATTGATGTCCGACGCACAATTCTGGACAGATAAGTTAGAGTCACAACCCAAGTCATTTCCATACTTAGTCAAACGTGCTGGAGCCTACACAGACATATTTGAAGCTACTGGTGATATAGACTATTTAATAAAAGCAGAAAAAGACCTTTTAAAAAGTATAGCGCAAACCAATGGTAATTATGCTTCGCATTTAAGGGCTTTAGCATCAAATTATATTTCACAACACCGTTTTAAAGAAGCCTTGGAACTTTTGGAAAAAGCAAAAGAAAATGGTGAAAAATTGAAGAGTACCAAGAAAATGCTTTTCGATGTACATTTAGAATTAGGCAACTATATGTATGCGGAATCTTATCTTAATGAGATTAAAAACACATCCGATTTTGACTACCTCATAAGATTAGCCAAATGGGAAGATCATAAAGGAAATTTAGAAGCTGCCATAGAGCAGATGGAAAAGGCTACTGCTATTGCCGAAGCTTCAAACTTAAAGCACCTAAAACAATGGTCTTATACTAATCTTGCCGATTTTTATGGTCATGCTGGTGAATTAGAAAAATCGTATAACCATTATCTAAAAGCACTAGAGCTAGATAATAATGATGCTTATGCCAAAAAAGGAATTGCCTGGATCTTGTATTCTTATGAAAACAACCCGGATGAAGCCTTAAAAATTTTAGACCATATCTCAACATACTACGAAGCACCAGATTATGACTTGCTTAAAGCAGAAATTGCAGATTATAAGCAAGATGCGGATTTAAAGTCTGAAGCTTTAAATAACTATAAGAAAGCCGTAAGAAACGATATGTATGGTGATATGTACAATAAGTACAATGTTGCACTTTACGCTGAAGATATGCTCTTGCCAGAAGAAGCATTGGCAATTGCCAAAAAAGAAGTAGAAAACAGACCAACACCTCAATCTTATGATTTACTGGCTTGGAGCTATTTCAAAAAAGGTGATGTGGAAAAAGCCAATGCTATTGTTGAAGAATATGTTGAAGGACAGACTTATGAGCCTGAGGTATTGTATCACATAGCCGAAATCTATAAGGCTGTAGGTAAAACAGAAAAAGTAAAAGAATTAAAGAGTGAGTTAGTTGCCAGTCTATATGAACTTGGACCTACAATGGCACCAAAAATCAAACAACTTTAAATAACCAAACAATAATTGTTATGAGAAATCAAATTTTAGCACTGCTATTGTTTGGTTGTTTTTCAGGTATTCTACAGGCCCAAAATGTAAAGGGCTTGGTTAAGAATGAGCTCAACCAGCCGTTAGAGGCAGCGTATATATATAATTTAAATTCAGAAACTCACGCACATACCTTAGAAAACGGTGTGTTTGTGATAGCAGAAACCAAAGTGGGCGATTCTTTAAGAGTAGGGCTTTTAGGCTACAAAACTAAAGTTGTCCCAGTCCAGTCAACCAAAGCAATGGAAATCGTATTAGAGGAAAAAATATTTCAGTTAGATGAAATGGTGCTACGAGAGGAATTAAATCCGGTGAGTACCATCTCCAGATTGGATCTAAATATTACTCCAGTAAATTCTTCACAAGAAGTACTAAGAAAAGTTCCGGGTTTATTTATTGGTCAGCATGCAGGTGGAGGTAAGGCCGAGCAGATTTTCCTACGTGGATTCGATGTAGATCATGGTACGGATGTGTCCATATCAGTAGATGGCATGCCAGTAAATATGGTATCCCACGCTCATGGTCAAGGTTATAGTGATTTGCACTTTATCATACCCGAAACAGTGAATAAAATCGATTTTGGTAAAGGTGGCTATTACGCATCTAAAGGAGATTTTAACACCGCAGGATATGTCAATTTTAAAACCAAGGATTATCTGGAAGAGAGCAGTGTTACATTTTCTGCGGGACAGTTCAATACGTTACGTACAGTTGGTTTATTCGATCTATTGGAAAATGTAAACAACAAAAATGCCTATGTTGCCATGGAATATATTGCAACGGATGGTCCTTTTGAATCTCCTCAAAACTTTAATCGTTTAAATCTCTTTGGTAAGTATGTGATGTATTCGCCAGAGAATGACAAACTGACCTTAACGGCATCACATTTTACAAGCCGTTGGGATGCTTCTGGGCAAATTCCACAACGTGAAGTCGATAATGGCAACATCACACGCTTTGGTGCTATTGATGATACCGAAGGTGGTGAGACCGAACGTACCAATTTTAATGTGGCATTCGATAAATACATTTCTGAAAACACCACGTTTAGTGCCAATGCTTTTTACTCGCATTATGCTTTTGAGCTGTATTCAAATTTTACTTTTTTCTTGGAAGATCCCGTAAATGGTGACCAGATTAAGCAAAAGGAAGACCGAAATATTTTTGGTGCCAATACTGCTTTAAACTACTCTACTTTTTTGGGAAGTACGGAATTCAACTTAACAACGGGTTTGGGTGTAAGACATGATATTGTGGATGATGTAGAACTGTCAAGAACCTTGAACAGAAGGGAAACGCTCGAAATTATTCAACTTGGTGATATTAACCAAACAAATATTGATGCCTTTGTTAATGCAGAGTTCGAATTTGGAAAGTTTAAGGTAGCACCAGCTTTGCGTCTGGACTATTTCAAATTTTTATACAACGATCAGTTACAGACCAATTACGAAACACAATCCGAAAACAAAACGATTTTAAGTCCTAAGTTGAATTTCTATTACAACGCTAAAGATAATTTACAGCTATACCTAAAATCTGGTTTAGGGTTTCATTCCAACGATACTAGGGTAGTGGTTGCCAACGGAGGTGAGGATATTTTACCACGTTCTTATGGTACGGACTTAGGTTTTATTTGGAAACCAATCCCAAAACTTGTTCTTAATTCTGCCTTATGGTATTTGTTTTTAGAACAAGAGTTTGTCTATGTTGGTGATGCAGGTATTGTTGAACCAAGTGGAAAAACGAGACGTTACGGAGTCGATTTGGGCTTGCGTTACCAAATCAATGACTGGTTGTTTTTAGATACCGATGCAACCTATACCAACGCTAGAAGTATAGATGAGCCAGACGGAGAAGATTTTATCCCATTGGCACCAGATTTTACACTTACGGGTGGATTGTCGGTTAACGATTTGGATGGTTTTTCTGGTGGTCTGCGCTTTAGATATTTGGATGATAGACCAGCAAATGAGGATAACTCCATAGTTGCTGAAGGTTACTTTGTTACGGACTTTAACATCAATTACGAATTAAAAAATGTGACGCTAGGCATTGCCGTAGAAAACCTTTTTGATGTAGAGTGGAACGAAACTCAATTTGCTACAGAGTCACGCTTGCAAAATGAAGCACAACCTGTAGAGGAAATACATTTTACACCTGGTACACCTTTCTTTATTAAGGGAATGGTAAGCTATAGGTTCTAAGACTTATCAACACTTAATTTGTGGGGAAGCAAATTAAGTTAGGTTGATTGGTTGCTAGCAAAGAAGGTTAACTGCTGATTACAGTTAACCGATATCATGAGAAATCATGATGTTTTTTGAGTTTTTTTGTTAGTGGAGCACCCATGTGAAAGCGTGGGTGTTCTTTTTTTTAAACTTTAATTGAGGGGTTTAGTCGCAATGAACTATAGACTTTGCTTTACACCGCTTTTATATTATTATTAAACTTATTGGCAAATCATTTTTTAATTCCTCAAGCTTCATTTCGTTCCACCATTCTCTTGGAATTTTTGAACCATCTAATTCAAAACCAACTTCAATCTCTTTGACTAAGATAAGTACACTTCCTTCAGCAGTTGATATATCGTCTATGGTATAGTTGTTTTTCAAGTCAGCAAGAGTATTACCCACACCAATTCCCAATTCTGTTTTGAACCTTTGTCCATATAGCCAAATCCTCCAAACTTTTTCTCCCTTCTCATCTGGTTCTACGGCATAAATCAATTCGGATTTTTCATAAACATTATAAATGGAGTAGTCGTCTCCTTCAAGGCTTATAGTATCTTCTTTCACATTGTAGACTGATTTTTTAGAATCTAAAAAATCAGAAATTTCCATTCCGATTTTCACTTTGTCAACGCAATCATTTTCAATCAATCCATAATTGAATAATAGTAATATTATGATTGAATTCAATATTTTCATTTTGTCTCTACAAATTTTACGTTATCGGTTTTGGCTATGGTTTCGTTACGGAATGGTACGCGAGTATCATTCCGCCATAGCCATAAATTTAGCAAAAAGGCTTGAAATCCCGATTAGGAATTTAGCTTAGTTCATTGCTGTAAACAGTTATTTTTTTATTCGTTTTAATTCAGTTAACCTGTTTTTATACATCTCAAAAATGATATCAGGATTCCATTCTTCGTCCTCTGTTTTTCCGTGTCCAAGTGACATTAAAGCAATCAATTCTCCGTTTTTAGCATAGAATTCGCAATTCCAGCTCATTTGAGTGAAATGGTTTTTCGGCATATAACTTTCCGTTTCCTTTGCGTAAACCAACCCTCCATTTCTTTCAAAGTAGATTTCTTGATAATACGTTTCCTTGTCGTGAGATTCAATTTTTATTATTCGGTTTCCATTTTTTAGATTGCATATGTTCCAAAATTCGGTTTTGTCATTAAAGTCAGAAACAGCATTAATTCCGTCCGAACAATTTGATGAGTTTGAGTCAAATTCTGCATTGATTTCAGAACGTATTTTTTCTTCCTTCTCACGTTGACTTTGAGCATTGCAACTGAAAATTCCAAGTGTCAATATTAAAGTCAGAAGTGCGTTTTTCATAATTGTTTACAACGATTTTGGCTATGGTTTCGTTACGGAATGGTTGGCGAGTATCATTCCGCTATAACCGTAAATTTAGCAAAAAGGCTCGAAATTCCGATTAGGAATTTAGCTTAGTTCATTGTTGGCTGTAGTTTTTCACTCTCTTAGGAAATTAATTATTGAAATAAGCGCCATAAAAAAACCAATAATAATGATTAAAACAGCAATTCCGAATAATTTCCCTGGTTCGTTATCTATAGTTTTCTGATTTTTATCAAAATATGAATATGCTCTAAAACCAACGATTATAATTATTATTCCTAGAATTAAATATTTTACTTTATCCATAATTTAATCGGAATATAATTATGTTCTTAATTCATCTTTTTTATAAAAAACAGATCCTTTTGATTTAAATGACTTGACCTTGTAATTCTTTAGCTTTAAAATTCGTTGAAGTTTGGGATTCGGATTAGCACAATTGGTGGCATTTACATACCAGTTTATTGCAATGTAATTTTTCTTAATCGCATATTTCCTAGCCAAAGAATTAATCGATATTAAAACTCCTTCGCCACCTCCATCTATATGAGCAAGATCAATATGTAGCTCATTATTTTCTTTGTGAAATTGAGCTAATATTTCAGCGCTTCCAGCATTAATAACAACTGGTGTATTGGAAAATATCAGAGTTTCAAAGTCATTAGTTTCGACTAGGTTCTCTAATTCTTTTGTAGTATATCCTTCAATTTTTAGTTCACTCATTTTGTCAATGACGATTTAGATAAATTACAGCCAACGGTCTAGTGTATGATTTCGTTGCGTGTTTAAGCACTAAAGTTAGCAAATAATCACAGATAGAAAATTCCGGCGGAATTTTCGTAAGTAAGCCTTTACTAGCAATAAATTATAAACATTGTTGACAACTGGCTTTATTTCATTATTTCAGTCAGATAAACAATTACGAAAATCCAACCAACATATAGTAGAGTATAAATCAGCGAGTAAACAGCTGAAATTCCAATATCTCCTTGTGTATCTTTTGATTTATTAAAAACAAATTTTAATGCCCTAAAGAAAATCCAGTAGAGCATTGCTAAAATTATAAAAATGGAAAACCAAAAAACAGCTTCCAAAACGATTAGCAGTACAATTATTAAAATTGTCATTCCAATCCATAAGAGTATTGATAAGATCAAACCTCCAATTCCGTCACCAACCTCAATCGAAGGTGTGTCAAAAGTCGGTGAAGCATTTCCCATTATATCTCCTCTTTTAAAATTCCGAAATTTTGGAAAATTGTCAATCAGTCCAATTCCAGTATAAAGTCCGTAAGTCATAAACAAAAATAAGGCTGTAGCTATAATTCCGAGTGATAAATAAAGATTTGAAGTCAAACTCCGATTATAATTTATTCCAGTCAGATAAACAGTCAGAATTGTGATTAAGATTACAAGTAATGAAACTATAAAAACAGATTTTCCTTTTAGATATGGTTGTTTGGTTTTCAATTCAGAGCGTTTTGTTCAGCTTGTTGGCAACGGTTTTGGCTATGATTTCGTTGCGTGTTTAAGCACTAAAGTTAGCAAATAATCACAGATAGAAAATTCCGGCGGAATTTTCGTAGGTAACCCTTTGCTAGCAATGAATTATAGCCTTTGCTGTAGGTAGGCTTTTTTCGTATTCACTACTAATGTATTCGCTCCCATATCGCCAATCCGTTGATTCTTTTTATTTATGAGTGCGATTATAATTCCGATTAAGAACATATAGTCCACAATTCCGAGAAAAAATCTGCCGAATGCTTGTCCGATTCCGATTGGTTTGTAATCCGTATTTACAACTTTGATATTGAAAATTCGCTTTCCAATTGTCTGCCCAGTTATTCCTTCGCTAATTGGCCAAAGTCCGAACGCAATTAAGAACATTCCTAAAGCAGGCAATCCGCTAAAGTGAAATCCAATTCCGTCTTCGTTAGGTTCGCCAAAGAACATTCCGAACACCATTGCAATCAGCCAGAAAATAAAGAAGTCAATTAAGAATGCTAAAATCCGATATCCTACATTTGCAAATTCCGCTTTGTCTTCAAATCTTCCAGGTTCAATTACTTCGCTCATAGTTTGGTTTAGCTTATTTATAACGGTCTAGTGTATGATTTCGTTGTGTGTTTCAGCAACTAATTTAGCAAATACAAACTGAATAGAAAATCCGCGAGGATTTTCGTAAGTAAGCCTTTACTAGCAATAAATTATATACGGCTTAAGTTTACAATTGATTAAATTAGGTCAATAAATCAGAAAGAACAAAAGAGAGGGTTAAGGTTATTATACACGTAGAAGCCTAGACTTCGTCAACATTGAAAA
>CAXPYI010000010.1:0-126916 GCA_964221315.1 Leeuwenhoekiella palythoae | reverse complement strand
TCTGGTCTACAAATGAAACATCACCTGAGATCGAGATCACAGAGGTTGGCTCGTATTCCGTTATGGTGACCAACGAATTTGGCTGTACGAGCACCAGCACCTTTAATGTCACCGAGTCCGAGTCCGCGGTCATCGACGTGGTGGAGACCATAGACTTCTCAGACCCTAACAACATCATCGTTACCGTAAACGGTATCGGTGATTACCTCTACCAGCTCAACGACCTGCCGGCACAGACCTCGAACGTCTTTGTAAACGTACCGATTGGCTACAATACCATAACGGTAATAGACCGGAACGGCTGCGCGTGGATAGAGCGCGAGGTGCTGGTCATGGACTTCCCGAAGCACCTCACTCCGAATGGCGACGGCGATTTCGATACCTGGCACATTGCAGGTGTGAACCAATTGCCCGGAACCGTCATACATATCTTTGACCGCTACGGGAAGCTCTTGAAGGAGATCGGTTCGAACACTTCGGGATGGGACGGCACCTTCAACGGCAACAAGATGCCGGCAGGTGACTACTGGTTTGTCGCCAATATCATCATGGATGGGGAATCCTTCCTGGCCAAAGGCCATTTTGCCCTGAAACGTTAATCAAAAAAATAGTACTTCTTTTAACATCTTATTCAATATTCAATGTTTATTCTATACGTATCTTTGCACTCCGTTTTTAAATAAATGAAACAACTTTTTTCATTTTTTAGCATGTTTTTATGTCTATTGAATTATTCCCAAAATATTTCAGTGGATAGTCAAACCTATACACCTCAACAACTTATTGAAGATATATTAATTGACAGTGACTGTATTGCTAACGTCAACGTTACCAACGTTAATGGTGGTAATTTTAATGATGTAGATCAGAGCTATGGATATTTTGATGCTATTGGGACTAATTTTCCTTTTGAAAGTGGAATTGTAATGAGTACAGGACGCTTGGCAAATGTCCCTGGCCCAAATAATAGCTTAAGCGATGATGATGCTTCAAACTGGCAAGGTGATGCAGATTTAGAAATGGCACTAAATGAATCCAATACATTAAATGCTACAATTTTAGAGTTTGACTTTACTTCTGTTGCCACTCAAGTTAGCTTTAGATACATATTTGCTTCTGAAGAATATCAAGAGAACAATCCTAATAGCTGTCAGTATTCTGATTTATTTGGCTTTTTGATTAAACCAGCCGTTGGTCAAAATCAATATGAGAATATAGCTTTAGTACCAGACACAAACACACCTGTAAAAGCGACAACAGTTACACCTGGTGTACCAGGTTCTTGTCCTCCTCAAAACGAAACTTATTTTGGTAGTTACAATGGTGTGAACTCCCCTATTAATTTTAATGGGCAAACCGCAATTCTGACTGCTACAGCCAATGTAATTCCTAATGAAACCTATCACGTAAAATTGGTTATTGCTGATGAGCAAAACTATAGGTATGATTCCGCAGTTTTTTTAGAAGCAGGCAGTTTTCAGCTCTCTACAGATTTGGGACCAAATAGATTAATTGCGACCGGAAATGCATTGTGTGAAGGAGAATCATTAGAGCTATTTGCCTATCAAAGTGGACAAAACACCTATGATTGGTACAGAGACGGTATCTTGGTCCAAGGCGCATCTACTGGATGTGGTACTTGTGGAAGTTACACAGTTACTGAGCCTGGAACATATACCGTGGAAGTTGGGTTGAACAACAATTGTGTTTCATACGGAGAAGTTGTTATTGAATATGCTCCTGTGCCTATTGGGCAGAATGCCATCTTAATCGAGTGTGATGTTGATACAGATGGACTGACAACTTATAACCTTTTTGAAGCTGAAAGTGACTTAACTAATAATGACAATACTTTAGCTATCGTAGATTTTTTCAATTCAGAAAGCGATGCCTTAGACAATATTAATCCAATAGACAATCCTGCAAGTTTTCAAAATACAGTTCCTTTCCAAACTGTTTTTGCAAGAATCGTAAATCCTGCTAACTGCATTGATATTGTTGAACTTGAACTACAAACTTCAAACAATACGATTGATATTCCAGATTTAGAAGCTTGTGACGGAGATGACATAGATGGCTTTGCCACCTTTACATTAGGTGATATTGAAAGTTCTATTATCAATCAGATTCCAACAAGTGCTGAAGTAAGCTATTTTGAATCTGAAGCTGACGCTTTTAGTGGGTCAAATGAGCTACCAAACAATTATGTAAACACAGTTATAGACCTTCAAACTATTTATGTAAAAATTGAAAGTAACAACCAGTGTTTTAGTATTTCTACAGCAAACCTAAGCGTGATTCGCACACCTGTTTTAGAGGGTGATGTTTCTTTATTTTATTGTCAAGATATTTTTCCTGAAACTATTACTATATATGGAGGAGTGCTTAATGACTCACCTAGCAACTATTATTACGAATGGTACTTTAATGGAACATTAACTGATGTGGACACTTCTTTTAATGATATTAATGAAACGGGAGCTTACACTGTTATCGTAACGGATCCAAATGGATGTTCCTCCAGTAGAACAATTACGGTTAGTCCATCTGAAACCGCAATCATTGAAAGTATTACAGTTGAAGGTGTTGCTCCAAATAACACTATTACTGTCAATACATCTGGACAAGGATTTTATGACTATGCTTTAGACGATATAAATGGATTTTATCAAGAAAGCAATGTGTTTACCAACGTTACTATGGGAGAACATATTATATATGTTAGAGATAGAAATGGTTGTGGTATTACAGAAGAAACTATTACCGTTCTTGGTTTTCCTAAATTTTTCACACCAAATGGTGACACTAACAATGATGTGTGGCAAGTGTTAGGTTTTGATTCACTCACCGTTCCAATTGAATACATCCGCATTTTTAACCGTTACGGAAAATTTATTTCAGAAATCAACACATCTAATCGTACTTGGGATGGAAGCCTTAATGGTAAGTTATTACCTAGTAGTGATTATTGGTATGTCGCCAAGTTTTTAGATGGCAAAACTTATACAGGTCATTTTTCATTGAAGCGTTAGTTAATCATTTTATATCCGATGATCTTTATTGTAACTTTGTGCTATGCGATTTAAGATTAAGTCAGAATTTAAGCCTACTGGAGATCAACCAGAAGCCATAAAACAACTAGCAAGTGGCATTAACCAAAATGAGCGTTACCAAACGTTGCTAGGTGTTACAGGTTCTGGTAAGACTTTTACAGTTGCAAATGTCATTGAAAAAGTGCAACGACCAACTTTGGTTTTAGCGCACAATAAAACTTTAGCTGCACAGCTGTATTCTGAGTTTAAGCAGTTTTTCCCTGATAATGCTGTGGAATATTTTGTTTCGTATTACGACTACTATCAACCAGAAGCTTACATCCCTGTTTCTGGCGTCTATATTGAAAAGGACTTGTCCATAAATGAGGAAATAGAAAAAATGCGATTGAGCACCACCTCTTCCTTACTTTCAGGTCGTCGTGATGTTTTGGTAGTGGCTTCGGTATCTTGCTTATATGGTATTGGTAATCCTGTTGAATTCCAAAAGAATGTGATTACCTTAGAACGTGATCAGGTTATTTCCAGGACAAAATTATTGCATCAACTAGTACAGAGCTTGTATTCCCGTACAGAAGCTGATTTCAAAAATGGAAACTTTAGAATAAAAGGGGATACAGTCGATGTTTTTCCTGGTTATGCCGACCATGCTTTCAGAATACATTTTTTTGGTGATGAAGTTGAAGAAATTGAAGCTTTTGATGCCCATACAAATGAAATCATTGAGCGTTATGATCGTTTAAATATCTATCCAGCCAATATGTTTGTAACGTCCCCTGATGTTCTCAATGCTGCCATTAAGGATATTCAGGACGATTTGGTAAAGCAATATGATTATTTTAAAGAGATTGGAAAACACCTTGAAGCCAAACGTCTAAAGGAACGTACCGAATTTGACTTGGAAATGATTCGCGAATTAGGCTACTGCTCTGGGATTGAAAACTATTCGAGATATTTGGATGGACGAGCACCAGGAACACGGCCATTCTGTTTATTAGATTATTTTCCTGATGATTATTTAATGGTAGTTGATGAAAGCCATGTAACCATTTCACAGGTGCATGCTATGTATGGAGGAGATAGAAGTCGAAAAGTAAATTTAGTAAACTACGGTTTCCGTTTGCCCGCTGCTATGGATAATAGACCCTTAAAGTTTGAGGAGTTTGAAGCGCTTCAAAATCAAGTCATTTATGTTTCGGCAACACCAGCGGATTATGAAATGCAAAAATCTGGTGGAGTCTATGTAGAACAAGTTATTCGTCCAACCGGTTTATTAGATCCAGAAATTGAAGTAAGACCAAGTTTAAATCAAATTGATGATTTAATTGAAGAGATTCAAACCAGAGTTGAGAAAGATGAACGTACTTTGGTAACCACCCTTACTAAGCGAATGGCTGAGGAATTGGTAAAATATTTAACTCGAATTTCTATTCGTTGTCGTTACATCCACAGTGATGTTGACACTTTAGAGCGTGTGGAAATAATGCAAGATTTACGTAAAGGTATTTTTGATGTTTTGGTTGGAGTTAACCTATTACGTGAAGGACTCGATTTACCAGAAGTATCTTTGGTGGCTATTTTAGATGCTGACAAAGAGGGCTTTTTACGCTCTAACCGTTCTCTTACCCAAACCGTTGGAAGGGCAGCAAGAAACCTCAACGGAAAAGCCATAATGTATGCAGACACAATTACCAACAGCATGCAAAAAACCATTGATGAGACTAACTATCGTCGTGATAAGCAAATTGCATACAATACAGAGAACAACATTACTCCAAAAGCTTTAAATAAGAGCCTAGACAGTGCATTGGCAAAAAATTCAGTGAGCACCTATAGAACAGAACTAGAGGCAAAACTCGCCGCTGAACCAGAAAGTGAGTATCTTACCAAATCACAATTAGAAAAGAAAATACGTGAAAAACGTAAACAAATGGAACAAGCTGCCAAGGCTTTGGATTTTATGGAAGCGGCTCGTTTTAGGGATGAAATAACAGCTTATCAGAGTAAGCTTGAAAAGTTAAAGGTCAAATAGAGTGTATTGTCTAAGCTTAATTATTTTACCAACACTTACTACTTTATACTTTACAATCCTATACTAATTATATTGCACCTTAAAGATGTCAATTAGAAAATCTGGTGGAACGATTTTATTTGGGAAACTATCCATTAAATCCAGCACACGGTTAATTGACTCATGGCTTAAGCCCATACGTAATCCAAAATTATGGATTTTCACCAATTGTTTTGGAGAGATTTTATGGTCTAAATTCATGAGAAGCACTAATCTGTGAAACTGAACTATGCGTTCGCTGTGCGACTTTAGATGCACATAGGTTACAGGGTGTTTGAACAGGTATTCAAAATCTTCTTTACAAATATCCAATTGCCTAGCTATACTAAGTAAAAAGTTATATTCAATGGATTTTATATTGTCGTCAATTTGAGCAAACGCAATCATCTCAGAAAGTAGGCTCAATTTTTCAGCTCGGTTAATCATTATTGAGGGAATTATTAAACATTGTAAAGTTAACGAGATACATTATTTTATTGTCGTTGATATAATGTATCTTGTCGAAAAATTAAACGTACTTGGTCGGTTTTTTTTAACGTTTGTCAAACTCGAACATCAATTATAGCATGAGATTGAAGCCTTTTTATATACTTTTTTTGACTTTGTTTCTCAATACATTATATGCGCAAAGCACTGCTTCTAAACAAGTTACAAAATTTGTGATTGCCGCTCCACAATTGGACACTTTAAAGACCATTTGGGTGTATTTACCAAAAGATTATCAAAATTCTGAAAAACGCTACCCTGTGGTGTATATGCACGATGCTCAGAATTTATTTGATGCAGAAACTTCTTATATAGGAGAATGGAACATCGATGAATATATGGATAAGTTAACATACAACAAAAGTATTATCATAGGCATAGAACACGGTAATGAGAAGCGGATTGATGAATTAACTCCTTACAAACATGAAAAATATGGAGGTGGTAAAGGTGAAAACTACCTTACTTTTATAAAAAACACCTTAAAACCTCATATAGATGTTACCTACAGAACATATTCTGATGCTGCAAATACAACAATCTTTGGGTCGTCATTGGGTGGCTTAATTTCTTTTTATGCTGCTATAAAATATCCTGACACCTTTGGTAAGGCAGGTGTATTCTCTCCATCATTTTGGTTTAGCGAAAAGATTTTTGATTTGGTTCAATCAACTGAAATAAAAGAAACCTCTAAGTTTTACTTTTTGGTTGGTAACGAAGAAGGCGATAAAATGGTGCCAGATCAAGAACGCATGGTAGCATTATTAAAATCCAAAGGAGTTAAAGAAGAACAGATAGAAAATCATATTATTGAAGGCGGCAAACATAATGAAGCTTTTTGGTCAGCATATTTTGGTAATGCCTACCAATGGCTCACGACTAATAATTAACACATGACTAACAACGACATATTCAAAAAACTAAGAGTAGCACACAAGTTAAGAGACGATGATATCGTTAAGATTTTAGCGCTTGTTGACTTTAGAATTTCTAAAAGTGAATTGGGAGCATTCTTTAGAAGAGAGGATCATCCCAAGTACATGGAATGTGGTGACCAGATTCTTAGAAATTTCCTAAATGGATTGATTATTCATCTAAGAGGTCCTATGCCAAAAAAAGGTGAGCCCAATAAAGCCAAACAAAAAAAGAGACCGCCTGAAAAATAAATGTTGCTGTCATTCTGAAGTTGTTTCAGAATCTTTAATAATTGATATTCAAAATATTAATAAGACACTGAAACAAGTTCAGTGTGACAAATTCTACTTTTCAGACAGTCTCACAATTTTACAACCTAAAGACGTTTACCTCTTTATAAATTTCTTAGTTACAGAACCTACTTCAGTATCGATTCTTATAGCGTAGAAACCACTTTGTAATTGACCTGTGTTAATTGAGTTCTTTGTAGATGTCAATACTACCCTACCATTTAAATCAATAATGTTTACAGACTCAATTAAAATGTCATTACCCAACTCAATATTTAAAATGTCTTCAACCGGGTTTGGGTAAAGCCTAACAGTACTTAATACCTGCTCATTATCCATAACTGACAAGGTATTCGTTATTAAGGCTTCTGATGTAGAAAATGTTTCATTGATAGCAAGCCCTGGAACTTCAACCGACCCATCTGAAGTTCTAAAAACCAAAGCACCATCTGCATCTTTGTAATAGTTATAGCTTACAATAGTTGCTGTTCCAGGAAAAAACCCTGCAATTGTAAAAGAAACATTTTGTTCTGTTCTAATACGTGTAACACTGCCACTATAGTTTCCTTGACCTGCAACATCAAATGTTAAGGTACCATAAGCATCAACTTCCGTATCAATTGTACCCGTATAGTCTGGTGACTGACCTTGTGCCATAATCTGGCCTGCAATATTATCTACAGTAGCTGGACTTCCATAAGTTAATGGATAGGTACCAACAAGTGCATTATCATCATTGTAATTTAGTGTAAATTCTGCATTACTCGCACCAGTTAAAGATAAGGTTAAAGTTTCAACTTTATAGAAAAACTGGTTCTCGTTCATTGCGTTGTCTGTAATAGTCAGCACCTCTGTTGTACCAGGATAATCCGTTAACTCGCCAGCAGTTGGTGCAGCATAGGTATCTGTATTTGTCCCTGATGCTGTAAGAGCAGTAAAGTTCCAGATTACACTAGCACCTGTTGGACTATGGTCTATTGTGCCCGTAACGATTGCATACTCAGACATAGGCTCACTAAAATAATTGTTAATGGGCGCTTGGGAATAAGCAAGCATTGATAAAGCAAAAAAAGTAAAGAGTAATTTTATTTTCATAATATATTTGGATTAATTAGGTTCTAAAATTACTAAAAACCAGTTGATTAATTATAAAAAAAGCCCGCTGAATATAGCGGGCTTTTAATATTATAGAAAAAATAATTAACTCAACACCTTCTGCACTTTATCCGCAGCTTCCTGAAATTCAGTTGCACTTAATACATCCAAGCCAGAATTGTCTATAAGATCTTTAGCAATATCTGCGTTAGTTCCCTGCAAACGCACAATGATTGGTACATTAATATTATCCATGTTTTTATAGGCATCGATAACACCTTGTGCCACTCTATCGCAACGTACAATACCACCAAAAATGTTAATTAAGATGGCTTTTACATTAGGGTCTTTTAATATGATCTTAAATGCAGCCTCTACTCTAGCAGCATCTGCTGTACCACCAACATCTAAAAAGTTTGCTGGCTCACCTCCTGCTTGTTTAATTAAATCCATTGTTGCCATAGCCAGACCAGCTCCGTTAACCATACAGCCAACATTTCCATCTAGGTCAACATAATTAAGACCTAGAGCTCCTGCTTCTACTTCAATTGGGTTTTCTTCACGCAAATCGCGCATTTCTGCTAAATCCCTGTGTCTAAATAATGCGTTAGCATCTAGCGTAACTTTAGAGTCCACTGCCATGATTTTGTTGTCACTGGTTTTCAACACCGGATTGATTTCAAATAAAGATGCATCAGACTTTACATAAGCTGTATAAAGTGCTGATACGAATTTTGTCATTTCCTTAAATGCCGTACCAGACAATCCTAAATTAAAAGCAACGCGACGTGCCTGAAAAGGTAATAATCCTAAAGCTGGGTCAATTTCTTCTGTGAAAATTAAATGTGGTGTTTCTTCAGCCACGGTTTCAATATCCATACCACCTTCGGTTGAATACATAATCATGTTTTTCCCTGTGCCACGATTCAATAGTACTGACATGTAATACTCATCTGGTTCGTTTTCACCTGGATAGTACACGTCTTCAGCAATAAGTACCTGATGTACTTTTTTACCTTCAGCTGAAGTCTGTGGTGTCACTAAGTTCATCCCAATGATCTGACCAGCGATCTCTTCTACTTGTTGAAGATTTTTAGCCAATTTTACTCCTCCGCCTTTTCCTCGGCCACCTGCGTGAACCTGAGCTTTAATAACATGCCAACCTGTACCAGTTTCTGCTGTTAACTGCTTTGCAGCATCAACAGCTTCTTTAGCACTTTTTGCTACAATACCGCGTTGGATGCGTACTCCAAAACTACTTAATAATTCTTTTCCTTGATATTCGTGTAAATTCATTTGTTATCAGAAATTTATTGCTGCACAAAAATACACATACTATATGTTATACCAATATTTTTTTTGGCTGATTTTGGTAATGCTTTCAAACTTTATTGAGATTTTTTATAATTGAAAATGCACTGTCCACAACAGTATCTTCTACAACAATGGTAAACTCATTAGTTGTGGAAATGACTTCGTAGAGTGGCACATTTTGCCATGCCAAGCGTTTTAGGATAAGATAATACAAACCAGCAGCTTTTGAATTATTCTTGGGCAATATTAAGCTTATGGCAGACAGATTTTCTTTTAATTCCAAACAAACTTCGTCCTTAAAACTTTCTAGTACATCCTGTTTTTCAGAACTTGAAATAATAACATTGCTCTCTAAAATACCTCTTGTAAATGTATAGAAGATGTGGCTTTTATCCTTTATCTTACTTAAGATTTCTGCTTGGCTATTGATTAATGTATTGGAATTTTTAAAAGTAAAATCACTAAGATTAGACCTCAAAGTGATATCACCAAGTTGTTCGAGTAAGGCTCGTAAACCATGATAAGGTTTGCTAACTGTTAACTTATCCTTGTAGCGTCTTAGCGCCATCATTATAGCACCTGTTTTTACGGGACGACCTAATTGTTTTGAAACTTCCTCCTGCAATACGTTGGCCAACGCTGAGTAATTGATAATTTCTTTGGATATGCCTTCTTCTAAAAAGGGCTGCTCTAAAACAATAGCTTCAACACAAGATGAAACAGTTTTCATATTTGTTAATTATTTAACAATATGTGCAAAATTAGTAAATTAATTATAAATAATTCTTTTTTCTATATTGTTAGTCTATGTTTGCTGTTAAAATTTTTGAAGTTCAATTAATCTATGGGTCATAAAACTCTTTTACAAATTGCTAAAGATTACGGAAGTCCGGTCTATGTGTATGATGCCGAAACTATTGCATCACAATACAACCGCTTAACCAAAGCATTTAGCACAGTTAAAAACCTAAAGTTAAATTATGCCGTTAAAGCATTGTCTAACATTTCCGTTTTAAAGCTATTTAATTCGCTTGGTTCTGGATTGGACACCGTTTCAATTCAAGAAGTAAAGCTCGGTCTAAGAGCTGGTTTTAAACCAGAGGACATCATATTTACACCAAATGGTGTTTCCCTTGAAGAAATTGAAAATGTTTCAAAGTTAGGTGTACAGATTAATATAGATAACTTATCTATTTTAGAGCAATTTGGCACTAAGCATCCTAAGGTCCCTGTTTGTATAAGAATTAATCCACACGTGATGGCTGGTGGCAATACGAATATATCCGTGGGACATATTGATAGTAAATTTGGCATTTCAATTCACCAAATTCCACTGTTACTTCGTATTGTTGAAAATACCAAAATGAACATCAATGGCATCCATATGCATACAGGTAGCGACATCCTAGACATTGATGTGTTTTTATATGCCAGTGAAATTTTGTTTGAGACTGCAAAAAATTTTAAAAATCTGGAATTCCTGGATTTCGGATCCGGATTTAAAGTACCTTACAAAACTGGTGACATAGAAACCAACATTGAAGAACTTGGACAAAAACTGTCTGAGCGTTTTAACGCCTTCTGTAAAGATTATGGCAAGGAATTAACCTTAGCTTTTGAGCCTGGTAAGTTTTTGGTCAGTGAAGCTGGTGTGTTTTTAGCCAAAGTCAACGTAGTAAAACAGACGACTTCTACTGTTTTTGCTCAAGTAGATTCTGGATTCAACCATCTAATCCGTCCAATGCTTTACGGTTCGCAACACGAAATCATCAATATATCGAACCCTAAAGGGCGTGAACGATTTTATTCTGTTGTAGGTTACATCTGTGAAACCGATACGTTTGCAAACAATAGACGAATTAATGAAATAAATGAAGGAGATATCTTGTGTTTTAAAAATGCGGGAGCTTACTGTTTTACCATGGCAAGCAACTACAATTCTCGTTACAGACCAGCGGAGGTAATGTTATACAAAGGGAAGCCTCACCTTATTAGAAAGCGTGAAACTTTTGAGGATATCCTCAGAAATCAAATGGAAATGTCATTTTAAGATTTCCTAACAATAAAATTCTTACATTAAATAATATTTCATACCTTTAGATAATTATCTTATTGAATTTCAATTCAATAAATATCATAATTTGTTACTTTTTGACCGCTCCTTTTTATTTAGAACTTAGTTTATAATTCTAATAATTCATTAGAGTTTATGTTTGGTTTGCTATTAATATTAATCAACTAAACTATTACAAACATGAAAAAACTAGGTTTATTACTCCTGGCTGTTCCATTTTTCTTAATGGGACAAAACGAATCAATCATTAATAATATTACCCACATTCAGGTCAAGATGGGCCATGAAGCACAATTTACGGAAGGCGTTAAAATGTACAAGAAATGCTATGAGGAAAATAATGGTGAAGGCACATGGAATTTTTGGCGAAGAGTCCAAGGTGCCAATACGGTTTATGCAGTAACAGATACGATGGAGAACTGGGGTGAAATGGATGACGAAAACGATGAAGCAGGTAACAGTTGCCGCAATATTTTCCCGAGTTTTATTCTGCCTCATATTGAAAGCGTGGATTATATGATATCCGAAACTATGCCTGAAATCAGCAACGATTCGCAAGAAGGCAAAGACAAAGTATGGGTCACTTATTTTAGAGTTGAAAATTCAACTGATTTCATGGAGGTTATTAAAGCCCTATCTGGTGAAATTAAGAAAGCCGAAGGAGATGAAAGAGCTTATTGGTATTCTGTTGCGGGAGGCTCTACAGATTCAGCTGACTATTTTGTAGCATGGCCATTTGATAAATATGCAGATCTCGATGTAGACATGGATGGAGTATGGAAGATATACGAAAATGCCCATGGGAAAAAGAAAACCGAAGAAATGCGAAATAAATTCAGAAATGCACTCGATGATGCTTGGTCGTATATCTATGATAAAAGTGATGATTTATCAAAAACAGAATAACTAATATAAATCAAATTATGATACGAAAAAATGCCAATTGAGTTTGGTATTTTTTTGTTTATTCACTTAAAATCCATCCCTATAACAAAAGTACACAATGGCATCAATTAAATCTACCAGAATTGAATCCATAGATATTCTAAGAGGATTAGTCATGGTCATTATGGCGCTAGACCATGCAAGAGATTATACCCACATAGGTTATATGTTTACGGATCCTACTAATTTAGAAACCACAACACCTATACTTTTTTTCACCCGATGGATTACACATTTTTGTGCTCCAGTTTTTGTGTTTTTGGCTGGCACTTCTGCTTTTTTATATGGCCACAAAAAAGCGTCTAAAAATCAACTAGCAAAATTTCTGTTTACAAGAGGTCTTTGGCTGGTCCTAATTGAATTAACTATTGTCAACTTTTCATGGACTTTTGATATTGGCTTAAGCGTACATATTTTTCAGGTTATATGGGCAATTGGTATCTGTATGATGATTTTAGCTGCATTAATTTATTTACCTAAAAAATTCCTCCTGGCCCTTGGTCTTTTAATCGTTTTTGGGCATAATTTATTAGATGGAATCACAAAGGAAGGTACAGAACCCTTGTCGCTATTGTGGTATTACGTTCATCAATTTAACTTTCAAGTTATAAACGAAGGTCAAGGCATGTTGGCAATTGCATATCCTTTTTTACCGTGGTTAGGTATAATGATATTGGGCTATTGTTTTGGGCATTTTTACACCAAAGGTTTTAATACTAGCTTACGTAAAAAATGGCTGCTTCGATTAGGCTTTACTGCCATTATATTATTTGTTGGTTTGCGATTTTTAAACGCATATGGCGATTTGGTTCCATGGAGTTATCAAGATACAACCACTAAAACTATCATATCGTTCTTCAACACCACAAAATATCCTCCGTCATTGTTGTACACACTCATGACATTAGGACCATCGCTATTGTTTTTATACGCTATTGAGTCTGTTAAAAACAAGGTCACCGATTTACTCATGGTTTTTGGGCGAGTTCCTTTTTTCTACTATATCCTTCATTTATATTTAATCCATCTCATCGGAATGATTGGACTGTCAATACAAGGCTACGATTGGAAAGAACTTATCTTAACACCTGCTCGTTTTATGAGTGGTTATTTAGTTGACAAAGGATTTTCATTGTGGGTGTCTTATCTAGTATGGGCTTTAGTTATTATAATGTTATATCCCCTTTGTAAAAGATATATGCAATACAAAGCAAATAACAGGGACAAATGGTGGTTAAGTTATCTGTAACTATAACCATTTTTAATAGACCTATAGTAAATGGATAGCTATGAATGGTTTTGATATTGTTATGGTATTTGCTGTTATTCTTTTTGCTAGATTAGGCATACGCTTGGTATCGCAGTATATAAAAATGAAACGGGAAAAGGACGATGATAAAAATGATATTTAATTATGATTAACATCTTTAGAAAAATTAGAAAAAAATTCTTTTCAAACAAATTTAGCAGTTACCTACTCTACGCCATTGGTGAAATAGCGCTTGTGATGATCGGTATTTTATTAGCGCTTTATGTCAATAACTGGAATGAGGAAAGAAAACTAAAGAACAACATCAACAATACATTAAAAACGATTGCATACGATTTGGAGTCAGATACCATATCAGCAAATAGCATTATAAAATACTATGAAACAAATCTAGAAAACAGCAAAAAAATTCTTGAGAATAAAATTACCAAAGACAATTATATGGAGTGTTTGGCGTGTTTAAATCTTGTGACTATTTATCAACCATTTTCAGTTCAAAATAAAGGATTTGGGCAACTGACAACTTTGATTGATGAAACCAATTCTGAAAAAGACAGTTTAATTGCAGATATTACAAGGTTTTATTCGGTTTACACACCCATGATCGCAAAGAACAATGATCGTATGGAGTCCGTTGTGATGCGGAATTTTTATGATTTTGAAAAATTTCCATGGTTCGTGGATTTGGCACAGAATAAGTTAACCGAGGAAATTATTGCCTATTATACAACTAGCGAAGATTATAAAAAACGTGTGGCTTCGCATGCCATGTTGGCCGCAACAAACCACTTGGGTATCACAAAAAAATATAAAGAAGATGCCGATGAATTGATTGAAAGAATATATGCCAGATTAGAAGAAAACAAATAAACTATCTGGTACCTTTTGTTTTTTTCAACGGAGAGTTTACCCAATATTTATCAATATTAAGGTTTGAAGAGTTTACACGGGTTGCAGATAATGGCAAAGTTTTATTAACGTAAATTAAGTTGTCCTCAAGTGCTTTACTTTCAAAAACCTCTTGCGTAAACAATTCCCTAAACTGATAGCCCATTAAACGCGATTCTTTGTTAATGAGAGTTCCGTACGTGTCTTTGATTTTTTTCAACTTATATGAAAAATCAGTTGACACAACCGTATTAACGTCTTTAGAATGACCTGCAGACCAGTCGACGACTTCAATCTTAACGGTTTTCTCATCAGAGAGTAAAATATCGGTAACAATCAGTTTTTTATCCTGGTACCTTAACTTAAAATTGCTCTTTCGTTTAATAGTCTCCTTATCAACAGGTTTATTAAAAGTGATATAAAAACATTTGTCATTTGGGTTAAAATCAAAATCCTCAACCTTAAAAGGATTAGGTTCTTTTATCACAAAAAAGTTATTAAAGGTCATATAGTTTAGAAACATTTTGTCTCCAACAGATTTGTATTCTACAGTAACTTCGAACAAGGTATTCTTGGGCTTTTTGGTTAAGTTACCAAACGGGTTATCTTGTGATCTTGTGGAACGAAAATTCTTATTTAAGAAAACGCTGTATTCTAACCTATGAATTGCATATTTAGATTTGGAGATATAAATTTTACCTGCTCCCATATACCTCATATTGGAATCTTCCCTGGTAACAAATTGAATTTCGTAAAGTGGAACATCTTCAATGTATTTAACACTTAGAAGTTTAAAGAGGTGATTGTTTACAAAGTCGTCCCTAAAAACATATATAAAAGAAAAACTACTTTTATTAAAATTTCTTATTGGGTTATGTATATTTAAAATTTCGAGTTCGTTTTGGATATCCGTCCCCAGTTTTGCCGTATTGTTTCCTGAGATGGTTTTTGATTTACCGTAAACACTATTCAGTAATAGTGCATCTTGATAAAATTCTTTATTGAGACTGTAAGAATATAATGCAGTGGCATTATCTTTAAAGGCATATTTATTGGTATTAAAACCAGCATCGAAACTTTCCAATATAGCTTCGTTTAAATTGTAATAATTATTGTTAATCAACTGATAGTCCCTGTAGTAAGATATATATGAATGTGGAGAGCTAGGATAATTCGTTGGAATTCTACCAATAGCATTTTTAATAATAGTTTTGGCAGATAAATTCTTAATATTAGCATCTGAATTTACCTTACCAGTGAGCACAACAGCACTTAAGGCTTCAACTTTTGGCTTTAGATAAATCGTATTTATGATATTTTCTTTAAGTATGCCAACAGAAATGTTTTGGGTCTCAAAACCAATTGAAGATACTATAATCGTTCTGATTGAGGATTTATATTCTAATGGCAATCTAAATTCACCATCCTCGTCTGCTATAACACCATTTTGCACACCATCAAACCTAACGGTCGCAAAGGATACAGGGTCTTTGGTTTCAAAATCCAAGACCTTGCACAATAATTCATTTGACTTTTGGGCAAAAGAAATTGATATTAGTCCAATTAAAAGAATGGAAGTAAAAAGGTGTCTTAATTTCATATTTAAATCAAAAGAATATAATTACAAATCTCTGTAAAACGTTAGACCATTCCCGCATAAGTCATAGAAAGCAAATTCTTTGGTTCCCCAAATCATTTCCTTTAATGCTGTACGCTCATGGAAAACGTCCTTTGTTTTATATTCCTCATACAATTTGGTAATGTTCTCAACATATATGCGAAGCATTGGTCTGTCCAAGCCTTCAACCCACTCCTTTTCATCATGCCATTGTAAATGAATTTCAATTCCGTCTCTAGATACGCCAGCATAACCGTTGTCACTTGTAGTATCCGTAAAAGCAAGTTTAAAGCCTAATTTTTCAATATAAAAATCAATCGCTTTAGTTACACTCTTAACAGGCAAAACTGGATGTATTTGTTTTAAATATCCTTTGGACATTTTTTTAAATATTTATCTTTATAAATGTAACAATTAAATTAAATCTGCATCTCTACTATATGAAAAAGTTACTTCTTTTAGTTATTACATTTGCTACTTTTCAGCAGTTTTACGGGCAGATTCTAAAAGGCCATAAACATATTGCCAACGACACTATTTATCTAGATTTCATTAATCCATTTTACGCTCCAATAGAAGCAAGACTATCCCCTTTAGATTCCACAAAAAAATTTATAAAAGTAAAATCGTATGGTTTCATTAAGCACAACGATACTTTAAAAAAGGCATTGGCAATTCCTATCAATAGAATTCAGGACACATCTAAAATCAATATTAAATCTTACTTAAAATTTAAAGCCAATTTTGGCAATCCTAATACCGATTTTAATGAAAATCGCTCTTATTTGTTGTCATACCCAAAGGGAAAACGCTATAAAATAATACAATCTTTTGGTGGAAAATTTTCTCATAATGAACCACATTCTAAATATGCCATCGATTTTGGAACCAAAGTTGGGGATACCATAACTGCTGTAAGATCTGGGAAAGTATTTTTTGTAAAAGAAGACTCTAAAGAACATTGCAGAACAAAAAAGTGCATTAATAAGGCCAACAAAATTTATATTTTGCATGAAGATGGTTCAATGGCCCATTATGTACATTTAGATTTTGAAGGAGCCTTGGTCGATATTGGAGATATGGTTGAAGCTGGTCAACCCATTGCTATTTCTGGCATGACCGGTTTTACCACAATACCGCATTTACACTTGGTTTTATATAAATATGGTGGAATATCAATACCTTTTTATTTCAAAGGACAGAAGAGAAAAAAATTAAAACAAGGCAAGTACTACAAACGGAAAATATAGGCTAACTTCTAACTTTACCTGAAAAATGGTTCACCTTGGGATTAATTGGATTGTCTGTAGTCCGTCTATAAATCACAATTTGCCCACAGTGCCAAATCGCATCTGCAATTGGACCATTAACTTGATTCCAAAACGGAATTTCCTGTTCACCAAAAATAATCTTGTATTGTGAAATATCATCACTGGTTCTTAAAATATCGGCTGCTGTTTTAAAGTTTGTTAGTGTCTTTGCACGCATTTCTTCATATGACAAATCTTCATCAACTCTAGTGTTTGGCTCTTTTAATGTTGAATTGACAATAATCTTAGACAAATCATAAATATGTTTGATGGTTTCTAGTGTAGTTCTGCCATCTTCATTCGCCTTATAGGCCAAATCTTTTTCAGTTAAACTATCCGTAGCCCAATAAAATCTGAACCCAAGCGCATCGACCATACGTGCTGCCATTGTACCAGCAGTAAATTCTTCGGGATAATCTGGAACTTCATAGTAGGGCAATTCAGTTTCTTGAGTGTAACTATTGAAAGCTACAAATAATGCTAAAACAAGTAATACTTTTTTCACTACTCTAATCTTTAATTTCTTTTACATCCTTTATCGTTTCAGTGCCGTATTTATCCACTAGAAACACTAGAGCTGTCATCGTTGCCGCACCAAGTTCTAATTCTCGTTTATTCACATGTTCAAAGGTATCATTGGCTGCGTGGTGATGGTCAAAATAACGTTGTGAATCTGGTCTAAGACCTGCAAGAACAATATTGTCATTTTTTAAAGGACCAATATCGGCTCCACTACCTCCTTTTTCGAAATAGTGGATTAAATAAGGCTTAAATAAAGGTCGCCATGCTTCAATTTTTGAAAACATAAGGTCACTACAATCAAAACTAAAACCTCTAGGTGTGAAGCCACCTGCATCGCTTTCTAAAGCAAAGATGTGCTTTTCGTACTTTTGCCTGGCAACTTCTGCATACTTACGCCCACCTCGCAATCCGTTTTCCTCGTTCATAAACAGTACCACACGAATGCTACGTTTTGGAGTAATGCCACTTTCTTTCATCAATCGTAAAATATCCATGGACTGTACAACGCCTGCTCCATCATCATGTGCTCCATCTCCTAAATCCCAAGAATCCAAGTGGCCTCCAACGATGATATATTCATTTGGAAACTCACTGCCTGTAATTTCTCCAATAACATTATATGATAAGACATCATCAAACTGTTGACAACTCATTTCAAAATGAAATTCGAGATTTTTATCCTTTTTTAAAGCTTCACTTAGCTTTTCTGCATCATTGGTACTAATCGCAGCTGATGGAATACGTTGTTCAACCGGTAAGTCCCCATAACCCATACTACCTGTATGTGGGTAATCATCTTGGCGTGAACTCAAAGACCGCACAATTGTACCAACAGCTCCATATTTAGCGGCTTCTGCAGCACCTCTATACCGCTCTGCGGCACAACCTCCGTAAGCTTGGAATGTATTCACCAATTCCTGTTCCCAAGATCTGTTGATAAATACAATTTTACCTTTTATGTTTTCTTCCCCTAATCTTTCTAAATCCTGATAAGAATTGACTTCAATAACCCTGGCTTTTGTTCCGCCTTCTGGTGTTGCTACTGATCCACCCAATGCACAAATGTTGACTTTATTGACTTCTCCAGATGTTTGAAAATAAGCCATTTCCTTTTCACCTCTCACCCATTTAGGTACCATTACAGGTTGTAACCAAACCTTGTCCAATCCCTGTTTTTCGAGCTCAGCTTTAGTGTATTGTACCGCAAGCTCTGCATTGGTTGAGCCAGATAATCTTCCTCCTATATTATTGGATAAATAGTCTAACCATTGGTAACTATGGCCATTTGTTAATGAGGTTTTATAAATGGTTTTTAATACATCTTCATCAGATTGTGCTTCTATGCTCAATGAAAAGAACAAAAGCCCCAAAAGCGCAATTCTAGATGTAACCTTAAATATCTTATTCATTATTTAACTCTTGTTTATATAAATCTATATTCGCTTTTTCTTTTGCAGGTAATTCAGGTTCTCTTATATCCTCATAAGTCTTCAAAGTATCATATAGTATCCTTGCAACAATATATCTCGCTGTTGGTTTATCATCGGCAGGAATATTGAACCAAGGTGCATGAGGTTTTGAACTTCTGTTCAACACATCTTCGTAACAGTCTTGATATTTGTCCCACAAAGCACGTTCCTTTAGGTCGTCTGCTGAGAATTTCCAATGCTTATCTGGTCTGTTCAACCTCCTCAACAATCTATTTTTTTGTTCCTCTTTAGATAAGTTTAAAAAGAACTTGAAAATAATGGTACCATTGTCTGCAATGTGTTTTTCAAAGTTATTGATTTCCTCAAATCTTCTATCCCAGAAAGCATCATTAACATCTTTAACAGATTCAATATCTGGCATATTCTCATACATTAAATACTGTGGATGTACCCTTGTAACCAAAACATTTTCGTAATGTGTTCTATTAAAAACACCAAATTTTCCTCTGGCTGGCAATGCTTTGTAATGCCTCCAGAGATAATCGTGCTTTAGTTCCAATTCGGTTGGTTTTTTAAAACTATGGGCGACAATGCCTCTAACATTGAACTCTTTAAAAACTTCACGAATCAAACTATCCTTACCAGCAGTATCCATTCCCTGAATGCAAAATAAAACTGCATACTTACCGTGGGCATACATGGCATTTTGAATTTCAGCTAAATCCTCACTAACTTTTCTTAGGGCTTTTTTAAGATCTTTTTTACCTGCGTCTAAATCTAACTTAGTCGGTAAGTCCTTAATATTGATTTGCGATTTAATTCTAAAGTCTTCAATGTTGATGTCTTTCATGTCTTGTTAATTTTTAATGATCACTATCTTTTTCTTCATCTTCATTATGTATTAAGGGGTGATCTTCAATACCTAAACCTACGATTTTTATGATACTAATAACCGTATTGTAAAGCATTAAGACGACACTAATCAATCCGCCGCTTAAAATGGCAGAAAGACCTAAACTGATATAATAAATAATAGTGTACCAAGAGCTAGGAACATTTTCGGCCTCGGTTACAGGTATATTCATGAGTTGAAACACAATCATTGCCGCAACAAATACTACTGTATCTATTTTAGCAATCAATAAAATATGTCTATAATGTTCGTCTTTAAGCTGTGATTTTGTACCTGTACTAATACTTAAAACAGTTAATAACAACGCCAATATGGTTGCTGATGCCAATACTATAGTGTTACACAAAGCATTTATACCTGGCAGAGAAGAGGTTATTAATGCTTTGGCTTCATAGCCACTAATATTTCCCAAGCCATAAGCTCCTGCACCAATTATAATTGCTGAGAAAATCCCACCAAATAAAGCTCTTTTATTGTACTTGGTTAACTTAATCATTTTTCTATTTAGAGGCAAATGCTTTTACATCAGATTCACTTACTTCGTTACCACCCAAGATAATCAATCGCTCAACAACATTGCGTAATTCACGGATGTTACCTGTCCAATCATAATCTTGAAGCAATTTTATAGCCTTGGAAGAAAATGATTTTTTTGCTGTTCCCTGTTCTCCAGAAATTTTCTCTGAAAAGTAATCTACCAGAAGAGGAATGTCTTCCCGCCTGTCATTTAAAGCCGGTACCTTAATTAAAATAACTGCTAGTCTATGGTATAAATCTTCTCTAAACTTACCATCTTCAATTTCTTTCTTGAGGTCTTTGTTTGTAGCTGCGACTACCCTTACGTTTACCTTGATATCCTTATCGCTACCTACTCGCTGTATTCTGCTTTCTTGCAAGGCCCTTAAAACTTTAGCTTGTGCTGAAAGACTCATATCACCTATTTCGTCCAAAAAGATGGTACCACCATTTGCAGCTTCAAATTTACCTGCTCTATCTTTATTTGCGGATGTAAATGCTCCCTTTACATGACCGAATAATTCACTTTCAATCAATTCACTTGGAATAGCAGCACAATTCACCTCTATCATTGGCCCCTTAGAGCGTTCACTTTTTTGATGCAGCCAATGCGCCACAAGTTCCTTACCTGTACCATTAGGACCAGTAATAAGTACACGAGCATCTGTTGGAGCCACTTTGTCAATCATGCTTTTGATTGTCGCTATAGCGTCGCTATCTCCAATCATCTCGTAATTTTTGCTAACTTTCTTTTTTAGCATTTTATTTTCTACTACAAGCTCTTTTCGGTCTAACGCTATACGGACGGTATTCAATAATCTATTTAAATCTGGTGGTTTGGATATATAATCGAAAGCTCCCAAACGCATAGTATTTACAGCCGTATCTAGGTCACCATGGCCAGAAATCATTACAACAGGTGTTTCAGGTTTAATCTTTTTTACAGCTTCCAATACTTCAACACCATCCATTTTTGGCATTTTAATATCACAGAGCACCAAGTCATAATCGTCTTTCTTTATTTTTTCAATTCCAGATAAACCATCTACAGCTTCTTCAACTTGATAGGTGTCGCTTTCTTCAGAAAGGATTTTTACTAACACTCTTCTAATCGCGGCTTCATCTTCTATTATTAATATTTTTGACATATCTATATTTTGAATTTTATTCCTGTTCTTAAGTAAAAAGCATTTAAATCGTTTAGTTTAAAAACCTCGTTTCTATCATCATCACGCAAAACGTTATTTAATCTAAAGGTATAGCCAGCATATACATAAGCAACCAAGTTTTTGGTAAACAAATACTCATAACCACCACCGCCAACTATAACTGATAGCGATACATTATCAACTTGCCTGCCATTTACAACAGAAGGTTCTTGCAGATGGGCAAGGTAACCATCAAGACTCACAAAAGATTGCAATGTATTTTTAGTATCTAAAAACCATTTGATATTAGACTTAGGTACACCTACAGAAAATGACCATTTTTCAGTCGGTTTTCTATAATAGCTTACAAATGGTAAAGGAAAAGGCAAGCCTGTTGTGGCATTATAGGTGAGGCCTAAAATTAATCGATAGGGACGTTTTAGGCTTTCGTCCTTGGATCTATCAATAATTGCAAATGCGCCTCCATTAAGAAAAAAATCATCGCCTGTTAGTTTTTGAGTAAGAGTTGATGCGATTCTTGGATTTAACCTAAAACCTAACCGCCATGTTTCACTAGTCTTAAAGGTGTATCCCAAATTAAGATCAATAACATTTATTGTTTTTAATAGTGATCTATCAAAAGGATAGCTATCATTTAAATTAAGTATAACCCTGTTGTACTCACCTCCAACAATAAAATAAGTATCTTCCTTTAATTCCATTGGGTAGTTGAGTGACAAACGTAATCTCGTGTATTGATCCTCTGAGTTACTTTTTGGTATAAAGGAATATTCTAAACGTGCGAGGTCGTCAAGTTGCGCTTCAACAAACTGGGTATAACATAGGGTCATAACCAACATTATACTGTATTTTAAAAAGCGTAAAATCATGTTTTTTATTTTTCGATAATGTGAATATCGCGTTGCGGAAACGGAATCGTTACATTATTTTCCCTGAATAATCTATCGATTTCAAAACGAATATCACTCTTAGGAAATTGTGCTTTAAAACTATCTGCTAGAGTGAAGATCAATTTAAAATTCAAAGAGCTATCTCCAAAATCTGTAAATATCACCGAAGGTTCAGGCTCACTTATAACAGCATTGTGTGTGCTTGCTGCTTGCAATAACAGTTTTTTAACCAATTGCACATCACTTCCATAAGCTACACCTACTTCTACACTTTCTCTGGTTAATGTTCCGTTTTGTGTCCAATTGTAAAGTGAATTGGTTAAATATAAGTGATTGGGAATTACCAAAACTTTATTGTCTATAGTAACTGCTCTTGTAGTCCTCAACTTAATTTCCTCAACCCTTCCGACCTTGTTATCAATCTCTATAATATCACCAACATGTACAGACTGATCTATTAAAATAAACACACCAGAGATTATATCCTGGAATAAAGTCTGTAATGCCAATCCAACACCAATTAGTAAAGCTGCAGATGCAGCAAATACAGCTGTTACATTAACACCAACAGAATGTAAGGTAATTAGAAATATAATGAGATATATCAACCATCTAAAATAGCCATACACAACATTAAACTTACCCTTATCATCTTCAGGGAGATTTCGTGTAAGAATCCTTAAAATAATCCTCAAGATTATAGTTGTAATAAATATTACGGTGATAAGAACGATAATGTCAAATATTGAAATACTGATGTCTTTAGTAAAGTCAATATGCATACCAAGGAAGTCCTTAACCTTTTCCCAAGCTGAACTTTCAGTAATTGTCTCTTCTATTTTACTTAAATCTTGGACCATTAATTAATATTTCAACCACTTAAACAGTTCTTTGTAGGTTGGCTTTTTACCATACATTAAAATACCCACACGGTAAATCTTAGCTGCAAACCATACAGTAAATATAAAAGTACCTATTAGCAGCAATAAAGATAAGCCTTGCTGCCATAAAGGAACACCAAATGGAATACGCATTAGCATAACAACCGGTGAGGTTAAGGGTATAAATGAGAACACAGTTGAAACTGTACCGTGAGGATCTTCAATAACCGTAAAAACACCAACATAAACCGCTAAAATCAATGGCATTAAAATTGGCAACATAAATTGCTGTGTATCTGTTTCGTTATCGACTGCCGCACCAATGGCTGCGTATAGTGAACTATACAACAAATAGCCACCGATAAAGAAGAAAATAAAGGCAAATATTAAGTTAACAATCGGTAAATTGGTGATCTCAACAAAAACATTTTCGGCAATAGCTTGCGCTCCATCAGATTGCATAGCTTGGTTTACCATATCTTGTTGAGGCGTTTGCAATTGAGCTAAATCAATGCCCAATATTGCAGATACCACCACCATTAAAACACCTCCCAAAACAACCCAAATGGCAAATTGGGTCAAACCTGCTAAGGATGTGCCTATAATTTTACCCAACATCAGTTGTACTGGTTTTACCGAAGATATGATAACCTCTATAATCCTGCTGGTTTTTTCCTCAATGACACTACGCATTATCATATTACCATAAATGATAATAAACATAAACAGTAAGTAACCCGCTATGCCACCAAATATCAACTTTACAACATTGCCCTCCTTAGAACTTTTTTGACCATCAAAACTTTCTTGTATAATATCAATGTCCGTCTCTGACGCCTTTATCATTGCCAAACTCACACCGTCTTCTTGCAGTTTCATTTCTTTTAAATGATCTTCAATTTTTCCCTCTAAAGATGAAATAACAGATAAAGAGGGTGACTCTTCAGAATAAAATTTTATGTTCTTAGAAATCTCACTCAACGAATCTACCTTAGAAATGTGTAGCAAACCATAATCTTCTTTTTCTTTTACTAGAGCTATCGCATCATTAAAACTTAAACCGCTTAACATGGTATAGGTTGTATTTTCGGTATTTTGTAAAACGTCTTCTAAATAGCCCGATTCATCCAATACCGATATAGTACGCTTCTTATCATTATTTAGTTGAGATAGATAAGCCACAACTGCGATTAAAGCAATCATTATCAATGGACTTAAAAACGTCATTACAATAAATGACTTATTCTTCACCTTAGTTAAATATTCTCGCTTTATAATGAGTGGTAAATGGTTCATTATTCTTAATTGTTTTTTACAGTTTGAATAAAAATATCATTTGCCGTTGGGATAACCTCAACAAAGTGGTGTACCTCTGCTCTCGATGTTAAAAATGACAGCAAATCATTTGATGAGGCGGACTCATCGATTTTTATGTTCAACTTAATGTCGTCATTTAGATTTTTGAAAGTTGCAGGAAACACCTCAAATTTATCTTTAATTTCCTTTAAAATTTTCTCACTGTTATCGGACTGCAGTCCAACTTCAAAGGTATTGGTTTTATATTGACGCTTAATGTCGTTTAATTTACCATCTAATATTTTATTCGATTTATGAAGCAGCGCAATATGGTCACAAAGTTCTTGAACGGATTCCATTCGATGTGTCGAAAAAATTACAGTAGCACCTTCTTCTCGTAATTGCAAGATTTCATCTTTAATAAGATTTGCATTTATTGGGTCGAAACCAGAAAACGGCTCATCAAAAATTAAAAGTTTGGGCTTATGCAAAACCGTTACGATAAATTGAATTTTTTGGGCCTGACCTTTACTTAATTCCTGGATTTTTTTATTCCACCAGTCACCTATTTCCAATTTATCGAACCAGTACTTCAATCTACTCTTAGCTTCAGCCTTGGACATCCCTTTCAGCTGCGCCAAGTATAAAGCTTGCTCACCAACCTTCATGGATTTGTACAATCCTCGTTCTTCTGGCAAATAGCCAATATCCCTAATATGCTCTGGCTTTAGAGGTTGTCCATCTAGCAACACAGAGCCTTCATCTGGCATGGTTATTTGGTTAATGATACGTATTAGTGTTGTCTTACCTGCTCCATTTGGTCCAAGTAATCCAAAAATACTTCCCTTTGGCACAGCAATAGATACCTGATTTAGCGCTTTAAAATTTCCAAAGTTTTTAGACACGGAATCAGCAACTAATAAGTCATTCATATAAAACTTAATTTTTTAGGGTTGGGTTAAAAGGCTCGTAAAGATATTAAATGTATGGATTAATTAAAGCAATTAAATAAGACTATTTATGTAACATTTAATTATTTCCTTAACTCGAATCAAATCAAAATTTTCTAGAAACCATGATGAGTCAATTAATCATTTAATATTTAAACGAGAATATTTAATTGGAAATTTAAAAAGATCTAGAAACTAAATAGGGATAAAAAACAAAACCCACCCTTATGGTTAGATAAGGATGGGAAAAAATTGCTATGAAAAAGAAAAATTATCGCTAATTAGCATTAGCGATAATTCAAAGATAGTATTTTTTATGAATTATAGGCTTTTTATGAAAACATATCTTTAACCTTTTCGAAAAAAGATTTATCAGAGCTTTCCGGTTTAGGCTCAAAATGCTCATCTTCTCGCATGCTTTCAAAAAACTCTTTCTGGGTTTTATTCAAAGTCTTTGGTGTCCAAACATTTACGTGTACTAATAGATCTCCTTTACCATAACCATTGATGCTCGGTATTCCTTTACCTCTTAATCTTAGAATTTTACCAGACTGTACACCTGCTTCAATCTTAATCCTCACTTTACCCGTAACCGTATCAATTTCTTTTGAAGTTCCCAATACAGCATCTGGTAAGCTTACATACATGTCATAATGTAAATTATCACCTTCGCGCTTTAAGGTAGGATGTTCGTCTTCAGTAATAACAACCAATAAATCACCTGCAATACCGTTTCCTGGCGCATCGTTACCTTTACCGGTAACCTTGAGTTGCATACCATCAACAACACCTGCGGGAATTTTTACAGATACGGTTTCTTCTGCAACTTTTAAACCTTGAGCATCGGCATCAGACGGTTTTTTATCAATGATTTGTCCTGCTCCACCACATGTTTGACATGTTGAAGCTGTTTGCATTCTACCCAGAATGGTATTGGTTACACGTGTTACCTGACCAGAACCATTACATGTTCCACAAGTTTTATAAGTTGTTCCTTTAGCTTGTACCTTGCGCTTTACTTTAATCTTTTTCTCAACACCATTGGCTACTTCTTCTAATGTCAACTTTACTCTAATTCTTAAGTTGCTTCCTTTGACTACGCGTTGTCTTCCACCGCCGCCAAAACCGCTAAAGCCTCCTCCACCAAAGGCACCTCCAAAAATATCACCAAACTGGCTGAAAATGTCATCCATATTCATGCCACCTCCTCCAAAGCCACCAGCTCCTTCAAAAGCCTGATGACCAAATTGGTCATAGCGAGCTTTCTTATCTGCATTGCTTAAAACCTCATAAGCCTCGGCTGCTTTTTTAAACTTTTCCTCAGCTTCCTTATCATCAGGATTTTTGTCTGGGTGGTATTTCAAAGCCATTTTTCTATAGGCCTTTTTTATCTCAGCATCGGTAGCACTTTTACTAACTCCCAGTATGTCGTAATAATCTTCTTTCATGTTTACTGCCCACAAAAGTGGGTATCTTTTTATTGTTCTCGATACAACTTTTCGCCCTTCAAAATCACTCGAACTGACGAATTGTTAATACTCTATAATTTAAGCCTGTCCTATAACCACTTTAGGGAATCTGATAACTTTATCTCCCAATCTGTAACCACGCTCCACAACATCGATAACCTTACCTTTTAAATCTTCGCTAGGTGCTGGTATTTGCGTTACTGCTTCATGGTCATCGGCATTAAAAGTGTCTCCTTTGTTCACTTCTATCTTTGACAGCCCTTTTTGTTCAAGGGTCGTCAAAAGCTTGTTGTATATCAACAATACGCCTTTACGTAATTCCTCAGCTTCCTTATCTTCTTCAATATGCATAAGGGCACGCTCAAAATCATCTAAAACAGGAAGCATTGCTAACATTACTCCCTCACTAGCTGTTTTAAATAACTCAATACGCTCCTTATTAGTTCGCTTTTTATAATTTTCAAATTCGGCAAACAAGCGCATAAACTTATCTTTCTCAGCAGCTAATTGATCTTGCAATTGTGCTTCCGCGGAAATCTTTTCGCTTTCTTCCTTGATGGCTTCTGCAGTTGTTGTTGAATTCTCCTCCACTTGAGGTTCTTCAACCTTTTTGTCTTTATTTTTTTTACTCATCTTGAGTTATGGTTTCTGTTACTTGATATAAATCTTCGATTTAGGTTTGCAAAAGTACTGCCATTATTATAAAAATGTCAAAATGTCATTAACATTTTTTTATAAGTTTATAGTTTTCCTAATTTGTAACTTTACCTTCTTAAAACAAAACATAAAAAACACTGACATGAAAACATCATTTTTAAAAATTTTTACCTTAATAGCACTGGTTGCTTTTTTTGGATGTAAGGATAAAGCTAAAGAAGCTGAAACCACAGATGCAGAAGAAGCTGCAGTAGCGGAAGCAACTGCTGTAACTTACAAGGCGCTTGCAGATCAATCTACTATTGAGTGGAAAGGCTTTAAGCCAACAGGGACACATACAGGAACAATTTCTATAAAGGAAGGTGCTGTAGAAGTAAACAATGGAGCTATAGAAAGTGGTAATTTTACCATAGATATGAATAGTATCGTTGTTACGGACATTCCTGTAGAAAAAGAAGGTAATGCTAAATTAACAGGTCACCTTAAAAGCGCTGACTTTTTTGACGCTGAAACATATCCGAATGCAAAGTTTGAAGTTACTGGCTTAAAAACTGTTGATGGTAAAACAATGCTTTCTGGAAATTTAACCATGAAGGAAACCACTAACAATATTAGCATCCCTGTTACAACTTCGATGGATGGTGATACTATGACTTTAACTAGTGAAACTTTTACAATCGATCGCTCTAAGTGGAATGTAAAGTATGGTTCTAAGTCATTCTTTGATGATCTAGGAGATAGCTTTATAAATGACGATATCGAGTTAAAGGTTAACTTGGTGGCCAAAAAGGCATAGACACAGACACAAGTAAAAAAATTCGAACTGGCGATTTTTTTTGACAGACTAGTTTCAGTCTAAGTTTCATTTAATAACATAAACAAAAAGCACTTGCAAGTTTGCAAGTGCTTTTCTTTTTCTCTGATCATAGCAATTTAATCTTAACGTCAGAGAGAACATCCTAAGTCTCGAATTCCATTAGAAACGCTTTCTCAGAATGTTCGCAGCAATTTTATCATTAAAATTGCCTGGCTATTAATCAAACATTACAATATTAATTTTTGATTTATAGCTTAGTAGTAATACACTAACTAACACTAAACCATTATTATTCTGGCATTACTACTGTGTCAATTACATGGATTACCCCATTGCTTCCCTTAATGTCCGTCGCAGTGATTTCACTGTAATTTCCATTTTGATCCTTTAACCAGATTTTACCATCTTTTTGCATCACAGTCAATTTTTCACCGGACAAAGTTTCTACTTCTACTTTACCCTTACCTTTCTTTAAGGCAGCCACTACATCACTAGCCATTAAATTTCCAGATATAACATGGTAAGTCAATACTTTGGATAAAGTCTCTTTATTTTCAGGTTTTAATAAATTGCCTAAAGTTTCCTTGTCAATTTTTGCAAAAGCATCATTGGTAGGAGCAAATACAGTAAAAGGACCATCACCCTGTAAGGCTTCTACTAAGTCTGCAGCTTTTAATGCGGTTACCAACGTTGAAAAATTGTCATTTCCTACCGCTACATCTACGATAGTTTTTTGCGCAGTTGCCATTTGGGAAAATACCAATGCTGTAATTGTAGTTAAAACTAATACTAACTTTTTCATGATTTTTGAAATTTTGGTTAAACTAAATTTTGCACTTATTTCGTTTTTGAAGTGCTTTCATTTATATTTACACAGGCTTGATGCTGCTGGATGAGCTCGCCTTTATTTTTGGGAAATCTTTAACATTAATGCAAAACGATAACTTTCTTATTCAACAACTCAAAGACAAGGATGAGCGTGCGTTATCGTTACTCTACGACAAATATGCTGGTGCCATTTATAGTGTAATTATAAAAATGGTGCGCGATGAAGGTAAAGCTCAAAACCTGCTCCAAGATACCTTTATGGCCGTTTGGGACAAAGCCGAAAGCTATGATGCCAGCAAAGGTCGTTTTTATACTTGGGTGTTTAGAATTGCTAGGAACAAAACGTTAAATTTTCTAAGAAAAGTTGAACCACTCATCCAAACCGATGATTTTAGTGTATATGATAGTAAAGAAGAAGCTATTAGTATAGACCCAAAATATTTAGAGCTTAATGGTGCCATAACCACATTAGAGGAACACCATAAAGTAGCCATAGAATTAGTATATTTTAAAGGCTTAACGCATAAGGAAGCACACCAGCAAATGGATGTGCCTCTTGGCACGTTCAAATCTTACGTTCGGCAAGCATTAAATCAATTGCGAAAAACCTATACTAAAGCCCTGAGTGTAGTTTTACTAATAATAAATGCGCTGTGATGATGGATAAGAAAACGATATTAGATAACGGACTATTAGAGCAATACATACTTGGTGAACTCAATGCGCAAGAATGTGAACAAATTGAGCACACCTTAGCATCAGATATCGAACTAAAAGCACAGTTTGATGCATTAGAAAAAGACTTTGAAACCCTAGGATTAGAAAATGCCATTGAGCCAGCTACAAAAGTTAAAACGCAGCTCTTGGAAAATATAAAATCTGATTCTAACAAAACGAATGTAATTGAGATTAATCCTAAAAGTAATTCTAAATGGTATTTAGGCATTGCAGCCAGTGTAACAGCATTTTTGATACTAGGTGGTTTTTGGATGTATAATGAGATGAGCAACGTAAAACAACAACTGCAAACGGTTGAAAAAGAAAACACCGAGTTAAATGATAAACTCAAGAACCTCAACAAACAATTAGAATACGAAAGTGCGCTATTCGCTACGCTTACACATCCTGATACTAAACAATATGTGTTAAAAGGCAATACCTTAATGCCTGATGGTAAAGTGATAAGCTATGTTAACCACAACACTAAATCTGTAGTGATCAATACCGAACGCTTACCAAAATTAGATGATGCGCACGACTACCAAATGTGGGCAGATGTTGAGGGTGAAATGATAAATATGGGCGTAATTGCTAAAGACAAAAATCTCATTACTATGGAATATATAGACCATGCAGAATCTTTTAATATAACCATTGAGCCTGCTGGTGGTAATGACCATCCAACTGTTGAGAGACTTATATCTAACGTTTACTTATAGTAATTTAGACCAACAAATCTTCTAAAGCAGGTCTTAAATTAGCATATTTAAAATGAAAGCCTTTATTCTCAATTTTTTGAGAACTTACACGTTGGCTTTCAAAAAGAAGTATGTGCATTTCACCCAAAATCAATTGCATTGCAAACTTAGGGATATTTGGTAAGATTAATGGACGACTAAGTACATCAGCGGCCATTTTTGTAAAATCGTTATTGGTTACTGGATTTGGAGCTACACCATTGTAAATACCTTCTAGTTGATATTGTAAAGTGTGCATAAAAATACGTGCCAAATCCTCGATATGAATCCAACTTTGCCATTGCTTGCCACTACCAAAAGCAGCACCAAACCCGTACCTCATTGGTTTCACTATTTTAGGAAGAGCACCATCATTCTTAGCCAATACAAGCCCAATCCTAATCTTTGCCACTTTGCAGCCCAAGAGTTTAAACTCATCAACTACATTTTCCCATGCAGTAACCACATCACCTAAAAAGGTTTCAGAAATCTCAGTGTTATCCTCATCATAATAATTCACCAGGCTTGATGGGTAAATACCAATAGCACTTGCAGACAACACATAATCAATCTTGAAATTATGTTTCTTAATTGTATCTTGAAGTAATTTCGCGGTCTTTGTTCGGCTTTTTATTATGATTTTTTTATAATCTTCCGTCCAGCGCTTTGATATAGAAGCACCTACCATATTTATGATCACGGATACTCCTTCAAAACATCTATGGTCAATCTCATTATTATTTGGGTCCCAATAGAATCCTTTATAATTATCTCCTGTATTAAGTTTGGATTTTGAGGTAGTTAAATAATGAACATTAACTTCTTCGGCGTGGCAAAGTTTTACTATTTCCTGCCCGATTAATCCTGTCGCTCCTGTTATTAATACGGTCATTGCTTTTCTTTTTCTTTAGCTTTTTTTGTTCTTACCAAAGATACGACATGCCTTAGGGCTTCAACGAGACTTTAATTTGGATTTAACGTTTACAGACTGCAATTTCTATTTGAGTGAATTTAGATATAATAGTGTAGATAAAATTCCTCAATCTCAGAATAACTCGAAGTAAGGCTTTTATTTAATTTTTCGCGCTCTTAACATTTAACTCATTTCGTTGAATTCTTCGTGGCTCTCAGCATTTCACGTTTTCCAGGTGGCCCAGGAAGTCGCTCAACAGCAAAGCCAACGGCTCGCATAGCACGCCTTACACTTCCTTTAGCAGAATAGGTTACTAAAACACCATTGTTTTTGAGCGCTTTATGCATAATAACAAAGATATCTTCTGTCCAAAGTTGGGGTTGTACGCGAGCGCCAAACGCATCAAAATAAATGATATTAAACCTATTTTGGTCGGTTATGTCCTTGAAGAATTTTTGTTGTTTTTCGAGTTTAAAGATTGGGCTTATATCGTGTTGCCCCTCCCAAGGAATATTATGCATGTCCTCAAATTCAGCCTTGTGTTCATCAGAAATTAACTCGATGTAGTTCAATTGTTGAATTTCTTCGGTTTTTACAGGATAAGCTTCTACCCCAACGTAATTGATGTTCTGCTTTAACTTTTCTGCTTTCAGCAAGGTTAGGAAGGCATTGAGTCCTGTGCCAAAGCCGATTTCGAGGACACTTACAGGTTCAGACTCTTCGCTTCGCTCTGAATGACAAGTCTGTAAAAAGAAAAGCAAACCATGTTTAATAAATACATGGTTTGCTTCTTGTATGGCACCATGAATGGAATGGTATTGCTCATTCCAATCTTCAATCTGAATGGTCTTAGAACCATCAGATGTGGTGATGATTTTTCGCTTCACTACTCGGTTTTTAGTAATACACCGTCAGCTTCAAATTTGTACTCTAGTTTTGGCTCTGTAATGGCCTCAATTTCTTCTTTTGATTTACCAGCATCTTCAGCATAATGTCTTAACTCGTCAACAGGAGTTTCTTCAACATAGGCTATTCCGTTAACCACAACTTCACCTTCAGCATCAAGAGGCATAAAGAAACCGTAATCCTTAAACTTTACCATTACCTGGTTTTCACCGTCCATATCCAAGGTCATCCAACAGCCCTTTTTAGAGCACACTTCAACAATTTTGGCTTTCATTTTAGTAGGTACGGTATCACCTACTTTCATACCTTTATAATGCTCCATCATACGTTCAGATGATAAAGCGTCTGCATCGTTAATTTCCATTCCAATAGAAGTATAAGCCATTTCCTTTTTTACTTCCTCTACTTTTTCTTCGGTTGTTTCTTTTTCATTTTTACAAGAAACTATTGCCAAGCTCATTGCAAAAAACAAGATTATTTTTTTCATTATTAAAAACTTTAGTATTGTTTGTTTATTGAAATGCGAATTTACGAAATTAAAGCTTAAATAGCCTTTTATTAACGGCATTGATTACGTACTTTTGTCGAATAAATGAAAGGTGACTATGGCTATTAACTTTACTAAGGACATCGAAATTGAAAAATCCAAAACTTCGAAAATTGAAAATGTAGATTTTAACAATTTAACATTTGGAAGTGTATTTACGGACCACATGCTTGTGTGCGATTTTGAGAATGGAAAGTGGAAAAGTCCTAAGATTATACCATACCAGCCAATTACCTTAGCTCCTTCTTCAAAGATTTTTCATTACGGTCAGTCGATTTTTGAAGGTATGAAGGCTTATAAAGATACTGAAAACAACGTGTTTTTGTTTAGGCCAATCGACAACTTTAAGCGCTTGAATATTTCTGCCAAGCGTCTTGCCATGCCAGAGTTACCTGAAAGTTATTTTATGGATGGTCTTAGAGAACTTTTAAAACTTGAAAAAGATTGGATACCTAGAGCTGAAGGTAGTGCACTGTACATTAGACCTTTTATGTTTGCTACTGGTGAAGGTTTTCATGCTTCGCCTGCAGTTGCTTATAAATTCATTATTGCATGTGCACCTTCTGGATCCTATTTTTCTGGAAAAGTAAAAGTGCTCATTGAAGAAAAATATTCGCGTTCAGCAAATGGTGGCGTTGGTTTTGCAAAAGCTGGTGGTAATTATGCAGGTCAGTTTTACCCAACCCAACTCGCTAAAGATAGAGGCTACCAACAAGTAATCTGGACAGATGACAATACGCACGAATATATAGAAGAGGCTGGAGCTATGAATATTTTTGTAAGAATTAATGACACTTTGCTTACAGTGCCGACTAGTGACAGGATTCTTGATGGCATTACAAGAAAAAGCATTATAACCATCGCTGAAGCTGAAGGCATTAATGTAGAAGTGCGTAAAATAAAAGTTACCGAACTTATTGAAGCCTCAGAAAACGGTAGCCTTAAGGAACTCTTTGGTGCTGGTACAGCCGCTGTTGTATCACCAATTTCTGGCTTTGGGTATAAGGGCAAAGATTACGAGTTACCTCAACTTGAAAATACTTATGGTGCTTTACTAAAAAAGCGTATTACGGATATACAGACCAATAAAACCGACGACCCTTATGGCTGGCGCGTTAAGGTTGATTAGTGGTTAATTTAATAATGAAAGAATACACTTCTTAAAAAAGATAAGCTATTTTTCTAAAATCTCTTTAATGTTTGGTTTGAAGTAGCTTGGGCCTTTTAAAACCTTTCCGTCTTCCCTATAGATTGGTTCTCCATCTTCGCCTAACTTGCTCATGTTACTACGCTGTATTTCTTCAAAAACCTCTTCAATTTTATACTGCAAACCATGTTCAATGATGGTACCGCATAAAATATAGAGCATATCTCCCAGGGCATCGGCAACTTCTACCAAATCGTTATCATTTGCAGCTTCTAAATACTCCTCATTTTCTTCTCTCATGAGTTTGTATCGCAACATATTTTTCTCAATTCCTAAATCAGCTTTTGGGGTTTCCCTATGACCTATTTTAAAGGCGGTGTGAAATGCCTTTACGGCATTGATTTTATCTTGCATGTGTATTATAAATCTAAAGTTATTATTTTTTCGTATATACAGTAAAGAGACTTTTTAAATGTAAGGTTTTAGTCTCGATTTGATTATTTTTGCATAAAATTAAACTAATGTTTTCTACTGGTCAATGGATTTTTGGGATATTATTTTTTATTGTATTTGTTGCTGCAATTGCATATCAATATGGTAAAGATAAAAAGACTCACCAAACTCACTACAAAGGCACGATTTGGATATTGATAGCTTTTATAGGTTTTATTGGCATGATTGCAGTAGTGAAGTTTATTTTTATGTAACTTCACATTAAGTCATTTCCTAATTATTTTTCATCTGACTGGCTAAAATATACTTCTATTGGGCATATTGATGACTCCCTATTTTTCTTTTCAATTTACAAAAGCACTATCCTATTAAGGATGACAATTTAGAATTATCACGATATCATATAAACTATATATATGATGTTGCTTATTATTCTTATAATTATAAACTTTTTGCTGTTGAAATTTAGTATAAACAAAAAGCAGTCATGAATTCATGACTGCTTATCGCATATTTAGATAACAGCTAATTTTAATTCACTACTGGCAAATGACTGTATTTTTTACTGTACTCTAACATTTGCTCAGGGAAACCTTTTGGTTGTTCAATTTTAAATGCCTTAATATTACCATCAGCATCCTTAGCTGGCATAATCACTGGATTTACAAAACCACTATAGGGTGCAGATGTAAATTGCTTGTTGCGCTCAAGCACCTCAGCGTGAATCGCCTGGTCCACCTTTACACCATAGCCCTCTACTAAGGCTTCAACAGCAGCATAATCGCCTTCAGACTTAATACGCTGTGTCTCTCTTAACAATTCACCAAAAATTTCTCTTAGCCTCTCGTAATCGTTAATATTGAAATACGTCTTTCCATCTCTGGTTACCTTTTCAATAACGTTATCTTCTTTCCCTCTTTCATATGCCCAAGCACTTACCCATTGTCTATTACGCATGTGTGCCTCTTCAACATCATCTCCAAGATTTAAACGGATTAACTGTGTCATTAAACCATTTCTTATGTAACCATCGTAAGCTGCTTTACCGACCGCTTTCCAATCTTCAACTAACCCAAGCTCTTCAAGTTTAGGACTGTATAGATAATAAAGACCGACTAAATCTGCACGACCTTCTTCTAAAGTAGAAGCATAATTTTTGAGGGTTTCCTTAGTTTCACCTACACCAGGATTTAGTTGCCCAGATGCGTGACCTATAACTTCGTGAAGTGCTGTGTGAAGTTTATCTGCAAGTTGACCATGTTTTTCTTCTAATTTCAGCTCTTCTTCATCATGAACAAACTCTTTTAATCGTCCACCACTACCTGCATTATTGTAGGCGTTAATAATATTTCCAAGAGAAACAGACTTACTACCCACTTCTTTTCTTATCCAGTTTGAGTTTGGTAAATTAACACCTATTGGTGTACTTGGTGAGGCATCACCAGCTTCGCCTGCTACAGTCACAACTTTATAAGTTACACCAACAACACTATCCTTTTTATGCTCATCCATAAGTGGTGAGTTATCTTCAAACCATTGTGCATTATCCGATAACACCTTCATTTTTTGAGACATATCAAAATCATTGATTTGAACAATAGTCTCATAAGATCCTGTATAACCTAATGGATCATTATAGACCTCAATAAAACTATTGATGTAATCGACATTGCCAGCAGTAGCATTGGTCCAAGCGACATTGTAATCGTCCCAAGTCTGTAAATCACCTGTTTTGTAATATTCAATTAAAAGACCAATGGCATCACCTTGTGCTTTGTTCTCGGCAACACCTTGTGCTTTCTCTAACCACTTTACAATTTCATCTATAGCTGAGCCGTATAAGCCACCTGATTTATAAACCAGTTCTTTTACTTCTCCGTTTTCCTTAACCAATTTGGTGTTAATACCATAGGCCAATGGTCTATCTGGATCTGGAGATTTCTTATTCTTATAAAATTTTTCTACATCTGCATTAGTGACATTTGGCCCGTAAAAATTAACTGCCGAAAGCGCTACATTATCTACACCCTTAGCCTGATTCACTTTTTTCATATCCTTATCATTAAAGATAACGTCAAAAGCCTCCCCATCAAGTTTTGCTTTGGTCGCAAGTAACAACTCATTAAGATAGTCTTTATTAAACTCTGGTTTTAGTTTGTCATTTGAGTAATGGTGATGAATACCATTGCTAAACCAAACACGTTTCAAATACACCTCAAAAGCCTTCCAGTTGTCGGTAGTTTTATCACCAGTATAATTGGTATAGATATGCTCTAGTGCTTTTCTAATCTTAAGGTTGTGCCTGTAGTTTTGGTCCCACATAATATCGCGGCCAGCAAGACCAGCTTCAACAAGGTAATACACAAGTTTTTGCTCTTTTAAGCTTAGGTTTTCCCATCCTGGGATTTGATAACGTAAAATTTTAATGTCAGCAAACTGCTCTACATTATAGTCGAATTTTGTTTCGGTATTTTCCTTGTTTCCATCCTTAACCGTTTCTTTAGTATCATCTTTACAAGACAATGCAAACAGTGCAATAAGGCAGATTGTAAATATTGATTTTAGATTCATTTGAAGTTAGTTTTTTTGAATTCACACAAAAATACGTGAATTTTTTTATTTAAAATTTCTTTTAAAAAAATGAAAATATTACTTCAACTAATGAATCTAGTGTACACTACACGTATGGTAAAATTACTATCTTTGAACAACTACTAAAATCTAACCAAAAGATGAAAGCATTAAAATTTATCTTATTATTCTTACTCGTTATTGTAATTGGATTGGCTATATATATAGCTGTACAACCGAATTCTTTTGAGGTTACGAGAACCAAAACTATTAATGCACCACAACCTGTGGTTTACAATGAAGTTATTGATTTTGAAAATTGGGAATCGTGGTCCGCGTGGGTCGAAGAGAAACCAGATACTAAAATAACTCTAGGCGACCAAACGGATGGTGTCGGAGGTAACTACACTTGGGAAGACGAAGATGGTATCGGGAGAATGAAAACTGTTGACGCCAACCCTTTTAACTCTATAACACAAGAAATGCAGTTTGAGGATTTTCCTAAATCTAAAGTCACCTGGGAACTCAACAAAAATGATAACGGCACTACGGACGTAAAATGGAGTATTTCTGGTAAAGACCTCCCATTTGTATTTAAGTTTTTCTCAACTTTAATGGGAGGTATGGAAAGCCAAATAGGTCCAAAATACGAACGAAGCTTAGTTATGCTCGATAGTGTTTTACAAGTAAAAATGAACAAATACAGTATCAATATTGAAGGCGTTACACAACACAGCGGAGGGTATTACTTGTACAAGACAACTTCTTGTAAATTAACTGATTTTCAGACCGAAATGCAGAAAGAGTTCCCTAAGGTTGGTGCTTACGCCATAGCCAATAATATCACTTTCGCTGGTGCTCCATTTGTACTTTACGAAAAGTGGGATGAAAAGAACAATGCTGTTATCTTCTCAGTATGTATTCCTACCAACTCCAGAATTATTTCCGATGACCCAGAAATTTTAACTGGTCAGTTAGAATCTTTCAAAGCCGTAAAGACCGTGTTAATGGGTAACTACGATAACTTAAAGGAAGCTTGGGATAAAACCATGGCTTATATCAGGGATAATAATTTAGAATTTGCTGAAGGCGGATCGATGCTAGAAATTTACCCTACTGACCCATCGGCTGTTCCTAACCCTGCAGATTGGAAAACCGAAATATACATTGAAGTAAAATAGATTTTGAAACAACTCCTTTTAGTTTTCTTAGGCGGTGGATTTGGTAGTGTACTGCGTTTTTTTGTTGGCAAATGGCTCAATACTTCTGATGGTGGATTTCCTTATGGCACTTTTACGGCAAATATTATCGGTAGCTTATTGATTGGAATTATTTTAGGCCTAGCTGCCAGAAACAATAGCCTTACAGAAAGCCAAACCCTATTATTGGCAACGGGATTTTGTGGAGGCTTTACTACGTTTTCAACCTTTGCTTATGAAAACCACGTGTTTTTAAAATCTGGTGACTTTATGAGTTTTGCGGTTTACGCCATTGCAAGTTTTGTCGTTGGTTTTTTGGCGGTATTTTTAGGATTGTACCTCGTTAAAGCTTAGTGCTTTTTAAACGCTTTTACTCCTGCCCTAACTTCGGTTGCTAAGTAATTTTCTCTTGGCACAATTGGGCAAGAGTATTTTTCATTATAGGCACAATAAGGATTATATGCTGTATTGAAATCAATGACAATTGTATCACCATCAGGAATTCTAGCTTCCGTGTAGCGACCACCAGAATAACTTCCTTCCCCATTAGTATCGTCTAAGAAAGGTAAGAATAAGTAATCTTCATAACCTTCTTTATCCAACAATCCCAAATTCTGGTAGATGTTTAGTTGGTATTCTTCTCCTTTTAATGTAAAGGTAATTACACCATATTGCACATAATCCGGTCTCCTCTCGGTTGTGGTTTTCATTTTAAAAGGTTTTGCATCTGGTGTTCTTTTAAGCGTTGCTGTAACAACATATGTAGAGTCAAACTTGTAAAAATCCAAACCTGTGAAATTCTTTCGGTCTTTGTCCTTAAGGGGAGATTTTGTGGCATCTTTAAAATCGGCATTCATTTTTTTCTGCCAATCGGTCTCACCACTCAACATTTGTTTGTCCTGAGCACAACCAATAGAAAATGACAATAAGAAAAGTAAAAGAAAATTATTCATTCTGTAATTATTTTAAAATTCAAAAATACAACTTATAGAATTTTATTGTAGCTTTGACTCTAGTTATTAAAAATAAAATGAAACAAGTCAATAGATATGCAAAACAAACCTGGGCGATTTCTTCGGAAACCATTCGGACGTATTATCTATTGTAGCTATACCTATATACTATTTAATAATATTTAAAAGTCCGACGATACCGTCGGACTTTTTATTTTTATAACAACAACCAAAATGAAAACACTATTCAGAAATTACTTTAAAACCTTTAATGGTTTGTCTAATGAGGTTTGGTGGCTTGCACTTATAACATTCATTAATCGTGCAGGCACAATGGTCATTCCTTTTTTAACCATATATCTAGAGGAAGACAAAAGCCTATCATTACCTCAAATAAGTTGGGTTATGAGTGCCTTTGGTTTAGGCTCTGTTATTGGTACTTGGATTGGCGGAAAACTTACTGACTCTATTGGTTATTATAAAGTTATGGTAAGAAGCCTCCTAAGTACTGGTATATTATTCATCGCTTTGCAGTTTTTAGACTCTTTTGCAAGTATATGTTTAGGTATATTTCTAGTAATGCTTGTGGCAGACACCTTCAGACCTGCGATGTTTGTTGCAATGAGCGTTTACAGTAAACCCGAGAACAAAACACGTTCGGTAACACTCATTCGTCTTGCCATAAATCTAGGATTTTCGGCAGGTCCAGCTGTTGGCGGATTAATCATTGCTACAATGGGTTATGGTGGATTATTTTGGGTAGATGGTATTACCTGTATTTTGGCAACTCTGCTATTAATTCTGGTCTTAAATCCTAAAAAAGCAAAAGCTATTGATGAGACAAAAGTTGACAACCCTGTTTCGGTATATAGCGACAAACCGTTTTGGGTATTCTTTATGGCTATGGTTATTTTTGGCGTCATATTCTTGCAGTATTTTTCAACAATGCCTTTGTACTACAAGGATATTCATTCTCTAACACCTTTTGAAATAGGATTACTTCTAGGCTTAAATGGTTTTTTTATTTTTCTTTTAGAGATGCCATTAATCCATTGGTTAGAGCATCTAAAACGCTCAAAAATTGGCTTAACTTTGATTGGGTTGTTACTAACAGCATTGAGCTTTTTAGTGATTAATCTTACGACCTGGATAGGTATATTGGTTGTCGGCATCCTTCTTATGACCATTGGTGAAATGGTCGCTTTTCCATTCTCTAATGCATTTGCTATTGAACGCGCAAAAAAAGGAAAGCAAGGTGAATATCTTTCAATGTACGTAATGGCGTTTTCTATTTCTCATATTTTTGGTCATAATATTGGATTAAGACTTGTAGATAACCTAGGTTATGACAACACTTGGTTTATAATGCTTGGACTTGGTGCTGTTGGAATAGTTTTACTTTTATATTTAAAAAGAATGTTAATAAACGAGTGCAATTTGAGTTAAGATACGAATTCTGCTACCTTTATAATTCCTATGAATAAAACAAATTTAGACATTATTATAATTGGCGCAGGACCTATCGGAATTGCCTGCGCCTTAGAATGTAAAAAACGAAACTGGAACTACATAGTAATTGAGAAAGGTGCACTAACTAACTCACTTTTTAATTATCCGTTGAATATGACCTTTTTTTCAACTTCAGAAAAGTTGGAAATTGACGATATTCCATTCATTAGTAACAACCCGAAACCAACTCGTAACGAAGCTTTGGAATATTACCGAAGAGTGGCAACTTCAAACCAATTAAATATCAATTTATATGAAGAAGTCTCTTCAATTGATAAGACGAAAAACAATTTTGAAATCACCACAAGCAAAAGTCACTACAAAGCAAAAAAGGTAATCATCTCTACAGGATTTTATGACATCCCTAATTTACTAAATGTACCAGGCGAAGATTTGCCAAAAGTGTTTCATTATTATAAAGAAGCCCATCCTTTTACATTGCAAAATATTGCTATTGTAGGCGCAAGTAATTCAGCAGTTGATGCAGCTTTGGAAATCTATAGAAAAGGTGGAAATGTCACCATGATTATAAGAAAAGAAGCTATTGGAGAACGTGTAAAGTATTGGGTAAGACCAGATATTCTTAACCGTATTAAAGAAGGTAGCATTAAGGCCTATTACAATTCAGAAATCAAGAAGATTGCAAAAGACAAGATTATAATTGAAACTCCCAATGGCCAAAAGGAAGTTCCTAATGATTATGTAATTGCATTGACAGGTTATCAACCAAATTTTCAATTTTTGGAGAAAGCTGGTATAGAATTCTCAAAGGATGAAAAACATATTCCAATTTATAATCCAGAGACGATGGAATCTAACGTTGAAGGCTTATATCTTGCAGGTGTGATTTGTGGCGGAATGGAAACCCATAAATGGTTTATTGAAAACTCTCGCATTCACGCTAAAATGATTGCTAAGCATATTGAAAATACTATTATTCAATAATTACTTCAAAGGCTTAATCTGACTATGTTTTACAACGTGAGACAGCACAATCTGCGTTTTGGTCTCGCCATAAGTAATCAATTGGTCTATAAAAGCTTCTAGATGCTTTTGATTTTTTAGGACCACTTCCATAACTATATTTTCATTCCCTGTAATGCGATAACAGTTCACCACCTCATCATAGGTTTTTACTTTTTCCAAGAACGGTTTTAACATGCCCATAAATGCTCTAATGGTGATTAGCGCCTTGAGTTGATAACCCGCTTCAAAAGGTGAAACAAAGGTGGTATAGCCCTGTATAATTTCGGCATCTTCCATCTTCTTAATGCGCTCACTCACAGCAGGTGAACTAATACCAACACGTCTCCCAATCTCAGCGTTAGACATACGTGCATTCTCTTGCAGGCACTTTAAAATCTTCCAATTTAAGTTATCGATACTCATTTAAAGAAATTAAGCAATAATTAGATAAAATTTAAAGTAAATATACGATTTTACTTTTATTATTAAATCAAAATGTCATTTCTACTCCGTAAATTCGTAACAATTGCTATTAAAATGAATTATAACCTACCATCACATCTTTCGGATTTGCCTATATATAAAAAGGCAATGGATATTATTATGTTGTCCCGAAGTATCTCTACCTATTTAAATAATGATTTAAACTATTTGAATGAAGATGGAACTGAGGATAATGATATTTATTTCTCAGGTGATATTGTACAGCAATCGACTAATCTCGCACCAGAAATTATCAATGCCGAACGTGAACGCTATTCCGATAAAAAGCATAAGCATTTAGAAAGCTTGGATCGATTGACTTCAAAATTGTACAGTAATTGTAGACGCTTAGAACGTTCTAAAAGTAACGGAAGGGATTATTTACCTATTCTAAAAGGTGAACTTAGGACTTTTAAAAAACTACAACGTAGTTGGATGTTGACGCTTTAATCACAATCTAAACTCTCTTATCGATTCATCAGCCTTAAAGATATGAGGATAATGTTCCCTTATATTCTGCTTCATAAATTCTAATGGTACGTCGTCAAAAAAACCATAATCCTCCGTGTATTCCATAAATTGGTCGCCATCACTATTAAATGCTTGTAAAAAAGAATCGTGTTCACCATCAAAATCCAACACATCAACATTAAATTTATGACATAACTCCACATTAAAGGCTGGTGATAATTTTAGCCATTTGTCATTTAATTTTACATTAACCATTCCATGAGGTGTTAACTCGTTGGAACCAAATTTTTCAGTCAACCGCTCGACTGCGATATGATTCTTAACTTTACCTAGATGCAAACGTGCTGGCAGACCTACTGCTCTATAACAAGCCACGAGAAGAATAGACTTTTCCACACAATTGCCTGCCGAGCGTTGTGCAATTACACTAGCTTTAAAATTGTTTTCATCTAATCTAATCGTGTAGGGATCGTATCGCCACGCATCCCTTACCCTCTCATATAGAGCAATAGATTTACTTTTATCAGGCAAACCTTTATAAGGTTTGACTAATTCTTGAATGACTTCAGTATCATAATCAATGAATTGAGTAGGTTCTAGATAATTCATTCTTTAGAGTTTACAGGTAATCTTTTTTCAAAATTAAAAACCAAAAAATTCCAAATCGAGTTTGGGATAAATAGCCTGCACAATTTATGAAACCCAAAAACTGGTTCGTGAAAAAGATCCTTCGACGAGCTCAGGGTAAACGATTCACACAATTTTCAAATTATGAAAATCGGTTCTCTGCTTACATATTTCTACGATACTGTCCACCCACCTCGAAAAGCGCTTTGGTAATCTGACCTAAAGAACAGACTTTACATACATCCATTAAGGCTTCAAAAATATTTTGATTGTTTATGGCTTTGTGTTGTAAATCTTTCAATAGCTCTTCTGTATTCCGAGCCTTGTGTAAATTTTGAAGTGTCTTAATCTGGTTTTCCTTTTCCTCTTCAGTTGCTCTAATCACCTCTGCTGGCTGAATTGTTGGTGACCCTTTACTACTTAAAAATGTATTCACACCAATAATTGGAAATTCCCCGTTATGCTTCAAGGTTTCGTAGTACAAGCTTTCTTCTTGAATTTTACTACGTTGATACATCGTTTCCATAGCACCAAGTACACCACCACGTTCTGTGATTCTGTCAAACTCAGTCAATACAGCTTCTTCTACTAAATCGGTTAATTCTTCAATAATGAAAGAGCCTTGTATTGGATTTTCATTCTTAGCTAAACCTAATTCTTTATTTATAATCAACTGAATTGCCATTGCACGACGCACAGATTCTTCCGTAGGTGTTGTAATAGCTTCGTCATACGCATTTGTATGTAAAGAGTTACAGTTGTCGTAAATAGCATATAGTGCCTGAAGCGTAGTTCTAATATCGTTGAAATCAATTTCCTGAGCGTGTAAACTACGACCAGAGGTTTGAATATGATACTTTAACATTTGTGCTCTTGGATTGGCACCATATTTATGCTTTAAGGCTTTTGCCCAAATTTTTCGTGCTACACGACCAATAACCGCATATTCTGGATCAATACCATTTGAGAAGAAGAATGATAAATTCGGACCGAATTTATTGATGTCCATTCCTCGACTTAAGTAGTATTCTACATAGGTAAATCCGTTAGCCAACGTAAATGCTAACTGCGAAATTGGATTGGCACCAGCTTCTGCAATATGGTAACCTGAAATGGATACTGAGTAGAAGTTACGTACATTATTCTCAATAAAATATTCTTGTACGTCACCCATTAAACGTAAGGCAAATTCTGTTGAGAAAATACAAGTATTCTGCGCCTGATCTTCTTTTAAAATATCTGCCTGAACCGTTCCTCTTACCTGAGCAATTGTCTTTGCTTTAATGTCTTCGTAGACGTCTTTTGGTAATACCTGATCACCTGTAACACCTAATAACATCAACCCTAAACCATCGTTTCCTTCAGGAATTTCGGCATTGTATTTAGGACGCTCTTTGTCCTTGTAAATAGCTTTTATCTTTTGCTCAACTTCTTCTTCTAAACCATTTTCTTTGATATAAATTTCACATTGCTGATCTATGGCTGCATTCATAAAAAAGCCTAGTAACATTGGTGCAGGACCGTTAATAGTCATACTTACCGATGTCATTGCATCTGCCAAATTAAATCCTGAATACAGTTTTTTAGCATCGTCTAAACAACAAATACTTACACCTGCATTACCAATTTTACCATAAATATCTGGTCTGTAATCTGGATCATTTCCGTATAAGGTTACCGAATCAAAAGCTGTAGATAAACGCTTTGCTGGCATCCCTAAACTCACGTAGTGAAAACGTCTGTTGGTACGCTCTGGACCACCTTCTCCTGCAAACATACGCGTTGGATCCTCACCTGTTCTTTTAAAAGGATATAACCCTGAAGCATAAGGGAATTCACCTGGTACATTTTCTTGTAGGCACCATCTTAAAATATCTCCCCAAGCTTGGTATTTTGGTAAAGCTACCTTAGGAATATCTGAATGCGATAACGACTTAGTGTGCGTTTCTATCTTAATTTCTTTATCTCTCACTTTAAAACTGTAAATAGGATCTTTATAGCGATTTACTTTATCATCCCAACCTGTGATGATTTCCCAATTGTAAGGATCTAAGTTTAGTTTTACGCGATCGAATTCTGCGATAAGCAACTTTAGAAACTCTTTGTTCTCGACTGCGCTCGAACTGACAGAGTTCTTGTCATTCAGAGCAACGCGAAGAATCTCATCTTGGTCAATTCCATTTTTATCTAAAAGAGATTTCTCACTTTCATTCGAAATGACAGCTACAGAACAAATGGTTTTAAAAATTCCGTAAAGCTTTTGAGCTACCTCTACCTGAGCATCTGCTGTTTTGTCGTAAGCTCTGTTATTCTCTGCAATCTCTGACAGGTATCGTGTTCGTGATGGTGGAATAACGAAAATCTTCTCGCTCATTTCCTTAGAAATCTCAAAAGTTGATTTTAAGTCTGCTTCAGTTTTTTCTGCAACTTTATCCATTATCGCTTTGTAAAGCGTGTTCATGCCAGGATCGTTAAACTGAGATGCTATAGTACCAAAAACAGGCATTGTATCAGGATCTTCGTGCCACAGATTATGGTTACGCATATATTGCTTTTTCACGTCGCGTAAAGCATCTAAAGCACCACGTTTATCAAATTTGTTAATCGCTACTAAATCAGCAAAATCTAACATGTCGATTTTTTCGAGCTGAGTAGCTGCACCAAATTCTGGCGTCATTACATACAGTGATACATCGCTATGCTCTAATATTTCGGTATCTGATTGTCCGATACCAGACGTTTCTAAAATGATTAAATCGTACTCAGCAGCTTTTAAAACCTCAACAGCTTCGTTAACATATTTAGAAAGTGCTAGGTTAGATTGACGTGTTGCCAAACTACGCATATACACACGCGGTGAGTTGATGGCATTCATACGGATTCTATCTCCTAATAATGCACCACCTGTTTTACGTTTAGATGGATCTACAGAAATTAATCCAACGGTTTTTTCTGGAAAGTCGATTAAGAAACGACGTACCAACTCATCTACTAAAGACGACTTACCTGCACCGCCTGTACCTGTGATTCCTAGAACAGGTGTTTTTGAAGTTTCATTTTTAGTATGAATAGTTTCTAAAGCATCTTTGGCTACTTCAGGGAAATTTTCGGCTGCAGAGATAACTCTCGCAATAGATTTCGGGTTCTTTTCGTGAAGCTCGTTTACTTCTCCATTTAATTGATCTCCAATAGCATAATCTGATTTTTCAACCAAATCGTTTATCATTCCTTGTAATCCGAGTTCTCTCCCATCATCAGGCGAATAGATTCTGGTAATACCATAATCCATTAATTCTTTAATCTCTTCAGGAAGAATTACTCCACCTCCTCCACCAAAAATCTTGATGTGGCCTGCGCCTTTTTCTTTTAACAAATCGTACATATACTTAAAGTACTCATTGTGTCCGCCTTGATAAGATGTCATTGCTATAGCATTTGCATCTTCTTGAATAGCCGTATTTACGACCTCTTCTACACTTCTATCGTGCCCAAGGTGAATAACCTCTACACCTGTAGATTGAATGATGCGACGCATGATATTTATGGCTGCATCATGACCATCAAAAAGGGATGCGGCAGTTACTATACGTACTTTATGTTTTGGTTTATATGGTGCAATTTGTTCCATTCGTAAAAATCTTGCTTAATTGAGGTGCAAATTTACGGAATTTATAAAAGTTTCTGCTTTTGATTAGGAATTACTTAAATGAATTAATTCTATATTTGAAAAGATTGTTTAGACTATCTTTATTACGAATAAACCTATTTATCATGATTAAAAGAATTTTAGCACTTTTTATTATTGCTAACCTTACAGCCTGTGCGGAACTCCAGAATGTAATTAACGATCTGCCACAAACAGGTGGGCTAAGCAATGCTGATATGGCTGCAGGATTGCGGCAAGCCCTAGACTTCGGGATTGATAAACAAGTTTCTAAATTGACCCAAAAGGACGGTTTCTATAAAAACGAGCTTGTTAAAATACTTTTGCCCGAAGAACTTCAAAAATTGGATGACGGCCTTAGAGCCGTTGGACTTGGTAATTTAGCTGACGAGGGTCTTAAGGCTTTAAATAGAGCCGCTGAAGACGCGGTTAAAGAAGCTACTCCTATTTTTGTTAATGCTGTTAAAGACATTACTTTCAATGATGCCAAGAATATTTTACTCGGAGAAGATGATGCCGCAACAACCTACTTAACACAGAAAACGCAGACTGAACTTTATAACAAATTTAAGCCTGTAATTGATAATTCATTTAATAAAGTTGGTGCAGATCAGATCTGGAACAACCTCATTACAAAATACAATAACTTACCATTAACAAACGATGTCAATCCAGATTTAACTGATTATGTAACTTCTGAAGCCTTAAAAGGTGTTTATACTATGATTGCCGTCGAAGAGAAAGAAATTAGGAATAAGGTCTCTTCTCGTACGACAGAATTATTGAAAAAAGTATTTGCATTTCAAGATTAAAAAATTATGAATTACAAAATTGCAGTCGTAGGCCCTATACCACATGACACTATCATAACCCACAAGGGCAACACCATAGTTAAATATGGTTGTGTTACCCATCCTACAATTGCATTATCCAAACTTTTAAAAGGACGTGGAGAAGTTATTCCTATTTCTCAAGTCAATAAACGCGATGTTTCACCGATTTTAGAATTGTTTAAGCCTTACTCAAACATCAATACTTCCGGGATTTTTTCCGATTCGGACCAAGGTACTTCAATAGAGCTAAAGTTTTTAGACCAGAACAATAGAGTTGAAAAACAATTGTCGAACATGAAACCCATTTCACCAAAAGACGTTGAGCCTTTCTTGGATGTAGATTGTTTTGTTTTTGTGCCTATTACGGATTTTGAAGTTAAATTATCAACCTTGAAATTTATTAAGGAAAATAGCAAGGCAAAGATAATTTTTGATGCACATGGACCAACCACATTTGTAACAGACAACGGAAAGCGGCTAAGAAAATACTGGAAAGATAAAGCAGATTGGCTTCCGTATATCGATGTTTTGAAAATGAATCTTGAAGAGTCTATCTGTTCGCATATTGAAGAAGATTACACATCAGAAGAACTCTATGACGAAAACAGAACAGATCATCTCGAAGATTTTGCCAAGAATGTTTTAAAGCACGGAGTAGAATACCTTTATGTTACTTTAGACTCTAGAGGTTGTGCTATTTTCAGTAACGAAGACAATGAACTAAAGCATGATTTCATAAAATCTGTTTCGGTTAACAATGTAGTCGATACAACAGGTTGCGGAGATTCATTTGCTGGTGGCCTGTCTTATGGATTCACTCTGTACAACGATTACGTAAAAGCCGCTCACTATGCCAATGCTCTTGGTGCGTTGAGAACTCAGGGCAAAGGGTTTGATGTTTTCAAAAGTCTTGAGGAAACCAACAACTTAATTGAAGAAACCTATTCCTAAAGTTGTTATAAGTTATTAAACTACATTTAATTATAAGCTAATATTAACATAACATAGATTACAAAGATTGTAAGCATCTTTGTAACGCAAAAGAGATAAGTCTTAAAAGAGATTAAAGCAGTTAGTTAGATTAAGGTCGGTATTTTAGTTAGGTGCCGACTTTTTTTATAGCTCCTTATGAAGTGTTAAAAAATATTTATAAGATATTTTTAGCCTGCTCCCATACCAAGAAAACAATTCACCATCTACAATTATAATTTCCTTATCAGGAAAGTGGGATTGTAAATCCGATGTATGCTTTTCTTTGAAAGGAAAAGGCTCACTCGAAAGCAATAAAAGTTCTGCAGATTGAAGTTTAGGGTCATCGAGTGTGATTTCAGGATAACGTCTGTGTGTTTTAAAAACATTTTCAAAACCTGCTTCATTAAGCATATAATCTATAAAAGTTTCCGAACCCGTTACCATCCAAGGATTTTTCCAAATAAAATAAGCTACTTTGGGTTTTTGTTTTTTGATTACTTTTTGTTGAAACAGTTCGCGCTCTCTTTTAATATCAGCAATAATTTTAGAAGCCTTATCTCCCACTTTAAATATATTGCCATACATTTCAATCAGTTCAAAGCAATCGTTAAGATTAAAAATATCACTTAGGTGAATGGGAGCTATACTAATAAGCCCATCAACTATTTCTCTCGTGTTTTCCTCTTTATTACAAAGGATTATATCTGGTTGAAGCGCTTTAATTTTTCCAAAATTAACTTGTTTTGTACCGCCAACAATGGTCTTTTCTTTTCTTAAATGTTCTGGGTGAACACAGAACTTAGTAACACCAACGATCAAGTCCTCCAACCCTAAATCCACCAATAGTTCTGTCTGCGAAGGCACTAAAGAAACAATTCTTTTTGGCAATTCGTTAAGTTGAAGTTCCCTACTGAGTTGATCTATATATTTCATCATGAGATGCTGAAACAAATTCAGCAAGACAAGTTTTAATGTTGTAAAATTGCACTCATCTGCAATTGCAGTTCTTTAGCCTTGTCCGCAGCGGCTTGAGCAAAATCCTTATTTTGTGAAGCATACAGTATTCCGCGAGAAGAATTAATCAATAGACCCACAGAGTTATTCATCCCAAATTTACACACGTCTTGAAGATTTCCACCTTGAGCACCTACACCTGGGACGAGTAAGAAACTGTCTGGAATTATTTTTCGAATTTCAGCTAAGTATTCCGCTTTGGTTGCACCAACCACGTACATTAGATTTTCTGAATTTACCCAAGATTTTGAAGTTTCCAATACTTGCTTGTAAAGCTCCTTCCCATCAATTTGCTTTGTTTGAAAATCAAAAGCGCCTTGGTTAGACGTTAAGGCTAAAAGTATAGTGTGCTTATCCTTAAAAGCCAAAAAAGGTTCAACTGAATCTTTGCCCATATAGGGTGCAACAGTAACACTATCGAAACCTAAATCCTCAAAAAATGCCTTGGCGTACATGGTGCTTGTATTACCAATGTCACCACGTTTGGCATCTGCAATGGTGTAGATTTCAGGATGATTTTTGTTGAGATAATTTATAGTTTTTTCTAATGCTTTCCATCCTTTTATACCATAAGCTTCATAAAACGCTGTGTTGGGCTTGTATGCCACACAAAGATGATGTGTTGCATCTATGATAGCTTTGTTGAATGCAAATATTGGATCATCCTCTTCCAATAAGTGCTTTGGGATTTTATCTAAATCTACGTCTAAGCCTATACAGAGAAAGGATTGTTTTTTCTTGATTTGAGTGATTAGTTGGTTTGTAGTCATCTAAAAGTTAATTAAAACTGTACCTAAAATATTCTTTTCATCTACAAACCCTCTATACCTAGAGTCTATAGAGTTATCTCTGCTATCACCTGAGAAAAAATACTTTGCATCAGGTATTATAACAGGTCCAAAATTATTAATTGTCCAATCAGAGTTCTTATTAAAAACCTCATCGGATAACATTGACCTTTTTCTATCATAATTTCTATCTAATTGCACTTGTAATTTCTCAACAAAAGAGTTATCTAAAAAAGCTATTACCGAATCACTATTGTAATACCTGTAAAATTCAGTATTCTCAATATCACCTTTTACATGCTTATCAAAAACATCTGGTAAAATTTTATAAGCAAATCTTAAATCAATCCCTTCATCTATATTATTACCATTGACAAAATAATTGCCGTCCTTACATTTCAATGTATCTCCTGGAATAGCAATTAGCCTTTTAACTATAGTCCAACCATCTAAGCTATCTGAAAATTTGAAATAAGCAAAATCAAGACGCTTGGGCATTTTTAAGCTCGAGCCAATTATACTTGAACCCACCTTTAAATTTGACTCACTAGATGATGAAGGTATAGTATAAACTCTTAAAACACCTGAAAGTCTAAACAAAACAACAAAGCCAATGAAAGCAACTATTATAAATATGATTTTCTTTTTATTCATAAAAAAAGCCTCAAAAAGAGGCCTTAGGTTTAAATGACATCATCACTAGCTTTCAACAACTCGGTGTTTTCAGCAAGCATTAATTCGTCTATTATTTTTTGAATATCTCCGTCAATGATGTTAGATAAATCATATAAGGTTAACCCAATTCTGTGATCGGTTACACGCCCTTGAGGGTAATTGTACGTTCTAATCTTAGCACTTCTATCACCAGTACTTACCATGCTTTTGCGTTTTTCTGATGCTTCTGCCTGTCGTTTTCTTAACTCTTCTTCATAAAGTCTAGAACGTAAAACCTTAATAGCTTTTTCTAGATTTTTATGTGATGATTTCTGATCTTGACAGCTTACAATCATACCTGTTGGCTCGTGGTGCAGCTTAATAGCAGAATAAGTTGTGTTTACAGACTGACCTCCTGGCCCAGTTGATGTTGTACGCTCAATGCGCACTTCGCTCATGTCTAATTCATAATCGAACTCCTCAGCTTCTGGCATTACAACAACCGTTGCTGCACTGGTGTGGACTCGTCCTTGGGTTTCAGTCTGTGGCACACGTTGAACACGATGCACACCTGCTTCAAATTTCATTGTACCGTAAACGTCTTCTCCAGAAACTTCAAAGATAATTTCTTTAAATCCTCCTGAAGTCCCCTCGCTTGTACTTACCACATCGACTTTCCAGCCTTTGGTACTGCAGTATTTTGAGTACATTCTATAAAGGTCACCTGCAAAAATACTTGCTTCGTCACCTCCTGTCCCAGCACGTACTTCAACTACTACATTTTTAGCGTCGTCTGGATCTTTTGGTATTAACATAAAGCGTATCTCTTCCTCAATTTTAGGCAACTCCTCTTTGGCTTCATCTAATTGCATTTTTGCCATTTCTACCATTTCGGGATCAGAACCATCAGCTATAATCTCTTCAGCCTCAGAAATATTGTCTAAAAGTTCACTGTAAACTTCACCTTTGTCAACAATTTGTTTAAGGTCCTTGTATTCTTTATTGAGTTGTATGTAACGCTTTTGATCCGCTATAATATCTGGTTGAATTATTAGGTCATTGACCTCATCGAATCGTTGTTTTACAATCTGTATTTTCTCTAACATCTATCTTCAAAAATTGAAATTCAAAAGTACGATTTTTTATGGATTTTCTTCGAAATGCATTTTGATATAACGTAAGAAAATATTTTTGTGCGTTTTAACGTTTATATATTATGCTTAGGCAATTTACGTCCATACTAAACTATTATAAGCCGCTTGCTTTATGGTCATTTTTGGTGACCTTGGCAATCACAATCATTAACCCGGAATTAATATTAGCGCTATGCACCAAACTCTTTTTGGTTTTTCTGCTATGGATAATGATTAGTGACAGAAAGTTAAGGCAACGCTTAAAATTCTATAAAATCAGTGGCGTATCACATCTTAAATTCTTCACCACAATTTTTGTATTGGATAGTCTGATTACTATCGTTTTTCTATCACTTATTAAAGGTTTTATTTAGAAAAGTAGGGCTCTATGGATCACTTGAGCTTAGGCTTATAACGCTATCCAAGTCTACAATTACTCCTACACCCAATAACTGTTTCCACTGTAATTTTGGGCCTTCAATGACAACCTCTTCGTTGGTCATTTCATTTTTCTCAACTTCAGCTTTAATGTCATTATCGTAACGAAGATGGGAACCTAGAGTTGCCTGTACGTATTTGTTGACCTTCATGTCTAGATTAAATTCCCAATCTAGATCAACATTACCAAAACTATTCAAATAGTCGGTGTATAAGCGTAAACGCGAATTGAATTTTATATTTTCAAAAATTTCATCTTCAAACTGTCCTGTAAAAAGCGCACCAAGTTCTTGACGCGTCTTTTTACCTTCCCTAATGACGTTTCCTTCCAAATCATATATGGCAGGATCTACACCAAAAGCCCCTCGATTAGCCAATGCATCATTTAAAACAAAGGTGGTCTTTAATGTAAATGGCGATGCATACAACGAAAACCTATTGATATGCCTCCCATATTCCATACCAACACCCACAAAGACATAACCAGGAGCCATAAATTTTGAGATTGGATCATTATCGTCCGGATTGCTATACCCATTGGCAAATTGTGTATTAAAACTGAATCTTGCAGAATAGAACCAATTACTCTCTGGACTTTTCTCTAACCCAACGTTAGAAATCACCTCAATGACATCCTCAGTTTTAAACAAGGGCTTATCTTGTTGTTTGTTTAGTCCGTAACGTAATGTTAAAAAAGAATTCCAGAAAAGATTTTCTTGTTTGTACTTTGCCGAAGCGTTACCGCTTAAAATTGCCGTAATTGAATTTGTACCACCTGCATTCCAGTTAGTGAAAGAAACTTGGTTAAGGTAAAGTCCTGCTTCTTTTTTTGTATTCCAGCCTAAATCAATCTTAGACTTGGATTTTTTGTTAAAATACAAGGAATCTGGTTGCGAAAAAAGGTTAAGTGAAAATAAAATTGATATAACAAGAATACATCTTGAAAAATACTGCATCTCCCAATAAGGTTTTAATAAGAAAAAGTTCCGTATTGACTTTTTATAGTTAGTTGTTTTTTACCATCAGATGCTTCAACCCTCCCAACAACTTTAGCATCAACATTAAACGATTTTGAAATCGCAATAATGTCTTCCGCTACTTCTGGTTTTACGTATAATTCCATACGGTGTCCACAGTTAAAGACCTGATACATTTCTTTCCAATCGGTTTTTGATTGTTCTTGTATTAACTTAAACAACGGAGGAATGCTGAACATATTATCTTTTACAATATGAAGATTGTTGTCTATAAAATGTAGTATTTTGGTTTGGGCACCACCACTACAGTGAACCATGCCATGTATAGTGTCACTCTTATACTTACTTAAAATTTCCTTAATAATCGGTGCGTAGGTTCTTGTGGGTGACAACACTAATTTACCAGCATCGATTGGAGAATTTTCAACCGAATCCGTAAGTTTTGTTTGGCCAGAGTACACTAAGTTTTCTGGAACAGCAGCATCAAAACTCTCGGGATATTTTTTTGCTAAATATTTTGAAAACACGTCGTGTCTTGCAGATGTTAATCCATTACTTCCCATACCACCATTGTATTCGGTTTCATAAGTCGCTTGCCCAAAGGATTCTAAACCTACGATAACGTCTCCTTCGGAAATATTGGCATTATCAATTACATCACTACGCTTCATACGCGCTGTAACGGTAGAGTCCACAATGATTGTTCTTACCAAATCCCCAACATCTGCTGTCTCCCCTCCAGTTGAATGAATTGTGACACCGAATTTTTTTAGGTCTTCTATTAATTCTTCGGTACCGTTGATTATAGCAGAAATAACTTCCCCCGGAATAAGATTTTTGTTCCTTCCTATTGTGGATGACAACATTATATTATCTGTAGCGCCAACACATAATAAGTCGTCAATATTCATAATTAAAGCATCTTGCGCAATGCCTTTCCATACTGAAGCATCACCTGTTTCTTTCCAATACATGTACGCTAACGACGATTTTGTACCGGCACCATCTGCGTGCATTATGAGACAGTAGTCGTCGTCATTGGTTAAATAATCTGGAACTATTTTACAAAAAGCTTTTGGGAACAAACCCTTGTCAATATTTTTTATGGCATTGTGCACATCTTCCTTGGAGGCGGAAACACCTCGCTGTGCATATCTTTTGCTTACCGAATTACCCATAGAAGAATTTTAAACGTGGTAGTGCAAAAGTAAGAATAGATATTAACTATTTAATATAATTTGATTTAATAACTGTATCAACCTCTTCGAGAAGCCTTTCTTTTTTCTTAGTACCTCCAAAATAGAAATTAGCTCCCAATCCAATTCTAAAAAAACCAAGATCGGTTTCTTCCATAATGATTGGATTGGATTCATTGGACATCACATAGTTATATTCCCCAAATAATTTTAAACCTACCTTATCTACTATTATAAACTCAACACCCAAACCACCTTGTACTTTGGCGCCCGTGGTCTCAAAATCATTGTCGGCATTATAACCGTAGCCTCCATAAACAAAAGGGCTAATATTGGTGTAAGGGCTTATGAGGTACTCAAGATTTAAATCAAAAGACATAAAACCTTGATAGTATGTGTCGTTATAAGCTAAATTGTATTTATTGTAAGTGAAACCAATACCGAATTGTTCAGAAATAAAACGCTTGTATCCAATCCTAAAGTAGAATTCTGGTTTTGGCTCAGGAAAATCACCTGTGATAAGTGAAGTACCAAGTGCTAAATCTACAGCATTTGTACCACGTAAATTGTAGAAGTTTAGTTGCTTATATAATTTTTCGTTGTCTTTCTTATTTTCCTCATTTTGTTCTTGGCCATTAACAAAATTAAGTCCGAAAATAATTAAAACTATTATTAGAAAAGTGTATTTACTTTTGGTAATCATATAACCTAAATTAGTAAATAAGTTTACGTCATTTAAGATTATGGAGCTGCGCAATATAGAAAAATATTCTTCAAATCTTAAAAAAATCTAAGTTTAAGCTAATAAAAAAGGATAAAATCACAGCCTGTGATTTTATCCTTTTTTATTATAAATTGGCAGTTTTGCCTTTTAATTTATCTTATTTTTTAAGATTCCGTTTGTAGCTCTGATTGAACATTTACAACCTCATCTTTAACAACATCTTTTATGTTTTCAGAATTATCCTGAGAAAGAATTAAAGTCGCACCCACAAGAATAGCTACACTTAGTAGTAACTTCTTCATATTTACAAATATTGATTAATAGCACTACAAACATACTAAATAAACTCATTGCAAACACGCATAACCACTGTTTTTTAACAACTAAAAATAGGCTTTTCGACAATTAACATTTGTAATCGACGAACTACACAAAATCCTAATTTAAAAATTATTCATGTACGTATGATTACTTATAAATTAACATTTTGTTACCTTTCTATTAACTTGGTTTAGGGATTTATAAAATAAATTACAAAATTATTTTGTAAATAGAAGTTCCCTATATTTTGTAAGTGGCCAAAGTTCATCATCAATCATCAACTCCAATTTATCGCAGTGGTATCTGATATCATCAAACAAAGACTTTACTTTTTTACAATAACCATTTGCTTTCTTATCAATATCATTAAATTTATTTAAAGTTCTGCGTTCATCAGTCATTTTTGTGACCAATGAATTAATAGCCTCTATGTGAGTGGATATTTCTTCAATAAGTGTTAACTGCTCTTTAGCTAGATCTTTGAACTTATCACCGTAAATAGCTTTTAAGCCTGTAACATTTTTAATCAAAATATTTTGATAACGAACAGCAGTAGGTACTATATGGTTCCTAGCAATATCACCTATGACACGGCTTTCTATTTGTATGTGAAGGATGTACTCTTCCATCTCTATCTCGTAGCGCGCTTCCATCTCTACCTTATTCATCACACCCAACTTCTCAAAAAGCTCTATTGTTGATTTAGCAATCTTAACTTTTAAGGCTTCTGGTGTAGTTTTGTTATTACTCAAACCACGCTTTTTAGCTTCTTTTTCCCATTCTTCACTGTAACCATTACCTTCAAACAAAATATCTTTAGATGTTTTTATATACTCTCGGAGTACGTTAAAAATGGCATCGTCTTTTTTCATCGATTTTTTATCTATCAACTCATCAACTTCAGCCTTGAATTCCATTAACTGTTTTGCCACTATTGTATTTAAAACCGTCATCGGATTAGCACAATTGGCCATTGAACCCACAGCCCTAAACTCAAACTTATTACCCGTAAACGCAAATGGAGACGTTCTGTTTCTATCGGTATTATCCAAAAGAATTTCTGGAATTTTACCTACTACATTGAGCTTAAGATCTGTTTTTTCTTTTGGAGATAGCTTACCTTTTGTTACTGTCTCTAGTTCCTCCAAAACTTTAGTCAATTGTTCTCCAATAAAGACTGAAATAATTGCTGGTGGAGCCTCATTCGCCCCCAATCTATGGTCGTTACTAGCTGAAGCTATAGCTGCTCTTAAGAGTTCTTCATGAATTTGTACCGCTTTTATTGTATTTATAAAAAAGGTTAAAAACTGAAGGTTGCTCATTGGTGTTTTGCCTGGTGATAATAAATTAACACCTGTATCTGTGCTCAAACTCCAATTGTTATGCTTCCCAGAACCATTGACACCGGCGAATGGTTTTTCGTGCATTAACACTTTAAAACTGTGACGCTCCGCAACTTTCTGCATAACGTCCATCAATAATGAGTTATGGTCCACTGCAAGATTAGCTTCTTCATAAATAGGAGCTAATTCAAACTGATTGGGCGCCACTTCATTATGTCTAGTTTTTACAGGAATGCCCAACAACATACATTCATTTTCTAAATCGCGCATGTAGGCCATTGCTCTATTGGGAATTGTACCAAAATAATGGTCATCTAACTGTTGGCCTTTTGCAGGCGAATGTCCAAAAAGTGTACGCCCTGTCAATGTAATGTCTGGTCGTGATGCCGCCAAGGCATTATCAATTAAAAAATACTCCTGCTCCCAACCTAATGAAGCATTAACCTTTCTGACACTTTTATCAAAATACTTACAAACTGCAACAGCGGCATTATCTACAACCTGTAACGCTCTCAGTAGAGGTGTTTTGTAATCCAAAGCCTCACCTGTATAGGACACAAATACTGTCGGAATACACAATGTAGTACCATATATAAACGCTGGAGAAGTCGGATCCCAAGCCGTATAACCTCGAGCCTCAAAAGTATTTCTAATTCCTCCATGCGGAAAACTTGAAGCGTCAGGTTCTTGTTGCACCAACTGACTACCACCGAATTTTTCAATGGCAAGGCCATTTCCAATAGTTTCAAAAAAAGCATCATGCTTTTCGGCCGTAGCACCTGTAAGTGGTTGAAACCAATGTGTATAATGTGTTGCTCCCTTAGAAATTGCCCATTCTTTCATTCCTGTAGAGATATGGTCCGCAACAAGGCGATTAATCTTTGAACCTTTTTCGATAGCCTCATTAACTTCGTTGTAGGCATCTTTAGTTAAATACTGGCGCATGGCCTCCTCATTAAAAACGTTAGAAGCAAATACCTCTGATCGACGTTTGTATTCTTTTACCTTAAGTGGTTTCCTTTTTAAGGATTCTTTTACTGCGTTAAATCTTAGTGTTGACATATTAGTATTTATTTGGTGTAAAAATACGAATAATTCAATTTACAAGAAACATACCCTCCTGAAAATAGGGTTATCAACAACTATTAATAACATTTCATCTAAAAAACCCTATTTTTTTTGACCTATTGAAAAAAAACACAATATTTGCATGGTCAATTTGTTAAATATAATACAATGAGTAAATCTAAATTAGAGTACATCTGGCTTGATGGTTATAAGCCTACTCAAAACATGAGAAGTAAGACTAAAGTTGAAGATGACTTTAGTGGAAAATTAGAGGATTGCCCAATTTGGTCTTTTGATGGAAGTTCTACAAGACAAGCAGAAGGTGGCTCTTCAGACTGTTTATTAAAACCAGTAGCTATCTACCCAGATCCGACAAGAAAAAATGGGTACTTAGTTATGACTGAGGTTTTAAATGCAGACGGCACGCCTCATGAGTCCAATGGTAGGGCTACGATTGATGATGATGATAATGATTTCTGGTTTGGTTTTGAGCAAGAGTACTTTATCATGGACAAGAAAACGCAATTACCTCTTGGCTTTCCTGTAGGAGGATATCCTGCACCTCAAGGTTTATACTATTGTTCCGTTGGTGGCAGAAACACTCACGGCAGAGACTTGGTGGAAGAGCATGCAGATCTATGTATCGCTGCAGGTTTAAATTTTGAAGGCATTAACCAAGAAGTTGCTTCTGGACAATGGGAATTTCAATTATTTGCCAAAGGAGCCAAAAAGGCTGGAGATGAAATTTGGGTTGCTCGTTACTTATTGGACCGTTTAACCGAAAAATACGGTTACTACATTGAATATCATCCTAAGCCATTAGGAAAAGATATGGACTGGAACGGTTCTGGTATGCACGCAAACTTCTCTAACACCACCTTAAGAACTTGTGGCAGTAAAGAAACTTATGAGAAGATATGCGAGGCGTTTAGGCCAGTAGTAAAAGAACACATTGAGGTTTATGGTGAGTTTAACGACCAACGTTTAACCGGTGATCACGAAACACAATCTATTGATGAATTTAGCTACGGTATTTCAGACAGAGGCGCTTCAATCCGTATTCCTATAATCACTGTAGAAAAAGGCTGGAAAGGCTGGTTAGAAGATAGAAGACCAGCTTCTAATGCTGATCCTTATAAAGTTGCTGGCAGAATTGTAAACACTGTAAAAAGTGCGAATGTTTAACAGCAATCTCTAACAAATAAAAAAAGCCAGTGATTCCGCTGGCTTTTTTTTATTTAAGTGTTAGGTATATAAAAACAATGTATGCCCCAAACAACAACATTCCTTTATATCGACCTATGATAAACTGTTTTGGAATCAACATTAATGGCACCAAAATAGCTGCAAAAGCAATCATCCAAAAGATGTTAGTCGATAAAATCTCAGGAGTTTCAGGATTTACTGCTATTGGTTTTATAATGGCAGTCAATCCCAATACAGATGCTATATTAAAAATATTAGAGCCTATTAAATTTCCTAATGAAATAGCCTTTTCTCTTTTCAAAGCTGCAATAACCGAAGCCGCTAATTCCGGAACACTGGTACCAATCGCAATTACGGTTACTGAAATTGCATAATCGCTTATGCCTACAGCTGTAGCCAATTGTTTTGCGCCCTCTACCAACCATTCCGAACCAAAATATAATCCAGCCGAACCTATAAGCAACCACATAAAAATTTTAAAATTAGAGACCCCTGATAAAGCCTCATCTACCTCTTCTAAATTTGCTTTAGTTGATTTTCTAGAGCTTCTAATTAAAATAATAAGGAAAATAATTAACGCTAAAAACATAATAGCTCCTTCTACCGCAGTTAAAACTTCATCGTTTTTCAAAAAATAGTACAGGGCAAATGAAGCCAACATCATCATTGGCCAATTTAACTTGTAAAAATCCCTATCCACAACTAACGGCGATATTATCGCAGTGATTCCCAAAACAAGTCCGATATTAGCTATATTAGACCCTATAACATTTCCCAACGCGATATCAGAAACTCCATCTAAAGCAGCTTGGAGACTCACCAATAACTCAGGTGCAGAAGTCGCAAAGGACACAACCGTCATACCAATAACCAGTTTTGATATCTTTAATTTAAAAGATAACCCAACGGAAGCTCTCACCAAAAAATCTCCACCAACAACCAACAAAGCCAAACCAGCTATGACAAGGAAAACACTCATTTAATTCTCGATTATTTATTCATTTGTTTTATTAAGGTTGCGAAGATAATGTTTCATTTTCAAAGCAAGCAAAAACTAAATATTTCGTTAAATAACTATTATTATAGTTTTATAACTACAAAAATAGTTATATTTGAAACTAAGAAGATAAAACAAAGTTTATACTATGCAAAAGCTCACTAACAAAGAAGAAGAAATAATGCATATCTTATGGAAGCTAGAAAAAGCTTTTGTAAAAGATGTATTGGCTGAGATTGAAACAGATAAGCCGCATTACAATACCTTATCTACAATTATTAGAAACCTAGAAGAAAAAGGCTATGTAAGTTATAATGCCTTTGGAAAAACACATCAATACTACCCTATCGTCTCTAAAGAGGACTACAAAAAGCGTTTTATGACCACTGCTATTGAAAATTACTTTAACAGCTCATATAAAAACGTAGTATCCTTTTTTGCTAAAGAGGAAAAAATTAGTGTTGACGAGCTTAAGGAAATCATTGCATTAATTGAAAACAACAAGTAATCATGGAATATCTATTAAAGGCATCAGTTGTTATTTGTATATTTTACTTATTCTATAGGATATTTTTACAGCGTGAAACATTTTTTCAAGCTAACCGCATATATCTATTAATTGGTTTAATGGCCTCTGTGTTCTTTCCTCTAATTGTTATACCAATTTATATCGAAATTACTCCTTCAGTGGCAGACACCACAATACCTTTTATTGTTAACAACGAATCTCAGCATGCAGTTTACGACAATTCATTTGATTGGATACAATTTTTATATATAATTTACAGTGCTGGTCTCGCTATCTTTTTGGGCAAATTATTAATAGAATTGACATCACTAAAACTGTTGTTCAGTAAGCACAGCTATTACAAAGACAAGCCTTATTTATTGATAGAAACAGAAAATAACATTCCTCCTTTTTCATTCTTTAATTGGATTGTTTACAACCCTAAAACATTTACCGATGAAGAGTTAAAACACATCCTTAATCATGAAAAAGCACACGCAAAAGAATTTCATTCTATCGATATTATTTTAACACAACTTGCTTGCATTCTACTTTGGTTTAACCCATTAATCTGGTTGTATAAAAAAGAAATACAACAAAATCTTGAGTTTATTGCAGATAAAGAGGCTCAAAATATTTCCAACTGCGAAAGAAGCTATCAGCATGTATTGTTGAAATCCAGTGTTAAAAATCACAAAATACTAATTACCAACAACTTTTATAATTCACAAATCAAAAAACGAATAATTATGTTACACAAATCAAAATCTAAAAAACTGAACGCCTTGAAATATGCATTGATGCTTCCTGCAATGGCAATTTTCTTAATGAGTTTTAATACCAAAGAAATTTTAATTGAAATTGACGACCCACTAAATCTGGATAATACAAATTTAGTTGAAGCCGTATCAGAGCCTAACGATTTTAATGCAAAAGAAGAAGCTCTTATTGACCCTAATAATGACACTAAAAAATCAAATACCTATGTAAACAATGGCTCTCCTAAAACCACAACATCGAATAATGTAGCTAAAAACAATACGAGTTTGGTAGGAGATATTTCCATAACCATAATCACCAAAAACACCACAGATGCCGAGTTGGACAAAATAAAAGAAAAGCTGGAAAAAGAAGGCTTAACCATCAAGTTTAAAGGAATAAAGCGAAATAGCGAAGGTGAAATAATGGCCATAAAGATTGATGCAAAATCAAAAAAATCGAGCACCAATTATCAAATCAGTGCTGACGATAAACCAATCGAGCCCATAAAGATTATTTATGATGAGGAAAACAATAGTATTTCAATAGGCAATGGTCACGCCAAGCATGGTAAAAACACATTTGTTTACGAAACTCATGACGGAGGAAAGTATAAAATCCATAAATCTGGAGAAGGTAGCAATGTATTCGTATTTTCTGATGAAGAACACGGACACGAAGAAGATGTTGAACATGAACATGACGCTAAAGTCATTGTTAGAGGTAGTGGCAAAAAAGGTAAGCTAAAAAAAATAAAACGGTCTAAAGATGTGCATGTAATTTCTGGTGACGAAGATGGTGAAGTGATTGAAATTATAGTAGATGATGAAGATGAAGACAAGAAGAAAGAAGTCGTTATTGTCAATGGCAATAGAGTAAGTACCACAAAAGATAAGGGCAAAAATGTTTGGGTTACAAAAGTTGACGACAAGGACAATACTTTTGTTATTGAGTTAGACGATAACGACAGCAACATTTTTATTTCTGACGATAATGGCAAGAGCCCATTATTTATCATAGATGGAAAAGAATCCACAAAAGAGGAAGTTCATAAGATCTCACCTAAATTAATTGAATCTGTAACAGTTCTAAAAGACAAAAGTGCTACTGAAAAATATGGTGAAAAAGGCAAAAACGGAGTAATCGTTATAAAAACCAAAGAGGACTAAACTAAAATTTCATCAATCAATCAAAAACGGAAAAGCCGAACATCAACATTATGTTTGGCTTTTTCTATTAAATAATTGACACCTACTCTTTGATCACTTTCTTAATAATAGTTCTACCATTATCTGTTAGTTTCACCATATACAATCCTGACCCTATGTCTAGGTCCACATATTCATTCACTGTGGTAAAGCGCTTCAATAATTTTCCTTCAATCGAAAAAACTTCTAAACGCTCTACGTTATTTAATCCAGAAATATATAATCTTCCGTCAGTAGGGTTAGGATAAACAGACATTTTTGATATGTCGTTATCCTCAATACTCAATGACTGATCCCATGCATCGCCAACATTTGTTCCCCAGATATATTCTACCAACAAAGGTTGGTCTATAAATGGATTTCGATTAAACTGCCAATTATAAACCACATTGTTTCTATTCATTTCAAAATCGTCTGGAGGATCGTTTCTATGCCAATCCAATAAGGTTGCTAAGTCACCCAATTGCCCTGTTGTATTAGGAAATCCATTAACAACTTCGAGTCCGTTATAACGAATTTCCATATACAGAACACTACGCGCCACATCACCTCTAAAACTACCTAAGGTACCTATAGGTCCAGTATATTCTCCGTAATGCTGATTTCCACGTGTACTATTCTCTACAGCATCTACCGCTCGCAATGCATGTGCATCTGAATTACCATGACGAAGTGAGTCTGCTTCAGTTGTCCAAAATACATCTATACCATCTGCTATTTCATCCTCTTCAATATCAAAAAAGCCACCTCTAGATCTCGGGAAGGTATGCTCTCTATTCCATTTGCCCGTATTATCGCTTCCTGTTTGCAAATCTAATTTTGCCCTGCCCTCTTCTGTATAAAGTAACCATACCTGGTTACTGTTTTCTGGATTTTGGTCGGCTTCTATTAAAATATCAATAACATCTGCATAGGTCTGTGCCCTAACAACATTAGGGTCTGCGATGATATCTTGCAACGCTTGTCTTAAAGCAGTATCAGCCAAACCATCTAAACTATCATAATAACCATTTGGTTGTGTACTCTGCACTATTCCTGTTGTTGGGTTTGTCGGCGTTCCCCAAGCTGCCATGGTAAAATCGTTGTCCACTACCCTAACTTCCACAAAATTATTTGCCGCAACTATTGGCTCTACCAAATCCAAAAACTGAATTTCAATCACTTCATCACCTTCGTCACTAGAATCGTCAACCAAAGTAATGGTTGTGGTTGTGGAATTATTTCCATTGGAAATCGTAAGATTTGTGTTTCCTGTAAAATCCGAAGTATCAAAACCTTGATTATCTAAACTTATAGTGAAATTTAAATCCGATGTCACATTACTTTCTGCCGTAAAAGTGATATCGAAAGATGCTCCTTCATCGTATTGGGAGTCGAGAACAGTAATGGTAATAGGGTTTATGGCAGTGCCAGAACCATCATTTTCTCGTCTCGGTGTTGGTGTGGCTGTTGAGTAAGATTCATTATCCACGCCATCAACAAAACGCTGAATAGACCTAGGGTTTGCATTAGTGCCATTATCATTATATTGCATAGTTTCGCCTAAAAGCATTAACAGATCCGTATCATCAGCATCATTAGTGCCATATACCATAGCATCAATAAGATTTGTTTGTGTTGCTAGTGTACCCTCTGGAAAATCGTTAACCGAAGCTTGATAAATGCCAACCGCATCTGCTCCATTCTGTATTACGTTTTCTGCAATTAATAGTTGTGGAAAAGGAGACACTCCTTCGCTTCCTATGACCAATAACCCATTGTTGTCGGTTTGGTAACCATTTAGGTCAATGACCATATAGCTAGAGTCTGCACCACTTGAAGATCCGTTGAAGAACACTAAAATATAACCATCTGTTGAAAAATTTGGTGTTTGAGATTTTATCTCAATAAACTCAGCCGTATCTGTACTTGGGGAGTCAGGGTCAAGTTCATTGATAAGCAGAGTCTGAGACCATCCTATAAAAGCACTAATATATAAAACAAGAGAGAAAAGTTTTTTCATACTAAACAATTTTCGCAAAGATAATGCTTAAATGTTGCTTTAGTGTTAAAACTTAAAATATCACTTTAACTATAAAATTTTAGTCAACAAAAACATGATTTCAATCAGTAAAAAATAATTTCAAAATGATGAAAACTCAAAAAAACACCTTTTTTAATGATGAAATGTCTCTACGATTTTAAGATTCACCTAAAAAAAGCTCTACAAAATTAATAAATTGAAATAAAAAATCACAATTTAACTTTTATTTATAAACTCAATTGAAGACAAGTCACATTTTATTATAACCATTATTATTTTTTTAGTTACAAAAGTAAATGCAATTTTGTCGATTTCTTCAAAAACATTTGGAGAACTATTTGCCTCCGATATATATTGAAAACTCAATCAAAAAAACTAAAACGATTATTAACCTAAAAAACCAAAAAAATTATGATGACATTAGCTAAACTGATTATTGATATTATATTTTCAATATTCTAACTTAAACAAGTTAGAAAACCAATCAAAAAAGTAGAACTTAGTTCTAGAATAAGTTTTACTATTTTTGTTACCAACAAGTAAAAAGCTTAAACACTTTTTAATCAACCCACCATAATGAAGAAATCCATCTTTAAGATTTTAGCTAAAATCAACAAGACAATTCTTCCTAGTTATTCCAAGAAACAATTAGACCTAACAAAAGCAACAAAGCTGCAGTTAGCCATCATTGGTTGGCGTGCATTTGTAACCAAAAATGCATTAGACGAAAAAAAGACTACCGATTGGTAGCCTTTATAAAAACTCATTTTAATTTATCGTGTCTGCGATAAATTCTCTTTTTCCAAAATTAATTTCTTGTAACCATTCCTGTAGGCAATGACCCTAAGTTTGGCCCAAAATCGTGAGTTGTAGGTGCAGTTTCGTCTCCTGCAGTACCAACTAACGGTTTAATGGCAAATGGCGCTAGTGAATCATCTGGAACAGGCTCAACTGAAATAACAACAGTACGCCCTCTTACATCCAAAGGAAATGTTTCACCAGTTGGTGCATTATTAAAGAAATCTTCACCCGGCACAGGAGGTCCTGCTGATGCTCCACTAAATGGAGCAGCACTGTCCATGGTATTAAATACGGTAAATGTTCCCGTACTTAATGGCCCTGAATCGCCCACTACCCAGCCTTCGTAAGCCCAACCTGCTGGTAATGTTGGTAGGGCAAAATTTGGAGTTGGTGGCATACCTGGCGTTCCGAACCAAACCCCATTTTCATCATTACCATTGTTCGCACCGGTTTCGTCTGTTGGAGTTCTAAGGAAAAAAGCTCCCGAAACATTAGAGAAATCCCCAATTATAGACGTATTTACTGATGCCGAAGAACCATTAAAATCACCAGCCAAAACTTTAGTTGCTGCTGGCGCAGGATCTGGATCAACTGCCGGCTCAATAGATAATACAAAGGTTGTAGCACTTTCTAATTGCTCTGAGTTAACTGAAAAAGTCTGTGGAAATGTTACACTAGAAAAAATTCCTGTACTTACAGGTTGTCCATCTACGATGATCCAACCTTCATAGACAAAATCGCCGCCCAATGCCTCTAAACCTTGCAGGTTTAATGTCAAATCCGATGTTGCTGATGTATTATCATCGTCATCACTACTACAGGATACGGCAAATAAACTTATTGCCAATAACCTTAAAACTGTTTTTTTAATCATTGCTTGTTATTTATTAATGTTCAAAAACAAAAATAAATGCACTCTAATTATTAAAATGTTAGGTAGCTAACACTTGCTTTTTTCAAGGAGTTTTCAGTACTATTTTATGCTTAATAACCAAAACCTGATATATCATTTTGGCATATTACTTGTTAAAATCATAAAAATAGATAACTTTAACTCGCTATTAATTAATACTATTATGAAAAATTATTACCTATTATCTATTGCTTTAGTATTTTCCCTCCTTTCACTAAATGCACAAGACCAAAAAATTATTGAGTATCCATTCGCTGAGCCAGGCACAGATGTTTCACGAGGTGTTTTTGGCACTGATGACAGAAAAGAAGTAAAAGATGCTGAGGGCTATGAAGATTTTGTAAGAGCCACCGCTGTTATGATACACAAGGAGAGCATATACAATGATGAGTTCTATTCGTGGTCACTTAGGGAAAAAATTCAGAATAAATACGGAAAAGACATTGAAATTTCTGATGACGTTCGTTTTTTAGACCAGCCTGCCATTGGCTCTTGCACAGGTTTTTTAATTGCACCAGATATTTTGGTAACTGCAGGGCATTGTATCAATTCCTTGGAGGAAGCCAATCAATTTGTATGGGTTTTCGATTATACGTCTGAAAGTGAATTTATAAACGACAGAAAGCTACAATTTGAAAAGGAAAACATATACGAGGTAGAGGAAGTTATTACTTCAATTTATGACGATAATGATGATTATGCGGTTTTAAAGCTTAAACGAAAATCAGACAGAGCACCTTACCGTTTTAGAACCAGTGGTGCCGTTCTTAAAGATGGAGCAATCAACACCATTGGGTCACCAAAAGGCTTGCCTCTAAAATTCGCCACCAATGCAACCGTCGTAGATGTATCCCAAAGCCAATGGTTTAAAAGTGATATAGATTCTTTTCCTGGCAACTCTGGCGGACCAGTATTTGACCAGAATGGATTCATTGAGGGTATCTTAGTAAGAGGCGCTGTAACCTATGATGATGATTGGAGTTTAACAGGAGATTACTATTTAGATTCATCATGCAACTGCATTAAAACAGTAACTTGGGACAGCGTAAAATATACTGCTGGTTGTCAATCCCAACGAATCACAACAATTCCAGCGGATGCATTGATAATGTCCATTTACAGTAATATGGCTTACGCAATTAAAAATAATCTCGAAGACCGTTTTAATTCGTGGTACATTTACAGCTGGATTTTTAACCATAATTACACAAATCAGCGTGGTCGGTTTGAAAATTTAGCTATTGAGCAAAACAACACTTATGCTCTGAAACAAATTCTCAAATTAACCGCTGAGAGCATGTCAGATGAACAAGCTAGGCAACTTATAGATTTTGCCACTTCTAAGAACAACGATGAAATTCTTCAGATCTTGTTAGATAGTGGACTTCTTGCAGATGCTGGTTTAAACTCAACTTACACTTCGCTTCAAAATGCAGTTATTTCGGGCAACCTATCCATAGCAGAAACATTAATTTATCATGGTGCAGACACTAAGGTAAAAACAAGTTCTGGTGATAATCTACTTCATTTGGCAGCGCGAAACGGCTCTTTTGAAATGGCAAAACTCCTTGTTAAAAATGGTGTTGATGCAGGCGCAAAAAATAACAAGAAAAGACGACCAGAAAAGGTGGCAAAAAAATCTGGACACAAGAGTTTGGCAAAGTATTTGAAAAAAGCTAGAAAAGGAAAACTCTAAAACAGTCGATTCTAATTGGTTTAAAAAATGATTAACAAGATCACATCCTTTCTGTTATTTGCGCTTTTCAGCTTTGCAGTTGGCATTTCCCACCTCAATGCGCAGAACAATCAATACATTACATTAGAGGATGAAGCTTTGGCTGTAGGAGACTCTTGTTTATCCAATAGAAGTGATTACAGTAAATTTAAGCTCGCTTATATTAATGATTCCACATTAGTAAACAATCTTCAGATATTAGTTGGGGCCAATTACAAAAGTGAATCCTTTTCAAGCATTAATCAGTTTAATACTTTTGATTTTAAGTTTTGGTTACTCGCTAACGATAGTTATAAAACCCATGGTGATTTAGATGTAAGGATTAATTATACCGTTAATAATAATCCTATTGAGCAGGCATTCTCAATCTGCCTAACATACATAGACCCAAACCCTATTGATAGAGGTGCCAACACACCAGACTACGTTAAACTGCCAATCTATTTTGGCACGGATAGAAATTACATAAAATCCAATGATCTAAATGATGCTTTTGGCACCAAACGCTCTGCGATAAAATATGGTATTGTGGAAGTTAGCATTCCACACGACCATCGCGTTGGTGAAATAGAAAGCCCATCCATTTGGAAGTTTGAATTTTCTGAAGACCCTTCAAAGCATGTGATGCTTCAAAGTATTTCGCTTTTGGACAAAAAACGTTTTTTTGACAAGTTAGCAGCAGATATTAAAACCTCTAAAAAGAAAAGTACCTTTTTATTCGTTCATGGTTACAATACATCTTTTAGCGAAGCAGCTAAACGTACAGCTCAGATTTCTTACGACTTAAAATTTGACGGCAAAGCAGTATTTTACAGTTGGCCATCACAAGCTTCTACGTTTAGATATGGTAAAGACGAAGAAAATATTGAGTGGTCTCAACAAAATATCGAACGCTTCTTAAGGGATTACCTGTCCAAATCGGGTGCGGAGGAGATTTACCTAGTGGCGCACAGTATGGGCAACCGAGGATTGACAAGAGCTATTGTGGAAGTTATGAAAGATAAGCCCGAACTTCGTTCAAAAATCAAAGAAATCATATTGGCAGCACCAGATATTGATGCAGATGTATTTAAGAACGACATTGCACCACAAATGGTATCTAATACTAAAAAACCTATTACACTATATGTGTCTTCAGACGACTTAGCACTTAAAGCTTCAAAACTTATCCATGGTAATGCAAGAGCAGGTGATGCTGGTGAAAAAATGGTAATACTTAACGGTATTGAAACCATAGACGCCACAGGTATTGACACGAGCTTTTTGAGCCATTCTTATTTTGCGGATACAAATTCCATTATATCAGATATATTCGATATTATACAATCTGGGCAACGCGCCTTAAACCGAAAACGCTTGTTAATGGCAAAACTAAAGGACAATGTTTACTGGAAGGTAAAGCAATAAACACAATAAAATTCAGCTATTATGAAAAACATATACTCTAAAATATTATTAATTCTAATTCTAATGACCTCGGGCATCACTACTGCTCAAGAGCGCTATAGAATTACCTACGATTACACTACCGAAAAAGTCAATTATTTATTATTAGACAAGAACAGCAACGTTGTTGATACCTTAAGCAACCCAAAACTAAAACGCAACAGCTTGGTAGAATTAAAACTTAAAAACGTTAATCCTTTTGCTGTCCGAGTACAAACCGACGTAAAGGAAGAGAATTTAATTGCTTCTGGGCAAGGCTTTAACTTTAGCTCGTTATTAGGCGGCATCAACTCATTTACGGGAAATCAAATAGATCTTAACACCTCTGCACTACCAGACACCAACGTTTTTAAATCAGAAGCCGGCACAAGGGGAAGTGCAGCTGCAACAAGTAATTTTGAAGATTTAAATAATACCATTACAAATGTTTCGGCATTAAAAACTACTTTTTTATCTAATCTGCTAAATCCTAATTTAGACAAGGAAACCATAATGAATAATTTGGTAGAAACTGCTGACGCAGAACAAGATGTGCGATTGCCAAGTGCCAAGGATAACTTCTATGTGTATTTGTCCAAGGTAGAAAAATCAATAAAGGACAGTCGTTCCCAATTAGAAAGCAATATAAATACCATGTCAAATTCCATTGATAGGGAAATAGATAATAATACGGACTTAACTCGTGGTGAATTGGTATCGCGAAACATTGCTATTGCAGATCTGCAACGCTTAATGTCTAACCTCAACCAATCCACTAATCAAAGTTTACAAAGTCTGGACGAGCTTAGGTCGCTATACACGGTTTTAGAAGCTTCAAATTTTGAACAGACTTATGATTACGAGCTATCTGCCGATAAGGTCAATATAGAACTTAAGTTTGTACAGAGCGAGTTTTCAAACTCAATTGATAATGATAATGAGCCAACTACTTTAAAAACAAGAAATATCACAATGCTTTCTAAAGGTGGTTTTAAAATCAATACGAGTATAGCCATGACCTTGAATAATTTTGGCTCTAAGTCCAAAGATTATTTTATTGATGAAAATAGTGTCATTGGTGCGGATGAAAATGACTTTTTTGTACCTAATCTCAGTACAATGATTAATTTCTACCCTTTTATGGGCGAAAACTTCAACATTGGCGGTAGTTTTGGATTGTCCATTCCTATTTCGGGCAATGATAATGTTAATGGAATTAACTTTCTGTTTGGTCCTTCCTTTTTTTTTGGTAGCAAAAGTCGCTTGTCACTTTCAGGAGGAGTGGCCTATGGACCCGTTCAGAAACTCACCAATGGTTTAGAAGTTGGTGATTCCACCTCCTTTGGCAGTGTTGACAATTTCACCAAAAACGTTTATGACTTCGGATATTATTTTGGTATTTCCTTTAGTCTCTTTGATTTAAACTAAAATATTATGAAACATAAATTACTACTATTATTAGCCCTAATGTTTAGCTTAAATGTTATGGCAGAAAAATACGCTATTATAATTGCAGTTGGTGATTATCCTGCTAAAACAGGTTGGTCGTCAATAAGTTCCGCCAATGATGTGCCTTTGATAAAAAACACCTTAATGAAGCAGAACTTTAAAACTGAAAATATTACGGTTTTATCTAATGCAGCAGCAACAAGAGCCGGAATATTAAGTGCAATAGAAGACTTACAATCAAGGGTAAAGCCAGGTGACATTGTAGTTATACACTACTCTGGCCACGGTCAACAAATTTTTGACAATAACGGTGACGAAATTGACGATCTCGACGAGGCTATTGTACCTTATGACGCTTTAGTTCGTTACACTTCAAACTACAAAGGAGAAAACCATATTAGGGATGATGAATTGGCCAATATTTTTGCCCATTTTAGAAACGCTTTGGGCAGCAACGGACAACTTTTGGTACTGTTAGATAGTTGCCACTCGGGTTCAGCAACACGTGGTGGAAAGGCAAGGGGTGGTGAAGCAAAGTTTGTTCCACCTAATTGGACACCGACTTCAGAGAAGAATACACCAGGAAGTGGATTGGTAGAAAAAATAACGGTTAAAAGTGATGCCGCTCCTTTTGTTATGCTTTCTGGAGCATCTGCTGACGAACTCAATTATGAATATGAAGGTTATGGTTCGTTAAGCTTTGCGTTTTCTAAAGCTATGAACGAGCTAGGGAGTGACTTTACCTATCGCAAGCTATTTTCTGCCATTGCTGCAAACATGAACGTCATTTCCCCAAAACAGACACCAACAATTGAGGGAGATGCGGATTATAAACTTTTTAAAGGTGAGTACGTAAAGCAGCAACCTTATTACGAAACCACAAAAGTAGCACGAGCCGATGTCATTAAAATTGGTGCTGGTAAATTACAACGCCTCTTTGATGGTACTACGGTGAACATTCTACCTGCTGGAACTTCAAAAGTTGAGGAAAGTAAGATTATTTCAAAAGGCAAGATTACACGAGCAACGTTTAACGAATCCATTATAAAATTAGATACACCTCTGAGTTCCACAAATGAAAAGGAGTATTGGGTGTTTATAGACAAGCAAACCTATGGAGATTTGGCCATCAATGTTTATTTTGACAAATCGTTAAAATCAAAAGGAATTAAGGCTAATGTTGAGCAATTTCTTACAGATAACAAACTCGGTGAGATTGTAAAAGATTCTACCCAAGCCGATTTGATTATTGAAGAACTGCAGAAAAATACTGAGCTTTCCATTATTACGGCAAACGGAGGTAATGAGGTATATAAACAAACAAGAATTGATGGTGATTACAACAGTAAATCGGTAACCGAAACACTTTTCAACTATGCTCAGGGCAGTTATCTCAAAAAATTAAAGCTGGATAATTTAGATTATGAGTTTGAGTTTAAATTATTACCTGCAAAAGTTGATGAGCTTACTGGCGAAGCCATACAACTAGATGATTTAGATGCCTTTATTAGTGAAGCAGGAAAATTTCAGGTTAATACCTCAACTGACGCTGTTTTACTTCAAGTGACCAATAAAAGTGACCGACCGCTTTACTTTAGTATTATTGAAATTAATTCAAAGGGAGAGATCGCACCATTTATGCCAAACGACAGCTGCAACTTTAACAATAACGAGCGCTTACTTGCACCCGGTAAAACACAAACTTTTGACGATTGTATATATACATTTGGTAAGCCCTACGAAACATTAATTCTAAAAGGATTTGCCACAACGTCTCCAATAAACTTTAGACCTACAGTAAAGTCTAGAGGTACTGATTCTGGTACTCGTGGCACTTCCAATCCTTTGGAAAGATTTATCGGACAAACCTATTCGCAAACTCGTGGCAGTAGTGGCTCATCAGTCAGTGGACCAATAGACGGATATAGCACAGAGTTTGTATATGAAATTGTGAGAAGTAAAGGATAATAATTAGTACCATGAAAAAGCTAATCACTATATTTTTCTTTTTCATTTGTGCAACTCTAATTGCACAAGACTTACCTGCGCCTGCGCCTTCCTACAACTCCATTGGGTTAAAAGTACATCTCGATAGTAGCTTTGTCAGCCCAAACTCACTTTCAGATATTGATACATTTTTAAAAAGAAAGCATATTGGCTGGGTTTCTAAAGACAAATCTAAAAGTCATATTTCTATAGGTATCAATGGTGAGTTTTATACAATAACACAACTGCCAGAAAATAGAGTAATCTATAAAATTGATAATTCTAAGACACCAAATAAGGCAATTGAAATTTTAAAAGATAAGATTTATCAGTATGCCTATGGTTATCAAATAAAAAACTTAAACCTTAAAAACGAATCTTACAGTTTTAGCTTTAGACTCCTTCCAGTAGTTTATAATACTGACGGAGAAATAGAAACGATTTCTACAGATAATCACTCTAAAACTAACGACGTTCTAAATTTTAACACCAATGATTCTGCGGCAATTTTAGAGGTAACTAATCTATCTAATAATCCAATTTATTTTAGTGTTATAGAGATAAACAGCAGAGGTGAATTATCTGGCTTTATACCCAATGTAAATTGTGCACTCATAGGCTCAGAAAGGGAAATACAACCTCATAAAACTGTAACTTTTGAAAGCTGTTATTTTCAATTTGCCCCACCATATGAAACATTAACTTTAAAAGGTTTTGCCTCACCAGAGCCTATAAATTTTAATCCAATTATAAGAAATGAGGATAACGCATCTCTAGAGTATATCAAAGATTTTTATACAGAAATGTACACTTATGAGTTTGAGTATAACATCGTTGATGATAATGGTGAAATTTCTTACAAAGTACCAATTGATATATATAAACCTAATACTTCACTAGAGTTAGAAAAAGCTTTATTAGAACTAAAAAAACTAAGCCCTAATAAAATGCTTGGAGCAATCTCTGGAATTAAAGGAACTAAGAAAAAAATAAGTCCTGAGTATATCGAAAAGCTAAAATACATATCAGAACTACACCTTTTATTGGGTAATGTAGAAGAAGCTAGTGAATACAGAAGAACCTATAGTGAATATAGAGCAAGACAAAAATACGAGAGCCAAGCTAGCCAGAAAAAAAAGGAGGATAAAGACAAAAGAGAAGCCGAAAGAAGAGCTATGCAATATCAAAAAATGACCGATGCAGAAAAGGTTACTTTTTTAAAAAATGAAAACAATAAAAAGAATGAAGAAATAGCTGAATTAAAGAAAATTGTATCGCAGCTCAAAAGTCAAATAGCAAGTTTAAATTCTGCCAAAGGACAAAGTAGTCTAACCCGAGGAGCACAACCCAAAGAAAGAAAAAAAGATATTGTATCAGAATATACTTATAGAGCATTAATTATAGCCGAAGAAAACTATACTGATGATGCTATTAGCGATTTAAAGTTTCCTATTGAAGATGCTACTGAGCTGAAAGATGTTCTAATTAATAATTATGCTTTTGATTCATCAAACATTACCTTTTTAACCGATCCTACACGTAAAGAAATCTTTAAAGCTTTAGACAATTTATTTAGAATAAGCTCTGACAAAGACCACTTGCTTATTTTTTATGCAGGACATGGAGTCTATGACAAAGACTTTAAAAGAGGCTATTGGTTACCTTCTGATGCCGAATTAGATAGCAAGAGTTCTTGGATGTCTAATTTAGACATAAAGGATTACATCTCTAACATAAAAACCAAACACACGTTGCTTGTAAGCGATGCATGCTTCAGTGGCTCTATATTTGAGTTTAATAGAGATGTAAAAAATGAAATCTCAACAAAAGGCGTTGAAAAACTTTTACAAAAGAATGCACGCAATGCTATGACTAGCGGCTTATACAAACCCGTACCTGATGAAAGTGTATTTATAAAGTACTTGCTAAAAACGCTAAAAGAGAATCAATCAGTTCACCTAAAAGCCAGTGATCTTTTTAAAACCATACAAGAAGTTGTATTAAATAATACGGAGAATATACCTCAATATGGTGTCATTAGAAACGCTAACCATGAGGGTGGTGAGTTTATTTTTTTAAAACGCGAATAAGACTAACAATTATTAAGGTATGTCATCTCATAAAATCCTAATAATCGCTATTACTACATCACTAACTCGATTGATACATATAAGATTAACCACATTAATCATCTTTTGCTTTTCAATCTATTCATTTTCACAATCTAAAGAAGTACTCCAGCAGCAATTTGATCAACTGGTTGCTGAAGTAACCCAGTTGGCAAAAAACGGTCAATTGCAGGAGGCGGTTAGAAAAGGAGAACAAGCAAAAACTTTTGCATTTGAGAATTTTAAGGATTCCAACAGAAATCAGCAAAATATTTTAAACAAGCTAAATTTTTATTACAGATTTTTAAATGATTATGAGAACGAATTAGCAACCAATATTGAGCTTTCAAAAATTAGAAATGCTGATTTAAAAAAAGAACAAGAAACCTATACAAATTCCTTTAAGGAACTCGCCGAATATTACCTAAGCTTTGAAAATCCCAGAGCAATTATCCCAATTTTTAAAGGTGTTAATGAAAATATCTTAAGAGATACCGAACAAGCTTTTCAATACCGCTTTGAAGATGAACGTGCTGTATTTCTTCAAAACAACATTATGCCCTACATAAACTTATTTCAATCCTTTGCTTATAGGACCAATTACAAATACAAAAACTTTAATCAAATAATTACCAATAATGCCCTCATAGCAAAAGGAGCTTTACTAAATTCTTCAAAGGATATTTTAAAGAATCTCGAAAGTCTAAATGATGATATCATTAATAAAAAAATTAAAGAATATCGTGAGATTAAAGACTTTACCACTTTTCAACTAAGCCTCAATGAAAACGACCGAAGTGATCAACTTATAACAATGCAAGGGAGGTTAATAGGCTTAGAATCTGAATTGGTATTGTACCACAGAAGAAATTTTCTTGAAGATTTTACTTTAAAACGCGACTGGAGACGGACTCAGCTCAAAGAAAATGAAGTCGCTGTTGAATTTGTACGATTCAACTATTTTAATAAAAAATGGAATGATAGCATACTGTATGTTGCCCACGTCATAAAAAAGAATCCCAATGCTTCATTAGATGTTATCCCCTTGTTTGAAGAGAAGCAATTGCTAAATATTATAGAAAGTGCTTCAGCTGACAAACAGGGTAACTCAAGAGGATCAAAAGCTCATAAAATTAACAATAAAACTACTGAGGATTTATACAACCTCATCATTAAACCTCTTGAAAGTCATTTAGAAGGAGAAAAAACAATCTATTTTTCTCCAGATGGTATCTTGCATCAAATCGCCTTTGCCGCTTTGGTAAACTCTAAAGGCAAATTGCTAACCGAACGTTTTAACCTTGTTCAAGTCAATAGTTCAACTTCTATTAAAAGAATTCCTAATCAACCAAAATCTAAAACTGCACTATTTATTGGTGGCATAGACTACTCCTATAATACCGAAGGAAAACCCATGACAAAACAATCTGCTTTACCAAAATTTAGAGGTAGAATTAGAGCTGAGAATGAAAACTGGCCATATCTTAAAGGCACTAAGAAGGAAATAGAAAATTTAACTGCGTTATTTAACGCTAAAGGAAAAACATCTAACTATTTTACAGAAAAAGGTGCAAATGAAAATGCTATTAAAAAATTAAGCGGAGATAGTCCTAATATTTTACATATTGCTACTCATGGTTTTTTTTATGACAATTATACAGATAAAAATGAGGTTAATAGTAATGAGTACAAAACCTCAACCAATCCTCTACTCCGTTCTGGATTGGTCTTTGCAGGAGCAAATTACGCATGGCAAAATGGTTACAATCCTTACGAAAAAGAGGATGGAATTTTAACCGCATTGGAAATATCAAACCTGGACTTGTCCCAAACAGACCTAGTAGTATTAAGTGCTTGTGAAACCGGCTTAGGAGACATAAAAGGAAATGAAGGAGTCTATGGTTTGCAACGTGCTTTTAAAATGGCGGGAGTTGATTTAATAATGATGAGCTTATGGGAAGTGCCAGATCTAGAAACAGCTGAATTTATGACTAGTTTTTATGAGTTATGGCTAGAAAACGATGATATTCGTCAAGCATTTATTGAAACACAGAGAAAAATGCATAACTTATATCCAAACAACCCAGAAAAATGGGCTGCTTTTGTGCTAATTGAATAATTACCTGTGCTATTGAATGAAAAAATCGTTTAACATATTGTACTTGTTTTTGGTTTTAACGACTGTAAACACAATCGCACATGCACAAGAAAAACAACCTTATGGCCAATGGTTGGAGAATTACGAAAAGGGTATTGACCTCTATAACAATAATAACTTTATTGAGGCTATCCCTTTTCTAGAAAAAGCAAAAAGCTATATTAATCAGGTAGATTTTAGTACTAATACAGAAACGCAATACTATCCCGCTTATAATTATGATCATTTGGGTGCGGCATATTATCAAACCAATCAATTTGAAAAAGCAGCAGAATCTTACCTAGCAGCCTTAAACACCCTACGATCCATAGAAAATGTAGATTTTAATTATTCTATAAAGATGCTTAATGCTACTGTCTTTAGTTATGAAAGATATGATCCAGATAAAGCCGTACAATTTTTAACTGAAGTAATAGATAGTGTTAGATCTTCGGGTAATGAAAAAAATGCAGATTATGCTGAGCTGCTATTTACAAGGTTTCAATTACACAAAGGTCAAAATAATACCCAAGAAATGATAGAGAGTTTGGAGGAAGCCAAAAGAATACATGATGAAATAGGTACAACAGACCACACCCATTATCCAATTATTGTATTTAATCTCGCTTACTTACATTACCACAAGGCTGACTATGCTAATGCACTGCCATATTTTGAACTAGCACAAGGTTTAAAAGATGAATACAGCAAGAGTCAAGGCATCATTCTTGGTAAAATAGACTATGATTATGGTCTTAGTCTATACAGAATAGGTCAGTACGAAAAGACGGAAACGGTTTTTACTAAATTGTTAAATGACCCATGGCTAAACGCACCAGAAAATGCAGAATTCTATCTTTACAGCACCAACTATATTGGTCTTTCTGCCTATTACCAAAATAAAATTGAGAGTGCAAAAAAAGCTTACACGGATAGTTTTACCCACCTTTCGAATACTTCTGGAGAAAAAAGTGAAATATATAACCTCCAAAAAACTAATTATATACGTTTATTAATAAACATTAGTGATTATGAAAGTGCGCTACCCATATCAGAGAGCGTTTACAAAACTTTAAAAGACCAAGGTCTCACCTATTCATTAGCTTATATGAATGTGGTTAATAACCTTGGCCTCATTTACATGGAACAATCCGATTTTGATAAGGCAGAAACCTTTTTAAAAGAATCCTTGTCCATTTCTCAAATGAATGGAGCTGATCCCAATCATATTGCCAGTATTCAAAACAATTTGGCTTATGTATATCAACAAATTAGCAACTATCGCGAAGCAAAGACATATCACCAAGAAGCCTTAGATATAAAAACACAATATCTAAATCCAACAAGTCCAGATTACGCTAAAGCAATACAAAATTTTGGCACTTATTTGTTTGAAACTGGAGAGCACTTAAAAGCCGAAACCTACTTTAAACAAGCAGAAGACATATTCATTAAAAATAACGATACTAGTAGCTTATTATATGCTGGTCTAAAACAAAATTTAGCACAACTCTACTTTACAACAAGTCGTATTAAAGAAAGTCTTAACTGCTTCGAAAAAGCTATTAATATATACAGTGAAAAAGGTTTAGAAAACTCAGAAAATCTTGCAAATGCATTGAACGGTAAAGCCAATTGTCTTATTGCATTAGGTGACATTAATACTGCTGTAAGTATAGGTAAACAAGCCTTTGATTTGGTTGATAAAAATTACAATAAAGAATCTCTTCAATATGGAGATGCACTTTTAACCTATAGTACTATACTCCGTGCTAATTACAATTATGATGAGGCAGATTCTTATCTAAGTAAAGCCAGTAAAATATTTGATAAGTATTCTGATCAGAGTATTAAGAGAAAAATAAAACTAGCAGAAATATATATAGACGATTTAGTAATTAACAGGAATTATGACGAAGCATTTAAATTGATCGAAGTCTTAGAGGAATATTATATCAAAACCTATGGCTTTGAAAGTTTTTATTATTCTCAAACCCTTGAAAAAAAAGCTATAATAGCGGCTGATGCAGGAGACTTAGAATACGCTATTAGGCTTTATGCATCTATCGCTAGTGTATTTGAAAAAACAATAACAGTAAATAGTGATAGTTACAGTAATATGCTTTTCAATTATGCTTCAACATTAGACCAATCTAACAATATAAACGAAGCCATTGAGCAGTACCAAAAATATAATAAAGGCATACAAGATGTACTAAAAAATGTTTTTACATATAGAAGTGAAGAAGACAAAAAGAAATTTTTACAAAGACTTAAATCTCAAAACAATTATATAAATGCTAATATCTTTCAGGATGAAAATCTATATAAAGAATTAATTTCTATTGGTATCAATAATCAATTAATACAAAAAAGTCTACTCTTAAACACTTCACGAGAGGTCATTGCTAACCTATCAAAATCTAAAGATGCTTTGGTCTTAGAAAAAGTAGATAGATATGGTTCTATTAAATTTCAGTTATCAGATCCTTTAGTTTTAAATGATAAAGAGCGCTCTTCTATATTAAGAACCGAATTAAACGCACTTGAAACCGAGCTTGTAAAACTACACGACCAAAAATTTGGTAACACACAAAATCAAAATTTCAACAGAGATTGGACAACAATTAAAGCAAATCTAAAACCCAATGAAGTGGCTATAGAATTTGTAGAGTTCGAAACAAAAGAAGACAATTCATCAAATGGTAAAAATACTTACGGAGCTTATTTAATTACTCAAAACTCAGAATTACCAAAGGCAATAACCCTTTTTACAGCTGAAGACTTAAAAATTATTTTAAAAAATAAAAAACCTAATACACTCTACCAAACCAGAGGCTCTAAGGCAAAAAGTACAACTAACACAAAAGGTCTATATGAATTAATCTGGTCACCATTAGAACCCTATTTAAAAGATATTGAGACTATTTATTATTCGCCAATTGGACTACTCAACCAGATACCTTTTGCAGCTTTGGATACAGAGGAAAAACCAATATTAGCTGAGCAATATAAATTGGTACAACTATCGAGCACTTATGCCATAGCAGAAAACAAAATTAACCCTAAAACCGATAGTACACTTTTTATAGGTGGTATTACTTACGACTATGCTTCCAATGAAAACAAGTCACAGAACAGCAATCTCATTCCAGAACTTTCAATGTTAAAATCAGCTTCAGGAACGCGTAGCTTAGGCAGTAAATGGAATTATTTGCCTGGTACATTAGATGAAGTCAATGCCATTCAAAATTTATTTTCAGAAAACAACAAATCATTTTCAGTACTATCGGAAAAGGGCGCTACAGAAACAGCGTTCAAAAAGCTTAGTGGCAATAGTCCAAGCGTAATCCATATTGCTACGCATGGTTTCTTTTTTGAAAACCCAAAGCGTGACAACAAAACCAAACTGGAGCTTTCAAATCAAAATGTTTATACGATTTCAGAAGATCCGTTATTGCGTTCTGGATTGTTATTTGCTGGAGCCAATTATGCTTGGCAAAACGGTAACAATCCAAATGCCGAAGATGATGGTATTTTAACTGCTTTGGAAATCTCTAATCTAAATCTTTCTAATACGGATTTAGTTGTTTTATCTGCCTGCGAAACTGGCTTAGGTGATATAGAAGGCAGCGAAGGCGTTTATGGTTTACAACGTGCTTTTAAAATGGCTGGAGTCGATTTAATAATAATGAGCCTTTGGGAAGTGCCAGATAAAGAAACCTCTGAGTTTATGACTTCATTTTATACCAATTGGCTTAGTGGTCAAAATATTAGAACAGCCTTTAGAAACACACAACTAGAAATGTCAACTACATACAAAGACAACCCAGAAAAATGGGCTGCTTTTGTACTATTTGAATAAATAATGAAATATTATACGCCCCTACTTTTTCTGAGTTATATTATATTCAGCAACTTTTTATGGTCCCAAGCCATAGATACCTCTTCCTATGAGTATATCAAAATTGATTCACTTTATCAACAGCACATCAAAAATTTAGAAAATAGAGAATACCCAGAAGCAAAGGCGAATGCAGAAAAAGCACTAAACTTATTTAATAAAAACTATCCACAAAAAAGCAATGAGCTCAAGGCTAAAATCTTAGAGTCTGTCTCTGAATATCAAGATACTGCTGAGGACAACTTTAAAATGAAATTAGAGGCATTGGAGATATATAGTGAAAAACCAGAGAAGTATATTTCAGAGAGAGTCACAGTGCTCTATAAACTTGCAAATTCATATTTTCTCATGACCGATTATAAAAAGTCCCTAGACTACTGTGCACAAACTTTAAAACTTTTAAATTCCTACAATCTTGGACAGAATAATATTGATGCAGTAAATAAACTTATCCTCCGTAATTATGATAGAATATTCCATGACGCATATAACAGTTACGACCACAAAAAAGCGCTCTCTACTTTAGACAAGATAAAGTCGATGGTGTTAGAAACCAAAGGCAAAAATTCTTTTGACTACTCACAGACCTTAGCAAATTATGCACAAGTGTACATTTTAATTGGCGACAATAGTAGAGCAATTCCGCTTATGCAAGAAAGTCTAAATATAAAATCGGAATTATTGGGTGAAAATCATAGAAGCGTAATACGCCAAATGAAAAATATTTCAAGCATCTACGACGCTTTGGGAAGTTATGACAAAGCACTAAAAATGTTAAATGAAGTCTATGAAAAGGAACTATCAAATTATAATGAGATAAGTATTGAACCTCTTTCCACCCTGCAATATACTGCTTATGTTTATTTAAACACCAATCAAATAGATAAAGCGCAAGAAAAAATTCTTACAGCTATTGAAAGATCTGAAAGGATTCTGGGACCTGAGCATCCTATGACAATAACCTTAAATATAGATCGTGCTAATTTTTATGTTCTAGAAAATAAAATAAAAAAAGCCAAAGAGATTCTAGACCAATTAGAAACACAGATAAACAATCTTAAACCTGAAGAAAAATCTAAAACATTATCTTCAACAACGTTTATACATATTCAGCTCAAAGAGTATGACAAAGCATTGCAAAAACAACAGAAAGCTTTAGAGTTAATTTTCAATGAAGATGACTTAACTTACGATCCAGAGAAAATTTCCATTCTAAGTAACATTGCAAACTTACACCAATTAAAGAACAACTATCAAGAAGCATTAAATACTGAAGTCAAAATCTCAAATATATTGGCTTCGCATTTTGGAGAAACTGGGAGCGCTTATTATAGTTCAATTTTTGACCGCATTATTTTCAATTTAAAATTGAAGAATTACAAAAAAGCAGATGAATTACTGAGTCTATACAATTCATATTTACTTGAAAGATTAGAATCCTATTTTATGGTATTAACTTCTCAAGAAAAAGAAAAATTTACAAAAGAGCTTATCAATCATAACTTAAAATTATACACACTCTATAATTATTTGAATGATGATGCAAACCCACAAAATGCCTCAGCAGCATTGAACAATGTTTTGATAAGCAAAGGATTGGTGTTAAGAGCAAATGTTGACGTTTTAAACAAGATTGAAGCACTAAATCTTGATGACACCAATAATACCATTGCGCAATTTAGATCTTTAAAGGCTTCCATAAGCAAGCAACTACAGCTTCCCATTGACCAACGAGAAGAGGACTTTAATGAAAAAGTTAAAAGTTTAGAAAAAATTGAATCCGAAATTGTTGCTCGCTACAGGGAATATTTTAAAGACGACCTAGATATAAAAAAGAACTGGAAAGACACAAATTTAAAGGGTGATGAATTGGCAATTGAGTTTACGAGCTTTTATGATTACGACAAACCTAAAAGCAGCAAAATTTACGCAGCTTACTTGTATAAAAAAAACTGGGAGAGCCCTAAAATAATTATACTTTTTGAGGAAGAAGAACTTGCTAAGCACTTCATTAATTCAACAAGCCCAAATCAATTATATAGCAAAAGAGGATCTAAAGCAACTAGCAAAAAAATCAACCAACATGCAGCAGATAGTATCTATAACTTGGTTTGGAAGCCCTTAGAGTCTTATGTATCAGAAAGTTCTAAAACTTATTTTTCGCCAGATGGACTGCTGCATAAAATTGCTTTCTCCGCTTTACCAAACAATGACGGCAAAATGATCGGAGAAATATACAACATACAAAGAGTCTCCAATACGGCAGATATTAGGAAAAGCAACAATATACCAGATATAAACGATTTACTTCTTATTGGTGGTGTTGATTATAGTTTTACACCTAATGATAAAAATGAGGTAGTGGAGAAAAATCAATACAGCATGCTAGAAAGCGATCTATTGCTAGGAGATAATCAAAACCGCTCCATTGCCCCAAATGGGTTTTCATACCTAGAGGGAACTTCAAAAGAAGTTGCTCAAATAAAAAATCTTCTACCTGACAGCAAAAGTTTAACGGGCAAAAATGCCAATGAAACTAGTTTTAAGAAGTTGAGCGGTAATAGCCCTTCGGTCTTACACATTGCCACACACGGCTTTTTCTTTCCGAAAGCAAAGACACCCTCAAACACATTGACAGAAAAAAATTCAAATCCATATAATGCTGCCACTAACCCACTTCTACGTTCTGGTATTATTTTAGCGAATGCCAATTATGCTTGGCAAAATGGTAAAAATCAATACTTGGAAGACGATGGCATTTTAACAGCCTTAGAAATTTCTAATCTCGATCTTAGAAAAACTGACTTGGTTGTATTAAGCGCATGCGAAACCGGTTTGGGTGATATTGACAATAGTGAGGGAGTGTACGGATTACAGCGTGCCTTTAAAATGGCCGGAGTAAAAACCATAATAATGTCGCTATGGGAAGTACCAGACAAAGAAACTTCAGAATTTATGCAACTCTTCTATAGCAATTGGAAGTCATTAAATAATCCCAAAAAGGCTTTTATTGACACGCAAAAGATGATGATGAAAAAATACAAAGACACCCCAGAAAAATGGGCTGCTTTCGTACTATTTGAATAAAGATTATATTTATCTAATGAAACAGCATCTACTTTATATATTTTTATGTCTTGCAACTACCGTCTTTTCCCAAGAAGATTCTCGTGGCTCTAAAGCCACTAAAGTTGATGGAGAAATAGTTGGAACAAAACGCGCATTGGTAATTGGTGTTTCAGATTACAAAGAAGACGCACTTAAATTGAACTATGCAGATAATGATGCCGCACTTTTTAAAAATTATTTAAGTGAGGTTGAAGGGATAAAAGACGAAAACATCACGCTTCTTATCAACGAAGACGCTGTCGCACTAAATATTGTACAAGAACTCAAACAGCTCTTTAATAGGTCACAAGAAAATGACGTACTATACCTCTATTTTGCTGGCCATGGAGATGTGGTTGACGATTTTGGGCAAAAGGAAGGTTTTCTTTTAGCTTCAGATGCCAATGCTCATCAGGAATATTACTCTGGTGGTGTACTTACGCTCAACTTACTCAATACGGTAATAGATAACCTTTCAACAAAGGGTGTTAAGGTCTATCTTATCCTAGATGCTTGTCGATCGGGTTTTGTTTTTGAGGATGGTACTCAAAAAAATATGGGAACCATACAGGCCATGTTCGAGAATTCCTCAAAATTCTTGAGTTGTGGATCCAATGAGCTCTCATATGAAAGTGGTGATTTAAAGCATGGCTATTTCACTTATTATCTGGTAAAGGGATTGGCAGGAAACGCAGACGGTAATTCAGATAACACCATTATTTTTAGAGAAATAGATGACTATCTCTATGATAACGTCAACACCACAGTTTCTAAAAAGCACAACAAAACCCAAACACCAGTTGTAAGAACCAAAAATGACAGAGCGGTATTTAAAAGTGTGAAACCAAACGACAACCTCATCGCTTTTGAAACCTTGAGCAAGACCATTGAAAACACTAAAAAACTGGCAGCCAGAGGCATCACGGAAACAGACTTAAAAGACAAAACGGCTGGTGCAACCATTAAAAGGTTCAGAGATGCCATGGAACGGAAATCGTACTACGGAAAAAGTTCAAGTGCTTATGAAATTTATAAATCGTCAGTTAGCGATCCTTCTGTTCCAGATGCGGTAACCAATAAAATGAAAAGTACTTTACTGAAAGTGTTATCAAGTGAAGCACAAGAGTTAATCAACTTGTATATAGACGGAACCAAAACTTTACCGTATAGTAAAGAGTTTACAAAACAGTCCAAGCACCTAGAAATTTGTTTGGAGCTTATGGGAGAAGATGGCTTTTTAAAGGACCGCATTAAAGCCTCACAATTACTTTTAGAAGCTTATGCCATTATCCGCACCAAGAATTATTCAAAATTCCCAAGGGCTAAACGTCAACTTCAACAAGCCATACAATTAGAACCAAGGGCAGCTTATATTCATAATGCACTCGGTGAAGTTCATAACCAATTAAAAACATACGATAGTGCCTTTTATCACTACAACAAAGCAAAGGATTTGATTGGCACTTGGGAAAAGCCCATCACCAGCATCAGTGACAATTTTATGGACCAATACCAATTTGAAGATGCTAAAAACACACTCAATTCCGCTTTGGGAAATAAAGGATTGAATGCTAATTTAAAATTAGCCGAAATCAATGAAAAACAAGGTAAATATGCCATTGCAGAGTCTCATTACAAAAAGGTTCTTGAAACAGATAAAAACAATACGAAAGCCTTACAGGGATTGAGTAAAATTCAAAAGGCGAAGGGAAACACAAAAGCCTCTTTAGAGTGGTACAAAAAAGCCGTAAAAACAGATTCCATCAATTCTGTTTTTGGACATGGTCTTTTAAATTACATAAACGACAACCGCTTACCTGAAGACAAAGCAGAACTGTTATTACTCAATGCGATTGATTATGAACCAGAAAACACTATGGTGTATTCTGAATATGCTGATTTTATAAGGTTAACAGCTACTAAACTTTCTAGATTACGACTGGCAGATTCCCTTTATAGCAAATCCATAGGCTTAGACCCTTATAACACAAAAGCTTATGCTGGTAGAGGCTGGTTATTATCTACAATGCGCAAACCATTAGACGCCAAAAAATCTTTTGAAACTGCAATTGAGTCAAACAAAGATAATCCAGAGCCTTATTTCTACTACGCTAAGTTTACCAAAGAACAACTTAATGACGTTGAAAAATCTAAAGCACTTTATCTTAAAGCAATAGATAAAAATCCATATTTCATCCCTGCTTACGAAGCCTTGGTAAACCTCTATAATTCTGAAAATCAACAGGAAAAATCTATTGCACTTTTAAACAATGCTATTGCAAAGTATTCTGACATTCCAGACTTTCATCATCTTTTAGGACAAACCTATTTTTCTAAAAAGAACTATTCTGAAGCCATTAATGCCTATAAAAAAGTTACTGAAGTTGATGACACCTATGTAAAAAGTCTTCAAAATCTTGGCTACAGCCAACTGGAAACCAATAATATAGATGACGCACAGAACAATTTAGTACTCTCATCAAATTCTGATGTGTATGGTACGCGCCGAAAAGAGATTTCTGAATTTGTGCTAACGATGGCAAAAAACAAATTGAAATTTGGCACACCTGCCGAGGCTAAAAGTTTATATAATTTAGCATTTACCATTGAGGATTCAGCTGAAACGGCAAGAGAATTCTCTAATTTTCTATACTTACAAGGAGAATCAATTAAGGCATTAGAGGTTGCACTACCATCGCTAAGCAAGGACAATTCTAAAAAATTAAATATTGCCCTTTTGGAAACTATGGTGAAAGCTGCTATTGATGCGGATGCTCGTGATAACGCCAGTTACTATTATCAAAATCTTTCGAAATTAGATAGCCATCCTGATATGCTTTTAGCTGCGGTATATTCAAGATATATGGGAGATATTAATGGTAGCATGACTTTTAGAAAACGTGTTGACCAAAATCTACTTAGGTCTAACAAGTTAAAAGAATTCTATAGTCAAAATACCATCGATAAATATATTCTCTTGGATTAGTGTTTGCCTATTCTAAAACCCAGTCCCACTCTAGGTTTTCTGCTCTTGAGGTTGGCTTTTGCTGATTATTGGTCAATCGGGTAACATTCTTATAAATGTAATTTTTTAATTCAGAAATATTAATTTTTCCATCTTCAGGATAGCTAGAACGACTTAATTCGTTTATAGCTTTTAAGAAACTATATGTAAAAACACCATTTCCCCAATTATCACTCTCAAAAGCAAACTCCTTTCCTCCTGCCGCTGATATTACAAAAGATCCATTACCTCTATCTAGATCATAAAATAAAGTCTGCATTAACTCAAAACTGTCCTTTCCACTAGTAGTCGATCTCACTTTCGAACCTTTGGAGCCTTTAGCTCCTTCAGGTATATAGCTATTTACATTAGTACTAGCCAAACTTGTTGATGAATCGGTACTGACATCTAACTCACCGCTATGACAAGCATCAATGAGTAATATTTTCTTTCTTGCTGGTATATCATCCAATAAAGATTGAATGTTATCATAAGACATTCCTTTTTCGCTGGGATTATTAAAGTCTATGTCATGTGTTGCGAAATAGAATGCCTTTTCTTCATCTACCAATCCGTGACCCGAAAATGAGACAATAACAATGTCGTTAACTGTTGTGGTTTTTAATTTATCCTTTATTGATAGGATATTGCTTTTAGTAGCTTTGGCATTGTTGAGTGTATCGATCTCTACACGACCTTTAAACTTTTCACTCAACAATTCTGATATACTTCTTACATCTACATCTGCAAATCTTAAGTTCATACTTTCATCTAAATAGTTTGAAACACCGATACCTACATAATATATTTTTGGTTCTTCAACTTCTTTTGTACTGTTCACCTCTATTGCAATAGGATCACTTTCCAAACCATTTTTATCAACACCAATTATTGAAATTCTGTTTAATCCAGAGTTTAATTGAAGCTGAGACATTACATTTCTGTTTTCACTGTTGCTTTCATGGACAGGTACTCCATTTATATAAACATATAAAGTCTCAATGGCTTCAGATTTTTTTATGTCTAATTTTAGCGCATCTTCTTCCGTGATAGATTTTATCTCATTTCTGTTCAGTAATTCTATACTTGGTCGTTTCAAGCTAAAATAGTCTGAATTTTCATTGAGATTATGTCGTTTTAATCGCTTTAGATAAGCATCTTTATAAACATTGGTTATTGTTTTGTTTGAAAAACCCAAGCGCTCTAATATAACATCTGGTCTGTTTAGAAAAAGTTCGTAGGTTAATAGAGAAAACGCATCTTTTCCTTTTACAAAGTGGTAGCTTCTGATATTTTCTTTAGCTGCTTTAAAATAGCCTTCGGGTGTGAAGAAAACGGGTTTAATGATATTATTTTTTTCTAAAATTTCTATGTTTAGAATCTCTTCAAATTTATTTAAGTCTATCACTTTTATGCTGCCATCCCATAGCAATAGATATAACTTATCACCAAACAATTTTAGCCCATTTATTCCCTTGTCAGAAACCTTAATAGAATTAAATGGAGTCTTTTCATCTGGTTTCCAGAACAATAATTCATTATGCAAAGTTCCTATGATTATATCTTTTGAATTGTCATATAGGTAAGTTCCAAGACCAAATGAATTATATTTAAACTCTTCTGTGATTTTTTGATTTTCTAACTTTCCCAAATAAAATTTACCATAACTATCTTCTTCTTCCCAATTGATATACAACAATCTTCCATCTGGCAAAACATCAGAAACTTGAATGTCTTTAATAGTTGTTATTAGTTGTCCTGTAACGATATCATAAACGTAGGTTTTGAGCTTCGCATCTAATTTATTTATGTCACCAGAATCAAACAAGAATAGCCTAGAATTACCAATTACAAAATTGCGATCGCTTACAAATCTATCTTTAAAAGGTAGTTTTCTCTTAGATAAATTTTGCTTTTCTATATCCAAAACATAGTAATGGTTGAGGTATGAGTCTTTATAGAGAATTGCATAGTTTTTATCTTTTGATATAATAACATTTGTAAAGCTGTTTATCTCCTTATCATTGATTTTATTGCTCGCCCAAATCACATCTTTGGTTAGATTGTTTTTTACCAATCTACACTGTATGTAAGACTTCCCATTGTTATCATCAAACCCAAATGATCTAACAAACATAAGCTGTGAGTTATCATCAAATGGTGATAAATGAAATTGTGCCACGTCATGGATCCCAGCGTCCAATTCTATCTCATTAAGTTCTAAGGATTTTAAATTCAAATTAATGACACCATCAAGGATAAGACTACCTTCAACACCTAAGTTAAAGCTACTCACATACTTTTTATCAGACAATCCTTGCCAATTGGCTGTAAACTCCAAATCTGAATTGTATAATTTTAATTGTCCATCATCATAGTAAACCAGTCCATCATTAATTGCGAAAAAATTATTGAAATCTGAGTAGTTGTAATACCTAATATCCAACTCAAACCTTTTTAACAAGGTGTTTGAAGCATTGTCATATTCCAAAACTTTGATTCCATTTGAGTACTGTTTTCCGTCTCCCAATAAGACATAGGATTTGTATTTACCAGATACAACATTGTATATAAATTTTGATTCCAAGTTCTCTTGGGCTATAATCTCTAAAGCTTCTAAATCATAGATGCTATATGAGTTATTGTCATAGGTTATGAGCTTATTATCAGCAAATTGAAATACATTCTTTTTCCCCGTAAATTCATCTATTTTCTTTAGTGTATTAGAGACAAAATCAAAAGACCATACACCTTCTATTTCAATTTTTGAATTATCGCTTCCGCTGTTCCCTTTAAAAAATATCTTATTACCAGTAGAGCCTAAAAAATGATAATTATATACGTAACCAGAATTAAAGTCTTCTTGCGAAAGTAAATTATAGGTGAGGTTTTCTGTATCTAGTTCCCAAATTTCATTCTCAGCGATACCAACCCATTTTGATCCCTTGTAATTATAAAAAAAGTGTGCAGAAAAAGGGGTTTTACCATCGCGGACAACATATTGTTTACTCTTTAATACACCAGAATTTACATCTAAGCTTCTAAGCAAAAAACCATTGTCTAGATTTTCCAATCTTGAAAAAATAAGTACAGTATCACCATTATTATCTAGATATGCCTTAGAAGCTGTTTTAAGATCAATGTCATGTAGTTTTTTTCTTGATTCAACAGACCATAATTGAAATACTTTTTCTGAATTTATTGAGGACATAAAGATTTCTTTATTGCCACTGAATTGGATTTTATTCCCAGAAAAACTATTATTCTGTATAAAGGGTACATTGGTTGTATATAGTGTATCAACTTCTTTATAGTCCGTTACCTCATTGTAGAGCTTAGTATCTTCTAATGAGTATTTTAAAACTCCATTTTTAGTAATATAGTCCTTATCGTACTCATCTTCAGCACTGCCCACTATTAAACATTCACTCTGACTGATTTTATAGAAACCACGAGTTCTATGGAAACTAAAATCTAGAGTGTTTATATAGTTTAAAACTTTATCAGAGGCATACTCGTAATTGACAATGTTATCATCTTCCACGACCCAATAACTATTACCTTCAATTAAATAATCCTTATCATCAACATCATCAAGCTTAGTGGGTTCTTTGAGACTATTGGTGTCTAAAAATTTAATTTTAAGATCTCTTCTAAAGTTCTCAAAGTAAATTGAGGTTTTAGATTGTTTTTTATAGTAATTCAATGGTAGTTTTAATTCAAATAAAGCCAGATAGTTATCTTGTTCCACAAACTTTACTTCATCAATGACCCTTGTAGTTTCATGCTTCTTTTCTGCAATTAAATCTAAGGTAGTGGCATTGCGGATTTCGATTTTATAAGTGTTGTTATTTTCAACTATGCTATCAAAATAAACTATCGCTACTTTACTTTCATCATCTGAGATGGCAATGTGCCTGATTTTACCATCAACTTTTATTTTTTTATCGTCTTTTAATCCAATAATTCCTTCTTCTGAATTATTCATATAGTCGAGCATGTATTTCCACTCTTCATATTTACTATCCGTTAAAAGCGTGTCATTTATGGATAATTTAAAATCCTCATTTAACTCCATATAGTTACCCTCTGGATTATAGAAGGCAATTTCCTTTTTTAACTTGTTAAAGGCATGTACATTATTGTTTTTAAGCTCTAATCCAGAATACGTTTGCGATATCGCATGCGTACTTAAATCATAGATGTAGTTCTTATCTTTTAAATAGTCTTCATTATCATAGCGATATTCAAGATCTTCCAGTATAAAAGTCTTAATGTGCAATGTGTCGTCATTATTATGAAACTCTAATTTACTGATCGCACTTTTACTTTTTCTATCTTCAATAACCTCAATGGACTTTAGGACCGTCATTGTTTTTACATCTATTAGATATACTGATTTTTTAGACGCAACCGCTAAGGTCTTATTATTGTTACTTATAGCTGAAGTATAAATAGATTCATCTATTTCAATAAAGTTGTTTTGAGAAAATAGATGACTAGAAGAAAAACAAAATAATAGGATTAAAAAGAGGTGTTTGTATTTCAAAATGGTAGGTTTTTTTGAATAATTTATTTACATAGCCCATAAGTTTGGCATATTGTGTTTTCAATTTCCAAATCTGTTAAGCCTAAGGCCTCAAGGTCTTGTATTAAATCTGAATACGCTTCAGAATAGGTTTTATAATCGTTTTTTGAAATTAATTTGAAATCAAAAAAGACGGCATTTTTAAGATTTGGAAATTCTGAAGTTAAAACCGTCCATTGAAACTCATCTCCATCTTCAAAAAACCTTTGGTCTTTATAAACAGAAATTTCACTACCATTGGTAGCCAATTTTAAAATCTGATCTGTTTTTATGTTTTTGATGAATATAAAGTATTCCGTGGAATCGTTTTCTGTTTTCCATTTTAATGTAAGCTTATTACTAGCGACATAGGCACTGTCCTTTGGAAACTCCATTAGCACATCTCCTCTAAATACACCACCAATTATGGCTTTTTCCGCATCCTTGTTTGTGAGTTCTTTCCAGATCATTTTAAAATACTTAGAAGTTAAACTCTTTTGGTTTTCTATATACTCATTTCTTAAAATATCATTATAATGATAAGTACCAGCGTTAGTCAATTTAAAAGCTTCGCCTTTAGAATTTATAAGTGTTACCTTTGAAGGTGAAGTAAGGTACACCGTATTTTTTTCAGCTAAAACATCACCTTTTTTTATTGGTTTGTTAGAGGTGTCAAATTTCGCCAAGGCATTGCCATCGATTTTAAATACACATAAACTATCTTGGGCAGTTGATACAAGACTAAGTAACCCTATTAAAATTAAAGTAAATGACTTTTCCATCCGTATTTTTTGTTTAGGTAAATCACCAGGTGCTCATAATAGTCTATCATTTCAATTCCTAATAAGCACAATAGAATTATTGGCACAACATTAATATATATATTAACCTGTAACAATAATAAAGCCAAATATAGAAATACTACGGAAAGTGTAAGCTGTACCAGTTTCTCTGTAATATCGAAAACAAAACTATTACGTTTAAAAATTTTCATACCAAACAAGATTGTAATAAAACATAACACAAATGCCAATACATAAGTTGGAATGACAGCTATTCTATACATTAAACTTTTTTGAGATAGCATATTAAGGATATTGGCATGGATTACAACTCCATAAGTATCTGGTGTTGCCCTGCCGACCCAAGCTTCATTTAAAGGCGTAAAATGCTTATCTTCAATATCATACTGTTCGTTACCATCACTTAGGTAACCCAATAGTACAACAGCATCCTTAAACGCTGGAATCTTATCTGAGTCAAGAACTTCTTCAATTTCAAAGTTAAGGAACACATCCTTATTGCCTATATAGTTAATCGGAATAGGTTTCTTAAGCTCCTTTAGGGCATATTTCTCAGAAATAAAGCCAGCTTCCATAGCAATTTTTGTAGCAAACGAATATTCCTTTTCGCCCTTACCTTGCACACCAATGAATTCTCTGATTACCGTATTCTGACCTTTTAAATTTAAATTGATAAATCCTTTGTTATCGTCTTTTAGTTTAAAAAAATCATGATTGTTTACAATAGAATCTTGGTCATTGTAATAAGCAGTAACTATATTTTTATGTTGAAGCAAGGCATCCTTTAAAATGGAATCTATAAACACTTGCTTGCGCTCTTTAAAAATGATATCTAGCCCAATCACTTTAGGGTTTTGTTCTGCTATTGTGTTTATGGCTTCCGCTATTTGAAAACGATCTGAATGTTTAATGTTTACTATTATGATTTTATCATTACGTTGCTCTTTATTGAATCTTTGAGAGTAAAAGATATCCGTAAACTTAAAATCCTTGAAGGCCTTCTCAAAAGGATCTAAAATTGAAAGGTTTACAAATGCAAAGTACAGCAAACCTGCAACTATAAATGTCATTACTGTACATAGCAATGCATCTCTATATAACAGTTTGTTATGGAAAATTTTCTTCAACTAGTTTGTTATTTTTTCGATAGCTGAAGCTCCATCAGTAATTATAGCATCTTTATTATCGCTAAGCATACTTGGTAGCTTATTGATGTACTTGCTCTTGTTACCTTCGTACTCCTCTAGTCTTACATTTATTTTAACTACACCATAATTATCGTTATCATCTAATTGTGTTGTAATTGGGATATCATAATACCAAGGTGATAATATGGGTTTATCAATCAAATTATCCGGCCCATATTTTAGGTTTTTGAAATCGTATTCTTGCTCAATTAAAGTGGCGCTTAATGGTGTACCATCATCACCTCTCCACTGTCCTTCAATAGAAATTGAAATTTTGGCATTTAAATCTTCATCTGCGTAAACTTTGGTCTTAGAAAAGAAAACCCTAAGCTCATTAAAGCTCAATCTGGTTATGCCAGGGTTTTGAGGATCGCTTATGAGTTCTATTACCGCATAAAAATTCAATAAATCGTCTTCTTCTAATCTTATTACATCATCTACGCTTAAAGAAGCTGTATTTCCTCTAGATTTAGGCATGGCACTGAACTCATCCTTAACTATAGATGTTATCTGTGCTTTTTTTTCAGGGTTATTGGGTTTAGAATATTTCTTTAAATGTATTTCCTTATAGGTTTTTTCTACACTTCCTAAGTCTGTATTGTAATAATTATTAATAGAAAGTGACTGGGAATATCTACTAACCAAAGACTCTGATGTTTTATCTGCCAAGTAAGAGGCTCCAAAAAACACACCTTGAAGAACGGTTTCTATCAAACCCCCTCTTGTGTCCGCCCTTTTCACTTCTACAACAAATTCCTCATTAGATTGAATGTTGGATCTTTGATGTACTTTACAAGAGCACAACAATAGTATTAACAGTAGTGAGGTAATTTTTTTCATTTGTTACAACTTTAGGGTTCGTAATTTAAAAATTAAAATTTAACAATCATTAAATTTAGCATCTACAAGTTATAAATAACAAAAAGGTTGCCAAGGTTTTTTAATGTGCATAAAACTTGCAATCCAAAATTGAATATCGATCTCAACAATAATATTTTATTAAGTATAATTGAATGACAGTCTTATAGAAAAAACATTAATTAGTTTCAAACTATTCAAATAGTACAAAGGCCGCCCATTTTTCTGGATTTTTGTTATACTTTTTAGACATAGTGCGTTGTGTTTGATTAAATGCAGATCTTACGTTTAATCCACCAAGCCACTTATCGTAAAACGTTTGCATAAACTCAGAAGTTTCTTTGTCTGGCACTTCCCAAAGACTCATCAAAATAAGATCCACTCCAGCCATTTTAAAGGCACGCTGCAAACCGTATACGCCTTCACTGCCTTCAATGTCCCCTAAGCCTGTTTCGCATGCACTTAAAACCACCAAATCTGTGTTGGATAAATTGAGATTGGAAATTTCTAAAGATGTTAGAATTCCATCTTCTTGTTCATAAGGATTAGTCCCGTTTTTCCATGCATAATTTCCGCCAGCTAAAATCAGTCCTGAACGCAAAAGCGGATCCTCCGAATATGTATAAGGACTGAGCTTGCCTAATTCCACGTAATCAGTATTATTATGTTTATAGTTCTCATAGAAAAAACCATGTGTTGCAATATGAATTATTTTAGGGCTGTTGCCATCTAAGTTCTTGAATGCTTCTTCAGAAGCTTCTTTTCCAGAAAATATTTGATATGAGATTTCATAATTGTCAAAGTTAGCTTTTAGTGATTCAACCTCATTTAGTGTCCCGGGCAGATAGTCCCAAAAATCGCCTTTAGTATTGCTTGTTTTACTAGATTTAAAGCTTTCTAGTTCTTTAATGTTGAGTAAGGTACTATCTAGCATTTTACCATTGGTAGTATAATCATATTCTATTCCGCCGTAAATGAGTATGTCATTAGGTATAATTTGTTTTGACCGCTCCTGTAGTTTCCCTGTAGTACTAAGCCTTATTAACCTATATTTATCTATAAGCCGTTTGTCACCATCAGCCGCAAGTGCACCAAAAGGTATTTGATTAAGAATACCACTAGGAGAAAAATAGATCGTGTTTACATTATCGAGCTCAGTCTCTAGAGGTTTCCAAATTAAATGATAAATACTCTCGAAGTTTGAAATACTTTTGGCTTTAGAACCTCTTGTTTTATAGAGCTCACTAGGACTTTTATCTTTAATGAGCTTTAGCAGATCCCTCTCGTTGAACAAACTCACCATTTTTGGATGCTCCAAATCTTTTTTATATAGATAGGCAACATAATGAGAATCATTAAGAGTGTCTCCTTTAGCATATCTAAAATTGGAAAACTCGATAGCTAATTCATTGTTTTTTAATTCTTTTTTTGATAGCACCCAATCCCTTTTTAAATTGGTTTCAGTATCATATTTTTCAGCGTATAACTTAGTGAGCTCTGCTTCTTTGGAGTTTAGAATGTCATAGAGACTGTCTAAGTTTTCTATTTTCTGTGATATGCTGGAACTTACGAGTTCGGAGACTTTCGACTTTAACTGCCTATATTCAAAGACTTTATTTGCTGTTATCGAGTCTGTATTGTAAAGTAACTTTTCAATTATTTGCTTGGATTGTGATAGCAGCAAGTTCTTTAGCAATAATTGGTTGTTCAAATTTATATTAATCAATTGAGAACTTAACTTTTCATTATCTATGGCCAATGCTTGCAACTCATCAAATTCTGGCCTTAGCATTTCCATGAATTCTTTGTTTTCTTTTTCAGTTCTAAATTTAAAAACCTTGTCTATTTGTGAAATCGATATAGCGTTTGATGCATTAAAATATCTATAGGCCTCTTCGTGGTTTGAGTTCAGCAAATATGCTTTACCTAAGTTTTTAAGGTAAGTACCATAATCTTGATGGTTTTCTCCAAGTCGCAGGGCAACATCGACTTCATATTTTTTGAGTATAGATAAAGCCTCATCGTATTTTTTGGTTTTCATATAGGCTTCCGCTAAGTCTTGTTGCTTTCTGTAATATCTGACTGGATCTGGTATGGAGTCTTCTTCAGATAATTTTATTCCTTTTTTTAATGTAATTATGGCTTCATCATAACGTCCTTGTGCCAATAATGACCTCGCATAATTATTGAGATAGAATCCATATTCAGAATGCGTGTTTTTAATATCTTTATTGCTATCCAAAACAGACATAGCTTCTTTAAAATGTTGCTCGGCTTTAATAAGCTCTCCCTTCTTTAAATGCATTTGTCCTTTGGCATCAATTAATTGAGCGTAATTAGAGTGATCAAAACCATAAATGGTTTTACAAGCTTCTATAGCTTTATCATAGGTCTTCAATGCTTTAGCATAATTACCAAGTCTGGCTTGATAGTATGCCAAGTTTTGTAATCTTTTAGGATAATTAGTGTCATAGTTTGTTGTATTCTTGATGACATTTTTTATAATGCTAATAGCTTTTTGATAATCACCTATATTATCATAAGCAACTGCTAAATTATTATCAGCATGAATTTTATTATTACGGTACTTAGGAGTTCTGTCCATTATTTGCTTAAACTCATTAAGTAGCCGTATTTCATTTTGGTATTGATTGGTCCCATTATACAATAACGACATTGTAAAAATAGCGCTGGCATAATTGTAGCTGGTGTCCCTTACTTGCTTAGGATAGCGAGATAATAAATCTTCTTGCATAGCAAAGCCTTCATTATACTTACCCAAAGACCAATAAATTTTACTTAAACTATTGAGCTTTTTAAGGTGCTCCGTACTGTTTTCACCATAAATGGACTTAACAATATTTATCGACTGCTTATTGTAAACTACAGCTTCAGAATACTTACCAAACCTTCTGTAAGCTATTGAAATAGCATTAAGCGTAGTAGCGTAATCATCAGTTTCTTTACCATCTGTAGATTCTATTACTTTTAATCGTCTTTTATAAGTTTCAATAGCCTTTTCATAGTCTCCAATATATCTATAATTGAGCCCATGCAAATACAATAATCTGGAATATCTAGGATCACCTATCTTATTACTTATTTCATAATACTCCAGCGCTGTTGAATAACAGTTAATAGCTTTTTTTCTTTTCTTATTTTCTACATAGGCTGTTGCCAACAATTCGGCTACTTCCCCCAAGTTTTTGTTGGCAGACTTGTTGGATTTTTTAAGTATGGTATAAGACTTTTCTAAATGAGAAAGTGCATCTTTTGCATTATTACTTTCTAATTGATTCTTTGCATAATTAAAATGACGTTTCCAAGAATTAGAACTAAGGTCAGGTTTTTGAGAGGAGCATGCAACGGTTATAATTATCCCAAAACAATAAAAAATTACAATGATGCTACCTACTTTCATCTTTGATAGACAATTAATTTTACTGTTTTATAACCTTTACTGTTTTATTAACATTGTCACCTATAAGCTTGAAGAAATACAAACCGGGTTTTAAATTTGATATATCTATGCTATCGAAATCTCTTTGAACCTCTTTTACCATCGCGCCTGAAACTGTATAGATTTGAATATGATTTAATGAACTCACATCTCCTTTTAACTTAATCAACTTCTTAGAAGGGTTTGGAAATAATGAAATGTCATTAATTTCATTGATATCTGCATCTGATAAAGTAGCCCCTAAACTATTAAAAGTATCGTTCGTTATAAGCGTTCTTAATTCAGGCAAACAATTAGTTATTTCTGACCCACCATTTATTAAGCCACAGATCGTCGCTGTAGTGAACTTATTATCATAAATACCACCGTCTTCCAGTAGTAATAAAGGGTTTTCATCCAAATCAACATATCTAATCTTAATGTGGCAGAGTTTTTTAAGAGTATTATTAACGTTATCTGAAGAAAATGTACTTGTACTATATTGTTGCTTAAATCGAATTGAAAACCTACTAATATTTGTATCATTATTGTTATCTAATACGCCTGGGTTTGAGTAAATTTTTGCTGCAGGATCTAAATCTGTACCTTGACCTAGCAGATAACCGTCAGGGGCAGTAACTTCCACATTATCGTAAGCCTTGATAAATTGCCCAAATGCATTATCGTTATATGTCAAGAAAACTTTACCATCACCTAATTTAAAACTGTCACCTGGTATCGTAGTCTTAATCATTAAATCTACTTCATAGTAGTCATCAATACCATCGGTTGTATTTTGAGCATTAGCAAGTGATATTTCAATACTTTGTTCACTACAATCGATAAAATCAACCGTCAAATCTAGTTCGTTAGATGTACTATCGAAATAAGTGAAAAAACTAGTGGAATTTATTGGAAATTCAACGTCATTAAAGTTGGAATCACTCCAAAACCCTTCCAAATCTCTAATTGCAGACATGGAAAAAACATTAAACAACTCATTAAATTCAGTAAGTTGTTCGTTAGCACATATGTAAATGGTTTCTTCTTCAAAACTCCCAAAGTCTTCAGGGTCCATACAAACATTAATTTGAACACTATCTTCACATAGACCGTTTTCGACTATGTAATTAAACGTAAAAAGTTGCCCTTCCCCAGATCCCGTATTAGGAAAATCTGCATCATCGTCATCATTGTTTAGAACAATAATTTTAGGCCCTCTTGGCCCAAAAGGCCCATTAAGAAACTCCCATCGTCTAATAGAAAAATTTGGTGTTCTGCCTGTATTAGATAAAAAATTATCCATAACAACATTTAACTCAACATATTCACCATTGAACACACATTTAATCCAATTGCTATCTGGGTCACTATTATAATAATCTTCTTCCTCACCAGCGTAACAGTAGGATTCTGCTATCTGAAAATCATCAAATGCAAACCCTGCATCATAATTTGAGTCAAGAATTTTCTCAAAATAAACTCCAAAAATTACATTCGATTGCCCAATTAGATCAGAAATTGAGTGTACAGCCATTTTCCATTCACCTGTAGTACACCAAGAGGGTTGAAAATCTGGACAATTATACCAATTAATATCCTGACTTGTAGCATCTCTTGGCTGCCATGTAGTGCCTCCATCCAAAGATACCATTATATAAGCATAATCATCATAGGTAATAGTCTGAACAAAAATATTGAATTGAAGGAAAAGCTCAGTTGATGAAATACCAGAAAAATCAAAAACAGGACTCTGTACCCAACCATACTCGTTAAGTTCTGGCAAGCCATCTAAATCTGTTACCCATGCATTCATTCCAGAGGCTGCATTTGCAATCACATAAGATGGTGTGCCTAACTCCCAAGAAGTATTTGTGCCCTGTACGGTCCAGCCTCCTGGTCCAGATTCAAAATCTTCTAAATAAGGATATGATGTGATTTGAGCATTTAGCGCATGTATACAAAATATAAATGACAGCCATAGTTTAAATACTACAGAAAAAATGTTAATAGCAAGTTTCATTATTATTAATTAAAAAGCAGAGAGAGTAAGTAGCCTGGGAATGTTTTCTAAAATAGAATAATTTTTCGTTACAGAAAAATATTATATATCAATTACAAATAACAACTGCTAAATATCCTTCACAACTGAGAAGGGATTATGTTAGAATCTTATTAGTGAATACTGTAAAATAAAAAAGCAAGCTATGTCCATAACTTGCTTTATTTTCAACTTTTGTTGACTTTTTTGTGACCTCGACAGGATTCAAACCTGTAACCTTCTGAGCCGTAATCAGATGCGCTATTCAGTTGCGCCACGAGGCCGATTTTAAGTGGGTGCAAATATAAGACATTTATTAAAAACCAACCAAACTATTTATTTCAAAATTGTAATCCTTATTTTTGAACTATGGATACCAATGAATTACTTCAGCCTTTTCATTACCTATTTGATTCAGAAATTCTTAAGAGTATCAAGGATGTAGCTTTGCCCAAATCGTTTAAAAAGAATGACATTATAATTGACATTGGACAAGATCTTAAATATATACCACTATTAATAAGTGGAAACATTAAAGTACTGCGAGAAGATGCCGAGGGCAACGAATTATTACTGTATGTTTTGGAAAGCGGAGATACTTGTGCTATGTCACTAACGTGTTGCATGGCAAAATCAGTAAGTAAGATAAGAGCAGTGGCAGATGAAGGTGTCACTTTAATAATGATCCCTATTGAAAATATGAAATTATGGTTTAACACCAACGAGAGCTGGCGTAATTTCATTTTGCAGAGCTATCAAATACGATTTGACGAAATGCTAGAAACCATAGACACCTTAGCTTTTATGAAAATGGATGAGCGCATACATAAATACCTTAAGGATCATGTTAAGCTTTCATCTTCAACAACTTTAACGATAACACACCAAGAAATCGCTGAAGATTTACATACGTCTAGAGTTGTAATTTCCAGACTTTTAAAACAACTGGAAAACGAAAATAAGATTGAACTGGGTAGAAATAGGATTACGGTTTTAGACTTTTAGTAACTTTTGTAACATAGACTAAACTACAGAACTCTATTTTTGCTTCAAATTAATAATATGGAATATATTTTACAACCGTGGCCATGGTACGTATCAGGGCCGTTAATAGCTATCGTTATGTTTCTTCTACTCTATTTCGGAAGAACATTCGGCATGTCATCTAACCTCAGAACGCTCTGCGCTATTGGTGGAGCCGGTAAAAAAATTGAGTTTTTTAAGTTTGATTGGAAAAGCCAACGTTGGAATTTAATAGTGGTCCTTGGAGCCATACTTGGTGGTTTTATTGCTCATTTTTTGTTGTCGAACCCTACTGATATTGATTTGAGCCAAAATACAATTCAAGATCTAAATGCACTTGGCTTTGAGAACGCAGGAAAAACTCTATTACCTCCAGAATTATTTAGTTGGGATGCTGTCTTTAGTTTAAAGGGATTATCAATCCTAATTATTGGAGGATTCCTAGTAGGTTTTGGCACGCGCTATGCTGGTGGCTGTACCTCTGGACATGCCATTACAGGTTTAAGTAGCTTACAGTTACCATCGCTTGTTGCCGTAGTTGGTTTTTTCTTAGGAGGTTTAATCATGATTCATTTCATCTATCCAATACTATTTTAATATGGGAAAGTATATTAAATTCTTTTTAGTCGGTATTCTTTTCGGAATTGTATTGGTAAAGTCCGAAGCCGTTTCATGGTATCGTATTTTCGAAATGTTTAAGTTTCAATCTTTTCACATGTACGGCATCATCGGTACTGCAGTTGGTACAGGCATTCTCTTATTGCTGATTTCAAAATTTAAAAAAATTAAAACGACAGAGGGTAATCTTATTAAGGTACCTCTAAAACAAAAAGGTTTTACAAGATATATTATTGGAGGTACAATTTTTGGATTAGGCTGGGCACTTTGCGGAGCTTGTCCTGGGCCAATGTACATTCTTATAGGTACGGGAGTTTTTTCAATCATAATTGTAATAATAGCAGCATTGGCCGGAACATACGTTTACGGTTTACTAAAAGACAAACTACCGCACTAAATGGAATTCACTGAAATTTTAGGATATGTTGGCGCGTTAATTGTTGGGCTTGTTTTAGGCTTAATAGGTGGAGGTGGCTCTATTCTAACGGTTCCTATTTTGGTATATCTTATCGGATTGAATCCTATTGTAGCTACAGCTTATTCACTTTTTGTGGTAGGAGTAACATCTATAATTGGGGCATTTCAAAATTTTAAAAAGGGGCTGGTGGACGTAAAAACGGCGGTCATTTTTGCATTACCAGCTTTTATTGCCGTATATCTTACCAGACGCTATTTAGTACAGATGATCCCAGAGGAAGTTTTTAGCGTCGGTGATTTTGTTGTTACCAATTCTGTATTTATTATGGTTTTATTTGCACTTATAATGTTACTTGCAAGCTTTTCCATGATAAGAGACAAGCGTAAAGAAATAACCCATACTGATAAGGAAACACAATCATATAACTATCCACTTATTGCTATAGAAGGTTTAGTGGTTGGTATACTTACAGGATTAGTAGGTGCTGGCGGTGGTTTTTTAATAATTCCTGCATTAGTACTCTTAGCCAAGTTGCCCATGAAAAAAGCAGTGGGCACTTCACTTTTAATTATTGCGGTAAAATCCTTAATCGGATTCCTTGGAGATATACCCAATATGGATATTGATTGGTATTTCCTTCTAATCTTTACCACACTATCCATTATAGGAATAGTTTTAGGAGTTTATCTTTCAAAATTTATTAGTGGTAAAAAACTCAAAAAAGGATTTGGATATTTCACGCTTATAATGGCTGTCTATATTATATACAAAGAGATATTTTAAAGCTGTGTAATAAATGTCACAAACAGAGGTGCGAAGTTTTGTAACTTTGTACTATCATAAAAATTAATAGGTATGAAAATAGAACAATTATATACAGGATGTCTTTCCCAAGGCGCATACTATATTGAATCTGATGGTGAAGTTGCTATAATTGATCCATTACGAGAAACTCAACAATATATAGACAAAGCAAAAGCCAACAACGCAAAAATCAAGTACATACTGGAGACGCATTTTCACGCAGATTTTGTGTCTGGCCATGTAGATTTAGCCAAAAAAACTGGTGCTACAATTGTTTTTGGACCTAACGCTACAACCGAATATGATATTCATTCCGCAAAAGATGGGGAAGAACTAAAATTAGGAAAGCTCACCATTAAAGTGCTGCATACACCTGGACACACTTTAGAGTCCGTAACATATTTATTGAAAGATGAAAATGGTAAAGACCATGCTATTTTTTCTGGTGACACCTTGTTTTTAGGTGACGTTGGCAGACCAGATTTAGCCATTAAGTCTGATGTTACCAAAGAAGATCTAGCAGGCATGCTATACGATTCGCTGCGACAAAAAATTATGCCTTTATCAGATGATGTTATCGTTTATCCTGCACATGGTGCTGGTTCTGCCTGTGGGAAAAACCTCAGTAAGGAAACCGTTGGTGTTTTAGGCGAGCAAAAGCAAACTAACTATGCACTACGTTCAGATATGACCAAAGATGAATTTGTAAAAGAAGTTCTCGATGGTATTGCACCACCACCACAATACTTTGCAAAGAATGCCATGATGAACAAAATGGGCTATGATGCTTTTGATTCTGTTTTAAAAACTGGCGATATTCCTTTAAATCCCGAAGAATTTGAAGCCATGGCAAATCATGAATCTGCTCTGGTATTGGATGTAAGGCCACAGTCTGAATTCGTTAAAGGCCATATACCAAATTCAATTTTTATTGGCCTAAACGGTTCTTTTGCGCCATGGGTTGGTGCTTTGATTACAGATATAAAACAGCCAATTGTACTGGTAGTCCCAGATGGTAAATCTGCTGAAGCTGTAACACGATTATCTCGTGTGGGTTATGACAATACCTTAGGGTATTTGGAAGGTGGAATTGAAGCCTGGAAAGCCGCAGGAAAAGAAATTGAAACTTTAGAGTCCATTTCTGCTGAGGAATTTGCAGATAGAGCAAAATCTAATGACATAAACATCCTTGATGTACGAAAAGATGGAGAATACCAATCTATGCATTTGGAAAATGCACAGCACTTTTCTTTGGACTTTATCAATGAAAAAATGAATGAAGTTTCTAAAGACAAAACCTATTACATCCATTGTGCTGGTGGCTATCGTTCAGTCATTGCTGCATCCATTTTAAAAGCTAGAGGTTTTGATAAACTTGTGGATATCGCAGGTGGTTTTGGCGCCATTAAGAAAACGGATTTACCAACAACGGATTTTGTTTGTCCGACAACTTTATAGTAAATAAGTTAATCTTTCTTCAGGTCTTTCCTTTTAGCCCTCTTCCAAGAACTAACTCTTTTACCTTTAGAGGTATAATATAATTTTTTGTTTTTTCTATAATTAGAATTATTCTTATGAAATATACGATATATATAGAATGTGTCTAAATGGAATTCTTCAGCTAATAGATTAAAGGAATTGTACTTAAATAAAGTCAGATTATAAATTTCACCATCATATCCTTGTTTTTTTCTTAAAACAAGATTGCCTTTAAGGTCGTATATCTCTACTATTGGTGAAGCCAATATTGCATCAGCAGCAAAATTATGCTTTTTAACTGTTTTGACCAATCTACCATCGCTATCTAAATAATGTTTAATCCAATATTCACCCAAATCATAATCGCAATCTGCTTCTTCAGGGTTATAAATTCTTAGAGATGCATTATTTAAAATTTTCTCACTTTCAGCAATTAAAATGTTTTCATCAAATACTTTCCTTTGAGAATGAGAGAGTAAAGCTAAAAAAAGAAGAAAGGATAGAAATGTATACCTCATAGTAATGGCTATACAATTTCAGCGCTTAAGCCTGCTTGAAGAAGTTTAGAACAGCGAGGTTTCAAATCGTCATAAGAGCCTGTTTTAACAGTACACTTTCCTTTATAATGCACAATGATTGAACATTGCTCCGCTTGCTCTGGTGTGTGATCACATGCATAAATCAAAGTATCAATAACATGATCAAAGGTATTGACATCGTCATTGAACAGAACAATTTCATTCTGTTTTATGACGTCTTCTTCGAGAAGTAATTCTTCGGATTGTTTTTCTTTTATGCCCATTTTGATTTGGTGTTTAAGCTAAATTAACAAAAATCCATTTAATAACGAAAAAGCAATCTATTAGATATAATTGATATGTTAAAACTTAAATTTATTTGCAAATTGGTTACTAAAAATGGGCTACCATTTTACTGGGAGCCCATTTAAAATCAATGGTTAACAAAAATTTTTAGTTTTTCCTTCACTAGCAAGGGCCTAAATAACTCCATCCACCAGATGTGCGCTCATATAGATTTCCTTGGTAAGTTACACGATCTCCAGGGCTGTAACTGGTTCCGCTGTTCCATGCAGGCACACCATCACAAGGACCTGAAGAAGATTGCGCATACATGTACTCTAAAGCAGTAATATCATTTCCATTAAATTCACCGTTTGCACTGGTAGAAAAACATGCCTGCATTATCGATGTAACGTCTGTACCTGTTGGAGTACCTGGTATGTGGACTGCCCCATCAGAACCTTGCCCTTCGTTGTTATAAGAACCACAACTTGCACGGTCAAACCAATCTGAATGGCGGAAACCAACGGAGTGACCTATCTCATGCGTAATGACATGCTCATTAACATTGGTAGTAAACTGCTCTATACCATAGATCTGAATATATTTATGTGGCTGTCCACTAGAATTTGGAAATCCTGCGACTCCACCAGTACCTCCTGGATTATTTACACTATTATCATATACCACCATATCAGCAGCTTGATGGTTAGTACCGTATGTTAAGTTAAACTGTAAGGTAGTGCTAAGATTATTATAGTTATCAACTGCCCATTGTAATGCTGTCTGCGCCTTACTTGATAAAGCCTGACTACCACCTGTATAACCTAAAATATCAATCGTACGATAAGATCCTTCTACGAGGTTGTACGTACTATATTGACGGCATCCCTCACATCCCTCGATTAAAGCGTTAAGCTCTTCGAATGTAAAGGTAATATCACTACCAATATAGATACGTTCTTCTATAGTGCCATCTGGCAGATGAAAATCACCTCTAGACACTATACCTGCATCAATATCTAAAGCTGCGATGGCTTCTAACATATCTGGATCTGTAACTAAAGTTCTGTTATTTAAGTCATTCATATTGATAATCATATCTTCTTGAAAATTTGAAGTATCATCAATACTTTCATCCTTTTCACAAGCCGTGAATACCAGAGCAAAAACTGATATGGCAAATGCTAAATATTTTAATGGTTTTTTCATTTTTAAAATGTATTAAATTAGTTAAATTGTTTTATACGTTTACGTAAACAATTGCGTAGGTAAATCTGGGTCGAAACTCATTAAAGTATCAACAGAAAATCATCTACAATTAAAATAATATTATTTGTATAAATATACGTAGAAAAGAGAAGTTTAGTTTACGGGAAAACCACACATTTTTATATTTTTTATGTTAAATTAACACAAAATATTGAAGATTTTTCAAAAAATAACACTATAAATTAAGAATTAATCAATTCTAAATTGCGCAGCTATCCATCTGTTTTTAAGAGTTTTATCTTCAAAAATCAAACTATTTTCTAGACATTTTTTCGTAATAAATCCTAAATCATCTTCATAAAAACCACTTAAGAAAAGTTTTCCGTTTTTATTTAAACTTTTCGCATAAACGGGTATATCCTGGAGTAGAATATTTCTATTGATATTAGCAATAATGATGTCGTACTTTTTTCCTTCTAGCAACTTTACGTCTCCCTCATACACAGAAATATGATTGCAATTATTTCGCTCAACATTTTCCAAACTATTGAGATAGCACCAATTATCGATATCTATAGCATCTAGTTTTGTAGCTCCGACTTTTTCTGCTAAAATTGCCAAAACACCTGTTCCGCAACCCATATCCAAAACCGTCTTGCCTTTAAAATCATTTTTTAGAATATGCTGAATCATCATGTGCGTCGTTTCATGATGACCTGTGCCAAAGCTCATTTTGGGTTCTATTACCAAATCGTACTTGGTTGTTGGAATATCGTGAAAAGGCGCTCTAACCGTTACCAAATCATCCACTACAATGGGATTAAAATTCTTTTCCCATTCGGCATTCCAGTTGGTTTGCTCTATTTCTCCAAAAGTATATTCAATAGTGAATTCTGAAGATTTTAAAATTTGAATATCATCTAGAATATTAGGATGCCACTCTTCTTTTTGTATGTAAGCCGTTACCCCTTTTTCGTTCTCTACAAAACTTTCGAATCCTGCATAACCCAACTCAGCTATCAGAATTTCTGTTGCGGGCTGCAATGGTTCTACATTAAACTCGTAGCCTAAATAAATTATATTTGACATGTCTTAAAAAGCATTGACAATTGCATAAAAATCTTCTGCCTTGAGCGACGCACCTCCAATTAATCCACCATCTACATCTGGCTTAGAAAAAATCTCCTTTGCATTGTTTGGCTTCACACTTCCTCCATAAAGAATAGAAACTGAGTTGGCGACATCACCACCGTATTTATCCGCTAAAGTTTTTCTGATAAAAGCGTGCATATCTTGTGCCTGGTCTGGGCTTGCAGTTTCCCCTGTACCTATTGCCCAAACTGGCTCATAAGCCAAAACTATATGTTTATAAGCATTAGCATCTAAATGAAACAATGCAGTCTTTATTTGGCTGGCCACAATATTCTCCTCTTTTCCTGCTTTTCGATCTTGTAATTCTTCACCGAAGCAAAAAATCACACGCATATCATTCGCTAAAGCTGCAGCTACCTTTTTCGCTAATGACTCGTCTGTTTCATTAAAATAAGCACGACGCTCACTATGGCCTAAAATGACGGTTTGAATTCCAATACTTTTCAACATACTTGCACTAACCTCCCCTGTATAAGCGCCACTTTCGGCAAAATGCATATTTTGAGCAATTACCTCGATAGTCTCATCTTCTCTCAATGTTTGAAAAGCCTGCCAAAGATTAGTAAAGCTAGGTGCTATCATTACCTCTGAATCGGACGTCTTCATTTGTTTTCTTAAATCTGTTATTAGGTTTTCGGTCTGAGCCAAATCATTATTCATTTTCCAATTTCCGGCAACGATGTGCTTTCTCATAATCTATAAGTTTGAGTTATTAAACATTAAGGTTACAAAAATAATATTTACTACTGAAAGCTAACTGATATTGAAGATGATATTACAGTGTTAACCCAATTTTACTTTTGGATCTAACCAAGCATATATAATATCAACAAGAATATTTATGGTTATGAAGATAATTGCAATAACCAAAACCGCACCCATAATCACAGGTAAATCTAGCGTATTTAATGCGTTTACAATTTCCTTTCCCAAACCATTCCACCCAAAAATAAATTCTACGAAAACCGCTCCAGCCAACATGGAAGCAAACCAGCCTGAAATCGCAGTAACAACTGGGTTTAGAGCATTCTTAACTGCATGATTTTTTATCACCTGAAACTCACTCAAGCCTTTAGCTCTAGCAGTTCTGATATATTCTTGATTTAAAACTTCCAATAATGAATTTCGCATTAACTGTATAACCACGGCTAAAGGACGAATTCCTAAAACTATAGCTGGAAGAATTAAGTTTTTCCATTGTATAGACATTTTTTCACCAAAATCATCTAACTCATATAGACTGCCTGTCATTTCTAAATTGGTGTATTTATGTAATACAAAACCAAACAACCACGCAAATAAAATAGCACTGAAAAAAGAAGGTACACTCATGCCTAGCGTACTTATTACTTGAATGGTTTTATCGATCCAAGTATCTTTATAAAGTGCAGAAATGATACCGAATACAATACCAATAATTATAGCTATAACTATTGCAGAAACAGCCAGAACAAAAGTGTTTGGCAAGGTCTCACCTATAACTTCAGTTACCTTTTTGCCTTGTTTTGTAAAGGATTCGCGCAAATAAGGTGCTTTGATTACAATATCCGTGTTCTCAAAACTAAATATCTTTTTTGCTGAATATTTTTTTTGGCTTAAATATGTATAGTCTTCTTTATTTTTTGAATGAAAAGAAATAGGTGATAAATCATTTAAATAATATAAGTACTGAGTGCTTAAAGGCTTATCAAAACCATATTTTTTCTTAACAGCTTCAACTTGTTCTGCTGTTTGGTTTTGGCCCAACATCATTTTTGCAGGATCACCCAATTTATTGAACAATAAGAAAATAACCGTAATTACACCAAGCAAAGTGATGAAAGCGTAGAGAAGTTTATTTACTAAATATCTTATCAAATTACAGTTCTATATCTTCTATATCGTTCCAATGCGATTTGTCAATAACGGTTCCTTTGTTTAGGATTACGATTCCTGGATTAGAACGCACTATGGTTTTAATGACTTTTTCGTCGCACAAATAAAAGTCAAAATTGAGGTTGTAGTCTTGTTTCACTTGTTGTTTAGCAGCTTCGCCAGAAGATGTCAGCCCAATAACCTTATACCCTTTTTTCATGGCTTTTTCAGTAAATGCCTTTAACTTTACAACACCATCAGTTTCTGCCTTGTTGATGTTGTACATAGCAACTATGATAAGATTTTCCATATCCATGAAATGGGATGTTAAATCCTCATCTACAGACTCAATTGAAAAATCTTGAATTGGCGGTATGTAACCTTCCTCAATAACTTTTGTTTCCACACCAACATATTCACCTTCAACCTGTGGATAACTTCCATTGGTAACATATTCCTCTTCATTTCCATCTACCTTGAAAGTCCATGTATATTCCAATACAGGTTTAGGGGCATCATCAGGAATTTTCATTTGCTCTGGTATATTTTTACCAATGGCATAAGCTCTAAAATCAATAGCTGGTAAATGCATTAATACATGATACCCAAACCAAAGCGAGGCAATAAAACTCAATAATGCAATAACCGTAGTTGGTAACTTTGAAAAAATTGGTTTAACATGTTTTAATCCAAATACCAAAATCAATATCAACACCAACAATATCACATCTTTCCAAAAGCTCTGCCAAGGCGTTAACTTTAAGGCATCACCGAAGCATCCACAATCTTTAACCTTTTCAAAATATGCCGAATAGAACGTTAGGAACGTAAAAAAGACAATCATTGCCAACAGACTGTAAACGGTAAACTTTGGTTTGTAGCCTATTAACAAAAACACACCTAAAACCACTTCAAATACTACGACAAAAACGGATATTAATAGTGCATAAGGAATTAAAAATTCCATATTTAAAACATCAGCACCAAAGTATTCCTGCAATTTATATGAGAACCCGAGAGGATCATTCAGCTTTATAAATCCTGAAATGATGAATAGGACTCCGACTAACATTCTGCTTATGTGTGTTATATACTTCATAAATTTATGGTGGCTGAGGCTCTCAAAGCCACACTAATTTTAGTTTACAGTCACTTCGAGAGCCTCAGTGACCATTAGGTTTTTATTCTCCTTCTCCTAGGTGAATCATTGCAAAAACCGCATAATTTATCATATCTTGATAATTAGCATCTATGCCTTCACTTACGATTGTTTTGCCTGCATTATCTTCAATTTGTTTTACACGCAATAGTTTTTGTAAAATTAAATCGGTCAATGAACTTACGCGCATATCGCGCCATGCCTCACCATAATCATGGTTTTTGTTCATCATTAATGCTTTGGTCACTGCGATTTTTTCATCGTAAAGCGCCGTAGCCTCTTCAGTTTCTATGTCTGGCTGTTCAACCACACCTTTTTCTAACTGAATTAACGCCATAATACAGTAATTGATTATACCAATAAATTCGCTTACCTCCCCTTCATCTACTTTACGTACAGCATTTTCCTGTAAACTTCTAATGCGCTGGGCTTTAATAAAAATTTGATCCGTAAGCGATGGTAACCTTAAAATTCGCCATGCACTACCGTAATCACTCATTTTATTTATAAAAAGCGATCGACACTTTTTTATGACAGCATCGTACTGTTTGGAGGTATCTTGCATGTTATTCCTTTAAAATTTGCGTAAATTTCGCTCAAATAGTTTAATGTTCAAAGTTTATACTTCAAAGTTTTTAATGATATGACCATCAATTGCAAAGGCCAACTGGTTGATTTATCTACACCAAAGGTGATGGGCATTCTTAACGTTACACCAGATTCTTTCTATGATGGTGGTCAATATAAGGATGAAACTTCCATATTAAATCAGGTTGAAAGAATGCTCAACGAAGGTGCTACTTTTATTGATATTGGTGGCTATAGTTCGCGTCCTGGCGCAGATAATGTTAGTGAAACTGAAGAATTGAAACGTGTCATTCCTATTGTAGAATTAATCCTGAAGCATTTTCCTGAAACTTTCATTTCTATTGACACCTTTAGAAGTGAAGTGGCTAAAAAAAGTATTAAAGCTGGCACAGCAATCATTAATGACATTTCAGCTGGTCATTTAGACGAGAACATGATTGCAACTGTTGGCAGACTTGGTGTTCCTTACATAATGATGCACATGAAAGGCAATCCCAAAACCATGCAACAGCAAACGGATTATGATGATTTAATTAAAGACATCAACAGCTATTTTGCGGAACGTATTGCAAAAGCACATGACGCAAAAATAAATGATATCATTATAGATCCTGGTTTTGGTTTTGCCAAAACGCTTGAACAAAATTACGAGCTACTCAACAACATGGAGTTATTGAAAATAATAGTTGACAAACCTATTTTAGCTGGCGTTTCTAGAAAATCCATGATTTACAAAACATTAAACACAACCTCTGAAAACGCGCTTAATGGCACAACCGCCTTGCATATGGTTGCTTTGCAAAAAGGTGCAAAAATCTTGCGCGTGCACGATGTAAAAGAAGCTGTGGAGTGTGTAACTTTATTTAATCAATTGAAGCAGAACAATAAATAAAAACACCGTCACTTCGAGCGAAAATCATCAAATCTTTTTGATGGTTTTTTTATCGAGAAGAAGGTTTTAAACATTAAAATTCTATTCTCGATACAAATTTTACTCATTTTTAATCGTAAAATCCACTCGAATTCACGAATTTTATTCAAAAACATATCCCAACTTGAAGAATTTACCATCAATTTTTAATTTAAAATCAAAGTATTATTTTATACTCACTATAAGCTTATTTATACAAAGCTGCAACAACGAACGTGTTATACAACTTCCAGAAATTGAGAATGCAAAAATTACCGAAGTCTTAGATGTGTCTCCTGCTTATATTTTTTATGATGAAACACAACCAGACTCTACCCTATTTAATAGAAAAAATCTTATTGGCACTACAAATTGGCTAGTTAATGTAGATAAACGTTTAACCTTGAGACAAGCTATTCCGCATATTCAATACCTACAAGATAGACGTAAAAAAGCATCTATGCACAAAAATGAAGCTGCAAAAAATTACTTTACGTGCAATGACACTAGTATTAATAATTTAGGGTTTGTTGAGTTTACTAATGTAAATTATTCTGATTCAAGTGAAATCTCGCAAGACATCAAGACATGTATAATGACAGTTGATAGCTTGAAGGAAATAACTTTTTCAAGTTCGGCAGATTTAAATATCGTTTTTTCAAAAGAGAACTTTTCATTAGTATTACCAATTTTAAAATCTGAATTTGGAGAATCAATCAAACTTATTATGGCCTTCAATGAATCTCTAAGTTTTCAAGATTATATTAAGATTAAAAGTAACTTAGCTTCTTTTCAAAATAGTATATCTAATAACGAATTCATTTATTAACATAAATTATTAAATTAGCAAAAACCGTTAACCTTTGGAAAACTTACAACTTTGGGAATTTAGATTTATAGACTTTGTAGATGTTTTCCTTGTGGCTATCCTACTTTATTATATCTACAAGCTTGTAAAGGGTACTGTGGCTATCAATATTTTCATTGGTATTCTTATCATTTATTTTGCCTGGCGACTTACAGACTATTTACAAATGCAGATGCTCTACAGCATTTTTGATGGTTTTATGAAGGTTGGTATTATTGCGCTCATTGTTGTTTTTCAACCGGAAATCCGAAAGTTTTTACTGCTCGTAGGCTCAACTAATATTGGTGGTAAAAAGAGTATTTTCAAAAATTTTAAATTCCTTAAAAACGACGACCAAACCTCTACGGATGTTGATGCCATTATTAATGCATGCAATAAGATGGGCGCAACAAATACAGGTGCCTTAATCGTAATTGAGCGCAACAATAATCTCGATTTTTTAATCAATACTGGTGATGCCATGAATATCTTGGTCTCCCAACCCATAATAGAGAGTATCTTTTTCAAAAACAGTCCGTTACATGATGGAGCTATTATCATTGACAAAAACGTGGTTAAGGCCACGCGAGTTATTCTTCCTGTAAATAATGAAAAAAGCATACCCGAACGCTTTGGACTGCGGCATAGAGCTGCCATAGGCATTACCGAAAAAACAGATGCACTTGCAATTGCTGTAAGTGAAGAGTCTGGTCAAATCTCATACATTAAAAATGGTGAATTTGTGATGTTTAAAGATACTGATGATCTTGTACATAAGATTAAAGAAGATCTGGTTTAGTAATGAACTGCAAAAACTGCCATACCCAACTTAAACACTCACAAAAATATTGCGGTGAGTGTGGTGCTAAAATTATTCAGAATAGGTTAACACCAAGAGTAATTGCGACTCAGATTAACGAACAGTTTATTTCTATTGACAATAAATTTTTCAGAACGTTTATTGACCTCTTTAAAAAACCTGAAAGTGTAATACTTGGTTATATAAATGGCACAAGAAAAAGGCATATTGATGTACTTCAGTATTTTGCCATATCATTAACATTAGCTGGAATCCAAGTGTTTCTAATGACAACTTTTTTTAAAAATGCACTTGAATTCGATTCAAGTTTTACTGAACCGTTCAAAAATTTGGCTAACCAAGAAAAAAATCCTTTTGTTGGTTTTGAATATGATATATTTACAAAATACCAAGGTTTGATTTATATCTTAACGGTACCTCTTTCTGCATTTGGCACTTGGTTAGTATATTTTGTAGTTGGTAAAAAACAGTTTAACTATACGGAACACTTAGTTTTAAACTTGTACTACTCCGCTCAGATTATCATTATAACTGCGGTTTTTAGCATTCTGTTTTTAATTTTTGGGTTAAATTATTTGATTGTCTCGACTATAATTACCATTCCTACTTTTATCTATTTGGGATATGTTCTAAAGCGTATTTTTAAAGAAAGTTTCTGGGAGACTACGGCAAAGTTTATATTGGTAATGCTGGTTTACATGTTTTCACTCATTATACTTATGCTCCTATTTGGTGTTTTAATAGGAATAATAATTGCTCTAAATAAATGAACTGTAAAAACTGCCATACCGAGTTAAATGAAGGAGATGACTACTGCAAAAGCTGTGGCGGTAAAGTGATTAGAAAACGCTTATCCTTCAAAAATCTCTTTGAGCATCTTAGCGAAACTTTTTTTAATTACGACAATAAACTACTGAGAACCTTAATTCAGTTGTTTAAAGCACCTGAAGATGTCATTGTTGGATATATTAATGGAGTAAGGAAAAAGTACGTTAACCCTGTTAGTATGTTCGGTCTGGCATTGACCATTTCTGGTATTTATATTCTGATTGTAAATAAATACTTCCCAGAAATGTTCGATTTTTCAAGCTTCACAGTTAAAGGCCAAGAAGAATTTCAGAGAAAAAACATGGCATTTATTCAAGAGTATCAATCCATAATCATGATGCTTTATGTGCCACTTTATGCATTGATTGCTAGAGTGGTATTCTTCGGTCACAAACAATTCAATTACACTGAGCTTTTGGTAGTATTTATGTATATCCAAGCTCAAATATCAATTGTGAGCTCTATCTCTGTAATTGTCCTAGGTGCATTTGGTCTAGCGAGTAACGCTATCGGTATGTCAATGATACCTTTAATGATATTGTATTCTGCATACTGCCTAAAGCGTATTTACAAGCTAAGACTTATTGATATTATAGCAAGAACGTTACTCTTTGGAGTGGTTTTAATTATTGTTTTCATACTAATAACCATTCTTATGGTTGCAATAATGTACCTAACAGGTGACTTACAAGAAATGATAGAAGCTCAAAAAGCAGCTATTGAAGCTGCTAGGTCTCAGAATTAAATAGCTTCAGCTTTTAAAAATTGAACCTCATAAAGATTTTTATAATAACCGTCTTTCTTTTTGAGAAGAGATTTGTGTGTTCCCATTTCAACAATTTGTCCTGCATCCATTACAATAATCTTATCAGCTTGTTGAATAGTTGCCAGTCTGTGGGCAATGACAATAGATGTTCTTCCTTTGGTAATGGTGTCTGTAGCGTCTTGTATCAATTGCTCAGAATAGGAATCTACGGAAGATGTCGCCTCATCCAGAATTAATATACTTGGGTTGGTTACGTAAGCTCTTAAAAATGAAATCAGTTGACGCTGACCCGAGGACAACATCACACCACGTTCCTTTACGTTATAATGATAACCTCCAGGAAGCGTCATAATGAATTCATGTATACCAATTGCCTTTGCTGCCGTAATGACATCTTCTTCGGTAATATATTCGCTATTGAGCGTAATATTATTAAGAATCGTATCGGCAAATAAGAACACATCTTGAAGCACAACTGCAATCTGATTTCGCAATGAGCTTAGTGTCATATCCTTAATATCAATGTCATCTATCTTAATTGTACCAGAATTTATTTCATAAAAGCGGTTCAATAAATTGATAATCGTCGATTTGCCAGCTCCAGTGGCTCCAACTATCGCGACAGTTTCACCCGCCTTAACATTAAAAGAAATACCTTTAAGAACCTCCTCGTCTTTGACATAAGAAAATCTTACGTTTTTAAATTCAATATCTCCCTTAAAATGGTTAGCTTCAAGAGTCCCTGCATCATCAATATTAGATTTTGTATCCAATACCTTAAATACTCTGTCAGCGGCTACCATGCCCATTTGCAGAGTATTAAACTTGTTGGCTATTTGATTTAATGGTCTAAACAGGAGTGGAATAAACATAGTAAAAGCGATCAAATCTCCCATTGATGCTGTTTGCCCAACAACAGTATTTATTCCTCCAAACCATATTACAGCTCCCATGGTTAACGAGGACACAAATTCGGCAATAGGAAAGAAAATAGAGTTATACCAAACCGTTTTTAACCACCCTTTTTTATGTCTCTCGTTAATCTGTTTAAACTTTTTGTACTCGGTGGTTTCACGTGTAAACAATTGTAAGATTTTCATACCAGTGACACGTTCTTGGACAAAGGAATTGAGGTTTGAAACTTCAGTACGCACATCTTCAAAAGCACGTTTCATGTATTTCTGAAATATCTTTGTTGCTATGACTATAATTGGAAGCGTAGTGAAGACAATAAGCGCTAGTTTCCAATTCATATAAAACATTACTCCAGCAACGACGACCATTTTTAGAATGTCACTAAATATCATAAAGAGCCCTTCTCCAAAAATATCAGCAATACGCTCCATATCGGTTACTGCTCTAGTAATAAGAACACCCACTGATGATTTATCGAAATAGGTCATTTTAAATTTTAGAATGTGACGAAATAATTTTACACGAACATCCTTTACTACAGATTGCCCTAGCCAACTGGCGTAGTAAATAAAGAGCAATTGTGAAATGACTTCGAGAATCAAAAGCACCAACATTGCAACCACATAAAGCACAAAACCATCGTACTGCTTTTTAGCGATTTGAGTATCTATAGCTTGTTGTAATACATAAGGCCTCAATGCACCGAACGCTGCAAGCCCTATTACACAAACCAAGGAAATGATAAACACACTTCGATAAGGTTTTATGTAGTGAAGTAATCGCTTAAAAAGCGATACATCAAATATTTTTTTCTTAGTGCTTACTGCCATATTATGCTGAACTTGCTTGTGCTGAATTATTTAAGTATTTCGGTATCTTTTAATTCCGCTTTATTTCCTCTGGGTAAACAATCTCAACCAAATACAATCCATGTGCAGGAACCGAAAAGCCCGCTTCACTTCTTTTTTTTGAAGCTATAATATCATGTAAATCATTCGGATCTATTTTTCCCAAACCTATATTTACCATCGTGCCAACTATCGCCCTCACCATATTACGCAAAAAGCGGTTCGCAGTAATAGTAAATAAAAGTTGGTCATTTTTTTTTGACCAAAAGGCTTCTTTTACATCACAATAATACGTTTTTACATCTGTATTGCTCTTAGAAAAGCATTGAAAATCTTTATACTCCAATAAGATTTCACAAGCTTTATTCATAGCATCAATATTCAACGGTTGTAAAACCTGATACATAAAATCGTATTCAAACACGTTTTTTGATGTCGATATTTTGTAATGGTATGTTCTACTCATAGCATTGAACCTTGCATGAGCTTCAGAAGTCGTTTTAAAAATATCATGAATAGCAATATCCTTAGGTAGATAGGAATTCAATTTATATATTAAATTCGTTGGCTCAAAATTATCTTCAAAATCAAAGTGCGCGAACATTTGCGACGCATGTACTCCCGCATCTGTTCTACCAGCTCCAACAATACTAATATCATCTTGCAATATGGTACTTAGTGCTTTTTCCAAAACTTCTTGCACACTAATTGCGTTGGGCTGATTTTGCCAACCATGATAAGCTTTACCGTTGTATGAGAATTCCAAAAAATATCTCAAAAGAATAGACTATTTTTGCTCGAGAAGCTACAAAGATAAGTTTATTCCTTTGAAGCCAAGGTTCTCCTTAACAAAACATTAGATTAAGAAAATCTTACCAAAGAAAATATTTAAGATAAGTTTCTAAAAACAAGTTCAGCACAGGTGAAAAAAATTCTTCTTTTATCGGATACACATGGTTATATTGATGAAGCTATTCTTAAACATGTGAAACAAGCTGACGAAGTTTGGCATGCTGGTGATATTGGAGATTTATCCGTAACCGATACCATAAAAAAACTTAAGCCTTTACGTGCAGTTTATGGTAATATTGATGATGCCAAAGCTAGAAACGAATTTCCATTGAATAATAGATTTATATGTGAAGGTATTGATGTTTGGATAACGCATATTGGAGGTTACCCGCCAAAATACAATAATAGCTTAAGAGAAGAATTAAAAACCAATCCTCCAGATTTATTTATTTGTGGACACTCCCATATATTAAAGGTTATGCCAGACAAAAAACTAAATCTTTTGCACATGAATCCTGGAGCAGTTGGTAAACATGGATTTCACAAAGCCAGAACAATGCTCCGTTTTAAAATAGATGGAAATGATATCAAGGATCTAGAAGTTATTGAGTTTGACAGGCGCTAAAAAATAAAAAACCCAAACGGCAGCGTTTGGGTTTTTCACACTAATATACTAAGATTTTAGGCTCATCGTAATCGATCTACAGATTTTACAAGATCTTCATCCTTTTTAATAGCCTTGTTTGCCAAGACTAAACACACAATAGAAAAAATAGGAAGAAGAATCCCAATACCTTTCTCAGAAACATTCGTTTCTCCAGATATATTTAGAGATTGATATACAAAGATTCCTAGTAAAATAAAGTTTAATATTATATTAACTCGTCCCATTACAAATTGAGACTTTCTATTTTTAAAACTAAAAATCGAAATTAAAGATAGCAACGCAGAACCCAAAAACAGGCCTAAATACATATAGTTATCTACAGCAAACACCTCATTGCCTTCATTGTTAGTCCAGAGGTGAAATACAAATATTAAACCTGCAGAAATACCAGCAGCTATAAATAAATAAAGTGTCTGTATGCGTTGTATCATTACCTTTTATTAAAAAAAGCAACGCAAAATTAGTGGTTTATTTTTTAAAAAGATAGAAAATTATTTAAAATAAAGTTGTATAATTGCAGTAGAAAGAAGTAACCTACTGAGTTGCATCTATCTAATCTTCCAAATTAATTTCACTTTTTTTCTTTTTATTTCATTTAGAAAATCTTGAATTAATTACATCAAAAACATAATACATTATATAACATACGAATGTTTGAAATTTCACAGTTAAAAGCTAAAAAGCTTCCTGAGTTACAGGAAATAGCTAAAAAACTAAACGTACCAAAATACCGAAGTTTAAAAAAATTAGACCTGGTTTATCAAATCTTAGATTACCAAGCAGCTAATCCTGAAGCAGTTAAAGCTAAGGCAGAATCTGACAACTCGCAACAAAAACAAAATAAGCCTCAACAAAAGAGAGCTAGAGTACAAAAGCCTCAGGACAATAAAGACCAAAAATCAAAAGAATCATCTGACAATAAAGAGGAGTCTAAATCTCAAGACAACAAGTCTAACAACGATAGATCTAAAAACAATAGACAAGACAATAAGTCTAACGACCGAAGAGATGATAACCGACGTTCTAACAACCAGAACAACGACAATAGACAAAATCGAAGCAAGGACAACCGAAATAACAATTCAAAAAACAATGGTAACAAGGATAACAGAAACCGTTACCGTGAACCAGATTTTGAGTTCGATGCTATTATTGAGAGCGAAGGTGTTTTAGATATTATGCAAGATGGTTATGGATTTTTAAGATCATCGGATTATAATTACCTAACGTCTCCAGATGATATTTATGTATCGCAATCACAAATAAGATTGTTTGGACTTAAAAAAGGGGATACCGTACTTGGCCATGTAAGACCGCCAAAAGAAGGTGAGAAATATTTCCCATTAATCAAAGTAAGTAAAATTAATGGCCAAGACCCTAATGTGGTTAGAGACCGCGTGGCTTTTGAGCACCTTACACCTTTGTTCCCAAAAGAAAAATTTAACATTGCCGAGAGACAAAGCACCATTTCAACCAGAATTATGGATTTGTTCGCGCCAATAGGTAAAGGGCAACGCGGTATGATTGTTTCGCAGCCAAAAACTGGTAAAACAATGTTACTCAAGGATGTTGCTAATGCTATTGCCGCAAACCATCCCGAGGTTTATCAAATGATTTTACTTATCGATGAGCGACCAGAGGAGGTTACGGATATGCAACGCAATGTACGTGGAGAAGTGATCGCTTCTACATTCGATAAAGAAGCACATGAACACGTGAAGATTGCTGATATCGTTTTAGAAAAAGCAAAACGCTTGGTAGAATGTGGGCATGATGTGGTGATTCTATTAGATTCCATTACACGTTTGGCGAGAGCCTACAATACGGTACAACCTGCTTCTGGAAAAATACTTTCTGGTGGTGTTGACGCCAATGCGCTACACAGACCAAAACGTTTCTTCGGTGCTGCACGAAATATTGAAAATGGCGGCTCTTTAACTATTATTGCAACAGCATTGACTGAGACAGGTTCTAAAATGGATGAAGTTATTTTTGAAGAATTCAAAGGAACTGGTAACATGGAATTACAATTAGATCGTAAGATTGCCAACAGACGTATCTTCCCAGCGATAGACTTAACATCATCTAGTACGAGACGTGATGATTTATTGCTAGATGACAACACAGTACAACGAATGTGGGTAATGCGCAAATATCTAGCAGACATGAACCCTGTAGAAGCGATGGAATTTATCAATGACCGTTTTAAACAAACAAAAAACAATGAAGAGTTTCTTATCTCTATGAACGGATAGTGCTTTTCCTAAGTATAATATTTTACAAAACCTTAAACATAATCGTTTAAGGTTTTTTATTTGGGTAATCTGAACATAAAAAGTAGGGACAAAAAAAAGCCTTCCAGGATTGGAAGGCTTTATATCTTAGTAGTTCTCTGCTATTAAAGTGCAGCTACATGCTTAGTTAACTGAGATTTTAAGTTACCAGCTTTGTTTGAATGAATGACATTCTTCTTAGCCAATTTATCAATCATACTAATAACTGAAGGTAACATTTTTTGCGCCTCTTTAGCATCAGTTAACTCACGTAATTTCTTAATAGCACTACGTGTAGTTTTGTGCTGATATCTATTAAGCACTCTTTTTCTTTCGTTACTTCTAATTCTTTTTAAAGCTGACTTATGATTTGCCATTTTATCTTTTCTTATTAAAAATTGTAGCCCGTAGGGGAATCGAACCCCTCTTACCAGGATGAAAACCTGGCGTCCTAGCCGATAGACGAACGGGCCATTTGGTTATTTACCTATTTAAATGAACCAACAATGCTTCCATTGCGGATGCAAAAATACAACTATTTTTAAATGTTGCAACTACAAGTATATTTTTTTTAAAAAAAATTAATACGCCTTAGCAAAAAGCACACGTTGATCAGATGGGTTTCCTGTAAGGATGCATTTTCCTTCCTCTTTTTTATTATCAATAGGAATACATCTTATAGTCGCTTTGGTCAATTCCTTTATTTTTTGTTCTGTCTCAGTTGTACCATCCCAATGTGCTGAAACAAATCCTGTTTTGGTTTCTAGAGTGGTTTTAAATTCTTCAAAATCATTTACTTCAGTTATATGAGAATCTCGAAACTCTAATGCTCTACTGAACAATCCTTTCTGTATCTCCTCAAGTAAATCTTCTACAACGACATTTATTCTATCTAAGATTACAGTTTCTTTTGTAAATGTGTCACGTCTAGTAACTTCTACCGTTTCATCTTCTAGGTCTTTAGGTCCAATAGCAATTCTTAACGGTACACCTTGTAATTCATGCTGTGCAAATTTGGCACCTGGTCTCAAAGTATCTCTTTTATCAAACTTAACACTGATATTCCTTTCCTTTAGGTCACTTATGATACCTTCAGCTACTTTAGTTATGGCGTCAAATTGTTCTTCATTCTTATATATAGGCACTATTACAACTTGATATGGAGCTAAATTTGGTGGTAACACTAAACCTTTATCATCACTATGTGTCATAATTAAAGCTCCCATTAGCCTGGTTGAAACACCCCAAGACGTAGCCCAAACATAATCTTGCTTACCTTCTTTGTTGGTAAACTTAACATCAAAAGCTTTTGCAAAATTTTGGCCTAAGAAATGTGATGTACCTGCTTGTAAAGCCTTACCATCTTGCATTAATGCTTCAATGCACATGGTGTCTACGGCACCAGCAAATCGTTCACTCTCTGTTTTTAAGCCTTGTATTACAGGAATAGCCATGAAACTCTCAGCAAATTTAGCATACACTCCATTAATCAGCTTGGTTTCATTCCAAGCCTCTTCCTTAGTAGCATGAGCCGTATGTCCTTCTTGCCATAAAAACTCAGCTGTACGGAGAAATAATCGAGTTCGCATTTCCCAGCGTACCACATTTGCCCATTGATTTACTAAAATCGGTAAGTCTCTATAGCTCTGTATCCAACCTTTATAGGTGTTCCAAATGATAGCTTCACTCGTCGGTCTTACTACAAGTTCTTCTTCTAGTTTAGCTTCAGGATCGACTCTAAGTTTTCCTTCATTATCCGGATCGTTCTGTAACCTGTAATGCGTAACCACTGCACATTCCTTAGCAAAACCTTCTGCATTTTTTTCTTCCGCCTCAAATAAACTTTTAGGTACAAATAATGGAAAGTAAGCATTTTGATGTCCTGTTTCTTTGAACATCCTGTCTAGTTCAGCTTGCATTTTTTCCCATATTGCATAACCATAAGGTTTTATGACCATGCATCCTCTAACTGCAGAATTTTCGGCTAAATCGGCTTTTACAACCAACTCATTATACCATTTTGAATAATCTTCAGCTCTACTCGTAAGATTTTTACTCATTTCCTGTGTTTTGGCACAAATATTGTGACTATGTTAAATAAAAAAATAGTTCAGCAAAACTAACTATTTTTGCTATGTTCAACAATAAAATAAATGAGATATGCAATTTAAGACTATTACAAAACAGAAATTGCCATTTTTTGTTGCAATCGGCTTAATGGCCGTGTTAACTTCATGTGGTTCATTTCAATATGCAGGATACGATAATGATGGTATCTATGCTACTGATAATTATGAAGACACCTATGTTGAACAACCAGTAGCGACAACATCTACTGAAGATTCTAATTATTACAAAAACTATTTTGCTGAGAATTCTGCGCAACTCGATGCGGCTACAGAGGAAAGCGAAATTTTTACCGATATTGATTCTTACGAAGGTAATTATGTAGAAAGAGTTCAAGACACATTGGAGCAACAACCTGCCTATGGCGGTTGGGGACAAAACAGTTCGGTTACAATTAATATTATAGACAATGGCTGGTACGGTTTCGGTATCAATGATCCATGGTTCTATGGATATGGTTGGAATAACTGGGGTTGGGGACGACCTTGGGGATGGAACCGTTGGGGCTGGAATGCTGGTTGGGGTTTCGGCTGGAATAACTGGGGTTGGAACGCTGGCTGGGGCTGGGGTTGGAACAATTGGGGTTGGAATGCTTGGTGCCCACCTGGATACAATAACTGGGCATGGAATGGATATTACAGAAACAATAGCCTTGCTTATAATGGCGGCAGAAGAGGATCTTTATTACTCAATGACAATAACTTAAGTCGCAGAAATAGAAGTAATGCTGCTATCTCTAATAGAGATTATTCTACTCGAAGACTGTCTAGGGCGGCTAATACTACCAGAACCTCAAGAAATAATTCGACTATAAGAAGAAGTAATTCTTCAACACGAAGTGTAGGCACTAGAGTTACAAGACCTTCTAGAAGTGTTAGAAGTTCTTCCAACACAAGAATAACCAGACCATCAAGAAGTACCAGGTCATCTGGAACTATAAGATCAACTAGAAGTACGAGGTCTTCAGGTTCAGTTAGGTCAACACGAAGCTCTTCATCAAGATCTTCAGGTAGTGTGCGTTCTTCTGGAAGCTCTAGATCATCAAGTGGCTCTAGGTCATCTGGTGGTGGAAGACGTGGTAGAGGATAAATCTTAATTTAAATTCCAAAAATTTAAAAATTTACTTATGAAAAAATTACTTATGTTTTGCATAGGCTTGGCGAGCACATCCTTTATTTTAGGTCAGGACATATCTGACGCCGTGCGTTATTCAATGGATGAAATTCAAGGAACGGCTCGGTTTAGAGCTATGAGTGGTGCTTTTGGTGCCCTCGGAGGAGATATGTCCAGTATTAATATCAACCCTGCAGGATCAGCTATTTTTAATAACAGCCATGCATCCCTTTCTCTTGGTATGTTTAAAAAAGATAATGAAGTAAATTATTTTAATGGTGTTAACTCATCATCAAATTCTAACTTTGATATTAACCAACTTGGTGCAACCCTAGTGTTCAATAACACTAACTTAAGCTCGCCTTGGAAAAAATTCACAATAAGTGCGGCTTACGATAGAGCCGCTGATTTTGATGACGATTGGGTAGCCAGTGGAGTTAATCCTAACACAAGTATTGTTGAATACTTTTATCAAAATGCTGTAGGCAAAAGGTTAGATGAAATATCGGCTTTTCCAGGTGAGAGTTATTCTGAGGCATATTCTGAAATTGGTTCATTTTATGGCTTTGGACACCAACAAGCTTTTTTAGGTTTTGAAGGTTTTATAATTGACCCTGTTGAAGATACTGATGATAATACAGATTACATTAGGAATATTAACGGAACAGATTTTAATCAGCAGTATGCCTATGCTAGTCGTGGGTACAATGGTAAGCTAGCTTTTAATTTTGCGACTAGTTATGACGATAAATTCTATTTTGGTTTGAATCTCAATTCCCATTTTATAAATTATGAAAGAACTACATTCTTTAGTGAGTCAAACAATAATGCTTCTTCTTCTGTTACAAATGTAGATTTTGAAAATAATCTTCTTACTACTGGAAGTGGGTTTTCTTTTCAACTTGGCGGTATTGCAAAACTGACTGAAGAATTTAGAGTCGGTGTATCATATAACTCACCAACATGGTATAGAATCTCTGAAGAAACCTCTCAATATCTTGCAACAACTAGAATTGAGAATGGCTCTAGTGAAAATCTAGTCATTAACCCTAATGTCATTAATATTTTTCCAGAATACAAATTGCAAACACCAGGAAAGCTCACCGGTAGTTTAGCTTATGTATTTGGTAAACAAGGATTAATAAGTTTCGATTATATTATTAAAGATTATAGCTCTATAAAATTCAGACCTACCTCAGATATCTATTTCTCTAGTTTGAATAACGATATAAATAATACACTTGATGCTACCGCTTCATATAGACTTGGTGGCGAATACAGATATAAACAGTTTAGTTTTAGAGGCGGTTATCGTTTCGAAGAAAGTCCTTACAAGGATGATACTTTTTTTGGTGATTTAACAGGATATTCTCTTGGTCTAGGATATAGTTTTGGAGACTTTAATATAGATTTAGCTTACAGCCGAGCAGAAAGAGATATTAATTATCAATTATATAATGTTGGGTTAACAGATTCAGCGACGATACAATCAAAATTAGATGATATTATTTTAACATTAGCATTCAGAATCTAAGATTACAAAACAATCATTGAGAAATAAGTAAAAGCCCGAACAGATGTTCGGGCTTTTACTTATTTATACCATGGCCATTTATTACTTATCGTTTCAAGGTAAAATGGGCTCTGAACTCCTTTCTCTGTCCGTTTGTCGGTTCGTCGTAGACCACCGTGAACCAGTAGTCGCTGGTCGGCATCCTGTTGCCGTTGAACGTCCCGTCCCATCCG
>CAXPYI010000009.1:0-246664 GCA_964221315.1 Leeuwenhoekiella palythoae | reverse complement strand
CTCTTCCGATCTGGAAATGATTCCAATGCAGATGGGGAGGAAAGCTTTGTTTTTGGCCATGACTCAACGGCCTCAGGTATTTCATCGTCAGCTATAGGGTCAAATACAATCTCGTCAGGTGAAGGCTCAATGGCATTAGGTGCTTTTTCAGTTGCCTCAGGTGATTATGCACTTGCAATGACGGGAAGCGTTGCCAACGGCGACAATTCTTTGGCATGGAGCGGAGCTGCCAATGGTGAGGGCTCAATAGCTTTTATGAACGGAGTTGCCAATGGTGCTTATTCGATGATCATAGGGCAGGGTTCGACAACAGATACAGGGGCAACAAGTGCATTTGTGATAGGTAATGATTCCAATGCAGATGGGGAGGAAAGCTTTGTTTTTGGCCATGACTCAACGGCCTCGGGTATTTCCTCATCAGCTATAGGTTCAAATGCAATCTCGTCAGGTACAGGCTCAATGGCATTAGGAACTTTTTCAGTTGCCTCAGGTGATAATGCACTTGCGCTGACGGGTAGTGTAGCCAACGGAGACAATTCCTTGGCATGGAATGGTGCTGCAAACGGAGAGGGCTCAATGGCATTAATGAACGGAGTTGCTAATGGTGCTTATTCGGTGATCATAGGCCAGGGATCGACAACGGATGCCAGTGCCACCAATAGTTTTGTCATTGGTAATAATTCGGATGGCAATGGCATTGGGAGCTACGTTTTTGGTGACAACTCAATCGCATCCGGAGCATCATCCTTTGCTGTGGGCACGAATCTCAGTTCTACTGGATCGGGCTCGATGGCTTTGGGAGGCTTTTCTACGGCAGCCGGTAACAATGCCCTAGCGTTGACGGGTAGCGTTGCCAACGGAGACAATTCCCTGGCGTGGAACGGCACTACCAATGGTGAGGGCTCGATGGCTTTTATGAATGGGGAGGCCAATGGTAATTATTCAACGACTATAGGTGTTAATGCAATTACTGCATATGGTGCTATTAATGCAATTGCAATGGGATCTAATACTGAAGCATTAGGTTCTTACGCTATAGCAATTGGCCATGATGTTAATGCTTACTCGTTTTCTGAAACTGTTTTTGGTTTTAATGAAGAAGGTTATATTCCAGCTAGTACAACAGTTAGTAATGCTAATGACAGGCTATTTGTAGTTGCAAATGGAGGTGCTGCAGTTGGCATACCAAGTAGTAATAATGCCTTTACCATTCTAAAGGATGGTAGAACAGGTATTATGCGAATACCAACGACCAATATTTTAGAAGTCAACGGAAATGCTTCAAAAACTGCAGCAGGTGATTGGTTGGCGAATAGTGATAAGCGCTTAAAAAAGAACATCAATACATTCATAGCGGAGGACGCCTTACAAAAATTACTTCAAATGCGTGGTGTCACTTATGAGTGGGATGATAACCTAACAGGTAATAATAGACCAGATGGGCAACAATATGGATTTATAGCCCAGGAATTGCAGAAGGTTTTTCCAGAAAATGTAAGTATGGATAATCAAGGGTTTTACCAAACAGCTTATGGTACCTATGATGCGCTTTATGTACAATCCATAAAAGCCCTAAACTCTAAAATTGAAACTTTAGAACAAGAGAACAAGGAACTTAAAGCTAAGCTTGATGAGCTTTATGAGATGGTGAAAGCACGTTTTGCGGAAGAGTAAGCCTATACTATATATATTGGTTTTGTTTTTTAATTTCGAGCAATTATATAAGAGATAATTTATAACAAAGGGTTAAAAGACATTGAGCTTCAATGATTAATATATAACTTAGCTTGAGATAGTTTCATATCGACCAATTAGATTTTAATTAAAACACGTAATATGAAAAAGTTGATCCTACTCTTATTCCATTTGTTCATAATAAACTCAATAGTAGCTCATCCGGGAATTGGAATTGTAATGGATAAGGAAGGTAATGTGTTTTACACAGATTTAGCTCATGTCTGGAAAATATCTGAAGAAGGTAAACGGACAATAGCAGTTGAAAATGTTCACACACATGAGCTCTATCTCGATTCAAATGGTAATCTATATGGTGAACACGAATGGTATAATGGAGAAGTTACGGACACATGGGGAAACTACGTGTGGTGCCTAAGTAAGAATGGTAATTTTGAAAGAGTAGTTACAAATCTTGAGGGGTTTATAGACAACACAACTTTGATAAGAGATAATGAAGGTAATTCCTATTGGCCAAAAAAATTAGGAAATAGTGAAGTACTGATTAAGCAGTCAGTAAATGGAGATAATTATGCATTCTCAACGCACCAATTTGATGATATCCGCTGGATGTATTTTTCTAAAGATGATAAGAATCTTTATGTCGTTGATATTTTAAAAATTAAAAAAGTAACACCATCTGGACATGATGAGGTTTTAGCAGAAAACTTAAAAGAAAATGAAAGCGCTTTTATGGGTGTTGCAGATCGACATTATGTTTTTGGATTATGGACAGACACGCAAAGAAATATCTATGTTGCTTTATATGGATCGGGAAAAGTTAAAAAAATTAATCCTAAAGGTGAAATTACCACTGTATTTAATTCTGCTGAAGGGTGGTCTCCATGCGGAGGACTTATTGAAAAAGATGGTACTTTGTGGATAATGGAATTTTCAACTAAGAACTCCACAAGAGTAAGAAAGGTTGTGCACAATGAAGAAGATATTATATATGGAAATTAATTCTTGTAACAAAACAACAACTTCCACGACACATAAATAAAAGAACTTCAACAGTTTAAAAAAAGAAAAATTATGATACAGTATAAAGGAGCGCTCGTTTTGGGAGCACTAATCGGAGCAGCAGCAGGAGTATTATTAGCACCAGAAAAAGGAAGTGTTACCAGAGAAAAACTCAAAAAAGGAGGTGCAGCAATTAAAGACCAATTGGTAGACGATTTCACAGAAGTTAAAGACGATTTATCCAAAGCCGCTAAGTCTGGTAAGGACAAGTTTAAGGAGGACTTAAAGGATTTTGCTTCTAAAGCAAGTTATAAAACTGAGGAAGCCATTACTTTTTTAGAAAAACAATTGGCCATCTTAAAAGAAAAAAATAAAAACCTTCAACAGACGAGTTAAGATTTTTGGCTTTGATTTTTTATAATTTAAATGCTCAATCAGTGAATTGGTAAATCATATCAGTTCTAAAAATCCGTATTTAGGTTAAAATTATAGTGTTATATCCAGTAACTTTATGTACTGATGTATAACACTATAATTTTACAATTCCATTGAAAATAAAACAAACCATCATAGTAACACTTCTTGTAGTCGTTACATTATTTATAGTACTATTGTATTGGTCTGTTGGTAGTACTGACAAAATTTACACCAAGTCTATCGTATATGACATAGACAATTTAGAAACCACAAATTTCAGGGACTATGATTCTGTAGAATTGGTACCTAGTGATCTGTACAAAGCGGACGAGGTAAAAAAATTATTTCAGGGAGAGCAGTATAGAGCAGCATGGTCTAAAAAGATTAAAGTGCCAATTGTTTTTTTGGATACGCTCAAAGGTGGTATGACCATATTAAAAGAAGGTGGTGGCAAACAGACCCATTCCCTAAAACTAAAAGGAGCTGATGGCATAACCTATACATTACGAGGTGTCAATAAAGATGCTTCAGCCTTGATCCCAGAATTTTTAAAAACCCTTAATTTGGAAAATGTAGTGGTAGATGGCATATCAGCCCAACATCCCTTAGCCGCAATTTTGGTGGCTGAATTAGCAGAGAAAGCCAATGTGATGCATACAGGTCCTAATATGGTTTTTGTACCTAAGCAAAAGGAACTACAACAATACAATGAAAACTATGGAAACCGTTTGTATTTATTAGAATACGAAACCGAAAGCGATATTAACTATACCAAATATTCTAATGTTAGTAAAATTGTAGAAACAGATGATTTGCAAGAAATGAAAGTAAGCCTTAAAGACAGCCTCCATGTGGACACATCAACATTGGTTAGAAGCCGATTGTTTGATATGCTGATAGGTGACTGGGACAGACATACCAAACAATGGGGTTGGGCAATTCAAAAAAAGGACTCTATGTATAATGCCATACCGATTGCAGGAGATAGAGATAATGCCTTTTTCCATCTTGAAGGTGTGATTCCTTTAATCTTATCCAATAAAAATGTGGTGAAGGAATTACGCCCTTTTGATGAAGATATTGATTTTATTGAAGGTTATATTTACCCTTTCGACAGATATTTTTTATTAAAAACACCTCAGGATATTTTTATACAAGAAGCAGAAAAATTACAGGCAACACTCACCGATTCTGCCTTAAAAGAATCATTAAAGGTTTGGCCAAAAAATATTAGAGATCTTGATGCTGATGATATTTTAAAAAAAATAAAGAGCCGTAGAAACGATTTAAAAGAATACGCAACCAAATTTCATGAAATCATCCAAAAACAGGGTAAGGTAATGGAACCGCTAAAGGGTTCTGAAGACATTGCCCTTCCTGAAAATTTATTGAACTGTTTTGAATGTTATCCTTGATTAAATTTTCTTTTGTAGGTTGTGTTTAATGACAGGCCATTCTTCTTTAAGAATGCCATAACAACAGGTACTTCTTCTATATCCATCTTTCATGAGTACATCTTTGCGTAAAATACCTTCAAGTGTAGCACCAAGTTTTTCTACGGCACGTCTCGATTTATTATTGCGTTCGTCAATCCTGAATTCAACTTTTTCAAATTCCAAGGTTTCAAAAGCATATTGAAGCATTAAGAACTTCATGTTTTCATTCAATCCTGTACCTTGAAAGTTGTGTCCTATCCATGTCCAACCTATATGAAGCACTTTGTTTTTCCAATTGATTAGACCAAAACGTGTAGAGCCAGCATACATCTGTTTTTCTTTATCATAGACAAGAAAAGGAATGATAGTTTTGTTGTAATAACCATTAACAGCAACTTCTACATAATTTCTGAGTTTTTTAGGTGTTGAGATATCTGATGGTGAGTAGAAGATGAGGTCTTTTTCTTGGGCGATAGGTTCTAAATATTTATAGTTGCTTAGGTCTAGCAAACTAAGTTTTACCCTGTTGTTTTCTAAGGTTGGAATATTCATAATCTTTGTTATTCCTGCGTAGGCAAGAATCTATTTAATTAAACCTTATTTTTATGGTGGATTCCTGCCTACGCAGGAATGACAACTTTTATACTAATTCATTGATATAATCCACATTAACCACATGCTTCCCTTCAAAAGGAAGAATTGTTACACGGTCTCCAAAAAGCTCATAGACTCTTTCGGTTTCTACTTGTATTCTGGCTTCATCCAAATACTCATCGTTAGTACCATAAATCAATTTTATTTTTGTGTCACTATTTAAGTAATTGAAATCTTCTGCAGTCAGTTCTTTGGGAATGCCACCTGAATGCAAGACGAGTTGACTGCATTGCAATTGCCTTCTAACCATATAACGCATAGCGACACTGACACCTTGCGAATATCCAAAAACTATAAAATTTATATTGCTAGGAATCTTTTCATTTTCAAAAACAGCATCGAAATAATTCATTATGTTTCGCGTTCCGGCTTCAGTATTATCTCGAGTTAACCAATTGGCGCCAACATACATTTTGGGCTGAATGTAATATTTGCTCGGAGCTTGTGGAGCGATAACGTAATTTTCCTTAGGATTTAAACTCTTAAAATATTTCAGAAAATAACGACTGAGATAACCCATACCATGACACACAAACCATACATTTTTAGTGTGCTCTGTTAGTTTGTTTAAACTGGAGTAGGAGTTGCTCGTTTTGTAGCTGATTTCTTTTTCTTCTGAATTCATTATTGTTAACAGTTTCAGTATTTTTGTAGAGACTTTAAAAATACTGCTTTTCTATGCAACTATCTAAAGAAGAATTCTTGGCAAAAGTTAATGCTGTAAGTAAAAACACGTTAATGGAAACCCTAAATATCGAAATTGTGGACTATGGCGATGATTTCCTTGTAGCAAGAATGCCAGTTACACCAAGAGTCCATCAGCCAGATGGTGTTTTGCATGGTGGTGCAACTGCCGCTTTAGCAGAAAGTGTTGGTAGTTTTGCCTCCCATATTTTTACGGATATAGAAAAATACTTTGTAAGAGGATTGGAAATTACGGCTAATCACCTTAAAAGTATAAGTGAAGGCTACGTATATGCCAAAGCAACTTTTCTGCACAAAGGGCGAACAACGCAGTTGTTGGACATTAGAGTTACAGATGACGCAGATAATTTAATTTCCATCTGCCGTTTATCAACCATTTCATTACCAAAAAAGAAATAGTTGATGGATGTAGATTCATTTTTTGAAAAATTAGAAAATCAGTACAAGAATCAACTACCCTTTGTTGTCTATAGCAGACCAATTAATTCTGTTATAAAATGTTGGTTGCAAAATGATGATGTGTTACACAAAACTTCGGAGTTTACTGAAAGTGGTTTTGTTTTTGCGCCATTCGATTTGAAGAAGGACAGTATTATTCTACCTCAAGAGCATTGCCAATACCATACCTTAGAAGCCTCTCATCTTGATTTAAAAACGGAAATCAGTACACCTTCTTCTGATAAAAAAGGTAAAGAAAGCCACTTAGCATTGGTTTCAAAAGGTATAGAGATTATAAAAAAAGGGGATTTGGAAAAGGTCGTTTTATCAAGGCAAGACATAAAAGCAATTGATAAGCCTAATCCATTGGAGACTTTCAAAAGATTGTTTAACAGATACAAAAATGCTATGGTGTATTGCTGGTACCATCCTAAAGTAGGCTTATGGCTCGGTGCTACACCAGAACTTTTATTTAAGGTAGAAGGCAGGCAGCTTACCACTATTGCCTTGGCAGGTACCTTGCCTTACAGAAGAATTTCTACAGTTAACTGGACAAACAAGGAAATTGAAGAACAACAGATTGTGGTAGATTACATTACCAAAGAATTAGAACCATATTTATCTAAAGTTAAAGTTTCTGAAGTTGAAACGGTTAGAGCAGGAGGTTTGTTGCATTTAAAATCGCGTATAATGGGTAGTATTGAGGCTTCAACAAGTTTAAAGTCAATAATAAAAACGTTACATCCTACACCAGCCGTTTGCGGCTATCCTAAAGAAGCATCCAAGACATTTATTCTTGATAATGAAAACTATAATCGCCAGTTTTACACAGGCTTTTTGGGTGAACTCAACTTAAAGTATTCAAAAACCCGAAATACCAATAGACGAAATGTTGAAAATAGCGCCTATAACCTCGTAAAAACACAGTCTAATTTCTATGTAAACTTACGTTGTATGCAGTTAAAACAAGAGCAAGCTTTTATTTACGTTGGTGGTGGAATTACCAAGGATTCCATTCCTGAAAACGAATGGGAGGAAACGGTAAATAAAACTAAAACAATGCTTAACGTAATTTAATCGAAATTGTAAGAAGCCAATTCAAAAACGGTAAAACCACTATCTGATTTAACTTGTCCTACATCGTGATTCCACATTGTAAAAGTTTCATTAATTACATTGGTAGATGTTTTCTTGTATACATCACAAATAAAAGTTCCTGCTGGCACTGTAATGGTTGAGTCAACTGCTATTACTTCAGTTGTATATAATGCTCCTTCGTTGTTGTTGTAGGTAAAAACGTCTCCCACTTCTGCATTTATTTTGTAGAACCTATTAAAACCCTCAACTGCATTATTGGCATTTGTCCATAAATAACCATCTTCTTGTTTCCAAATATTTGTAATGCTTCCTGTAGGACCTGTAATCACCACTTCTAATCCATTATCTCCACAAGCCATAACTTCATTTTCTATCTGTCCGCCATCAAAACCAAATGTAGTAACATTAGAGGTCCACTTATTACCTTGTACTACGAATGGGATGTCAAATTCGCATGAATTTGAATTTTCATTATTATTATCATTTGATGAACAGCTAAAAGTTAATAAAAGGGCAAGAATTACGATTTTGAATTTCATTTGTTATAAATTTTGGTGTAATATAATATTATATAGAATTTTGACACTTGTTTTTATCAGCTTATTTTTGTCTTTTGATGAAGCACTCTAAAATTCCCTTATCCCAAACAGTGGTTACCTTATGCAAAACGCATAATATAAAACACATTGTTATTTCCCCAGGAAGCAGAAACGCACCTTTAACTATTGGTTTTTCGTATGATGATTTTTTTAAATGCTATAGTATAGTGGATGAACGCTGTGCCGCTTTTTTTGCTTTAGGAATCGCACAGCAAACCCAAGAACCGGTTGCACTTGTTTGCACTTCAGGTAGTGCCTTACTCAATTACTATCCAGCCATTTCTGAAGCCTTTTACAGCCGCATTCCGTTAGTTATACTATCCGCTGATAGGCCAAAACATCTTATCGATATAGGCGATGGGCAAACTATAAAGCAAAAAAATGTTTATGGTGAGCATGTGCTTTACAGTACCAATCTAAAGTTGGATCTAAATGAAGACAAAAGTAAAAGTAAAGAGGAAGAATTGCCGATTTTTAAGAGTATAGAGAATAAGCTAGAGCACCTATTGGGACTTCAAAAAGATATTCAAACCTATAATGAGTCTGAAATCCATGATGCCTTAACTATTGCGAAAGTTAAATCTGCTCCCGTACACATTAATATTCCTTTTGACGAACCTCTGTACGACACAGTAGAAGAATTAACCATAAAACCGAAGCCTTTTAGCTTAAAAAGTAGAGTTGAGAAGGTTGATGATTTTGAAATCAATAGCTTATTGGATATTTGGCACAATGCCAAAAGGAAAATGATTTTGGTAGGTACACTTCAGCCCAATTCTATTGAGGAACAATGGCTACAACAGATAGCCGATGACGATAGTATATTGGTTTTTACAGAGACAACTTCAAATCTGCATCATCAAGATTTTTTTCCGAGCATCGATAAGATTATTGCTCCACTTGAAGATGATGATTTTAGTTTATTGCAACCAGATATTTTACTTACGTTTGGTGGATTGATAGTTTCAAAAAAGATTAAGGCTTTTCTTAGGTCATATAGGCCAGAACACCATTGGCATGTTGATTATTTTAACGCTAACGACACATTTTTTTGCTTAGAAAAACATATCAAACTTTCACCAAATACTTTTTTTGAAGCTTTTCTGCCAAAGGTCACACACCATACAAAGAGTACTTATAAAGCCTCGTGGCTAGCCATAAGACAAAAACGCAGAAAATTACATGAGGTTTATCTAGAGAGCGTTGTCTTTTCAGATTTTAAGGTTTTTAATACGGTTTTAAAAAGTATTCCGAAGCAAAGCCAGCTACAGGTTGGTAACAGTTCTGCAATACGTTATACACAATTATTTCAACTGCGAAAAGACATAAGTGTGTACTGCAATAGAGGAACCAGTGGAATAGACGGTAGTACAAGCACAGCCATTGGAGCGGCTACTGCACACCATCAGCGTGTGACATTTATAACTGGAGATTTAAGTTTTTTTTACGATAGCAATGCATTGTGGAATAATTATATACCCAAAAATTTTAGGATTATAGTTGTAAATAACCAAGGTGGTGGAATTTTTAGGATTTTACCAGGACACAAAAACACAGAAAACTTTGACACTTATTTTGAAACAAAGCACAATCTCACAGCTAAGCAACTCTGTGAAATGTATGGTTTTCAATATTACAAAACCTCAAATGAAGATGATCTAAATAATGCTTTGGAATCTTTTTATGCAAATTCTAAAAAACCAAAATTGTTGGAAGTTTTTACACCTTCCACAATTAATGATAAAATTCTTCTGGATTACTTTAGGTTTATAAAGTAAGCTTAAAGTTAAATATGGTCAAGATGTGACGTGTCTGTTTTTAATGTGTCAAAAAAATACTTATCTTTAGTGAGAAGACAATTTATTTAACCTAAAACAAATATTTAAAATGAGTAAAAGAGACGAATTAATTGCAAAGTACGCAGCAGATTTAAAAGATAAATGTGGTGTAAATCCAGATATGGATTTATTGACAAAGGTTACTGTAGGATTGGGTCCTTCTATTTATAATTCAGATTCATCTACAGTATCAGGTTCTGATGAAAGCGAATTGGCAACTGTAAAGAATAACTATTTAATTAAGAAATTAGGCTTAAAAGACGGCCCAGAATTAGATAAAGCCATTGCATCTGTAATGGATACTTATGGCCAATCTAACCGTAACAAATACAGAGCTGTTGTGTATTATTTGTTGTGTAAGCATTTCAATAAAGCGTCTGTTTACTAGAAGAGAGTTGTATTAATATATAGAAGCGTTATAATTTTAATTATAGCGCTTTTTCTTTGTGCTAATATCAATACCTTTGTAACATGATAAATTTAGGCGAATACAATACATTAGAAATTTTAAGGGATACAGAGCCAGGTCTGTTTTTGGGTGATGGAGAGGAAAACGAAGTTTTGTTGCCTAACCGTTATGTGCCAGAAGAGTTTGAAATAGGCGATAAGATTGAGGTATTTGTTTACCTTGATAATGAAGAGCGACCTGTTGCTACAACGGATAAACCTTACATTAAAAAAGGTGATTTTGGCTTACTTCGGTGCAATCAAGTGACTAAGTTTGGAGCGTTTTTAGATTGGGGATTGGTAAAGGAATTATTCTGTCCGTTTAAAGAGCAGGCCTTTAAGATGAAAGCTGGTGGTTGGTACTTGGTACATTGCTATTTAGATGAGGAAACAGAACGTTTGGTAGCGTCTAGCAAAACAAATCGATTTTTAGATAATAAAGAGCTTACGGTTTCTCAATTTGATGAAGTGGATTTAATTGTGTCGCACCCATCTGAGATAGGTATGAATGTAATTGTCAATAAAAAGCATTTGGGATTGGTCTTTAAGGATGATATTTATAAAGACATAAGTGTTGGAGACAAATTAAAAGGGATAGTCAAAAAAGTACGCCAAGATAATAAGCTCGATATATCACTAAGCCAAATAGGCTACAGAAACATAGAGCCGAATGCTGAATTTATTTTAAAAGAATTAAAAGACAACAGTGGCTTTATCCCTTTGCACGATAAATCTAGTCCAGAGGATATTAAAGAGCAATTGCAAATGAGCAAAAAAAGCTTTAAAAAAGCTATTGGTGCTTTGTATAAAGAGCGTCAAATTACCATAGAAGCCGATGGAATAAGGTTGACTTAAAATTAAGCGCTTTTTCTCATTACCCTTTTGTAAATAGTGTCTAAGCCTTCATGTAAATTATTAAAGCAGATATCCTTCCATTCGCAAAAACTGCTTTCAATTTCAGCATTCATTCTCGTAGCGCTATTATAGCTAACAATGCCATAAGCACTAAGGTTAGGCAATGCTTGTCTAGCCGCTTTTAAATCTAGTAAAGAAATAGAATAAGAGTGGACCCTGTTAGCGATAATACCAAAAGGTCTGGTGCAGCCAAAATGATCAATAAGATCGTTCAGTGTTTTTCTTACAGCTTTTAAGTCAATGTGTGTGCCTTCATTGAATTCTATTACAGCCAAATGGTTTAAGAAATGTACAGTGCCAACATTAGATTGCTTTTGTTTTACAATTTTAGACGCAATATCAGAACTTGCTATTGTCATAACTTTTAATGCTTAGTTTATAACTCATTTCAGCACTATAAATTTGTGCCTCTTATTAGACACAATAATATTAGATAGGTCACATAAAGCAATGAAAATTAAATAATTATAAGAATTTTATTATATAAATGCATATAGAAGTTTTAGTCTAATAAATCAATTTAAATTTTTAAGATGTCCTCAACCCAATCAATAGCATCGTTAATAGTTTTAAATGCCTTTATGTTTGATGTAAAGAAATGGTTTTCAATTTCAAACACTTTTTCAGTCAAAGTGTGATAAGTTACTATCGCATAAGCTTTTAAGTTGGGAAATGCTTTGTTAAAAATAGTGACATCATTGAGGTTTATAGAATATGAATTTTGTCTATTGGCTATATATCCAAACGGTTTATCAATAAAATGGTTCCTTATTACCAGACCAGTTTCATAGAAATTTGCATAATTGATATCAACTCCTTCTCTAAAGTTAGTAATGACATAGTTTTCAAAGAGATATAAAGTGCCGATTTCAGTTTGGTGGAGTAGGTAATTTTTGTTTTTTAGGTTAAGTTCGTTATTCATTATCTGTTAGGGTTGGGATTTAAATAATGCGTTGTAAATATATTATTGCCTGTCAAAAAATCAAATAAAAAACACCTTTAGTTCATTGTTATTAATTCCTTATTTTTGTTTTCTAAATATTGAAAAATATGAGCCATATAGATTGGAAAGTTGCCAAATCTTATGAAGATATAACATATCATAAATGCGATGGTGTTGCCAGGATTGCATTTAATCGACCAGATATACGAAATGCCTTTCGTCCTAAGACAACATCAGAACTTTATGACGCATTTTATGATGCCAATGAAGATGTAAACATTGGTGTTGTGTTGTTAAGTGCAGAAGGGCCATCTTCTAAGGATGGGATTTGGAGTTTCTGTTCTGGTGGTGACCAAAAAGCCAGAGGGCATCAAGGTTATGTAGGAGAAGATGGTTACCATCGCTTAAATATTTTAGAAGTTCAACGCCTTATTCGTTTTATGCCAAAGGCTGTTATTGCTGTTGTTCCTGGCTGGGCAGTTGGTGGTGGACACAGTCTGCACGTCGTTTGCGACTTAACGCTTGCCAGTAAGGAGCACGCTATTTTTAAGCAAACCGATGCTGATGTTACAAGTTTTGATGGAGGCTATGGTTCTGCATATTTAGCGAAAATGGTTGGCCAGAAAAAAGCAAGGGAAATATTTTTTCTTGGAAGAAATTACTCAGCACAAGAAGCTTATGAAATGGGAATGGTAAATGCCGTAATTCCTCATGGAGAATTAGAAGAAACGGCTTATCAATGGGCCCAAGAAATATTGGCAAAATCTCCTACATCCATAAAAATGCTAAAATTTGCCATGAACCTTACTGATGATGGTATGGTTGGGCAACAGGTGTTTGCAGGTGAAGCAACACGCTTAGCGTATATGACAGATGAAGCAAAAGAAGGTAGAGATGCCTTTTTAGAAAAAAGGAAACCTAACTTTGAAAAAAAATGGATTCCATAATCTAAAAATTTTTGCATGAAAGAAATAAAACCATGGCTTTCTGCCATGCGACTAAGAACCTTACCGCTTTCTGTTTCGGGAATAATTGTTGGAACTTGCTTCGCTTATTACAACGGTAGTTTTAGCTGGTGGGTTTTGGTGTTGGCTATTTTAACCACAATAAGCTTGCAGATCCTTTCTAATTTAGCCAACGATTATGGAGATAGCATCAATGGAGCAGATAACGAAGATAGAGTAGGGCCACGAAGAGCAGTACAAAGTGGTAAGATTACTCCAGATGAAATGTTAGACGCCATTAAGTTTAACATTATCGTAGTCATTATATTAACGTTGTCCCTTATCTGGGCGGCTTTCGGATCCACAAATTTTCTGTTTTTGCTATTGTTTTTGTTTCTGGGTGGCATTTCTGTTTATGCAGCATTAAACTATACCATGGGAGACACTCCTTATGGCTATAGAGCTCTGGGAGATGTGTTTGTTTTTGTTTTTTTCGGATTGGTGAGCACTATGGGAAGCTATTTGCTTTACATGCACACAATAGACCATGTCGTCATATTACCGGCAATTGCTTTAGGTATGTTAAGTGTCGGAGTTTTAAACCTCAATAACATGAGGGATCTAGATGCAGATGCCAATGTTGGTAAAATAACTATCGCTGTTAAATTGGGCATTAAACGAGCAAAACAATACCATTTCTTTCTCATTGTGGGAGCCATGGTAATTACATTGTTATTTTCAGTATTGTATTATGTAGAACCGTATAATTTATTGTTTCTACTGGCTTTTATACCTTTATTGGTTCATTTAAAGAAGATAAAATCCGCTAAGCAACCTTATGATTTTGATAGCCAATTAAAGGTCTTGGCATTGTCAACATTTCTGTTTTCCTTCCTGTTAGGTATTGGTTATATTTTGTATTAAATTTAAGGACACATTATTCCTTAAAAATAAGACAGATGAAGATTACATTTTATGGTCACGCCTGTTTGGGCATTCAAATAAAAGACATCAACATACTTGTTGACCCATTTATTTCTGGCAATGAGAAAGCTTCAGAGATTGACATTGAGAGCCTCGAAGCAGATTATATACTGGTAACACACGCACACCAAGATCATATTTTAGATGTTGAAGCCATTGCCAAGCGCACAGGAGCCATCATAGTTTCTAATTACGAAATCGTAACGCATTATCAAAATCTGGATTTAGAAGGGCATCCTATGAATCACGGTGGTTCTTGGGACTTTGAGTTTGGAAATGTAAAATATGTCAATGCCATCCACACCTCGTCGTTTCCAGATGGTAAATATGGAGGGCAGCCAGGTGGTTTTATAATAGAAGGAGAACATAAGAATATTTATATTGCTGGAGATACGGCCTTAACTATGGACATGAAACTCATCCCAATGCAAATAAAATTAGACTTGGCCATTTTGCCTATCGGTGACAATTTTACCATGGGAGTTGAAGATGCTATCATAGCCAGTGATTTTGTGCAATGCGATAAAATCTTGGGCTACCATTATGACACTTTTGGTTATATAGAAATCGATCATGAAGAAGCCAAGCGAAAATTCTTCGATAAGAATAAGGATTTAATGTTATTGGACATTGGGGAAAGTGTTGAAATCTAATCTATTCGCTTTCTATTGAAGATTGAGACTGCAAACTGTGCACTGAATCCATCCATTCCTTTCTCAAATCACCTGAAACCTTCCCAGTACCATCATGTTTCCAACCAGGTGGCTTCATTAAATATTGGAGTCTATTTTTCAATGATTTTTTGCCTGTAAAAGCATCCTTAAACAATTGCCACCATTCAATAAATGCAATTTTAATAGGGTTGTAGGTTTTTATATTCTTAACCAAGCCATAGGTCACTTTTTCATCTTTCAACTCAGGTTGAAACGTGCCAAACATTTTATCCCAAATGATTAAAATCCCAGCATGGTTTCTATCTAAATAAATTGGATTACTACCATGATGTACGCGATGATGCGAAGGTGTGTTAAAAATAGCTTCGAACCATTTGGGCATTTTGTCTATGGCTTCTGTGTGTATCCAGAATTGGTATAATAAGCTAATGGACATTTGCAACAATATCATTGCGGGATGAAAGCCCAACAATGGCAACCATAACCAAAATATAAACGTGTAAAAACCACCTGACCAAGTTTGTCTAAGCGCAGTGCTTAAATTATAATGTTGCGACGAATGATGTACCACATGCGATGCCCAAAACAAACGGCACTCATGCGAAATACGATGAAACCAATAATAAGAAAAATCGTCTGCAAAAAACAATAAAACAAAAGACCACCAAGCTACTGGAATATCAAATAGCCTAAAGTTGTCATATATTACAAAGAACACCAATAATACCAAGGCTTTACTAGCAAACCCAAGAATAACGTTACCCAATCCCATAGCAATTGACGAAAACGCATCTTTAGCTTCGTAGGTTTTAATGTGCTGTCTTGTAGTTACATACAATTCCAGCAACATGGCCAATATAAAAAAAGGGATGGCGTAAAGAATTATGTTTGGGAAATCCGGCATTTATTTTTCTTTAAAAATAGAAATTTTTTAAAACAAACCCTCGTATAAAAAACGTGAGTTGTGTATTTTTAGCACTTGATTTATTGAAATAAATATTTATGAAATTTAAGCTCACTATTTTACTTTTTGTTTTAGTTTATAATGTCGGTTTTACTCAAGTTGACGAATCGCAGACAGGTGCTTGGTACATGTATTTTTTTAGCCATGAATTTAAAGATAGTCAATGGGGATTTCAAGGAGATTTTCAATATAGGGATTGGCAAGGTTTGGGTGATATGGAACAGTTGCTTTTGCGTTCTGGAATCACTTATTCACCAAAAAATGCTGGAGTAAAATTCACCTTGGGTTACGGAAATGTAACTAGTGGACAATATGGTGAAAGCGATGAGACCTCTGGAGAAAGTAGAATTTACCAAGAAGCATTGATTCCTCAAAAACTGGGCAATCGATTTTATTTAACACACCGCTTTAGGTACGAACAGCGTTTTGTTGAAAATCAAGATTTTAGAACGCGCTATCGCTATAACTTGTTCTTGAATGTACCCTTAAACTCTAAAGAACTGAGTCCAAAGGCATTTTATTTGGCTCTTTATAACGAGTTGTTCATCAATGGTCAAATGGACATTGGAGATGGAAGGGAAGTGCAACTCTTTGACAGAAACAGGACCTATTTAGGTGTTGGTTACGTATATAATCCTAAAATTCGTTTTCAATTTGGCTGGATGAACCAAAAAACCGATGCTTGGGGAAAAGGACAATTGCAATTTAGTATGCACCACAATTTATAAAATGGTTAAAGCCACTTACCATAAATACATTCTCAACTTTAAAAGGCCAAGTGGTACCTCAAGAGGTGTAATGACCACAAAAGAGACTTGGTTTGTCATTCTTGAAGAAAATGGTAGGCGAGGCATAGGTGAGTGTGGCATTTTAAGAGGCTTGTCCATTGATGACAGACCAGATTATGAAGCAAAACTAAAATGGGTCTGTGAAAACATCGATTTAGGTAAAAAAACCTTGGTCAGCGAGCTTGTAGAACTGCCAAGTATTCAATTTGGTTTGGAAATGGCTTTTAAGTCTTTGGAAAGTCAAGATGAATTTACCTTATTCCCATCAGCATTTACAAAAGGTTTTGATGGTATTGCAATCAACGGTTTGGTGTGGATGGGAGACGAAAGTTTTATGCGACAGCAAATAAAGGAAAAGATCATAGCCGGATTTGATTGTATAAAAATTAAGATTGGAGCGATTGATTTTCAAACGGAATTAAATATTCTTAAGTCCATAAGAAAGGAATTTTCAGTTTCAGATTTAGAGTTACGAGTCGATGCCAATGGAGCGTTTGGCAAGGATGAAGCATTAGAAAAACTGAAAAGACTTTCAGATTATCAAATCCATTCTATAGAGCAACCCATTAAACCTAAGCAATTGGATCCTATGGCAAAGCTTTGCGAAGTTACGCCTTTACCAATCGCTTTAGATGAAGAGTTGATTGGTGTTTTTTCAGAAAAGGATAAAAAAAATGTACTTCAAACTATAAGACCACAATATATTATCCTTAAACCAAGTTTAGTTGGAGGTTTTATAGGTAGTCAACAATGGATAAATCTCGCGGAACAATTTAATATAAAATGGTGGATTACGAGTGCTCTGGAAAGTAACATCGGACTTAACGCTATAGCTCAGTGGACGTACACGTTGAAAAACAATATGCCTCAGGGTTTGGGTACAGGAAGTTTATTTACCAATAATTTTCCTTCGCCATTAACGGTAAAAAATGGTACTTTGCAGTATAGTAAAAATTTAAAATGGGATTTTAACTTATGAAACTAAATTATATCCAACAAGCCTACAAAGGCCAGCTCGATTTATGGATGTTTTTTCTAACAACTTTGATTGTAGGCGGTATTTTTCTACTCAACTTTGTATTTTATTTGGTATCGGATCCAACTGATATGGAAGCGGCTTATGAGATGATGAAAAGTTTACCAGCTAATTTCTCTTTAATAATAAACTTGGCACCCTTTGCCATATTACTCGGACTTCTATTTCTATTGGTAAAATTTGTGCATCAACGAAGCTTATTGTCATTAACCACAGCAAGAAATAAAGTGGATTTTGGAAGAATTTTGTTCTCCTTTATGATGATTGCAGTGTTCACCTTGGTTAGTTTTTTTGTAGCCTATTCAATTGATTCTTCAGAAATTGTTTTTCAGTTTAACGCTGGAAAATTTGCATTACTTTTTTTAATCAGTATCCTTTTATTTCCTTTTCAAATAGGGCTAGAAGAATATTTATTTAGAGGCTATTTAATGCAACATATTGGTGTGCTGGTCAAGAATAAGTGGTTCCCGTTAATATTCACATCAATACTATTTGGCATTGCGCATAGTGCTAACCCAGAAGTAGGAGCCATTGGGTTTTGGAAAATGATGATCTTTTACGTTGGTACAGGGCTGTTGTTGGGTATTATGACATTGATGGATGATGGATTAGAGTTAGCCTTAGGTTTTCACTTAGGGAACAATTTATTGGCATCACTATTGGTAACTGCAGACTGGACAGCCTTGCAAACGGATGCAATTTTCAAAAGCACGGCAGAACCATCTATGAGTATTGTTGGAGAAATATTAGTCCCTGTTTTAGTTGTATACCCAATTATGTTGCTGATTTTATCTAAACGCTACGGTTGGAAAAATTGGTCAGAGCGCTTATTTGGTAAAGTAACAGAACCACCAAAAGAAGATTACAAAATTATTGAATAATGACACCCGAGTATAATAAAGTTCATAACCGTTTTAAGTTTAATGGTATTCACTTTAATCATGAAGATTTAAGTGAAGTTGCTTACAGCATTATAAAAGAAGGCGATCCTTACGAAAAGGAACTAGGCAATTTTTTAATCGACTGGTTAAACAAGGATGATTTTTTAATGGTTAAGACTTCAGGTTCTACAGGGCAACCAAAAAAAATAAAACTAAAAAAGCAGGCGATGGTAAATTCTGCCATTGCTACGGGTGATTTTTTTGGATTGCAACCTGGAGACAAAGCCCTACATTGTTTGCCTAGCCATTATATTGCCGGAAAAATGATGTTTGTACGAGCATTGGTCTTGGGATTGGAAATTGATTTTGTAGAGCCAATCTCCCAACCAATATTCAATACTAAAAAACACTATGATTTCTGTGCAATGGTACCACTTCAATTAAAACATAGCATTGATTATGTTACCAATATTAAAACCATAATCGTCGGAGGTTCTATGGTAACCAAACCTTTGCTGAAAAGGATAAAGGAAGCACCATCGAGATTCTATGAAACCTATGGTATGACAGAGACCGTAACTCATGTAGCGGTAAGACCGTTGCAGTCAAAATCCCGCAAAGGTCAGCAATACTTTAAAGCTTTACCCAATATAACATTTAGCCAAGACGATAGAGATTGCCTAATTATAGATGCACCCAATTTGGTTAAGGAACCGCTTGTGACCAATGACATAGTAGATCTACAGTCAAGCACCAGCTTTAAACTACTAGGACGTTACGATAATGTTATAAATTCTGGTGGTGTAAAACTCTTTCCAGAGCAAATAGAGGAAAAATTACAGCCAGTAATCGAGGAGCGTTATATAGTAGCTGGTGAAGACGACACGGATTTAGGTGAAAAACTGGTCTTAATCCTCGAAAACCCTTCTAATATTGAGAATATAACAGAAAAAATAAAAAAGCTCAATACTTTGGATAAGTTTGAAATACCAAAGAAAATCTACGCACTTAAAAAGTTTCCTGAAACAACTGCTGGAAAGATACAACGCACAAAAACCTTGGAAAAAGTTCTTGGGTAGTTAACTCACTCAAATACCGACTTTACTCATTCCTTATTTTATTTTCTAGGTAAGGCATATAGTTTTATATCAAACTTTAAATGCCAAACCAATGAAAACTTTATTCAAATTCATTTGCATGTTGCTGTTGTCAGCAATATGTACAGCCCAAGAAAAAAATATTGAAACGGAATCCATCATACTTGAAAACTTTATAAGTTATATCGTAGAAGAATTTGAAGTGAAAGAAGATTCTATTCCAAGACGGAATATTACGTTTTTGATTGAAACTTATGCTGATGATTTTAACGTAGAGGATCGTGTTATCTTGAAACAAGCATTTAGGCTTATATCCAAGCGCTTGACGAAAAAGGATTCTTTAAGCATCGTATCATATTCTGAATATAGCGGAATAATGTTAAATAGAGTAGCGGCAACTGAGGCTAAAAAACTTCTTTATGCCATTGAAAATCCCAAATCCAGTATTGCTTATCTTGAAAATGATGGTATTGAATTAGCATATAAGATAGCTAATGATGCTTTTACTGAAGATTCTGAAAATTCGGTAGTAATGATAAGAATGCCTAATAGAGTTGTTGAAGTAGTTGAACAGAAAAAAGCTGCAAAGCAAAATATAAACTCTAATACATCTAACAATAAAAGTAATAATGGTAGTGCTATAATGTTAACTGCAATAGCTTTACTACCTGAAATTATTGCTGTTATTAAAGACTAAACGCCAAACAAAAAAACCCAATGCAAACGCATTGGGTTTTTAAATTTATATAAGTTCAAAAAAATTAGTTACCTGCCGAAAGGTTTTTCATTTCCTCTTCAATCATTTCGTAGAACTGATCGATTTTAGGCATAACTACAATTCTTGTACGTCTATTCTTTGCTCTGTTTTCAGCAGTATCATTCTCAACCAACGGTACGTGGTAGCTACGACCAGCAGCAACCAATTGTTGTGGGTTTACTTTTAGATCCTCTAAAACTCTCACTACAGAAGTAGCACGTTTAACACTAAGATCCCAGTTATCTAATAATGGAGGCTTGCTGTAAGGCACATTATCTGTGTGCGCCTCTACCATAGCTTCAAAATTTGGTTTGCTATTAATAACTTTAGCAACTTTACCCAAAATTTCCTTAGCGCGGTTAGTTACAGTATAGCTTCCACTTTGAAACAATAATTTATCTGCAATGGAAATAAATACCACACCTTTTTCAACATTGATTTCAATATCTGGGTCATTGATACCAACTTCTTTCTTAAGGCTTGTTACGATTGCAAGGGTTACACTATCCTTTTTGGTCAATGCATCCTGTAAACGTGAAATTTTAAGATCTTTTTCTTTTAAGCTCTCAAGGGATTTTTCAAGATTTTCAGCACCTTTTTGAGTCAATGTAGTTAAGTTTCCTTTAGTATCAATTAAATCTTGGTTGGCTTTACGTAAATCTGCCAACTGGTCTTTCATAGTTTCTACACGCGCATTTGCAGCAGAAGCATCCGATAGACACTTATTTAATTTTACTGTTGCAGTATTCAATAAGTCTTGGGTTTTTTGGTGTTCTGCCTCAAGTGCAGCGTACTCTTTCTTCGACACGCAAGACGCTAACAGCACCATTGAGCAAACACTTAATAACATTAATTTTTTCATAATTTGAATTATAGTTTTAGTTGTTACTTTTTAACATATCAAAATTATTGAAAAGAATAGTGGGCTGAACAATGATTAACAAAAATTTTAACAGTTTTATAAACAATCAAAATTTTTGTCTTTTATTGATGAAATACGACCAAACTATAGACCTTGTTTCATAGTAATTAGGTCGTTTGGGAAGTTGTTTGCGTTGGGCAAGAATCTGTCCTAAACCCTTATAAAACGATACATGGGCTTGCATAATTGCCATGAAGTATTTGGGCTTAAGTTGAAATAAAAATCGGAATGCTGCAATGCCATCAAGTATAAGCCTAAGGAATGTTCTTAAAAAGACGTTGGCATCTGTATTTTTCACCAGCGTAAACAAACTATTTCTAAAATTAAGATAGGTTTTTCTGGGATTGGTATTGCTTAATGTAGCGCCACCGACATGATAAACCGTAGAGCTTCCAACATATTTCGCTTCATGGTTAGTATTGAAAGCTCGCCAGCATAAATCAATTTCTTCCATATGTGCAAAATAGGATTCGTCAAATCCGTTTAGTTCTTTGAAGACTGAATTTTTGATAAAAAAACAAGCGCCAGATGCCCAAAAAATAGTTCTTGTGTCATTGTATTGACCAATATCTTTTTCAATGGTATCGAAAATACGACCTCTGCAATACGGATAGCCATATTTGTCTATAAAACCACCAGCAGCACCAGCATACTCAAAGTAAACCTTGTTTTTGTAATCTAGGATTTTTGGTTGAATAATGGCAGTTTCAGGATTTGCATTAAATTCATATACAATGGGTTTTAGCCAATTTTCCGTGACTTCAATATCGCTATTTAAAAGGCAGAGCAACGGTTCTTCAATATATCTAAGCGCATCGTTGTAGCCTTTGGCAAAACCACCGTTTTCAGTATTCTGAATGGTAATAATACTTGGGAAATGTTCAGTAACAAAAGCGACCGAACTATCCGTTGAAGCATTATCAACAACATAGATTTTTGCATTGTCAGAGTAGTTAACTACCCAAGGTAGAAACTGTTTGAGTAATGCCTTACCATTCCAGTTTAAAATAACAACTGCTATGTCTTTAGTGCTGTACATCTAGGACTTTTTGTAATCAGGAATATCCTTTAAAAATATATAACGCTCTGCTTGCATATCCATTTCAGAATAATAGTGATTTATTCCATTGGTAACCATGAGATAAGTGGCATCTAGTTGCATGTTATAACGTGCTATCTGGTCAAAAGTAGTTTGGTCTATGGTTATGTTGTGCGATTTGCACTCTACCATAAGGTGAATGCTCCCATCTGGATTAAAAACAACAATGTCATAACGTTTTTTTAGGCCATTTATGGTCAGTTCTTTTTCAACATTTATCAATGATTTTGGGAAATTCTTGTTATTAATCAAAAAATGGACACAATGTTGTCTTACCCATTCTTCGGGCTGAAGAATGATAAATTTTTTCCGAATAACATCAAAAATAGAAATTTTATTTTCTGTACTTTTGAGTCGGTATTCAAACTTAGGAAAGTTGAGTTCTTGCACTACACAAAATTAAAATTATAAAGCCACTCAAGCAAACATTTTAAAAGCTTTGGACGAAGTAAAGGAATTAGTTGCAGCAATTAAAAAAGGGGACATTAAGCCCATTTATTTTCTAATGGGTGAGGAGGCCTATTATATTGATAAGATTTCAGATTTTATTGAAGACAATTTATTGGATGAAGCGGAAAAAGGCTTCAATCAAATGGTACTTTACGGACGCGATGTATCCATTGACGACATTGTTAGCAATGCCAAGCGCTATCCCATGATGGCAGAACGACAAGTAGTCATCGTAAAAGAAGCACAAGAACTTAGTCGTACTATTGAAAAATTAGCAACCTATGCCGAAAATCCGCAACCTACTACGGTTTTGGTCATTAATTACAAATACAAAAAAATTGATAAGCGCAAAGCTTTATATAAGGCTATAAATAAAAAGGGAGGAGTCGTTTTTGAAAGTAAGAAACTATACGACAATCAAGTACCAGACTGGATTAGGCGTGTGCTAAAAGGACAAGGTTATGACATTTCGCCAAAGGCAGCCCAAATGTTGGTGGAGTTTTTAGGAACGGATTTAAGCAAGGTCAATAATGAGCTCGATAAATTAAAAATAGTCTTACCAGAAGGCACACAAATTACACCAGAACATATTGAGGAAAATATTGGTATCAGTAAGGATTTCAACAATTTTGAACTCCGTAAAGCCGTTGGTGCACGCGACATTGTAAAAGCACATCAAATCGCTAAATATTTTGGAGATAATCCTAAAGATAATCCTATGGTAGTTACGGTTTCGCTGCTGTTTAGTTTCTTTTCCCAATTATTGCACCTTCACGGCATGCACGATAAATCACCAAGAAATGTGGCTTCTGCATTAAGGGTCAATCCATATTTTGTGAACGAATATTTAACAGCTGCACGTAATTACCCTATGAAAAAAGTAAGCTCCATTATTTCATTGCTTCGCGAGTTTGATGTTAAGGGTAAGGGAGTAGGTGCAAATGCAGTACCTCAAGGAGATTTGCTTAAAGAGTTGTTGGTTAGGATTTTGGGTTAAAAATAATTCAGATTTATTACTGGTTGTAATAAGTTGCTAATGTCTATATTTTGTTATGCTAAACTTGTTTTCGGCTTCTTTAGTATTAAAAAGGCGAGAAAGATTAGATTCTGAAACAAGTTCAGAATGACAAATCTAATTTAAAGTATTTAGTATAAATTTGATAAGGTACACGAAATTGTTGTCATGCTGAATTCATTTCAGCATCTAAACCATCAGTCAACAATCAGTCGTTTTGTCACGCTATTGCCACTTGAACTTTCTTCAATTTTAATTACATAGACACCAGAGTTCAAATCAGATATGTCAATTCGTTTCTTATCGGAAGTTTTTACCAGTTGTGCTGTTATGGAATAAATCTTTGTTTCAAGATTATATTGACTTAAAGTAATTAATCTTTTAGCCGGATTTGGATAAAAAGAAATAGCTTCGGTGTCAACTTCAGAAGTGCTTAAAGTTGAAGTGTTAAAACTGTATAGCCCAGAAGTATTTCCAGATATTTCCTCTGCAGAAATATAGTATTCTGAGTTACTGAATGGAAATATACCTTCTACCTGCGTTGAATAGCCAGCTGGTACCCCAACTGTGGCTTTTGTAACTGTACCGTTTGAGAACAAACCTGCGCTAAATCCATTGAGTTGAATTAAAAATGATCCATCACCGTCGTACCCAGTAAGCACCACGCTATTGCTTAAAATATTAAATGTGGCACCAGAAATTAAACCTTGTGAAGCAATTGTATCAACCATTGATATACTATGTGTGCCAGGTGTTTTGGGCAATTCATAGATATTGGTGTTGCCATCGAGCCAATTTTTTGAAAATATATACAAGTTATTATTGTAATGGATTAAGCCTTCTGCATCAAAATTAGTAGCTAAGGGGCTAGGAGTGAAATCGGTTTGGTTAGCGTAACTAAAGTTAATGACATCTGCGGTAACAGAGTTGCTCGAAAAATAATCTGAAATTAAAATGCGATAGACTTTTAAGTTGGTTCTATGACCTTGGTAGTTTCCAAAATCACCTATGTAAATATAGGTACCGTCATGTGTGAGATCTTCCCAGTCCGTGTTTGTAGCATTGGTAACAGTTACAGTTCTTGTCACCATTCCGGTTGAGGTGTCTACATCAAACAATTGATTGGTCGTTGCAGAATCGTTATGGGTAATAAGTGTATTGTTGATATACAGTAATCCTGAAGTTTCACTAATACTAGCTTCTAACTCGGTTTCTAAAGTGAACTGTTGGGCATTCGTTACTAAAATCGAACAACAGAAAATGATATAAAAACTAAAAGATTTTACCATATACCTTTTAAATATTTTCTAAATGTAATGAATCGAGTAGACTGAACATTAAAAATTACATAAGTCACAAGAATTTAAGTTAAAGTGTAAAAGTTGCTAGCTTTTAACAAATCTAAAAATCCAAAACACGGTAATAATGAAGTAGTTCCTCATTGTTGTTGGTTAATTTACCAACACCTTTGAGATCAAAACCCAAACGTTCCAATAATTTTCTTGAAGCAAAATTGTCTTCTAAGGTATAGGCACTTAGTTCGGTTAAGTCATAATTTTGCTTTGCCACATGCATCAACTTGTTAGCAGCTTCAAAGGCATAACCTTTACCTTCAAATTGTGGAAGAAATGCAAAACCAATATCGGGATCTTCTCTATCTTCTCTGTGATACAAGCCGCAAGTACCAAGTCTTGCGTTATCATTCTTTCTTATAACCACATTGTTACAATAACCATACTTTACTATTTGGGCTAACGCTTTTTCTTTTAGATAGTTTTCTGCTTCTTCAACAGTCCTTACATTTCTATCACCTATATATTTAATCCATTTTGGGGTATTCATGAGCTCTAGAATAAATGGAGCATCATGTTTGCTAACAGGTCTTATATAAAGTCTCTGGGTGGAAAATGATTTTTCAAAAGTCATTATCATTTATAAGTTATTATTCTTTTGGCTTGGAATATCTTATTTTTACAAGTCAATATACAGAATTATTAGAAGGGGTGAGTCATGTCAGCTCGTATTTGACAAGTAATAATAGTAATTGGCAAATTCCATCTGATAACATAAAGAAAGTAAAAATTAACAAATGAAAATATTCTCAAAAGAGCAAATTTACGAAGGCGATAAACTAACAACCGAACGCCAAAATATATCCTCTACAGAGCTTATGGAGCGTGCCGGAACCCAGATATTCAATTGGATGCATATGCGTATGCAAGGTGCGCAAGTACCTATTCACGTATTTTGTGGCATTGGTAACAATGGTGGTGATGGATTGGTGTTGGCTCGCCATTTAATCACGCATGGTTATAATGTTGTGACTTACATAATTAATTGTAGTGATAAACGATCAAAGGATTTTTTAATTAATTACGATCGTATAAAAGACGTCACCAAGGATTGGCCCGTAATGTTGAGTTGTGGTGCGGATTTTTCTGAAATTGTTATTGAAGAAAGGGATATTATCGTTGATGCCGTTTTTGGTATTGGGCTTAATAGGCCACCAAACGAATGGGTGCAACAGTTGTTTCAATGGTGGAGAAGCTCCAAAGCATTTACCTTGGCGATAGATATTCCTTCAGGGTTATATACCGACAAAGTTGTAGAGGATGAAAACGCGGTAGTGCACGCAGGTTATACCTTAAGTTTTCAATCACCAAAACTGGTATTCTTTTTACCAGAAACGGCTAAGTACACTGCTCAATGGGAAGTATTGGACATAGGAATTGATAGAAACTACCTTATGCAGACGGAGACTGAGGCAGAGCTCATTTCTAAGTTTGAAGTATTACCAATGTATAAACCGAGAAATAAGTTTTCCCATAAAGGGGATTTTGGACACGTAATGATCCTTGGTGGAAGTTACGGAAAAATTGGTGCTGTAAATTTAGCTAGTAGAGCAGCACTAAGTTCTGGAGCAGGATTGGTAACAGCATATGTTCCAAAATGCGGATACAATAGTCTACAAACAGCTTTGCCCGAAGTAATGGTAATCACTGATGAAAAAGACGAAAATATAAGCAATATTAACTTTGATATACAACCTACCGTAATCGGAATTGGTGTTGGTCTTGGAACTTCAGATGAAACTATTACGGCTTTGGAAGTATTTCTAAAACAGAATAAAACACCATTAGTGATAGATGCGGATGGCTTAAATATACTTTCTAAGAAAAAAGCGTTGCTAAAATTGTTGCCAGAACAGACCATATTGACACCACATCCAAAAGAGTTGGAACGTTTGGTAGGTAAGTGGTCAGATGATTTTGAAAAGCTAAAAAAAGTAAAAGCATTCTCCAAAAAGTATAATGTAATAGTACTGATTAAAGGAGCTCATAGTATAGCGGTTTTTAATGACAAACTATATGTAAACACCACTGGAAATCCAGGTATGGCTACAGCAGGAAGTGGTGATGTCTTAACCGGAATTATATCAGGAATGCTAGCCCAAGGATATGAACCGTTGGCTGCGACTATCTTCGGTGTTTATCTCCATGGCAAATCTGCTGATATTTCTTTAGAGGATTTTGGTTATCAGAGTTTAATTGCGAGCCATATCATTGAAACATTAGGTGAGGCTTACATCGATTTGTTTAAACAACCAGAACAACAAGAAGAAGAGCATCAAGAAAATCAGCAAGAAGCAAAAACCCAAAAGAGAAAGCCTAGAAAATAATTACTTTGCGAATAAAGCACAAAAAAAGCCTTCAAAATGAAGGCTTTTTTTAATTGTTGTTGCTATTATATTTTCAACTCGTTAAACATTTCCACTAATTTTGGATTAGATGGTCTAGGTGCGTCAGCACTAACGATATTACCGTCAGGATCTATTAGAATAAATCTCGGAATACCTTCAATAGCATATTCTTGCACAAATTTTGAGTTCCAATCCTTATCTGCCATCAATTGTATACCTCCCAACTCTTTATCCTTCACCATTTGTACCCATGTATTATGGGCAGAAGCTTTATCAATTGATGTACTTACGAATGCAATGTTTTTACCATGAAATTGTTTTTCTACTTCTTTTAAGGAAGGGATTTCCCTAATACAAGGTCCACACCAAGTCGCCCAAACATCTACATAGACATATTTACCTTTAAGATCTTCTAAGGATGTTGTACCACCTTTATGGTTTTCGTACTCTACAAACTCAGGAGATGGCATTCCTTTTGCCAACTTTTTTACTTTGTTGTATTTAGTAGTAATATCTTCTTTATACTTTTCATCAGTTGACATTGCTATTAACCCATTATAATAAGCCTCATTGTGCTCATTGTTTGGTGCAATATTGTATCGTAATCTATTGGCAAGATCTTCTTTTAGTGCTGGGAAAGTGTTGTTGTTGATGTTCTCAAATACTTCCGAAGGGTTGTCGCTATCACTTATTTTATTTGAGTAATGTGCTTGAAGTAGTCTTTTGTAATTATCGAGCATTTCATAATCCTTCTTATTATTAAAATCAACAGAATCAAATAATTTCATAAAATCTTCTGAAGGTTTAAAATCCGCCTTCTTTGCGTAGTAAGAATGATAGGATTTATAATTTAGTAGGTCGGCATAATACTCGTATTCAATATTTTTCTTTTCTAAAGCTTTAAACTCATTATCAAGGTTTTCTGTGTTGTTAAGCAATTCTAATTTAGAACTTTTGATTTCTTCCATCTTAGCAAGGAAATCTGCTTCTTCCATCGAAAATACTTTTACAACATCTAGATTTGCTTTTTCATCAGCTAAGTATTTAGATGCTAAGAAGTTACTGTTCTCGGATCCTTCACCAGAATAGCTAATGGTCTCATCAAATTCTTTAGTGTTCAATGACATCTTAATGTTGTCACCAGGCGAGAGATAGATTGCTGAACTTTCCCGCCCGTGGCTTAGTGTATAGTAGCCTGTTTCAACTTTAAGTGTGTCGGCAAATGTGCCTTCTTCATTTAAGGTTATTTCTTTTACTTTTTCCCTACCATTAAAAATGGTAACAACTTTATTAGCTGGGTTTTCTATTTTGCCAGAAAACAATGCATAGTCAATTTTTGGTTCTTCTTTACATGCAAATAGAGTAATAGTTATGCAAAGGGCTAATAATCTTTTCATATTTTATGTTTTGTTGAGTATCAAAAATATAAATTTAATCAAGAACTTCAAGAGAATGGGATTTATTAACAATTTGTTGTGAAACCAAAAAATATTCCCAATTTTGAAGGATATAATTTTTGATTTTTATGGATAACTATCATATCATTTCTTCCGAGCCACTTGACATTGTTACGATATATAACATTTTTAAAGAGGATAAAAAGCTTAGACTTTCTAAGGAGTCTATTGATAATGTAAAAGCTTGTAAGGATTATTTAAACAAAAAATTAGCAAATAATAAAAACCCAATCTATGGAATCAACACAGGATTTGGATCGCTTTGCGACACTAAAATTTCTGATAAGGATTTAACCAAACTTCAGGAAAATTTGGTAATGTCCCATGCTTGTGGTACTGGTGAACGTGTACCAGAATCTATAGTTAAGGTGATGTTGCTATTAAAAATTCAGTCGTTGAGTTATGGACATAGTGGCGTGCAGATGAAAACGATAGAACGGCTTATTGAATTTTTTAATAATGATATATTTCCTTTTGTATTTACACAAGGTTCGCTAGGAGCTTCTGGTGATTTGGCACCATTAGCTCATTTGGCTTTACCACTTTTAGGAAAAGGAAGTGTAGTGCATAATGGGGAAAATTATGAAGCATCCGAACTTTTGAGAAAATTTGGTTGGGAGCCAATTAAGCTTGAAGCTAAAGAAGGTCTAGCGCTTTTAAATGGCACGCAGTTTATGAGTGCTTATGGTGTTTATTTATTATTGATGTCTCATAAAACATCATATATGGCGGATATTATTGCCTCAATTTCATTGGATGCTTTTGACGGAAGGTTAGACCCTTTCCATGATTTGGTACATGATGTAAGGCCACATCCAGGACAACGTAAAGTGGCTAAAAGATTTAACGAGCTTCTTGCTGGTAGTGAACTCATATCACGAGAGAAAGCACATGTGCAAGACCCTTATTCGTTTAGGTGTATTCCGCAAGTGCATGGCGCAACAAAGGATACCTTGGATTTTGTGGAAAAAGTAATTTTAACGGAGATAAATGCTGTAACCGATAATCCAAACATTTTTAGTGAACAAGACTTAATTATTTCTGGCGGTAATTTTCACGGTCAGCCTTTGGCATTGGCTTTAGATTACCTAAAGATTGCTATGGCAGAAATAGGCAATATATCTGAGCGTCGCATATTTCAGTTAGTTTCTGGATTGCGAGGTTTACCAGCTTTTTTGGTTGATAATCCTGGATTGAATTCTGGTTTTATGATACCGCAATATACAGCTGCAAGTATTGTTAGTGCCAACAAGCAACTGGCTTCGCCTGCTAGCGTTGACAGCATAGTTTCTAGCAACGGACAAGAAGATCATGTGAGTATGGGTGCCAATGCTGCTACACAGGCTTATGATTTGATAAAAAATGTAGAACGTATTATTGCTATTGAATTGATGAATGCTTCACAGGCTTTGGAATTTAGAAGACCGTTAAAAACATCACCTCTATTAGAATCTTTCTTATCGCATTACAGAAAGGAGGTTCCTTTCATTAAAGAAGATCAAGTATTGCATGATGATATTGAAGCATCTATTCAGTTTGTACAAAATGTAGATATTGAAGTTGAAGAATTGTTTCTAAACAACTATGGAGTAGAAAAGCATTAAATAATTACAAATTTCAGGTTTTAATTATCCTTTACTAATTTCTTTGCCCAATCGATGGCATCTTCTAATTTAGTAAATATCTCAAAGGGTTCTTTAAAAAACATCTGCTCAATCTGAGCATTGAATTTAGCTTGATAATTACTTGAAACAACAGCAAAACCCTTTAAATTTTTAATCTTTGAAGTTTCATGATAAACTTTAGGGTCCACTGAATAAGAATTTACTCGATGTGTAATGTACACAAAAGGCTTATCTGAAAAGTAGGTATTGGTTATTTCCACCAAAACATCATTATGTTTTGGTTTAATATCTACACCTTCTTTCATAACAACAATGACATAACTATCAAATATTGTCATGTCACAAAAGTCGAATGTTAGGGATTCTTTCATGACTAAAAAAATTCTTAGGATACCATCAAGATATAAAAAAACTCCTCAAAAATTGAGGAGTTCTTTAAGTTTATTTCCTAAGTGTTTAGGATTCAGTCGTCTTTCCCGAAGTTTTAATCTTAATCTTCAGCTTGTCATTTTTCGAATCCAAATCCATGGTTATCGTATCACCTTCTTGAATTTTAGAATTGATAATTTCTTCAGCAAGGGCATCTTCAACATATTTTTGAATGGCTCTATTTAAAGGTCTGGCACCGTATTGCTTATCAAATCCTTTTTCGGCAATATAATCTTTAGCCTTATCGGTAAGTTTAAGTTCGTAACCTAAATCTTTAATTCTGCTGATAAGTTTGACTAGTTCAATGTCAATAATTTTATTGATATCTTCTTTTTCTAATGCATTAAACACAATTACATCATCAATTCTATTTAAGAACTCTGGAGCAAATGCTTTTTTAAGTGCGTTTTCAATAACTCCTTTAGCGTAATCACTTTCTTGAGCTTCTTTTGCCGAAGTACCAAAACCAACACCAGTCCCAAAATCTTTCAACTTACGAGCACCAATATTTGAAGTCATAATAATGATCGTATTTCTAAAGTCGATTTTTCGACCAAGACTGTCCGTTAGATAGCCATCATCAAGAACCTGCAATAGCATGTTAAATACATCTGGATGTGCCTTTTCAATTTCATCTAAAAGTACCACAGCATATGGCTTACGTCTAATCTTTTCAGTCAATTGCCCACCTTCTTCATAACCGACATATCCTGGTGGTGCTCCAATTAGTCTAGAGATAGCAAATTTCTCCATGTATTCACTCATGTCTATTCTTACCAAAGCATCATCACTATCAAATAGTTCGCGAGCCAATACCTTTGCTAACTGGGTTTTACCCACACCAGTCTGACCTAAAAATATAAATGAACCAATTGGCTTGTTTGGATCCTTAAGTCCAGCTCTGTTTCTTTGAATTGCTTTTACAACTTTGGCAACCGCATTATCTTGACCAATCACTTTTCCTTTGATGAGGTCAGGTAATTGAGATAGTTTATTGATCTCTGTCTGTGCAATTTTATTCACAGGTATGCCAGTCATCATAGAAACAACATCAGCAACATTGTCCTCGGTCACAATTTCCCTATGTTGTTTGGTTTCTTCTTCCCATTTTTCTTGGGCTGAAGCCAATTCCTTTTCTAGTCGCTTTTCGTCATCACGAAGTTTAGCAGCTTCTTCGTACTTCTGTTTTTTAACGACATTGTTTTTGGTTTCCTTAACCTCTTCTAGCTGTTTTTCTAGCGCTAGAATTTGATCAGGAACATCTATATTGGTAATGTGTACACGAGAACCTGCTTCGTCCAATGCGTCAATTGCCTTATCTGGTAAGAAGCGCTCCGTCATATAGCGATTCGTCAACTTTACACAAGCTTCTATGGCTTCATCAGTGTAATCTACATTATGATGTTCTTCATATTTAGATTTAATGTTATTGAGTATTTCAATAGTTTCTGCTACAGATGTAGGCTCTACTATCACTTTTTGGAAACGACGCTCTAAAGCTCCATCTTTTTCAATATATTGTCTATATTCATCTAATGTTGTCGCTCCTATACATTGAATTTCACCTCTTGCCAATGCTGGCTTAAACATGTTTGAAGCATCTAAGCTACCTGTGGCACCGCCAGCGCCAACGATAGTATGAATCTCGTCAATAAAAAGAATAATGTCGTCATTCTTTTCAAGCTCGTTCATTACGGCTTTCATGCGTTCTTCAAACTGACCTCTATATTTAGTTCCTGCGACTAGGCTGGCCAGATCGAGGGTGACAACGCGCTTGTTAAAAAGTGTACGGGATACTTTACGCTTGACAATTCTAAGTGCCAAACCTTCTGCTATAGCAGATTTACCAACGCCAGGTTCACCAATTAGCAATGGGTTATTTTTCTTTCTTCTGCTTAGAATCTGGGAAACACGTTGTATTTCTTTTTCACGCCCTACGACAGGGTCTAGTTTTCCTTCTTCAGCAAGGATGGTTAAATCCCTTCCAAAGTTGTCTAAAACCGGTGTCTTAGATTTTTTATTTGCTTTGCTAGATTGGCTTCCACCAAATGGATTTTGCTTTGCATCATCTTCTTCCTCGTTTACATCATCATCAGAGAAGGATTCCGCTTTAGGCTCATCTAGGTAATCATCTTCGCTTGTAATCATAGATTTAAATTCTTCTTTTACGTTGTCATAGTCAACTTTAAGCTTGTTTAATAGCTTAGTAGTTGGGTCATTTTCATTTCTTAGGATGCACAATAATAAATGTGCTGTATTTATTGAGGTACTTTGAAACAACTTAGCTTCTAAAAATGTAGTTTTTAAGGCACGCTCTGCTTGTCTTGTAAGGTGCAAGTTCTTCTTTTCGTTAGATGTTGTAGTTATATTTGGGTTTGCAGGGCTCAATATTTCAACTTTTCGTCTTAAATGGTTGAGATCTACATCTAAAGAACTTAATATATCTATTGCCTTTCCATTACCATCACGTAGAAGTCCCAGCATTAAATGCTCGGTACCTATAAAGTCATGGCCTAGGCGCAAGGCTTCTTCTTTGCTATAAGCTATAACATCTTTAACTCTTGGGGAAAAATTATCGTCCATAGTAAATTCCTTTCTGCATTAAAAATAGTAAAAACATATTATCTAAATGACAAAAACCATACCTTAATTAAAAGGTATAGACGAATAGAGTAAAAAAGCGTTTTAATTCAAAGCAAATTTTAAGATACTTATTAACTAAAAAGATATTAAAAATTGTTAATAAAAACTCCTAAAAATGGACTTTAAAATCACTTTAAACACTACTAAATTGGTTATATTAGCACGTTTTGAAAACCTACAAAAAATCTAATTAATTTTATATATGGCAGAAGGAGAAAAACTCATTCCAATTAACATTGAAGATGAAATGAAATCGGCTTACATTGACTACTCAATGTCGGTCATTGTGTCACGTGCTTTACCAGATGTAAGAGATGGTTTAAAACCCGTCCATAGAAGAGTACTTTATGGTATGCATGAGCTTGGTGTTAGAGCTAATACAGCGCATAAAAAGTCAGCAAGAATTGTTGGTGAAGTTTTGGGTAAATACCACCCACATGGTGACACCTCGGTATATGACACAATGGTGCGTATGGCCCAAGAATGGAGTTTGAGATATATGCTAGTAGACGGCCAAGGAAATTTTGGTTCTGTTGATGGTGATAGTCCTGCGGCAATGCGTTATACGGAAGCTAGAATGCAGAAGATTTCTGAAGAAATGTTAGCCGACATCGATAAGGAAACTGTTGACCACAAATTAAATTTTGATGATACCTTAGAAGAACCTACGGTTTTGCCAACGCGTATCCCAGGTTTATTGGTTAACGGAGCATCTGGTATTGCTGTTGGTATGGCAACCAATATGCCACCTCATAACTTAACTGAAGTAGTTAACGGTACTATAGCTTACATTGAGAATAATGACATCGAGGTTGATGAATTGATGCAGCACATTAAGGCACCAGATTTCCCTACTGGAGGAACTATTTATGGTTATGATGGTGTTAAAGAGGCATTCCACACTGGTCGAGGTAGAATTGTAATGCGCGGTAAAGCCAATATTGAGGAAGTTAATGGTCGTGAGTGCATTATTGTAAACGAAATTCCTTACCAAGTCAATAAAGCAGATATGATTAAAAAGACTGCTGACTTGGTTAACGATAAAAAGTTAGAGGGTATCTCTACGATACGAGATGAGTCTGACAGAAAAGGAATGCGCATAGTTTACGTTTTAAAGCGTGACGCCATTCCTAATATTGTACTCAACAAGTTGTATAAGTACACAGCGTTACAATCTTCTTTTAGTGTAAATAATATTGCTTTAGTAAAAGGACGTCCACAACTGCTAAACTTAAAAGAGTTGATTCACTTTTTCGTAGAACACAGACACGAAGTAGTTGTTAGACGAACACAATATGAATTAAGAAAAGCTGAGGAGAGAGCTCATATTTTAGAAGGATTAATCATAGCATCAGATAATATTGATGAGGTTATAGCATTAATTAGAGCATCTGCAAATGCTGAAGAAGCCAGAGAAAAATTAATCGAGCGATTTAAATTAACTGAGATTCAAGCCAAGGCTATCGTAGAAATGCGATTACGTCAATTAACCGGTCTGGAGCAAGACAAGTTAAGGGCTGAGTACGAAGAACTGATGAAAACCATAGAAGACCTTAAAGACATTCTAGACAAAAAGGATCGACGTATGGATATTATTAAGGAAGAGCTTGAAGTGGTTAGGGATAAATATGGTGATGAGCGTCGTTCTACCATAGAATATGCAGGTGGAGACTTAAGCATCGAAGATATGATTCCTGATGAGAAGGTTGTGATTACTATTTCTCATGCAGGTTACATTAAGCGTACTTCACTAAACGAGTACAAAACCCAAAATAGAGGAGGTGTAGGGCAAAAAGCATCTACCACTAGAAATGAAGATTTCTTAGAACACCTATTTGTTGGTACAAATCACCAGTACATGTTATTCTTTACTCAAAAAGGAAAATGTTTCTGGATGCGCGTTTACGAAATCCCAGAAGGTGCGAAAACTTCAAAGGGTAGAGCAATCCAAAATCTTATCAATATAGAGCAAGATGATAAGGTAATGGCATTTATCTGTACGCAAGACCTCAAGGACGAAGATTACATAAACAGTCATTATGTCATAATGGCAACTAAGAAAGGTCAGGTAAAGAAAACATCTTTAGAGCAATATTCTAGACCACGTACCAATGGTATCAATGCAATTACTATTAGAGAAGATGATGAGCTACTAGAAGCAAAATTAACTACTGGCGAAAGTCAGGTAATGCTGGCTTTAAGATCTGGTAAAGCAATTCGTTTTGAGGAAGCTAAAACAAGACCAATGGGAAGAAATGCTTCGGGTGTTAGAGGTATAACTTTGGCGAATGAAAACGACGAGGTAATAGGAATGGTTGCCGTTGACGATTTTGAAAGTAATATCTTAGTAGTGTCTGAAAATGGGTATGGAAAACGTTCAAGTTTAGACGATTACAGAATTACCAATAGAGGAGGAAAAGGTGTAAAAACCATCTCTATTACAGAAAAAACAGGTAACTTAGTATCCATTAAGAATGTAACTGATGATGATGACTTAATGATTATTAATAAATCGGGTATTGCCATTCGTATGGAAGTGGCTGATCTTCGAGTAATGGGTAGAGCAACGCAAGGGGTGAAACTCATTAACTTAAAGGGTAATGATTCAATTGCTGCCGTAGCAAAAGTTATGAAAGATGAAGAAGAAGAGGCTGAAAATCTTGAATCTGAAATAACTGACAATCAATTACCTAATGAAGATGGCACGGCTATTGATGATAATGAAACAGAAAACTAAAAAATAACAACAAAAAGATTTATTACAAGATGAAAAAATTAATGACATTAGTGTTGCTCTTGGCTATTACATCTATGTCCTTTGCACAAAAGAGTGAGGTTAAAGAAATAGAAAAGGCAATTAAAAACTCAAACTTTGCTAATGCTAAATCTGCAGTTTCTGCCGCAGAGGCGTTAATTGGAAACATGGACGATAAAACCAAAGCAAAGTTTTATTTTCTTAAAGCGCAAGCATTGTATGCTAACGGAGCAGGTACAGATGCAAATGTTGATGAAGCTATTGCTACATTAGATAAGTTAAAGGATTTAGAATCTTCTATGGGTAAACTTAAATATACTGAAGAGGCCAATGAAATGAAATCCCAGATGTTTAACTCTTTTATCACAAAAGCTAATAATGCTTTTAATAACAAAGACTATAAGACAGCTGCAAAACGATTTGAGAAAGTTTATAGAGTTTCACCTACAGATACAACGTACTTATTTAATGCAGCATATTCTGCTGTAGAAGATCAAGATTACGATACTGCTTTAGATTACTTTATTGAATTAAAAGACTTAGGCTATACCGGTGTAAAAATGAACTATTATGCAACAGACAAAGAAACTGGAGAAGAAGTTCCTTTTGCCGATAAAGCAGGTAGAGACTTGTCTGTAAAAACTTTAAAAACCCATATTAAGCCTAGAGATGCCAAGTCACCATCTAGAAGAGCAGAAATAGTTAAGAACATTGCAATTATTTATGTAACTAAAGGTGAAAATGAGAAAGCGCTCAGTGCTATACAAGATGCTAAGGAAGATAATCCAAATGACTATAATTTAATCCTTTCTGAAGGAAACGTTTACCTACAATTAGGTAATACAGAAAAAGCTGCTGAACTTTACAAAGAGGCTTTATCAATGGATCCTGAAAATCCTGATTTAAATTATAACGTAGGAGTATTGGCAATGGAAGCAAAGCAGTATGATTACGCAGAGGAAGCTTTTCAAAAAACTTTAACTTACAAGCCAAGCTATTCAGATGCAGCCTTAAACCTTTCTGCTATGGAAATCAATAAGGGTAATGCATTAAATGATGAAATGAACTCTTTGGGTACTTCTTCAGCGGATAACAAACGTTATGACGAATTAAGAGCTAAAAAGAACGAGCACTTCCAAAAAGCTGCTGAGCACCTTGAGGATTTTGTAGAGAAAAACCCAAATACTAAGAACCTTGATATTCTTGGTCAATTAAAGAACATATACAGTGCCTTAGGTGAAACAGAAAAATATAAAGAAATGAAAACTAAGGTTGAAGAGGTTGAAGCTATGGGTGGCGGAAATTAATCTCTCATTAAACAATTTTAAAAAAGCGATCTTATTTAAAAGGTCGCTTTTTTTTATATAATCTTTTTGATGACTCTCAGTCTATGTGTATGGGTGTTTTTGTCAACATTATAAATACCGCTATGGTCTAAACGATCTATTCGTACCTTGCCATGGGCATGTATAATATAATTATCCTCCATTATAATGCCTACATGGATAATATCACCATCAGTATTGTCGAAAAACGCTAAATCTCCAGGCTCGCTCTCTTCAATAAAACTCAAAGCATCACCTTGTGTGGCTTGTTGCGAAGCATCCCTAAGAAGCTTATGACCATTGAGCTTGTAAACCATCTGTGTGAACCCAGAACAGTCAATACCAAAAGGTGTCTTTCCTCCCCAAAGGTATGGAGCGTTTAAATATAAGAATGATGTTTGTACAATGTTGGATTTTTCACTTTTTGAGGTTAATCTGTTCCCATCAAAATTATGATTTAGAAGATTTAAGCCATTTAAATCAGAGCCTAACGGAATAGGGTAGAGACTGTTTGAAGCATCAGATATATATTCTATCAAATCTTTGGATAAATTTATGCCTGAGTTCAATAGATCTTTATACTGCGGTTCTTCAATTTCAGAATACTGTTTATTATCTACCCAGCCTTCATATTTATCAAAAGCCAACCGAATACGACTCCACTTTTTTCGTTGCTCTAACACTTTAAAACTATCTCCATATAGAGCTTGCGTTACCATTTCACTAGTATCGCTAGGTTCTAATCGTATGGGTACAATTCCAAGATTGCAGATGCCGTATTGCATAGAAAAATTTTAAGCGCGCTCCAATACCATTGCAGAAGCACCACCACCACCATTACAGATGGCTGCAGCACCAATTTTGGCATTATTTTGATGCAATACATTGATAAGTGTTACTAAAATTCTGGCTCCAGAACATCCTAAAGGATGACCTAAAGATACTGCTCCACCATTAACGTTAACATTATCGTCTGATAATCCTAAGATTTTCATGTTAGCTAGACCAACAACAGAAAAAGCTTCATTAAATTCAAAGTAGTCAACATCTCCCAATTCAATATTTGCTTTAGCCAAAGCTTTAGGTAATGCTTTAGCTGGTGCAGTTGTAAACCATTTTGGTTCTTGCGCTGCATCAGCGTAACTTTTTATAGTAGCTAAAGGTTTTAGGCCTAGTTCATCTGCTTTTTTCCTACTCATCAATACCATTGCAGCAGCTCCATCATTTATGGTCGAGGCATTAGCAGCAGTTACTGTACCATCTTTTGTAAATGCAGGACGCAACGTAGGGATCTTCTCCATCTTTACGTTGGTATATTCTTCGTCTCTATCAACTATTATAGGTTCACCACGACGCTGAGGTACTTCAACAGGAACAACCTCCTCATTAAAATTGCCTGCTTCCCAGGCAGCTTTTGAGCGTTCATAAGACTGAATTGCAAATGCATCTTGGTCTTCACGGCTAAAATTATATTCCGTAGCACAGGCATCTGCACAAACTCCCATTGCATTTTGTTCGTAAGCGTCTACCAAGCCATCTTTTTGCATACCATCTTCAAGAGTAGCGGGTCCAAATTTTGTTGCACTTCTTGCATGATAATAATGTGGTATAGCACTCATATTCTCCATTCCACCTGCAACCACAATTTCAGCATCACCAAGTTGAATTGCTTGAGCCGCCTGTTGAATAGCTTTCATCCCAGACGCACATACTTTATTAACCGTAGTACAAGGCACACTGTCTGGAATACCCGCATAAATTGCGGCCTGTCTGGCTGGAGCTTGTCCTGTGCCAGCCTGTACAACATTTCCCATCAACACTTCTTCAACCAAATCTGGATTTAAATTTATCTTATCTAAAGCTCCTTTAATTGCAACTGCACCTAATCTTGGTGCCGGAACACTGGATAAACTTCCTAAAAAACTTCCTATTGGTGTCCTAACAGCAGATACAATAACTACGTCCTTGTTCATTATATTTATGTTTTATTTAGTTGCTGCGAAATTAATCATTTTTTGAGAGATTTTAGAATGTAATGGAGATTATGGCAGCCTAAAATTTTATTATTTCTTACTTTTGGTTGTGTATGAAGGAACTTCTTAATAAATGGTACAAAAATCATGCTTTAGTATATAAGATACTATTGTTTTTGGCTACCACATTATTTATAGTTTATCTATTTCCGAAAACAGGGAAGTTTAGGTTCTCTTTTGAAAAAGGTAAACCTTGGCAGTCTGAAAACCTATATGCTCCGTTCAATTTTGCCATAAAAAAGGCTCAAGAAGAGATTGAACGTGAACGGATAGAAATTGAAAATAATGCTTCTGTTTACTTTGATTTGAATGCAGAGGTTGAGGATTTGGTGCTAAATGATTATTTAAAAAGATTCAACCAAACATTTAAGGATACCTTAGATTTAAGTATAAGTGAGTCGAGTCTCTACAAGAAAGGTAAATCATTCATAGACACTCAATATGCCAACGGTATTTTAGATACTGACTATAATTACCCCAATACCAAGCCTGTAGTTTTGGTGTCCTCTAATACTATAGAAAAACAATTGCAGTATGGAGATTTAATTGAAATAGGGCAATTACGGCAACGTTTAGATAGATATTTTTCAGATTCACCAGTTACAGAGCGAAACAAGATCATTTCTTTGTTTTTTGATATTATCAAGCCCAACGTAACTTTAAATGAAAGCCTGACACAAAAAGTCTTGGAAGAAGAACTGTCTCAAATTTCTCAAACTCGTGGTAGTATAGATAGGGATCAGCTCATTATTTCTAAAGGACAAGTTGTAGAGGATGAAGAGTATAATGTTTTAAATTCTTTAAAATCAGAGTATGAATCCCAAGTTTGGAATACTGCAAATTATAATTGGGTACTTGTAGCTTACACTTTATTGGTCGCTTTGGCACTTTTAATGTTGTTATTGTTTCTAAGAAAGTATCGTATGGAGGTTTTTTTGAATAATACCAAGGTTACCTTTATATTCTTCAATGTTGTGGTAATGATTTTGTTGACCACCTTGGTGATTAACTACAATTCACAGTATATCTACGTAGTGCCACTCTGTATTTTACCATTGGTCTTAAAGGCGTTTTTTGATGCCAGATTAGGGCTTTTTGCACATGTACTCACAGTATTACTTTTGGGTTTCATAGTTCCAAATAGTTATGAATATATGTTTTTACAGATCATAGCAGGAATTGTAACCATCCTTACGGTTTCAGAACTCTACAAACGTGCAAATCTATTCATTTCAGTGGGGCAAATAACCTTGATTTATATTATTGCATATTTTGCATTCTTTGTAATTCACGAAGGTCAGATAACCACTTTAAAATGGGATACTTTTGGATTATTTATACTTTGCGGCTTGGCAACATTGTTTGTCCAGCCATTGATATACATTTATGAGAAAATATTCGGATTGGTTTCTGATGTGTCACTACTCGAGCTTTCAGATACCAATACCAAATTATTGAAAGAACTATCCAATAAGGCTCCAGGAACTTTTCACCATTCTTTAAACGTTGCAAATTTAGCTGAAGCAGCTGCAAATGAGATTGGAGCAAATGCCATGTTGGTGAGAGTAGGTGCTTTATATCACGATGTCGGAAAAATGAAAAACCCTACATATTTCACTGAAAACCAGAGCACAGGCATAAATCCACATCAAGAACTGTCTAATGTTGAGAGTGCCAATGTCATTATAAATCATGTTATTAATGGTATTGAAATCGCTAAGAAAAATAATCTACCAGATCGCGTCATTGATTTCATAAGGACGCATCACGGTACAAGTTTGGTGTATTACTTTTACATGAAGGAAAAGGCAGATAACGAGGACACAGATATTGAAAAATTCAAATATCCAGGGCCAAAGCCTTTTAGTAAGGAAACCGCAATTTTAATGATGTGCGATAGTGTAGAAGCAGCATCAAAAAGTCTTAAGGAACCTACCACTGCAAAAATTAATGAATTTGTAGAAAACATAATTAACAAACAAATGGAGAGCGAACAGTTTCTAAACGCCAACATCACCTTTAAGGAAATTCAATCCATAAAAAAAGTACTAAAACATAAGTTGGCGAACATCTACCACCTTAGAATTGAATATCCGGAATAGATAAATTTTATTTACAAAAAACTAAAAAAAATTGTTGCGTTCTTAAATATGATAAGTTACATTTGCATCCGCATTTTGAAGAACGATCTTTAAATATTTTGGAGAGGTGCCAGAGTGGTAATGGAGCAGATTGCTAATCTGTCAACGCGTAAGTGTTGCCCGGGTTCGAATCCCGGTCTCTCCGCAATTAGATAACCAATTTTCGGGGTGGAGCGTAGCCCGGTTATCGCGCCGCGTTTGGGACGCGGAGGTCGCAGGTTCGAATCCTGCCACCCCGACAAAAAGCTTAAATAAGATTTTGTTGAAAATTTATTTTCATAAAAAATTGTTTGAAGCTTTTGTAAAAAGCATCGCTTTTTGCAACAATCTATTTTCAGGATCAACGTAGTTAATCCTTGAATGGTCGCGTAGCTCAGCTGGATAGAGCATCTGCCTTCTAAGCAGACGGTCACAGGTTCGAATCCTGTCGCGATCACTTTTTATTTTTCACTATTTTTCACTTCCCCGCGTTACACCAGTAACGACGGGGATTTTTGTTTCTCTTGGTTTCGGTGGGGTTCATTTAAAACCACAAAAATGTTTCACCAAAGTTTCACTAAGAAGGCATGTTTCACCCAAGAGAAGTCAAGTATAGATTTTCTCTTGAAGCTCTTGATGACTTCAAGACTTCATTTCCTTTTTATTTATGGGTTAGTTTTCATGTTTCACCACTGTGTTTCACCAGTTTTGGACATCTCCTACTCGATGGTCAACTGTACGTGTCATTTTTTTCTTCCACAATTATCAATTCATAATAATTACGTTTCACTAAAATTATAACACTATGGCAATTACAATTAAATTTTACATCAACACCAAAAAAGAAAATGCGAAAACAAAAAGAAGCCCTATTTATTTAAGGATAATTCACAATCGTAAAAAAGCAGAAGGAAAAATTAGTTTAATCCCTATTTCGATTAAGAAAAGGCCAAAATATCAATTTAACCATGATATGCGAATTAAATGCGCATGAATGGACATTGTTTAATCTGAAATGAGTATTCAACAAGTATCAAAGCATAATTAATGTGAATTAGTATATTTACTTAGATTAAAAATGGGGGGGGGTGAAACGTCTTATGTAAATCTTAAATGCAAAAAATTCTGCGCTACTAATGAAGATGATTTTTTTGAGTTGCCCTATGGGTTGGCCCATTGGTTCTACGTTACGTATTGAGCTGGGCCATAATCGGAATAGGCGAGGGGTTACGAATTACTGACATCAATATATTAAATAAATTGATAATCAGACAATTTTGATTTTTTTAAGAATAAATGAGCTGCCAATATGAAACCTTACTAAGAACATTGCACTTAAAAAATAAATTATAAACATTTCTTCAAGGTATTTATAGATTGTGGCTTTAGGGTCATTTTTAAATAAAAATTCTAATCTCTATATTTAGGAAAAAATTAATTTGAAATTAATTCCTTCTATTTTAATACTTTTTCTCTCATTAGTTTCTAGTGGACAGCGAGGAGATATAGAAAAAACTTTAGGTAAAATTGAAAGCGCACCTGATTTTTCGTTAGAAAAATTTGAAAATATCATTAGGCTTGGAGAGAGTTACCGTCCATATCCATTCAGTACAGAGCTTGAAGAAAACGGTATGCCTAAAGCTTATCTTCGATATGCACAGGAGGCATTAAATTGGGCTTCAAAAGAAGGTACAAAGCAACAAGCATTTAAAGCTAAAAGATTTTTATTTGATTACTATTGTTATGATAAAGACGTATCCAATTTAATAATATTGGGAGGGGAAATGGTCAAAAATAATAGTTTCGCAAATAATCAAGATAAGCATTTTGTCTATCTCAAATTATCAGAAGTTTACAAGGAACTGGGATTACTTAAAGAGTATATCGAACTTACCCCAGAGCTTTATGAGGTAGCAAGACACTTAAAATTGAGGTCTTCCCATGCACATGAAGAATATAATCATATTGCCCTTGCTTATTATAAAATGAAGGATTACAAAAGAGCCAGGAAGTATTTTGCTAAAAGTATTTCTTTTCTAAAATCTGAAAACCGTCCATTTGCTGAATCAAGTGTGAGTAATAATATGGGCTTAGCTTTTGCTAAAGAAAACGAGAAGGATAGCGCAAGGCTCTATTTTGAAAGAGCTCTAAATATTTTAAAATATTCTAGTGCTAAGAAAGAGGGGTTTGGAAATGAAAGTTATAAAAACCATTTTCAGAATATAATTGAAGCCAATATCGCTTATCTCGATGTGTCAAATGGTGAATATAAAGAAGCTATAAAAGCAATTGAAAAAGAGCTTATTTCTGCGCAAGTTGAAAGAGAATATGGGACTCAATTACAAGCTTATAACAAACTAGCAAACATTTATTATCTAAAGCAAGAGTATAATAAATCTTTAGAGTATTTGAAGAAGGCTGAAAGTGAAAATTTAGGAAGATTTGATAACAATGTAAAACTAGATAATTTAAACACAAAAGCTAAGGTGTTACTTGCTTTAGGAAAGCAAAATGAGAGCGAGCTTGTTTTTAAAAGAAAAAAAGAACTTCAAGATTCAATTGCTTCTGTAGAAACTAAAAAAACAGCAAAAGTCGCGAGTATATTTTATGAAGTTCAAAAAAAGGATTTGGAGATTAAAAATCAACAAGCTAGTATCGCACTGCTCGATAGCAAGAATAAAGCTAAACAACAATTATTATTTATAGTGGTCTTTGGATTATTACTATTATTTGGAAGCATTATTCTTATTAGATCTAGAAATAACGCAAAAAGAAATCAAAAACTTCAAGAGAGTTTTTCACAAGGTTTGATAAATGCACAAGAGAAGGAAAGAAATAGATTGGCGATTGATCTTCATGATGGGGTTGGACAGCAGCTGATGATGCTTTTAAGAAAATCGCGAAATAAAAATAATCAGGAAATTGAGAATTTAGCAGCATCAACGCTTAGTAACTTGAGGGCAATTTCTAGAAACCTTCATCCAGCAACTATTAAACAGTTAGGTTTTACTGTAGCTGCTAGAGAATTAGTCAACAAAGTTGATGAAGATATTGATACTTTGCTTACTGCGGATATTCAAAATATTGACGACGTATTGGATTCGAATAAAAAACTACACTTATACCGAATCCTTCAAGAGTTACTAAATAATTTAGTTAAACATTCCAACGCTAAAAGTGCAGAAATATCTATATTTAAAACTCAAGAGCATATAAAATTTGAATATAAGGATAACGGTATTGGATTTGATCTAAACGAAAAATATAAGTCTTCTAATAGCTTAGGTATTAATTCCATTAAGGAAAGATGTAAAATTTTAAACGCATCGCTTCTAATAAAATCTAGAATCAGCCATGGAACAGAAATTTTAATTACAATGCCAATTGTATGATTGATAAAAATAAAATAAATATTGTGATTGCCGATGATCATCCAATTATGCTCAAGGGAATTAAAGATGAGCTTGAAGATGCAGGGTATACTGTGTCGGGTACAGCTGAGAATGGAGCTAAGGCATTAGAGCTAATTGTGAGAGAAAAACCACATATTGCTCTAATTGATATTGAAATGCCTTTATTATCAGGTTATGAGGTCATAAAACGATCAGCAGAACAAAGCAATAAAACAAAATTTATTGTAATGACCTACCACAAGGAAAACGGGTTTATAATACAGGCAAAGAAATGTGGCGCTCACGGTTATTTGCTTAAGGAAGACGATATAAAGGAAGTTGAGAAATGCATCGAAGCAGCTTTATATGATGAGTTTTATTACGGAAAATCATTAAATGAAAATATAGATGAAATCATTTCTTTAGAAATGAAGAAACTGAAGCGTTTAACTCCATCGGAACGTACCGTCCTTCGTCTCATTTATAAAGGAAATAGTTCTCAACAGATAGCTCACCAACTCAGCATCTCAATAAGGACAATAGAAAAGCACCGCTCGAATATCATACAAAAACTAGAACTTGTTAAAAGTATTGATGCCATTAGTCAATGGATTAAGTCCCACAAAGAGTTAATAGAGATGTTGTAAGTACGTAGTCTACGTATTAATTGACATAACTACTTATTTCATGAAATATTAAAAAGTTATAGGTTGCATAAATAAATTTTGTAACGCTATTAATCATGAAATACTTTTATTCCATTCTTTTTATTTTTCTATCGGCTCCTTTTCAATTCATAAGTGCTCAAAGTTCAGCCGAAGCATCAGGTATTGCGATTCAAGGAATTGCTAGAGATGCAAATAATACAGCACGAACAAATACCGATATTACACTTAACATTAAATTGTATTATGTAGAGGGCACTCAAGAGATAGATCTCATTCTACCGGTAACCGTAAATTTAACTACCGATGCCTTTGGTGTCTTCTCATATATCCTAGAACCTGGAAACGAAAATAATTCTAGGATAGCTAATCATCAAGTAAGATTAAGAATATCGGAGTCTGGTACTATTATTTCAGATGAACCATTAAAACACACACCTTATGCTATAGCAGCTAACAATGGTGTGCCCGCTGGGTCAATAATGCCCTTTTTAGGTACAGTTCCTCCGCCGGGTTGGGCTCTATGTGATGGGTCTGCTTTGCCTACAGATGGCAGTGCGGATACACTTATTGCAATGATAGGCAATAATACACCTAACCTTCAAGGGATGTTCCTAAGAGGATCTGGAACGAGTCCTGTGAACGGACAAGATGGACCTAATCTAATGGGAACTCAAGAAGATTCCTTGAAGGAACATTTGCACGAAAGTGGTGACTTAGAAAATGATACTACAGGGGAGCATAATCATAACTCAACCGGAACTACTCCAGGTGGTGGGTTTACTGTTTCAACTTTTGATAGAGTCTTAACAACTGGAGGTGCTGGAACAACTGGAGGTGCAGGAGATAATACTGGTTCGGCTTCTGAGCCAAATTTACTAGGTTCTCGACCGATGGCTGACAGAGGTAATCATACACATGATATTTCAGGAAATACAGCTTTAACAGGTAGCGAAGAAACAAGACCAGTAAGTTATGGAGTGAACTACATTATAAAACTTTAATTATTGGTATTATGAAAAACTTAATACTAAAATTAAATTTATGTTTGTTATTGCTCCTTCTGTCTTCTATAGGGTTAAAGGCGCAAACGGATGAGGGCGCAAAAATAGTGACCGTAGCTCAAGCTTCACAAGAACTTCAAGGAGCAACTGGGAAATACACATTCCAAGTTGGAGTACCTTATCTTAACTCAACGACAAATGCACAATACGATGTTCGATTCCCTTGGGACATACTTTATTTATATGGAACTTTTGCAGAGGAATCTTTTGACATATCCAAAGGTTTTTTTGGTGATAAAATTTTAATCAATTGGGAATTACGAAACAACTACGATCTAATATCAACCCTAAAGCTTTATCGCCGTGAATATGCAGAACCAGCTTGTGAAAGTTGTTGGCAGTTTGTGGCTAATGTGCCAAAAGACGATACAGAATACGAGGATGAGTATGTTGAAGGTGGGGTTTTATACGAATATAAACTATTAGCAGAAGGTGTAAATGATACAGAAATCAGATATCAAAACTTTATAACTGGTTTAGGATTTAGAAATCCGACTGCTATTGTTACTGGAAATGTAAGTTATGAAGGTGGAAATCCAGTAAAGGATGTAACCTTAAGGGTAGAGTCTCAAGGAAGTACTCAAGATTTGGGTTCAAGTTTGTTAATACCGAATTCAACGTTCTTGGAATTAAGAGAGATGAGTACAAGTATTGATAATACGGTTATGTTTCAGGCTTGGCTCAAACCTGAAAATGCTTTTATCGGTGATGGTAATATTCCAATAGATATTTTTCGGTTATTCGATGGCTCAAATGAAGTTTTTGTAAAAACGAATTATTTAGAAGCCTCAAACACTCTTGAAGTAGATATTGACGGAGCAGTTTACTCAATAAATAATTTTATTCCATCTGGTGATGTAGATTCTCGAGGTAATGATGTGCTAATACCTGTTTCAAGTTTTAACAACGTATTCATTCATATGTCAATAGCTATGGCAAATGGTGAGGTTCCGCTGTTGTTCATAAATGGTAGGGCTATGAATGGTGCTTATCAGAATACGGTCGTAGCAATAGAAAGCCCTAACCAAGAGGAAAACGATCCCAACCCCTATGCAACTTTTAGTGTCACGGTACCAACTGCTTCTGTCGACTTATCTGCAAGTGCTGATTGGGATAATATTCATATAGGAGGTGGTCGGAATGCTATTTTTGATGAAATACGAATCTGGAATCAACCTTTGAATGAAGAAAAGATAAGGACTGATTATAGACGATACATCAGTGGTAATGATTCTAGGCTCATATCATACTTAAGAGCTAATGAGGGGGTAGGTCAATTTGCCTATGATTTTTCAAGAACAGGATTTAATTACAATAAGAATAATGGTAAACTTAGAGAAAGTATTGATCAGTTGAACCCTGTTCAATGGCTTTCTGGGGCAGGTAATGTACCTTCAGCAGATCAACTGGGTGTTTTAGGAGTTACTGACATCAATGGCAACTACGAAATAACTGCTATACCATATTCTGGTACGGGAGAATCATTTACAGTCACTCCTCTGTATGGATTGCACCAATTTGATCCTTCACAACAATTGGTGTTTTTAGGTCAAGGATCTGAGGTTGTCAATCAAATTAATTTTACCGATGTTTCCTCGTTTATTTTTAGAGGAAAAGCTGTTTACGATGTAAGAGGGGTATTTCCATCCTTTGCTGAAGTTGAAAATGACACAGGTAATGGCAATACCATACCTGGGAATGGAGCTATTCTTGATGAAGGTTATAATGTTTATGACATACTGGGTACACCTTATAACAAAGGTGAATTTTGGTTAAATGATGCAGGTACTCCTGATGATATTTCGGACGATTATTTAGATAAATATGCCAATGTTGCTTTAGAAGGTGCACAAATTTTTATTGATAGCCAAATCGTATTAGATGAGAATAACCAACCTGTATTAACGGATGAAAATGGTGAATTTGAAATAAGTGTACCTATAGGGAACCATTTTATAAGACTAGAAAAGAATGGACACGAACTCGTTTATAATGGACGATTCCCTGCTGAAACTGGTACTTTCTATGAGTTTTTCGAAGATGCTGAGAATCAAGTTGTTTTTATAGATAGTACACGGATATCAGTGGTGGGACGTATTGTGGGGGGTGCATTAGAAGCCCAAAAACCTATCGGATTTGGGGAAAACGGAATATATGAATATGAGTATACAAATTCAGATGGAGAAACTATATCGGAACGCGTAAGTTCAAAAAATAATATCGGTGTGGCAAACGTCACTTTGGGTTACAATCCCCCTTCAGGCAATATAACACCATATACAGAATTTAATTTTAGCACAAACTCAGACTCTGGGGAGTATAGAGTTGATATTTTGCCATTAACATATTCAATAAATGAGACCAATGGGATTTCTGTTCCCAGTAATACAGAAACAATAATTGATTTATTGGATGCAAATGAAACTCTTGTTTTTAATGAAATACCACCTGCTACAATACCTGAGTTTGAAACAAGCGACGGAACAATTTTGGAAGGTAGTTCTTTTCATTATGAAAAAAGTTTTACCTACCGATCACTGCCAGTTTTAAGTGTTTCTGAGCAACTTTCAGATACAGTCATTTCTATTGATGAAACTACAGAAATAAGTACCGAAGGTTTTCCAACTCCAATCTATACTCAATTTGCAAATTATCAGATTGTAATGGATGCCTTTGAGCGCTATATTAATTATGAAATGTTAAATAGTGATGGTAATCCAGTTGAGGATTTCGTCCCTCTTGTAGATGGTGATTTGGTGATTAATAATAACTTGGCCTTGGAGGGATCGGAGTCGATAGAAACTGATCCTGAGGATGCAAGTAGAGTTATTTATAGATTTAGAGGAGGGATGCCCAATACTATTCCACCATTCACTAAATCCTTAAGTATTCAATATTTAATTGATGGGCAGTCATATCCCGCAGATCCCAATACGTTTATAGAAGAAGGAATTGTTCTTGGCGGACAGTCAGATGGCAGTCAAACATTTATCACAGCGGCACCAGACATTCCAGATATTATATTGCGTGATCCTCCGGGGTCTAATAGCTTTGCTTCAATAACCGAAGGTGAGCAAATAACCTTAACTTCAGAGAGTCAAGTATCTGCTTCTGGAGGAGGATCAACATCACTTAAATATCTACAGGGTGTTAAATTTGGGACAGGAGGTGGGCTTGCGGGCCCGGTAATAGAATCTGAGACTACTAACAGTATAACGGGTGATATTAGTTTATCAACATCTTCTAAGGTTGGAAAAAATTTAACAAAAACATATTCATTCAATCAAACAATATCAACAAGTAGTGATCCGAGCTTCGTTGGTGCGGAAGGAGATTTGTATATCGGCCATTCAAAAAATTATTTCTACGGGAGCTATGACAATGTTCAAGCTTCTCTAAATACGGTCCCAGATTCTGAAGGTATATCGATAACAAATGCTTCGGGTGAGAGTCTGTTTATTAGTAAACAAAAAGCAATGTATTTTAATGAAGAGCCTACTGAAACCTTTTTTGTGTATTCACAAAAGTTTATAAAAGAATCCTTGATTCCGGATTTAGAGTTAATCGTTTCAAATTTAGAAAATGGAATTATCTCAGAAGATGACCCTGGTGTGGAATCTCAAGAGTTTTACGAACAACAAATAAACATATGGAAGCTTAACGTTTTGTATAATGAGGAAGCTAAATTCAATGCGCTTAATAATCGTGATGAACTTCAAGCAAATGTAGATTTGATTATGAATGATTTTATCGCAGGTCTTGAAAATGCCATTAATGATTCAGAAATTAATCCAATAGATCAAATGAGATTAATCGATAACTTACAAGATGCCAATGGAATCAGTGATTTAATTAATGATTCATTTGATGAGAATATATCATTTGATGCAGGGGTGGGTGAAATAAGTAGATCTATAGAAACTATAGTTGTAGATGGCTATAGTACCGAATTCAATATCCAAATAGAAGAATCATTAGTAGCTGAAGCGGGCTTCACCTTCAATGGTTTAGGTTTTCTGACTACGATTAAAGGTTTTGCCTCCCAAGATACTTCAGGGGGGTTCACAGAGGAAGAAACCTCAACGGTGAATATAAGTTATACTTTGAGTGATAATGATGCCGCTAATTTTTTGAGTGTTGATGTCATCAATTTATTTGATGGTAATGGTCCTGTATTTAGTACTATTGGTGGTCAGACTTCTTGTCCATATGAAGGCCCAGAATTATCATCTTATTATAATGAGAATCTGTACAATATTTATTTGGAAGAACTACAAGCCTATCTCGATGCGAATCCAGACAACCCTTTTGGAGATGATAGACCTGTATATGAAGTAGTAGATTTAGATGAGACCCAACAGGAACAATTGAGCTTTGCTACCTTATCCGCTGAAGAGCCACAAATAGTAATAGATGGTGCTGCCCAGGTGTTTAATATACCAGAAAGTAATAATGCCGAATTTACTTTATTGTTACAGAACACAGCAGATACTCAAAACGGTAATACATCATTTCTATTAACCGTAGATAATACCACGAATCCTAACAACGCTATTTTTAACTTAGCAGAAAATGGAACAGTTGTAACAGTACCTACTGGTCAAACAATAGAATTTACGCTGACACTAGGAAAATCAATTTCTGATGTATATGATTATCAAGATATTCGTATAGTCTTACAATCGTTATGTGATACTTCAGTTTTTGATGATGTATTGGTGTCAGCTCAATTCGTGCCTTCCTGTACTGAAGTTGAGTTGAGCTCACCATTAAGCAATTGGGTTTATAATATTGATTCTGCATATAACAATGATGGAACTGTTAATCCATTAAGCATTATCGCCACTGGTTTTGACTCTTCTTTTAATAATTTTAAAAAGATAGATCTTGAGTATCGATCCGCAGGATCACCCACTTGGACTAGATTAAGAACTTACTATAATACACAAGAATTTTTTGATGATGCCTTATTAAACGGGGAAACAGAAATAGAGTTGATTAATGGGCCAGAGTTATTCTATAATTTTGATATTGTTGATCTTTCTTTACAAGATGGAGATTATGAATTAAGGGCAAGAAGTAGTTGTACCAATGATACAGAATATATTTCTGAGGTAATAAGCGGAAGGGTAGACCTTAACCCTCCTCGCAAATTTGGAAATCCACTTCCGATAGATGGTATACTTGAGGCAGGCGAAGACCTTCAGGTAAATTTTAACGAAAATGTGTTTGTTAATTCGGCATTAAGCACCATTGAAATCAAAGGTGAAACTAATCAATTACCTATTAATAATAGTGTGTCGGTTTATTTTGAGGGTACAGATAATACAATGACTATTGAAAATCCTCGTATTCTGACAGGTGATTTTTCTTTAGAATTCTGGATGAAAAATGCCACAGTAGGTGCGGCTACGATCTTGAATCAAAATAACGGTATCAACTTAGAGTTGAATAACAATCAGATAAGTTTTACCATTGATGGACTGACAGCGAGTGGAGGAATAGCTACAGATGGATTATTTCATCATTATACTGTAACACTGAATAATCAGACAGGGGAGTTACAAATTTTTGAGGATGATCAAGTGATAGGTGCAAATACTGGAAACCCTAACTTACAATTCACCAATCAGAATACTTTAGTTTTAGGAGGCAATAATTTTGTTGGTAATATTCATGATTTGAGAATTTGGGGAAAAACCTTCACGTTATCAGAATCTTACGCTAACATCTACACTAAAATATTAGGAAATGAGCCTAATTTATTAGGAGCATGGCCTATGAACGAAGGACGAGGAAATATAGCTTATGACTTAGCGTATTTTAAACATGCACAAGTCAACGCAGACTGGGATATAAAACCTAAAGGAGATTCTTACGAATTTAATGGTAATCAATATCTAGAATTAGATAATTTAGGTTTTGTACAGCTTACTTCAGAAATGGACGCCACCATGTCGTTTTGGTTAAAAACGGATTTGGCTCAAGAAGCGACTATGTTTTCTAATGGACGAGGAAATGGAGATGACGTAATTCAGTCTAATGGTTTATCAAATAAATGGGCTATCAATATGAATTCTTCAGGTCAACTTAGCCTAGAATCTGAAGGTAACTCTCTGCTTATCGTACCACAAAATATAACTGATAATAATTGGCATCATATTAGTATTTTAATTAACAGAAACGGTTCAATTAGAACATATTTGGATAGCGACCAAGTATCTTCAAATAATGTATCTGAAGTAGGAGGTTTTTCTGGTAATACGGCTTGGTTAGGTGCAAGAGGCTATATAGATTTATCGGGAACAGAAATCGTGGATCGAATTTTTAACGGAAAGATAGATGAATTTAGACTGTGGAGCTCATTACGCAATGTTGAACAAATCACAAGAGATCAGTTTAACGAGGTAGACCTACAGTCCACAGGATTAGTGCTTTATTCAAGATTTAATGAGCCAGAGTTTCCAACTGGAAATGGGCCAACTTATTACCATACTTTTACAAATCAAACAATTGTTCCCACAAATGCCCTATTGAGTTCAGGATCGGTGAACTACTCAGAAGATGTGCCGCCAATTAAACCTGCACGTGACTTAATTGATTTTCAAGTATCATATGTAATTAATGAAGATCAAATTATACTAGAGCCTGTGGTTTCAGATTGGGCTGTTTTGGAGGGGCAAGTATTGGACATTACTGTACATAGAATGTTCGATGATGCCAACAATATGCAACAATCACCGATAACGTGGACTGCTTTTGTACAGCAAAATGATGTGAGCTGGTATGTGGAGGGTTACAATGAAATAGTTGATATTGTTAGTCAAAACGGTGAAGAGACCTCTTTTGACATAATAGTCGTCAACAGAGGTGGTGTATCACAGCCGTATAGCATAACAAATGTACCAAGCTGGCTTAGCCTCAGTGAATCGAGTGGTGTTATTCCTCCTGACAGTGAGATTTCGATTTCAGCATCCGTTGATTCAGAACTCGCAGTAGGTGAGTATCTTGAAAACTTGTACTTGCAAACAGATTTTGGTTTTGATCAAATAATTCAATTAGATTTAAGAATTCTTGGTGAAGAACCCGACTGGGAAATAAATCCTAATGACTTTGACTACTCAATGAATATTGTTGGGAAAATAAAAATAGAAGGAGTTTTTTCTGAAGATTTATTTGATAAAGTAGCTGCCTTTGTAGATGGAGATATCAGGGGCGAAACTAATATAATTTATGAGACTGGTTTTCAAGAATACTTTGTCTTTTTAACCATTTACAGCAATACGGTTTCTGGAGAATCTGTCGATTTCAAAATATATGATGCCTCGTCGGGCAATACGTTATTTGCAAATATTGATGGGCAATCCGCAATAACATTTAGTGATAATAATGTGCTAGGAACACTTAATAATTTTATTACTTTCGAGAGTACCAATGAGGTTGAACAAACCGTTGATTTTAATCAAGGATGGACTTGGGTTTCCTTTAATGTAAACTCTGCAAATTTCGATGATTTAAATTTGTTAACCTCGGATATGATGTTATCATCAAACGATAGAATCAAAAGTATTAAGCCTACCTTACAGTACATTTATACAGAATCTGGTTTAACTTCTGGTTGGAATGGTACTTCAACGAGTGAATCTGGTGTAGTTACTCAAAACCCAGCATTATCTAATAACTTTATGTATAAAGTATATTTAGATGAGTCACAAGAATTGACACTTTCTGGAGTACCGGTTGATAATGCTGGTTGGTCATTTCAAATAGAGCAGGGATGGAACTATTTTCCTTTTCCGCTAACCACAAACTTGAGCATTGATAATGCACTTTCAAACTTCAATGCTCTAGAAGGTGATGTTATTAAATCACAGAATTTATTTGCTATTTACGATGACATTAATGGTTGGAGTGGGACGCTAAATTACCTCGAAAAGGGTCAAGGTTTTATGTTGAGATCTAATGACTCACAAGAGTTTCAATTTCCTACAATTTTTAATCGATCTAATGATATTGGAATTGAACAAACAAATCAAAGACGTATTGAAGAAGAGTTTGCTTTATACAGCTCAAACATGAATGCGGTAGTTTTGCTACCAGAGGGATTTGATGAATTATTTGTTTTTGATTCTAATAATAATTTAAAAGGAGTAGCAAACAATCAGACTGTAGGTGATAAGGAACTAAGTTACATAACTATTTATAGTGACGAACCACAAGAACTAACCTTTTTTATTAGTAATGGTGTAAATATGGTAGAAACATCAACATCTTTCTTGTTTGAGGATAATAAGGTTTGGGGAAACTATAGAAACCCAGTGATACTGAAAAGGGTAGCTGAAGTTAATGAAATTAGTATATATCCAAATCCTTTTGAATCTAATATAGTTTTGGAAATTACCTCTTCAAAAGAGGAAAACATTGATTTAAAGTTTTTCAATTTGATAGGTCAATTAGTTTATGAGAATAGTATTCATTTGGTTGAAGGGAGAAATTCTATAAATATGATCCCAAAATTATCTTCTGGCACCTACATGGTTAAAACAGAATTGAATGGAGAATTAAAAATATTTAAAATAATCAAGCACTAATGAAATCGATTATTAAATTCAAAACAATTTTAATAGTAATATTTTTTATTACTCTTGCGAACAAGGTTAACAGCCAAGCACCACAATGGTCGGTTAATACAAATGCATATGAATATTCAATGACCCTTGTTGCGTTTGTAAATATTAATGGAACACCTTTAGACAGTTCAGATGATAAAGTTGCAGCATTTATAAATAATGAAGTAAGGGGGGTTGCAAATTTAGTTTATGAAGAAGATTATGATAGGTATTATGCCTACCTCACCGTGTTTGCAAATGCTAACAACGAAGATATAAGTTTTAAAGTTTACGATTCTGCAAACGACCAAGTCGAAGAGATACCTTCTACATTACCTTTCCAAATCAATGGGCATGTGGGAAATTTATTTCAGGCTTTTAGTATAGCCAACCCCGTTTTAAGTAGTGAAGCAAATATATTAGATATAAGCTTAGTTGGAGAAACGGTTAATAGTGTAACTTACAATGAAGACGAGATTAATATATATGTTGAAAATGGGGTGGTACTTCAAAATTTGAATTTAGCTTTTAGCCTAAGTGATGGCGCCGAAATGTTTTATAACAATACCTTAGTTGAATCTGAAAATAATAGTTTTGATTTTTCAACGCCTCTTAATTTCGTGGTTCGCTCTGAAGATCACACACAGCTATCTAATTATACAGTTTTCGTTAGTTTTAGTGGTTTAAGTGCAGACTATAACTTCTATAAAATTGATGCAGTATGCTATCGAGGTGGTTATATCAAAGTGGAATCCAATAATGAAAATCAGCAAGTTCAATTATTTCAGAATGAAGTTCTAATAAGTAACCAAAACATTATTTCAGGTCAGACAGTATTTAGTGGTTTAGATATTGGCACCTATAAAGTTCTTGTCAATGGAATTGAGAAAATTATTTTAATCGAATTAAAGGAGTAGTTATGAAATCAAGATTTATTTTTTTAGTAATGATTCTTATGTTAATCTCTTGTTCCAGTGATGACAATGGTAACAGTAACGGTAACAATCAAAACACTTTAACGCCTATTGCTATAAAAATTGTGTTTTCAGATGGTACAAACATAAGTGAAAATCAGTGTCTTTCTGATCAATTTGAATATGCGGTAGAAATTGAAACTATCGATAACACTAATGGTACTTTTGTTGTGACTCAAATTGATTATACTTTTAATGGTGAGTTATTTAGTATGTCATTTTCCTCTCCAGGAGTTTTGCGTAATCCACTTAATTTAGTAAACGGTGAGAATCAGGTTCAACTACTTGGGACAGGTGACTTAGATATGGTTAGATTCGTTGAGCAAGATCCGTATTCTTTGGTAGAATAAATAAAAGTACAAATTTTTCCATACCTTCCGCTTAACCAACAGTAGCAATGAACTTTACAAGTTGTTGGCATTTCGTTTATTTTTTAAATTTCTATTCCGAGAATGATTATAAAAGTTAATACTCCAAAGCAAATCATTCCACTAATTCCCGCTTTAATTAGATCTATATTTGCCGTGTTCTTTTTCCACTTAGATATTTTATTTTTAAAAATCAAGGCTAAAATCAAAGGCCAGAATAATAGAAACCCATATCCATAAAATGTTGTTGGATGATACAATTCCTTCATTGCATTTCTAATATGCCCAAAGAAAATATAGTCCATTATTGCAGCTAAAAGAAGAAAGATTAATGCAATTATCAAAGCGCCTTTCAGCAACCTATTTTTCGGATAGGTTTTTAGAGCAAGTAAAGTCGCATAGGCCCACAAAAGTGGTGCAACGGTTAGCATTAAAGTGACTCCTAAGGTTGTGCTATAACTCCAAGGAAACCATAATATTAAGTTGGAAGCCCAATAGGTCGCAAATCCAAGAACAAAAATATATAATACCCATTTTTTCATTTCAGTATTCGTTCAGATTATTAATTCCAAAAATGAATGCCAACGTGTTTGGCTATGGTTCCGTTGCGTGAAAATCCGCAAGGATTTTCCGCCGAGAACCGAAGATAGCAAATTTGCGAGGACTTTCCGAAAGGAAAGTCAGAAGCAATGAACTATAGCCGGTGTTGTAGCCAGTTTTTATTTATTCAAGTGGTTTTTTTTGTTCTTTCTCTGATTAATAAAAAACTCATAATTATAATAATACTTATTCCAATTAGTAATAATCCGTATTTGAATAATCCTGTTAGAAAAAATGTCGGGAATCCGCCATAACGACCTTTTTCAGATAATTGAACGAGTTCAGAAATGATGTTAGAATTCTCTAATAGGAAATAACAGATAATACAGAATAGACTAATTATGTATAATCTTATGATTTTTAAATTCTTTTTATTCATTTTCAATTTCAAATTGCGCCCAGCTTAGCACATTAAATTCTTTACTCCGAAAATTGGATAAGTCCGATTTATTAAATATCAATTCCACGTTATTTTTGGGTCGGTCATAAGTCACAATCCAAGGCGAGCAAATTCGGTCAGTCAATTCGATTGATTCTACAACCGAGTTTTTGTCCGTTATTTGTCCAATAATTTCTATTCGATATGAGTTTTCAAACTTCTCATATTTTGAAATTTTATATCCGTTTTTACAGTTCAGAGTTCCGCAAATCAATTCGGCTAACTTTTTTCCTTTTTCAAGAGATTTTTGGTTTTCAGTTACTAAAGTCAGTCGGAATTTTGTCATTTCTTAAATTGGCTACAACAATTGGATATACGTATTACGTATATCCATCTTATATGCCTAAGATAGTAAATCTATTATTTTCCTAAGAATTTATTTATAAAGTGCGGATAATTTAAGTAGTCATAATAGAATCATGAATCTTTAATAAAATCTTTTTTTTGTAAAAAGTAGTTTAGGTATTTGTTTGATTTAAATTCATAATAGTTAGAAGCAAATATTTACATATTAATTCGAATAACAACTTTTTTAATTTACATTCAACACAAGTCAAAGTATATAAATGCGCTTTAATTTACTTTTATAGACTTAGTATAGAAATATCTAAGAAACAATCAATTATATATTAACAACTAAATTTTACATTTTGGGAAATAGAATTTTCCCTAGACCTTAATTATGCTTTTATGAAAAAGAATGATAGATAAAAATGACTGAAAATAATTTCTTAATTTTACCTATAAATCAAATAAAATAATTTTGGGTGCCCTATGAGTTGCCCTATTGGGTTTTAAAGATTTTAAAATACTGAATAACAATGTGTTAGGTAAAGGGTAGCGGGGCCTCTTTCTCTTTTATATAAAAACTTAAACCTTCAATTTGAATGTTATTAATGTTTAGTTGATTCTTACTGTATTTTGTTCCAATATTGCCTCTACCGCTTTAACCTCATATAAATAGACACCCCTAGTTTTGTATATGGAATAACACCAGTCTCTCTATATTTGACGATGGTATTGTTGGATAGATTGAAAATTTCTTAAGGTCGTTATTCCTGAAATACTTTGGTGAATCCTGATTGAGTTTCTGGGCATTCAGTTTTGACTCTATTTCATCTAGTTTTTTGAAAATAGGTTGAAGTAAAATTTTAATACCGCATATTGTTGGAATTTTAATTTCCATTTCTTGATCATTCATGTTTAAAGAATTTATTACCTTTAAATTTTTAAATAAAAAAATAACATTTCACCTTCGCTTCACCAAGCTCATAGGGAAAATTTAAGATATTGAATATAAGAGAGTTGCAATTTAAGTTCAATTCCTGTCGCGATCACAAAAAGCCTTAACATATTAGTTAAGGCTTTTTTGTTTTATATCTATCAAAAATCTTATTTTAGACTTAAATGTCAAAATACCAAAGAGATAGAACCTTTACTAATTACGTGCACAAAAATCTTGCACTGCCATTAGTTTACAAACCCCTTAATTGGACAGAGGTTCAATTGAGGAAAGACTATGCCGAATATATAGACATGATGGATGGTATTGACTATGTTTTTAAATCGGGAGACGAAATAAAAACGGTGCAAGAACGCTTCAGGGATAAGAAATATAAAGGGTTTACCGATTTTACAATTCGATATAGAAGGGATGAGAATAAAATTGAAGACCGACATGAATCTGAATACTACAAGATAAAGGCACATTATTTTACTTATGGAATTATAGATAGTACTAAGGCTGAATTCGATAAGTCAACCAACTTTCTTAAATATGCCATTATAGATCTAAAAAAAGTTTACGAGAAGCTCGATTCTAAAGCTATTTTTATTTCAGACAACGGAAAAAACAAGTGTAAAATAGTTGATGGTAATAGAATTCAATGTCCAGTAAAGTACAATCCAGATGGATCTTCGTCGTTCTTTCCAATAGACATTTCATATTTAGTAAAACTCTGGGGAAATGAAATGATTATTGCTCAAAAAGGATTTTTATAACAGTCAAAGTTTAACGTAATTTTGTTAATTCAATTTCCACTTTTTTAATAGCTTTAGACAGCTATGAGCGGAGAGAAAAATTTGATAAGGTTTACAAAAAAGGGTATTTACTGTCCGCAAGGAAAATTTTATTTAGACCCTTGGCATCCAGTAGATTATGCAATAATTTCTCACGGTCATGCAGACCATGCGCGTTGGGGAATGAAACGGTATCTATGTACGGATGGCTCCAAGGCTATTTTACAACATCGTTTAGGAGCAGATATTAAGATTGAGAGTATTCCTTATGGAAAAGAAATTATAATAAATGGGGTTTCAGTCAGTTTTCATCCTGCAGGTCATGTGATTGGTTCGGCACAAATTCGATTAGAATATAAGGGCTATGTAGCAGTCTTCACAGGTGATTATAAAACACAACCTGATTTTATCACTAGGCCTTTCGAATCTGTAAAGTGCAATACTTTTATTACTGAAAGTACCTTTGGTTTACCTATTTACAATTGGAAAAAAGAAGAAGTTTCACAGCAAGAATTACACAATTGGGTAAAAACCAATCAATCTAATAATAGAACGTCGGTGTTTTTGGGCTATTCTTTAGGTAAAGCCCAACGCTTATTGTCATTACTTGAAGGTTATGATGATATTTATGTGCATAGATCTATATATAACACTAATGAAGCGATATCAAACTCAGGAATTAAACTACCCGATGCCAAGTTATGGTCAGCTGATTTAGATAAGAAAATACTACAAAATAAAATTATCATTGCGCCACCAGCTGTTTTAGGATCGCGCATGCTAAAACGATTACCAAATCCTGCGACAGCTATTTGTTCTGGTTGGATGCAGATAAGAGGTAATAGACGTTGGCAAGCAGTAGATGCTGGTTTTGCCGTTAGTGATCATGCGGATTGGAATGGTCTCATTGATGCAGTTAAGTCTTCAGAAGCAGAACAAGTATATGTAACTCATGGTTCTCAGGCTGTTTTTTCAAAATATTTAAATGAAATAGGCATCAAAGCCAATGAGCTTATAACAGAATATGGTGATGAGGCGCTTGCAAAAGCTGAAGCTGAAAACGAAAAAGCCACATCAGAATGAAGTTATTTTCAAATCTAATCAGTGCCATAGAAATTACAAATAAGACCAATGCTAAAATTGAAGCATTAGTCCATTATTTCAAGGTGGCACCAGATAAAGACAAGCTATGGCTTATTGCCCTATTTACAGGTAAAAGACCATCTCGACCAGTAAAGACATCGCTCATGAAAGAGTGGTGCATAGAAATTACTAATTTACCCGAATGGTTATTTTTGGAAAGTTATAGTACAGTGGGAGATTTAGGAGAGACCATGGCGCTCTTACTGCCAGAACCAAGTCATAAATTAGATTTGTCCTTGAACGAATGGATGACAGAATTAAAAGCTCTAAAATCAAAATCCGAAGCAGAAAAAAAAATCTTTGTGCTCGAAGCTTGGTCTGGTTTAGACCAACAAGAACGGCTTATTTTCAATAAGTTAATCGGTGGAAGTTTTAGAATTGGTGTGTCAAAAAAAACGTTGGTCAATGCCTTGGCAAAATTGACCAATATTGATGCCAACCAACTCATGCACAGTATCATTGGTAATTGGGATATTGATTCGATTACCTTTGAAGAACTCATCCATGGGAAGCACATTAATTACGATAATTCCAAGCCTTATCCTTTTTGCTTGGCCTATGCTTTAGAAAAAGAGTTGTCAGAATTAGGTGAGCCTAATGAATGGATAGTTGAGCAAAAGTGGGATGGTATAAGAGGGCAAATCGTTAAGCGAAATAACGAAATTTATATATGGTCGCGAGGAGAGGAATTGGTAACTAAGCAGTTTCCTGAACTCATAGAAGCCATGCAAAATTTTCAGAATGATTTTGTTATTGATGGTGAAATACTAGCCATGAAAGACAATAATGTTTTACTTTTTAATGATTTACAAAAGCGTCTTAATCGTAAAAACGTGACCAAAAAACTCTTAGAAGATATACCAATTGGGTTTTATGCCTACGATATTTTAGAGTTTAATGGAGAGGATATTAGGGAACAAGCATTTGAGCAGAGACGAAAACAGCTTGAATCTATTTTTGATACTGTCGCTTTACCAGAGCATATTAAATTGTCTTTTTTAGTGAATTTTAATAAGTGGGAGGAATTGAACGATATCAGAAATAATTCCAGAGCCATAAATAGTGAAGGGTTAATGTTGAAAATGAAACAATCACCATACCACACAGGTAGAAAGAAAGGGGATTGGTGGAAATGGAAAGTCGATCCCTTAACCATTGATGCAGTTATGATATATGCACAAAAGGGTAGCGGTAGACGAAGTTCAAAATATACAGATTATACTTTTGCTGTAAAAAAGGATGATGCTTTAGTTACTGTTGCAAAGGCTTATTCAGGATTAACCGATAAAGAGATTACCGAAATTTCAAGATGGGTTAATAAAAATGCTATTGAAAAATTTGGACCTGTAAGAACCGTAAAACCCGAACTGGTATTCGAAATTGCTTTTGAAGGTATTGCACTGAGTAATCGTCATAAATCTGGTGTCGCTTTGAGATTTCCTAGAATTAGTAGATGGAGAAAGGACAAGCCTGTTGATGAGATTGATACCATTGAATCCGTAAAGCAATTGATTACATCACCTTGAGCAATTTTAACGATAGTATAGGATTAAAGATTGTTAAGAATTGGATGTCTGGGAAAGCCCAGGCACCATTCCCATTTCAAATACAAACATGGCAGCGCTATGCCAATGGGTATTCAGGCATGATCGTCGCACCAACAGGATTTGGTAAGACCTTTTCGGTGTTTTTGGCAGTGGTGATAGATTATCTCAATCATCCGGAGAAATATCCCAAAGGCTTAAAATTGCTTTGGATTAGTCCATTACGTTCCTTGGCAAAAGATTTAGCTAAAGCTATGAATGAAGCTGTGGAAGATATTGGTTTAGACTGGTCTGTTCAGGTAAGGAATGGTGATACACCAACTGCAGTAAGGCGTAAGCAAGAACGCTTAATGCCAGACGTGCTATTGACAACACCAGAAACGATGCATCTACTGTTCTCACAGAAAAAGAATTCCAGATGGTTTAAAGGCATCAAATGTGTTGCTATTGATGAGTGGCACGAACTTATTGGTAATAAACGCGGTGTACTTACAGAATTAGCCATTTCGCAATTAAGACACTATTCACCAAAGCTCAGAATTTGGGGAATCACTGCAACTATCGGTAATCTTGAGGAAGCTAAAAATGTGCTATTACCATATTCAGATTTAAAAGTCACTCAGGTAACTGCTAAGCAAAAAAAGAAAATCGATATTATATCAGTCTTGCCAGATGAAATCGAAGTCTTGCCTTGGGCAGGTCATCTTGGTGCCAAAATGGTGGACAAGATTCTACCTATTATTGAAAATAACACCACAACTTTAATTTTTACAAATACAAGAGGACAAGCAGAATTATGGTATCAGTTTTTATTAGAAGCACAGCCAGAATTAGCTGGTCTGCTGGCTATTCATCATGGGTCCATAGATAAAAAACTCAGAAACTGGATAGAAGACAATATTGCTTCAGGGTATTTAAAAGCAGTGGTTTGTACGTCATCCTTAGATTTAGGTGTGGATTTTAAGCCCGTGGATTGTGTTATTCAAATTGGTTCTGTTAAAGGGGTTGCGCGCTTTATGCAACGTGCCGGTCGAAGCGGACATTCCCCCTTTGAGCGTTCAAAAATATATTTTGTTCCGACCCATTCATTAGAACTTGTAGAAGTTTCGGCATTAAAAGAAGCTATCAAAAATAAAAAGGTAGAATCGCGAGATCCCATGGTATTAACGTTTGACGTTTTAGTACAATTTATGGTGACTTTGGCTGTTGGAGAAGGGTTTAACTCTGATGAATTATTTCAACGCATTCAACAAATACATGCGTTTCAATATATTACTGAAGACGATTGGCAATGGTGTCTAAACTTTATTACTAAAGGAGGAAAAACATTGAATTCTTACGAAGAATTCCATAAAGTTGTTTTAGATGAAGATGGAAAGTTTAGAGTAAAAAGCCGACGTATAAGTATGCTACATCGTATGAATATTGGTGCTATTGTCAGTGAAGTTAATGTGATGGTTAAGTTTATATCCGGTGGTTACATTGGCATAATTGAAGAATTTTTTATTTCAAAATTAAAACCAGGAGATAGCTTTATTTTGGCAGGACGTGTATTGGAACTGGTTCAGATTAAAGACATGACAGTTTTAGTGCGAAGAAGTAAGGCTAAAAAAGCGGTTTCACCGAGTTGGTTGGGTGGACGTTTGCCTTTAACATCTCATCTTAGCCATTATCTGCGTTTAAAATTGTCAGACGCACTACAACCAAGACGCTTAGAAAAGGAGTTACGCTTTTTAAACCCTTTGGTAAGTCGTCAACATCAGCATTCCCATATACCTAAATCTGATGAGTTTTTGGTAGAATTAATTGGAACTAAAGACGGCCATCATTTATTTATGTATCCCTTTGAAGGCCGTTTGGTACACGAAGTGTTTTCGGCATTAATGGCATATCGTATTAGTAAATTAAAGCAGATGACCTTTACTATTGCTATGAATGATTATGGCTTTGAGTTATTGAGTGACCAAACGATTCCGGTAGACGAATCTAATATTGAAGCGTTATTGAGCAAAGAAAATCTAATGAACGATGTCATAGCCAGTATCAATGCCTCTGAAATGGCTTCTCGTAAGTTTAGGGATATTGCTGTTATTGCTGGCTTGGTTGTTCAATCTCAGCCAGGAGTAAGAAAAAACAATAAAAGTTTACAATCTTCTTCAGGATTAATTTTTCGTGTTCTTGAAGACTATGAACCTGATAATTTGTTGTTGAAACAAGCTTACACCGAAGTATTTAACCAACAATTAGAGGAGGCGCGTTTACAAGCTGCTTTTGATCGCATTTCAAAAAGCAAAATAATTTTGGAACATGCTAAATCCTTTACACCTTTAAGCTTTCCTTTAAAAGTAGACAGTTTGCGTGGTACAATGAGTAATGAGAGTTTGGATAAACGAATTAAAAGAATGAAAACACAATCTTTGAAAATTAACTAATTCACGCTTTAAAGTTTTAAAAGTTAAAGGTTCATTATAAAATGAATATTATAAGCCAAGATATAATTGCCCAAAATGAGATATTATCACTGACTAATCAGCGAGCGATTTTCTGGGCAAAAGAAAATGCACTTATTCTTTCAGATCTTCACATTGGTAAAACTGCTCATTTCAGAAGGCACGGCATACCATTGCCTAATGAAATTCTCAAAAAGGATTTGAAAAGATTAAAATTGTTAATACTTCATTTTAAGGCTGAAAAATTATTTGTTGTCGGTGATTTATTTCATGCTGAATCTAATATTGATGTGAAAACCTTTAAAACTTGGTTAAAGGAATTCAAAACTTTGGAGATAGTATTGGTTAAAGGAAATCATGACCGACTTACAAAACAAATGGTAGAAACCTTTCCTTTTAGAATTGAAAAAGAACTAGAAGTTCAACCATTTTTGTTTGTGCACGAACCTAAAATGCATCATTTGAAAATGTTTACCATCTCTGGCCATACACACCCAGGAGTATGGATTAAAGGCAAAGGGAAGCAACGAATAAAACTACCATGTTATCAAGTTAATGCAAATCAAATCGTATTACCTGCTTTTAGTTTGTTTACAGGCTTAAATACAAAATCAAAACCAAAAGATGCAGCATGTTATGGTTTTACAGATACAGCTATATTTAAGCTTTAGAACAAATTAAGACTATCTTTTCGTTGTTTAAATCAGTTGTAAAGAATAAATAGACAGTTCCACCATCTTTTATCTTTAGCTTTTTTCTTATCTCGCTAACGGATAAAGGAAAATTCCTAGTAGTAATATTCGCCTTTTTAATACCAGTTTTAGAAATTGATTTTTTACTAAACGGTAATATGTTATCAATCTTAAAACGTCTTCCTGGGAAATCGACTTTTTCTTCAGAAGTATAAAGGTGTGAATGCTTGTGGAGTTTTAATAGACTCAATTGCTCAGCAACCGAGTTAAAAGCTCCTGACTTTAAAATTGCTGAATTTGGCTCGTACAAATAGGCGAGAGGCTCGGAGTAGTTCGCTGTGCTGTTGGCTTCATCTTTAAAACTAAATTCAAATTTCTGAGATTGGGACTTCGTGATATTTATTGTTTTGATTAAGAAATCAGACTTAAAATCACGCTCCAGAAGCCATAATAATTCTTTTACCTCGTTGTTTACTGCAACAATATGCAATTCCTTTACATTCTTTAAATCGTTTGTGGTAGCTTTAATATCCAATAATGGTGACGTTTTGATCATCACGTTATTGGCATATTTAAAGAGTGTTTCATGAATCATTAATACATTTGGGGTACAATCTGAAAGTAGGAAAACCTTCTTTTTTGTGTCATCCCTACGTGAAGGGTCGATGTAAATCCAATCAAATGATTTATTATTCAGCGTTAATGCATCAATTCCGTTTTCATTTAGACAGTTGATATTGCTAACTTCCAGAGCTTTATAATTGTGCTGTACAATTTCTGAAAGCTCTGAGTTTATTTCGCAATGGGTTATAGATTCAATTTGTTTAGAAAAATAATAGGCGTCAACACCAAAGCCACCAGTTAAGTCTATTAAAGATTCTCCTGAAACTAAATTGGCTTTATAATTTGCAGTAATTTCCGAAGAACTTTGCTCTATATTGAGCTTATTGGGATAGTAAATATCTTTGGAATTGAACCAGGTAGGCAGCTTCTTTTCACAGCGTTTTTTGGCTTCAATTTGCTCAACTATCAATTTTGGCTCAATGAATTTAAATGGAACACCTTTTAACAGTAAACTCGCAATATCTGAGTCAAGATGAGAATTTATAAACTCCTGTACTTCAATATTTAAAATAGCCTTGTTCAAACCACAACTACAGCCCTTTTGTAAGTTTATTTACCACCTTGTATTCAGACATAAATTCTTTAAGAATAACTTTTATTGCCGTGTAGGCTGGTATGGCGACAATCATGCCGACCACTCCGAATAAAATTCCTGCAATAATGATTATAAGGAAGATTTCTAAAGGATGCGATTTTACACTTTTCGAGAATATAAACGGTTGACTGAAAAAATTATCGATCAACTGTGCAACGATAAACCCAATCATAACATAGATGGTTTTTGGCAGAATAACATCACTAAAACTTTCACCCAGATTACTCGACATGGTTAGCAAAAGCATTAAGAAACCACTGACCAATGGACCAACATAGGGCACCAAATTTATCAAGGCACATAGAAATGCTATAACAATAGCATTATCGATTCCAAAGATCAACAGTACAATACTATAAATAACAAAGAGAATAAAAATCTGAAGAATAAGCCCTACGAAATAACGCGACAATAAATCCTTAATTTTTGTAAAGGATCGTTTGGTTTTCATTTCATTTCCTTTTGGAATAAAGGTCATTATACCGTCTTCGAACAATCTACTATCCTTTAAAAAAAAGAAGGAAATAAATAAAACAGAAAATAGACCCATGCTAAAACTGCCCAATCCACTGATGATGCCATTAAAGAAATTTGGAATCAAAGAAAAGTCTAGTTTAGACAATAAGTTAGAGTCCTTAATCGATTGCTCAACATCAATATTGTTAAATTCAAAATAGTTGACGATCTCTTGATAGAGATTTTCTACATTACCTTCTAATTCCTGAAGATTAAGCAAAGATAATTTTTGACCTTGGTCAGCTATTAGCGGAATAAACATGCCGATAAGCCCGATTAATAATCCAATGAAAAATACCATAGTAACCACAACAGCGACTGTATTATTGAATTTGAGCTTACGCCTTAGAAAGATTACAATTGGTCTTCCTATGAGCGAAGTGACTGCTGCAATTGCAATATAAACTATAACAACTTGGATTTTATAAAGAAAAAACAAAACCAAGGCAATAAACAGCAGAATGCCAAGAGCTCTTAAAATACCCTTTGCTATGATTTTTGAATTCATTAGTTTTAATTTACTCAAAGATGCTGAAATAAATTCAACAAGACAAATTTAAAATTTGAGTTGTTTTACGATTTCATATAAGGCAATACTTGTGGCCTGTACCACATTCATGCTACTATTGTTGCCATACATGTTGATATGGACAATACTGTTACATTCCTTTAATACAGATTCTGAAACACCAAAATTTTCATCGCCTAATACTAAAACTAAGGGCTGGTCGGTTTCTAATGTAAACTGACTGAGATCAGTGCTATTTTCTGTGATTTCTAAAGCGATTAGATAATGGTTTGTTGTTTTTAAATTTTTAATCACATCGTTGATGCTCGTTTCAACTTTATGATTTACATATTTCTCTGTTGAACGTGATGTTTTGGTCATGCGTTTACCCAGAGGAATGCTATCTCCGCAAAAAATAATTTGCTCAATACCAAAAGCATCAGCAATACGAAACAAACTACCAATGTTTGGTGCATTGGTAATGTTGTCGCACACTAAAGTTATAGGGTGCTTTTGCTTTTTAAAGCTTGAGGTGTAGTGGGTGAGTTGCAAATTGATTTTAGATTTTTAATTTACAATCTACGACTTCTTAATTCTAAAATCGTATATCTGCAATTGTCAATTAGTAAAAGCATACTTTACAATATTCGCTCCCATTTTTAAGGCTTTCTCACGTACATCTTCTGGATCGTTGTGTACTTCTTGGTCTTCCCAACCGTCACCCAAATCGCTTTCAAAGGTAAACAAGAGTACAAGTCGACCTTCATGAAAAATTCCTAAAGCCTGTGGTGCTTTACCGTCATGCTCATGGATTTTTGGCAAACCATTTGGGAAGCTGTAAACCGTATTGAAAATGGCGTGATCTTTTGGGATTTCCTTCAGTTCGTTATTCGGAAAAACTTTTTTAAGCTCCTTGGTAATGTATGGCTCCATACCATAATTGTCGTCTATGTGAAGAAAGCCACCAGAGATAAGGTATTTTCTAAGGTTTTCGGCATCGTCATCATCAAAAAAAACATTGCCATGACCTGTCATGTGCAACAACGGAAATTGAAAAATATCCGTACTATTGACCTCTACGGTTTGTATATTTTCATTGATGTTGGTATCTATATTGTCATTGCAGTATTTCACTAAATTTGGAAGTGCTGTTGGGTTACTGTACCAATCGCCACCACCTTTGTATTTTAGTACTGCCACATCTTGGGAAAAAAGGAGGGAAGTGAAAAGTATTAGGTATAAAGTAATTAAGAATCTCATAATCAAAACGTTGTTATTAATTCGTATGGTCTCACTGAGCTTCACGAATTGTGATACGGAATTTATATTTAGTGGATTCCTGCTTTCACAGGAATGACAATAAACCTTATTCATTTACAAAAGCTATGGAATGGCACGCTATAACAGCCGCTGTTTCCGTCCGCAATCTTGTGTTACCCAAAGTTACTGGAATATAATTAGCAGCCAAAGCCATTTCGATTTCCTTAACACTAAAATCACCTTCTGGACCAATGAGAATGGTGCAATCTTCATTGGCTTTCAGTTGCGACTTTAAAGATTTTTTATCGGTTTCTTCACAGTGCGCTATAAATTTTAAACCTGAGAAGTTTTGACTGATGAAATCTTTATATGTTACTGCATCATTCAGTTTTGGCAAATAACATTGTAAGGATTGCTTTATAGCCGATTGAAGTATTTTCTCAAAACGTTCTAACTTAACCACTTTACGTTCGCTATTGTCACAGATTATAGGTGTGATTCCTTCAATACCTATTTCTGTGGCTTTTTCTAAAAACCATTCGTAGCGGTCGTTCATCTTTGTTGGTGCGACTGCTAAATGCAATTTGTGGTTCCGCTTGGTTTGAAGACTTTGCTTAGTGATATTTACAGTGCAATGTTTTTGGTCTGCGCTGGTCAATTCCGCTTCAAAAAGCCAACCTTTTCCATCGGTAATGTGCAATTGGTCTCCAACTTTTTTTCTAAGCACTTTTACAATATGTCGGCTTTCGTCTTTGTCGAAACTAAAAGTACTGTCGCCATCTGAAATATTAGGATTGTAGAATAATTGCATTAATCTGTGGCTTCGGTATATTTTAAAACGGTTATTTCCTCAATGGGTTTTTCATCATGCGTTTTTAGGACAATGTAGTGCTCTTTGCCCTCTTCAATATCCAATGTGAATATAGCGTCAGTGCTATGATTTTTTACTGCTTCCTCAAATTCAGGGTGCATCTTTCCCTCTGGAAACCAACCTAAATCACCACCACGGTTGGCACTTAGATCCATGGAATGCAGTTTTGCCAAAGCATCAAATTTATAACCTTGTTTGTATTGCGAAATTATTTTCCTTCGCTTTTTATTGATGTCTTCTAGAGTCATTTTGTTGCCATCAAAATAGATGTAACTGGCTCTGTAATGCAGTACGCTTTCTTTGTCAATAATTTTATAGTAGGTTGTTTTTTCTTCACCTTTCACCACTTTTTTGGCACCTTTGGATAGTTTGAAAAGATCATTTGCAAGTCTGGTTTTATGCTTCTCTTTGTTGAATGTATAGAGTTTGCTTTTGTTGGTTTTTTTATGTGTTTTGGCAAAGGTGAGCGCCTCTTCTGTTGTGCTGATGGAATCTAATTCCTGCTCTAATGAATCCTGGGAGAAACTTAAAACAGGAATAAAAAAAAGTAATGCTAAAAGCTGCTTCATGTGATATATAGATTGATTGTACCACAAAACAACTAAATTTTAAAATGTATTTATAGCGATGCGTTATCTGTTATCAACAGATGTTTTAACAATTACTGCTTTTTATAAAAGAAATGCTTCAAAAGACTAATGACAAGATTTAAAATGAAAAATAGCTGACTGATTAACCCAATTAAAACAATAATCGTAATAAAAACATTAAGGTTTGATGTATCATCAAATAATGGGAATTGAGAATGTTTCCTTGCTGATAGTATTAAATATCCGATAAAATAAATTGGTATTATTCCCAAGGATAATAAAGAATGAATATTGGTAAGACTTTTAATTAGGTTTACTTTTATTAGTTTTATGATATAGTAGGCTAATCCCAATACAGCATATATTATTGCAAGAAGTTGAAATATGTGAGAATAGTGGATAATAAAGTAAGTGTCATGAACATTTATGTCTAGGACTGCATCTTCTATAGTATATGAGTAAACGCTAAAAGCAATTAATAACAATGCGATTGACCAGAAATAAACATAAACTTTTTGTCTTAGAAACTTCATATTAAATCTTCAACCTAGCCGTAGCCATCACATCAAAATCAGAAAAATCTTTTTCTAAATATTTTAAGTAGCCTACAATTGCAATCATGGCTGCGTTGTCTGTGGTATATTCAAATTTTGGGATGTAGGTGGTCCAACAATGTTTTTTTTCGGCATCTTTAAGAGCTTTTCTAATACCAGAGTTAGCAGAAACTCCTCCACCAATAGCGATGTGTTTTATGCCAGTTTGTTTTACGGCAAGCTTTAATTTGTCCATTAAAATGCCAATAATAGTGTATTGAATAGATGCACAAATATCATTAAGGTTTTCTTCAACAAAATCAGGATTCGCTTTGGTTTCGCGTTGCACAAAATAGAGAATGGCAGTTTTTAATCCTGAAAAACTAAAATTAAGCCCATCGACTTTTGGTTTGGTAAATTTATAGGCTTTCGGATTTCCTAATTTTGCTCTTCTGTCAATTTCTGGACCAGCAGGATAACCTAAGCCCAAAACTTTTCCGCTTTTATCGTAGGCCTCTCCAACCGCATCATCAATGGTTTCTCCCAAGACTTCCATTTCAAAATAACTATTTACTTTTACGATTTGTGTATGCCCTCCAGATATGGTCATGGCCAAAAAAGGAAAAGGTGGTTTCTTGTGATTATCCTCATCGATAAAATGCGCGAGAATATGCGCTTGCATATGGTTGACATCTATCAAAGGAATGTTTAACCCATAAGCTAGTGATTTTGCAAAAGACGTACCGACCAAAAGCGAACCCATTAAACCAGGTCCACGTGTAAAGGCGATAGCGCTTAACTGCTCTTTGGAAATACCAGCTTTTTCAAGTGCTTGGTGTACAACTGGGACAATATTCTGTTGGTGTGCTCTCGACGCCAATTCTGGTACCACACCACCATATTCGGCGTGTATTTTCTGGTCAGCAACAACGTTACTCAAAATTCTATCGTTGCATAAAACGGCAGCCGATGTATCATCGCAAGAAGATTCAATACCAAGGATGTAAATATTTTCTTTTTCCATAGTCGATATTAGGCACAATAATTGCTAATTTTACCAGATATAGTTAAACATGGTGCAAGGCAGCAAATTGCAGTGTACAAATGTAGTGAAGATTTCATCAATCCATAAGCTTTAATTTATCAAACGAGTACTCAAAATATTAGGGAAAATAGCAGGAATTATTCTACTCCTGTTCCTCATTATTTTTCTAATTCTTGGGATTCCTGCAGTGCAGACCAAACTTGGTCAATATGTAACGGATAGGCTCAACGAAGATTATAAAACAGATATCAATGTTGGTCGTGTTGGGCTTCAACTTAACGGAGATGTAGAATTGAAGGAAATTCTAATAAGAGATTACAAAAAGGATACGCTCTTTAGCATTGGTGAGCTCAACACTTCGATTATCAGTTTTAGGAACCTGTATAATAGCAAATTGAATTTTGGGGATATAGACATTCAAAACTTAATATTCAATCTAAGAACTTATAAAGGTGCAACGGATACAAACTTGGATATTTTTGTGGCAAAGTTTGATGATGATAATCCACGAAAGGAAAAAAGCGAATTTTTGTTTTCATCGAGCGATGTATCCATAGAAAATGGTGTCTTTAGGCTTATTGATGATAATAGAGAAATTCCTAAAGTTTTAGAGTTTACAGAACTCAATGCTAATACCACTAATTTTTTGATTGATGGCCCGAATGTTAGCTCTCGCATTAATACCTTCAACTTTAACCATAACCAAGGTGTAAGGGTAGAAAATCTCACAGCAGATTTTGAATATACTCTAAGCTATATGAAATTTGGTAATCTCGATATTGAAACCAAAGGATCACAATTAAAAGGAGATTTAAGGTTTGGTTATAAACGAGAGGATTTACAGGATTTTACAAATATGGTAAATGTTGATGCAAGCTTTAGGGATTCAAAAATTAATCTAACGGAATTAAATGCATTTTTTGATGAGTTTGGAGTCAATCAAAGCGCAAGTTTCAATGCAGATTTAACAGGCACTTTAAACAATCTAACAGCTAATAATCTTAATACCAGTACTACACGCAATACAAGGATTATAGGTGATGTGACTTTTAAAAATCTTTTTAGTAATAATGAAGAAGGATTTGCTATTGAAGGTGAGTTTCAAAATTTAGCTTCTAACTACAATGATTTGGTTGCCTTGCTTCCAAATATATTAGGGAGATCCATGCCTACTTTTCTTTCAAGGGTTGGAAATTTTAAAATAGTGGGAAAATCTTATGTCACCGCAAAGCAAATTGATGCAGATATTACCATAGATACCGATTTGGGCTTTATTGATTCCAATCTTAAACTTACAGAGATTAATAATATTGATAATGCTGTATATGTGGGTAATGTTGTATTCGATGAATTTGATATTGGTGCATTAATTGAAGATCCGTTATTAAAGAAAGCTTCACTAGATTTAGATGTAGATGGTAAAGGTTTTACAGTAGACAACTTAAGCACTGAAGTGAAAGGAGACATTTTTAGTTTGGAGTATAATGATTATGTATATCAAAATATAGTTGTTTCTGGGGATTTAGGTAATAAAGTTTTTAATGGAGAGCTAAAAGCAGATGATCCCAATCTTCAGTTAGAGTTTAATGGTTTAGCGGATTTTTCCCAAGAGCAAAAAAAGTTCGACTTTAATGCTGATGTCACTTATGCAAATTTAAAGGTGCTGAACTTTGTAACCAGAGATAGCATCTCAGAATTCAAGGGATTGGTTAATATGACTGCAACCGGTTCTACTTTCGACAATGCTAGCGGAGCCATTAACATAACCAACACCACTTACAAAAACCAGGACGACACCTATAATTTCCAAGATTTTGATATTGTCTCCACTTTTGAAGGTGATGTACGTACCATTTCCGTAAACTCACCAGATATTATAAATGGTTATATAAAAGGACAATTTAAAACCAATGATATTTTAGATTTGGTTGAGAATTCCATTGGTAGTATTTACACCAATTTTGTGCCTGATGAAGTTGAGGAAGGACAATATATAGATTTTAAATTCAACATTTATTCAAAAATCGCAGCAGTATTTTATAAAGATTTAACCTTTGGAGAAAACACATATATAGAAGGTAGGGTGGAAACCGACGAAAGAGGATTTGAACTCACTTTCAATTCACCAGAAATAAAATTTCAAGAGTATTTTGCCAATAACATCAATCTATCTGTAGATAACGGAAATCCACTTTACAATACATTTGTTGAGATAGATAGCTTAAGTGCTGGCGCTTATAATGCTTCAGATTTTACACTTATCAATGTTACAAAAAGAGATACGTTGCTTATAAAAACTGAGTTCAAAGGCGGTAATAATAATCAAGATGAATACAACCTCAATCTATTTTATACCATTGACGAATCAGATAAGTCTATTGTAGGATTTAGAAAATCTGACATTAAATTCAAGGGCCACGATTGGTTGGTAAATTCAGAGAAAAACAGTTTCAATAAAATACGTTTTGATCGACAATTTAAGTCCTTTGATATTTTTCCTATTACCATAAACCAAGGTAATGAAGAGATTGAAGTCTCTGGAATAATAAACGATAGTTTAAATAAAAACCTGAGGGTCGATTTTAAGGACGTACAGTTAGTTAAAATCACACCGCGAATAGATAGCTTGGCGCTAAAAGGTATCGTCAATGGTAAACTAGATATCATACAGGATAATGGTGTGTATCTTCCAAAATCTAATGTAGAAGTCAGTAATCTGTTTGTTAATGACTTCGATTTGGGTAATCTTACAGCTAATATAGAAGGCAATAATTCCATAACTAATTATCAAGTCGATGTTTCGTTGGTCAATGACAATTTAACGTCGCTTTTGGCAAAAGGTACTATAGATGTGGCTGAACAAAATCCGAGAATCGATTTAGATGTCACCTTTGAGGAATTCTTATTGGATCCGCTTAATCCTCTGGGTGAAGGTGTGATAAGTAATATAAGAGGCTTGGTTTCTGGTAATGCAAAAGTTACAGGAAGTTTAAACAAACCTAGTATTGATGGCGAGCTGTTGCTCGATAGAGCTGGACTCTCTATACCTTATCTTAATGTGGATTTTGGTTTTGATTTCGATTCTAAGGTGACGCTCCAAAATCAGCGATTTATCTTTAACGATGTGGCGATGACGGACTCCGAATTCTTTTCAAAAGGAACGCTCAATGGTTACATAGAACATGATAATTTTTCGGATTGGGAATTGGGCTTAAATCTTGAAACAAACCGACTTTTAGTTTTAAATACAGAAGAGTCTGAGGATGAGTTGTATTACGGAACAGCCTTTGTAACGGGTAATGCAACGATAAAAGGCCCAACAGATCAGCTCGTAATAGATGTGGATGGTAGTACCGCTCCTGGTACGGTTTTCAACATTCCTTTAAATGATTCTGAAAGTTTTGGTGACAATTCGTTCATACACTTTTTAAGTCCGGAAGAAAAGAAAGCAAGAATCAATGGTGAAGTTACTGAAGCGATAGAAGTAAAAGGACTGGAGTTGAATTTTGACCTAAACGTTAACCAAAATGCAACAATAGAAATAGTTATAGACAAAGACTCGGGTAGTACCATAAGAGGTAAAGGTGAGGGTAACTTAGTTTTTTTAATAAATACCAATGGTACATTTAATATGTGGGGAGATTTCTCGGTTTTTGAAGGTGTTTATAATTTTAGATATCGTGGTTTGGTAGAAAAACGGTTCGATGTAGAGCAAGGCAGTAATATTGTTTGGGAAGGCGACCCTATGAAAGCCCAAATAGATATTAAAGCATTGTATCAAGGCTCAGCAAACCCTTCTGTGCTATTAGATAACCCTATAAATCAAACAATTCCTGTTTGGGTTGAAATTCATTTAACAGGTCAGCTAGAACAGCCCGATCCTGAATTTGACTTTAGGTTTCCAACAGTAACCTCTACTGTAAAATCTGAGTTGGATTATAGATTGTCATCAAAGGATGAGCGCGACAATCAGGCATTAATATTTTTGGCAACAGGTGGTTTTGCTAGCGGAGTCAGCGGTCTAGATTTTAACGGTACAATAGCAGAACGTCTTAGTGGTATTGTAAATAATTTGTTAGGTGGTGACAATGAGGACTTACGAGTCGGTGTGGATTTAGAGCTTGGACAAGATACACCAGAACTGCAGACTAATAGTAGGGTAGGATTAACCTTGCAAACCAAAATATCAGATAAAATTTTGGTAAACGGCAAGGTGGGCGTGCCATTTGGCAGTGCTGCACAAACAACCATAACGGGAGATGTGCAGATTGATTGGTTGCTCAATGATGAAGGTACCTTACGTGCAAAGGTGTTTAACCGAGAAAACACCATAAGAAACTTTGGTGAAGAAATAGGCTACACGCAAGGGGTGGGTTTATCCTATAATGTAGAATTCGATACGTTTAAGGAATTAATCGAAATCATATTTTCTGGCAAGAATAGAAAGGATAAAAAAATAGAAAAAGAACAAGAGAAAAAGAATGAAAATGAAGACTCTATGATGCCAGAATATATATCCATGAAGAAAAAAGAAGACAAAAATTAGGTCTTAAAACTGCACTTTTTGGGTTTTTGTTAAAATACTTATTAACGAAAACGTTTGAATTAATTTTCGCCCAATTTTTTTATTAAAATAGCCCCTTTATTGTTTGTTTTGTTTCTTAATTTTACTTTCAAAAGAAATACATTAATGTCAAATTCGATAAAAAAAATAGGCGTATTGACATCTGGAGGTGATTCTCCAGGAATGAATGCAGCCATAAGATCTGTGGTTAGGGCATGTGCATACCATAATGTTGAATGCTACGGAATTTATAGAGGTTATGAAGGAATGATTGAAGGGGATTTTGTAAAAATGGATGCACGTAGCGTTAAGGGAATTATAAATAAAGGAGGAACCATTTTAAAGTCTGCCAGATCCCAAACATTTAGAACCAAGGAGGGAAGAATTGAAGCTCATGAGCAACTAAAGAAAGCAGAGATAGATGCTTTTGTAGTTATTGGTGGTGATGGTAGTTTTACGGGTGCCATGATTTTTAATCAAGAATTTAACTTCCCTGTAATGGGAATTCCTGGGACTATAGATAATGATATTTTTGGGACAACCCACACCTTGGGTTATGACACCGCACTTAATACTGTTGTAGAGGCCATAGATAAAATTAGGGATACAGCGAGTTCGCACAACAGATTGTTCTTTGTTGAAGTTATGGGAAGGGACGTTGGTCATATTGCCCTCAATGTAGGTGTTGGTGCTGGTGCAGAAGAGATTCTTATACCAGAAGAGGATCTAGGGTTAGAAAGGTTATTAGAATCGTTAAGACGCAGTAAGGCATCAGGCAAATCTTCGAGTATAGTTGTTGTTGCTGAAGGTGATAAAATTGGTAAGAATGTGTTTCAACTAAAAGATTACGTAGAAGAAAACATGTCTGAATATGAAGTTAGGGTATCCGTTCTTGGGCATATGCAAAGAGGTGGATCTCCAACATGCTTCGATAGGGTTTTGGCAAGTAGAATGGGAGTAAAAGCCGTAGAAAGTTTATTGGCAGGCGAAAGCAATTACATGGTTGGTCTTAAAAATGATCTCATGCAGTTAACACCTTTTGACCAATCGGTAAAAGGAAAATCAAAAATCAACATGGAACTCCTAAGAGTTTCGGATATTATGACAGTTTAAAAAGAAAATTAATTAATAGTAAAAGAATATGTCAAATTTAAAATTAGGAATCAACGGTTTTGGTAGAATAGGTAGAATCGTATTTAGAGCTACTGTAAAACGTAATGATGTGGATGTTGTTGCAATAAACGATTTGTTGGATGTAGAACATCTGGCTTATTTATTAAAGTACGATTCGGTTCACGGAAGATTCGACGGAGAAGTAGAAGTAAAAGATGGAAATTTAGTAGTTGATGGAAAATCTATTCGTGTTACTGCAGAGCGCGATCCTAAAAATTTAAAGTGGGATGCAGCAGGTGCTGATATCGTAGCAGAATGCACAGGCATTTTCACAACTTTAGAAACAGCACAGTACCATATAGATGGTGGTGCTAAAAAAGTAGTGATTTCTGCACCTAGTAAAGACGCGCCAATGTTTGTAATGGGTGTTAACGATAGTAAGCTTAACGAAAGCCACACAATTGTATCAAATGCATCATGCACAACAAATTGTCTTGCGCCTTTGGCAAAGATTATAGAGGATAATTTTGGTATTGAGGAAGCGTTGATGACAACTATTCACGCTACAACTTCTTCGCAATATACCGTGGATTCTCCAGCAAAAAAGAATTACAGATTAGGGCGTAGTGCTTTAAATAATATTATTCCTACTTCTACAGGTGCTGCAAAAGCTGTGGGTAAAGTAATCCCAGAATTGGATGGTAAACTAACAGGTATGGCGTTTAGAGTGCCTACTGTAGATGTCTCGGTTGTTGATTTAACCGTTAAGACCAAAAAGGAAACTTCATTGGAAGAAATAAAGAAAGCCGTTAAAGCGGCTGCTGATGGTGCTATGAACGGTGTTGTAGGTTATACAGAGGATGCCGTTGTTTCACAGGATTTTGTAAGTGAAGAAAGAACCAGTGTTTTCGATGCTGATTCTGCAATAGAACTTAATTCTACATTCTTCAAACTTGTATCTTGGTACGATAATGAGTTTGGTTATTCTAATAAATTAGTTGATTTAGCTCAAAAAATCAATAGTTTATAATACTAATTCTAAATTCCGTAGTCTATTGAATATTTCAATTGCTACGGAATTTTATTATACCAATAGGATATGATTTTAATTACTGATGGTGGTTCTACTAAGTGCGATTGGATTGCTATAGATGAGCAAGGAAATCAAGCTGCCGATAAAATAAGGACTAAGGGGTTAAACCCTGCCATTATTGGAGAAAAAAAACTTAGAAAAACTATTAGTGAAAACAATGCCTTAATGGCTCTTGTGTCTGAGGTGACACATGTATTTTTTTATGGAGCTGGTTGTGGAACAGAAAAACCACGTTTATTATTAAAGTCTATTTTAGAGGATTATTTTCCTCAAGCTACAGTCGAGGTTAAGGAAGATACGTATGCCGCTGTTCGAGCATGTATAAATTCCAATGATGAGGCTGCAGTTGTGTGTATCTTGGGAACAGGTTCTAATTGTAGTTATTTTGATGGAAAACAATTGCACCAAAGGGTAGATAGCCTCGGGTATACCCTTATGGATGATGCTAGTGGAAATTACTTTGGTAAGCAGCTTATTAGAGATTATTATTTTAATAAGATGCCAGAAGTTATAAAGTTAGCCTTTGAGCACAAGCATAATCTCGATGCGGACTTTATTAAATATAACCTATATAAACAAGCTAATCCAAGTGCATACTTGGCAGATCATGCAGAGTTTATGTTCTTAAATAAAGACTCTGACTACGTCGTTAATTTAATTAAAAAGGGAATCCGGATTTTTACCGAGAATATGATCCTACAGTTTAAGCCTGAATTAGATAAGGGAGTTCCTGTACATTTTGCAGGATCTATAGCTTATTTCTCCAAAAACGAAATAGAGGAAGTCGCTGAAGAATATGGCTTCAAAGTTGGTAACTTTGTTAGAAGGCCAATAGAAGGGCTTTTGGCTTATCACATTAAAAATTTATAGTATTTTAATAAGCTGTTGATAAATCTCACCACGGCTATTGTGAAACTTATAATTTGGTTATATCTTTGCATAGCAATAAAAAATGAAACGCAATTATGTTCGAATTTGATCAGTATTTAGGATTTTTAGCATTTTTAACCATACTAACAATTGGTTTTTGGTTAATGATTTTCCTTTTAACTTTCGTAATCCCTTATTGGGTATTTGGTTCGGCAATTGAGCGTTTCAAGGAAATCAGAGAAGAAAAGAAAGCAAAGCGTGAACGACTTTCACACTAAACTTTTAAAAATTTATAAATACAAGAGCGCAACTAGCGCTCTTTTTTTATGCCTATAATTTAGGTATTTTAGTGAGCTAAATTTAATATTATGAAATACCTATTCATTCTTCTATTGTTTGTTTCAATTAAACTCAACGCACAGCAAATACTACCAGAACGACAACGCGCAGAAGTAGTGGATAAAATTTTAAAGGATAGATTTGATAATCTATTGCCAAAACTGATGGACGACACAGGTTTTGATATGTGGATTTTAATTTCAAGAGAATATAATGAAGATCCAGTGCTTAAAACTATGTTACCTGCCACTTGGCTCAATGCAAGACGAAGAACCATATTGGTTTTTTATAGAAATAAAGAAAAGGATACAATCGAAAAATTAGCGGTAGCGCGCTATAATTTTGGTGAGAATATTATCTCAGCTTGGGATAAAGAAAAAGAGCCTAATCAATGGAAACGACTAATTGAAATCATTGAAGAACGCAATCCCAAATCAATCGCTTTAAACTATTCTGACCATTTTAATATTGCAGATGGTATCGTAAAAACAGATTACGAGGCGTTTATGTCTCATTTGCCAAAACAGTATCAATCTAATGTAAAGTCAGCAGAGCAACTTGCTATCGGCTGGATTGAAACCCGAACTGAAACGGAAATGGTAATTTATAGTCAGTTAGTTGATATTACCCATGGTATTATTGCCGAAGCATTTTCAGAAAAAGTCATTACTCCCGGAATTACGACCACTACAGATGTGGAGTGGTGGATGCGCGATAAGGTAACTGATTTAGGTTTAGAAACTTGGTTTCACCCAACGGTGGATGTACAACGTACGGCTGAAGAATTAGGGAACCATCTCTACGCGTTTTCAAACCGACCAGAAGACGTGGTTATTCTTCCAGGAGACTTATTGCATTGCGATTTTGGAATCACTTATTTAAGATTAAATACAGATTGTCAGGAATTGGCTTATGTCTTAAAACCTAATGAAACAGAACCTCCAAAGTATTTAATAGAAGCTCTAAAAGATGGCAATAGAGTTCAGGATATTTTTACAAATAATTTTGAAACTGGCAAAACTGGTAATCAAATATTAAAAGAATCTTTAGACCAAGCGAAATCTGAAGGGTTGCGTCCAGCTATATATACGCATCCACTCGGGTCTTATGGCCATTCTGCAGGTACAACTTTGGGCATGTGGGATGCTCAAGATGGTGTGCCTGTAAGAGGAGATTACGTTTTACATGAAAATACTGTTTACGCTATAGAACTAAATACAACTGTTAATATTCTCGAATGGAAACGAGATATTAGAATAATGCTAGAAGAAGCAGGGTTTTGGGGAAAAGATGGCTTTAGATATGTTAATGGCAGACAAACTAAATTATTAACTATTCCTAGAGGTAGAGGGCATTTGGGAAATTAATTCACTTTTTAGAATGTCTATATAACAAATAGGAAGCAATCAAACCTACAAGAGTAAATAATCCCATTATCCCAAAAGCATGTTGCAAACCAACTGCACCAGGATTGGCATCCAAGACATAGCCCATCAATAAACCAGCAAAAATATCTGGTGTATAACCTACAACAGAAATAAAACCAACTGCAGTTCCTGTGACCGCTAAAGGAATTTTAGCCTCTTCAAGCGTAGCAAAATATAGCACTCTTGCCGAATATACACCTAATGCCATGGTACCAATCGATAGTACAAAAAGTAAAGTGGTGCTATCATCTATAATTCCTAAATAAAAAATAAGGCTTGTGAGGGTCATTAATAAAAACCCTATAATGATCCATAGCGAAGCTCTTGTTCTGTCAGCAAGTAACCCAATAACAACACCAATTATGGGTCGAATATATAAGAGAGACGTTCCAACCTTAGCAGCTTCAATTTTATTGTAGTTCATCACTTGTTCTGCATACTTGCTAAATAGATCCGTCATTTTGTAACCGTAATAGGCACAAAGAATAATTACCATGAGTAACCAAATCGCACGGTACTTCATTACGATTTTAAAGTTATCAATCGTCAGAAGTTTAGCATTATGCTCTAATTTCACATCCTCTTCTTCGTTAAATCTTAATAAAAAGAAAACTATAAATCCTATTAGCATTACAGCGATTGAGGTATATCTTATGACTTCCTTAAATGCTAAACGGCGTTCTTCAACTGAGGTCAGTTCAATGTCTTTTGTGATGAATAGTGAGAATATTACAACTCCAGCAGAGCCAAAAAGTGCGGCAACCAATCCGCGCCCACCATCTAAAAAACCAAAGGCTATACCTTGTTTATTTGAGCCTCCCCAAATTCTGGTTGCCTTTATCATAGCTGCCCAGAACAAAAAAATGGTAGTAAAACCCCAAAACCCATAAAGGATGTGAAGATTGACAAGAGTTGGATAAGTTGCCAAATAGAAGCCACCTAAAGCAGTTAAAATCAATGATAATGACATTAAAACATTCGGTTTAAATCTATCTGCAAATGGTCCTCCAAAAAGATAAGATACTAATGCAACGGTTCCGTAAGCCGCAAAACAACTACCTATTTGCGTATCGTTAATTGAAAAGGATTCTAAGAACGTAGTCCTAAAAATACGCTGCAATACAAAAGGCAAAATAAAAACAGCCTCTGCTGCTAATATCAATAATAGTATTACGTACAGAGGCTGTTTTTTGTTATTGTCTTGCTGCATCTAAACCTGTAAAACTCCCAAATTAAAAGGTTTTTCGATAGGAGCGTGGTTGGCAGCTTCTATACCCATGCTTATCCAGGTTCTTGTGTCTAGAGGATCAATTACTCCATCAGTCCATAATCTTGCTGCCGCATAATATGGTGAGACTTGATTGTCGTATCTCGATTTTATTTTATTGAAGAGTTCTTCTTCTTTTTCTTTGGTAATGGTTTCACCTTTCTTTTTTAGCGAAGCTGTTTCTATTTGCAATAATACTTTTGCTGCAGAATTTCCGCTCATTACAGCAAGCTCTGCACTTGGCCAAGTCACTATCAATCTTGGGTCATAGGCCTTACCGCACATGGCGTAATTTCCGGCTCCATAACTATTTCCAATAACGATGGTAAATTTTGGAACCACAGAATTACTAACAGCATTAACCATCTTGGCTCCGTCCTTAATAATGCCTCCGTGTTCAGATTTGCTTCCAACCATAAAACCAGTAACATCTTGTAAGAAAACCAATGGAATCTTTTTCTGATTGCAATTCGCTATAAATCGTGTGGCTTTATCAGCAGAATCGTTATAGATCACTCCACCAAACTGCATTTCACTTGGTTTAGTTTTGGCGCCAGTAGTTTTTACGATGTGGCGTTGATTGGCAACAATACCAACAGCCCAGCCATCAATCCTAGCGTAAGCCGTTATTATGGTCTTACCGTAACCTTCCTTATACTCCTCAAATTCAGAATTGTCAACCAAACGCTTTATAATATCTTTCATGTCGTATTGGTCGGCTCTGCTCTTTGGAAGAATGCCGTAAATGTCTTCAGGATTTTCTTTAGGCTTTGCAGATGTAATACGGTTATAACCAGCCTTGTCATAGTCACCTATCTTATCTACTATATTTTTAATAGTATCTAAAGCATCCTTGTCATCTTTGGCCTTGTAGTCTGTTACACCAGAAATTTCACAATGGGTTGTAGCACCACCCAATGTTTCATTATCAATGGTTTCTCCAATGGCTGCTTTTACCAGATAACTTCCAGCAAGAAAAATACTTCCTGTTTTATCCACTATAAGCGCTTCATCACTCATGATTGGTAAATACGCTCCACCTGCAACACAACTGCCCATTACAGCCGCTATTTGGGTAATGCCCATGCTGCTCATAACGGCATTATTTCTAAAGATACGACCGAAATGTTCTTTGTCTGGGAAAATTTCATCCTGCATAGGTAGAAAAACACCAGCGCTATCCACTAAATATATAATAGGTAATCGGTTTTCAATAGCGATTTCCTGGGCTCTCAAATTCTTCTTTCCCGTAATAGGAAACCAAGCTCCTGCTTTTACAGTAGCATCATTGGCAACTACGATGCATTGTTTTCCTTTTACATATCCTATTTTTACAACAACTCCACCAGATGGACAACCACCATAGTTTTCATACATATCTTCACCTGCAAAAGCACCTATTTCAATAGATTTAGATTTGGCATCTAAAAGATAATCAATACGCTCGCGCGCAGTCATTTTGCCTTTACTATGATGTTTGGCTATACTTTTTTCGCCACCACCAAGTTTTACTTTGGCTAATCTTTTTTTGAGTTCTGAGAGTAGAAGTTTGTTATGGTCTTCGTTCTTATTGAATTTAATATCCATGCTTACTGCCCATAAAAGTGGGTGTCTTTTGAAGTTATAATTTTATCGATGCTACGAATTTACGAAACCAATTGTTGTCTTAAAAGTGAATGTTTTGTTAAATAATATTACATGGAAATATATTCCTTGGAATATAAATTATATTTTCTTAAATTTGATAAATGAAAAAGTAAAACTCATGAAAAATATATTAGCCTTTGCTGGCAGCAACAGTTCAGATTCAATTAATAAACAACTATCAATTTATGCAGCGTCTTTGGTAGAGGGAGCTAAAGTTACCATATTGGATCTTAATGATTTTGATTTGCCTATTTATAGTAAGGACTTAGAAGCGGAAAGTGGTATTCCTGAAAATGCAACAAAATTTTTAGACCATATAAAGAAAAGTCATGGTATTATTTTGTCCTTGGCAGAAAATAATGGAGCATATTCAGCAGTATTTAAAAATTTATTCGATTGGTTATCGAGAGCTGAACAGAAAAATTGGTTAGGTAAGCCTATGTTGCTAATGGCAACTTCGCCAGGTGCTAGAGGTGGGCAGTCGGTTCTACAAATGGCTGTTGATCGCTTTCCAAGGCATGATGCCAATATTGTTGGTAAATTCTCATTGCCATCGTTCAACGATAATTTTTCGGATGGAAAAATCATTAATAACGAGCTAAATAATGAATTAGAAGAAGAGGTGAAACAATTTGAACAAAGTCTATAATTATGAAAATTCAACAAAATGATAGTGACAAAAAAGGAGAATTCTTTTATGAAACTGATGGAAAGAAACTGGGATTAATGACTTACAGTCGTGCCGGAGATCATAAAATAATCATTGACCACACAGAAGTTGATGAATCGCTAAAAGGTCAGGGGGTAGGTTATAAACTTGTTGAGGCAGCAGTAAATTATGCAAGGGATAATAATCTTAAAATAATGCCACTTTGCCCTTTTGCAAATGCTGTTTTTAAGAAGCGTAGTGAGTATAACGATGTAAAGTTTTAGGTATGGGAGATTTTGCCAAAGAAATAAATTCTACATTTCCCAATAATAAGATAAAGGCCTTACTCAATATCATTTATACAGCAAACTGGATAACAGGTTTTCAAAACGAATTCTTTAAAGGATTCGGTATTTCGCCACAGCAGTATAATATCCTAAGAATCCTTCGTGGTTCTGGGGAGCCTTTAAAGGTGCAGACTATCAAAAACAGAATGTTAGAGCGCTCTCCAAATGCTACACGTTTAATGGATAAGCTATGCACAAAAGATCTAATTGAACGCCTGCCATCATTAGACGATAGACGTGTTGTTAAAATAGCCATTACTCAAAAGGGTATCGATTTGTTAAAATCCATACCAAATGACCTTAATAAAGATTTAATTAAAAATTTAAGCGAAGAAGAAGCAGGGCAATTAAGTAGCCTGCTAGATAAAATGCGTTAATAACAAAAAAGAAAGGAATACACAATGAAAACAGTAGTGCATAAAGCGGACAGTAGAGGATTTGCCAACCATGGTTGGTTGCAAGCCAATCACTCATTTAGCTTTGCGAGTTGGTACCAACCAGAAAAAGTACATTTTGGAGCTCTAAGAGTATTAAACGATGATATTATAGCGCCTAAAATGGGTTTTGGTACCCATCCACATGATAATATGGAGATTATTACCATTCCGCTAAAAGGTGTATTAAAACATCGTGACAACATGAAAGATGATTGGCAAGAAGTACGTCCAGGTGAAGTGCAGGTGATGTCTGCAGGAACAGGTGTGCAGCATTCCGAAATCAATGGATCGGTTGATGAATATTTGAGCTTATTTCAAATATGGATAATTCCAGACAAGCGGAATGTTGCGCCTAGATACGATCAAAAAAAGTTTAGTTCTGAAGGCAGAAAAGGAAAGCTTCAAACTTTAGTGACTTCTATTGATAGTAAGGATGAAGAAAGCCTGAAAATTCATCAAGACGCTAAGCTGTCTCGAATTGATTTATCTAAAGGTGAGACTTTTACTTATAATTTAATGAGTAAAGATCATGGTGTTTACATCATGAATATCTCTGGTGAAAGTGAAATAAATAATGAGGTTTTAGAGTCTAGAGACGCGCTAGGTATTTCTGAAACGGATAGATTTAATATTTTATCAAAAACAGATAGCGAACTGCTATTTATAGAAGTCCCGATGATAGAATTGTAACTATCAAAATTGATTTTAAGTTAGAAGCATCACAAAATAGTGGTGCTTTTTTATTTAAAATGCGATATTTGTATTTAACTAACATAACTAAATTGATAAGAATATGGCGATGAATAAAAATACAGTATTGGCATGGGCTACTGTGCTGATGATTATAATGGGAGTTGTACTTATATTGATGGGTGCATATAGATATGATGATGTTGCTGGTTGGGGATTTGCAACTGTTGGCTTTGGTTTTTTTGCAATAGCATGGGTGTTTAACGCATTAAAAGGGAGAGTATAATGAGCGACGATAAACAAATAATTTTTTCAATGTCTGGGGTAACCAAGACATTTCAATCTGCAAACACACCTGTATTAAAGAATATTTATTTAAGTTTTTTTTACGGAGCAAAAATTGGGATTCTTGGTCTCAATGGCTCTGGTAAATCTACATTGTTAAAGATTATAGCTGGTGTTGACAAAAACTACCAAGGTGATGTGGTTTTTAAATCAGGTTATACTGTAGGTTATTTAGAACAAGAACCACAATTAGATGATGAAAAAACTGTAATGGAGGTTGTTCGTGAAGGAGCTGCAGAAACGGTTGCGATACTAGATGAATATAACAAGATCAATGACCAATTTGGATTAGAAGAGGTTTATAGCAATCCTGACAAAATGGAAAAGCTAATGAACAGACAAGCTGAGCTTCAAGATCAAATTGACGCCAGCAATGCTTGGGAATTGGATACCAAGTTAGAAATAGCCATGGACGCTTTGCGTACACCAGAAGGCGATAAAAAAATTGGTGTTCTTTCTGGTGGTGAGCGACGTCGTGTAGCGTTATGCCGTTTGTTACTCCAAGAACCAGATGTTTTGCTATTAGATGAGCCAACCAACCATTTAGATGCAGAATCTGTACATTGGTTAGAACATCATTTGGCACAATATAAAGGAACTGTTATTGCGGTAACGCACGATAGATACTTTTTGGACAATGTAGCTGGCTGGATTTTAGAACTCGATAGAGGAGAGGGTATTCCTTGGAAAGGGAACTACTCATCTTGGCTAGACCAAAAATCGAAACGTTTGGCACAGGAAAGTAAATCCGCTTCAAAAAGACAAAAAACGCTTGAGCGTGAGTTAGAATGGGTGAGACAAGGCGCAAAAGGTCGTCAAACTAAACAAAAAGCTCGTTTGAAAAATTATGACAAGTTGATGAGTCAAGACCAAAAGCAGCTTGACGAAAAGCTTGAAATTTACATTCCAAACGGACCTCGTCTTGGGACCAATGTAATAGAGGCAAAAGGTGTTAGCAAGGCATATGGAGATAAACTGCTCTATGAGGATTTAAATTTTAATTTGCCTCAAGCAGGTATTGTTGGTGTTATCGGACCAAATGGAGCAGGTAAGACAACTATTTTTAGAATGATAATGGGTGAGGAGACTCCAGATAAAGGAGAATTTAAGGTTGGTGATACTGCTAAGCTCGCTTATGTCGATCAAAAACATTCCAATATTGATCCCGAAAAATCGATATGGCAAAATTTTAGTGACGAACAAGAGTTGATTATGATGGGAGGTCGTCAGGTAAATTCCAGAGCGTACTTAAGCCGCTTCAATTTTTCAGGAAGTGAGCAAAATAAAAAAGTAAAGTTACTATCTGGTGGTGAACGCAACCGTTTACATTTAGCAATGACCTTAAAAGAAGAAGGTAATGTATTACTTTTGGATGAGCCTACTAACGATTTAGATGTTAATACGTTACGAGCATTAGAGGAAGGTTTAGAAAACTTCGCTGGTTGTGCTGTGGTAATTAGTCACGATAGATGGTTTTTGGATAGAATTTGTACACACATATTGGCTTTTGAAGGGAATAGTCAGGTATATTTCTTCGAAGGTAGCTTTAGCGATTATGAAGAAAACAAAAAGAAACGACTAGGAGGTGATATTATGCCAAAACGAATTAAGTATAAAAAGCTAGTGCGTTAATAAACCAGCTTTAACTAAAAATGCCCACGATAGCGTGGGCATTTTTTGTGTTTTTTATTCTGTGTTGGTAATTAACTTTCTAATTGTCTCCATATAAATGGCCACCGGTAAAATCTTTATAGCTTTCGTCCACATCTTTAAATGCATTGGTCTCCATGAGCTTCTTATTTTCAGCTTTCAGCTTATACATTTTTATGATAGCTATAATTATGAATACAAGAAAAATGGACGCTACAGCTATTAGAATCATAGTAAGCTGGGTGGTGGTCACTATTAAAGCCCTAGAAAGCAGATTGTTAAACATGGCTAATAAGATTTGGGTTCTATGGTGCTAATATAGAAAAAAAATGTATTGCAAATAGTTAATTTTAAATAATTTACACTTTTACAGTTACAATTTTATCGTTAAAACGGTTAATATGTTCGACGAAACGCAGTGTTTTCGGCTAAAGGAACGCTTTTGATAACTTGTTAACAATTCAAAAATTTAACATATATTTTTTTTTAATACCACTCTAAAAGGAGCACTTCGATGGAATCATTACCCTCATTAACTATTTTTTTGAAAAGATTGACATCGCTTATGCTGTCTGATCCTCTATAATGATATGGATAAACGGTTTCTGGCTTAAACTCTAAAACAGCATCAGCTGCACTTTGTACGGTCATTGTGTAAGGTAAATTCATGCAAACAAAAGCTTTGTCTATGTCTTTTAAACTGCGCATTTCAGGAATGTCTTCAGTATCACCCGAAATGTAAACTCGTTCACCTGCCATATTCAGCACATAGCCGTTGCCTCTTCCTTTAGGATGAAATTTCAATGCTTCCTCTCTTAGGTTATACATTGGTATGGCTTCTATCTCAATAGCGTTAATCGTTGTTGATTCCCCATTATTCAGAACATTTATCGTAGCGCTAATAGAATCCTGAATTTTATCAGCAACAGCCTTTGGAGCCACTAAGGGAACTTCATTTAAGTTCAAAGCTTTTAAAGTTTTAAGATTTAAATGATCTCCATGGATATCCGTAACCAAAACGATAGTTGGTGCTTTCTGACCATTAAATGCTTTAGCTCCGCCCGTTGGGTCGACATAAATGACATCTGATTCTGTTTCTAGAATTAAAGTACCATGCGAAATAGGGATAACCTTGACGCTGCTTATTCGTTCTTCAGTTTCTTTGTCAGTTTCACCATTGTCAGGTGTCTTGTTTTCATTCTTACAGCAAAATAATAGTGCTATAAAAAGTATTGTAAGTGTTGATTTTAAAAATTTCATTTTTTTCGATTTTATATAAAGATATTCAACATTTAATCAAGAAGAAAACTTTGTAACAATTTTATGGTAAATACTACTTATAATTTACTAAGCAAAGTTTTTATAGTCTTAAAAATTTACCGAAATTGCTTATCCTAAAAATTGTTCAACCAATAATAACTATTACAATATGTCTGATGATTTTGATTTATTAGAGACCAACTCACAAGAAAAACCTGAAAAAGTTGATGTAAACTGGGGAAAAGCCATAGACCAAATGAAGTCTAAGCTGGCACAGGAAGATGACCCAGAAAGTCGTCAGAAAATATTGAATGCCACATTAGACAGTGTTGTCGATATGGCTGAGAAAGACAGAACAACATTGCTTGATGCCATTAAGGATTTAACGGATTATCAGGATGAAGTTGGTATAATGTTCGAAGGATTTTCTGCTCTTAATGCTGCAGAGCAAAAAATCATTGATGATGCCGCAAAAAGACTCGAACGCGCTAAGGTTGAACTTGAAGATGCCAAGGCTAAACCAGACACTTGGTGGAACAATCTTTGGGGAAGAAAAAGCAAAATTAGAAATGCTGAAGAAGAATTAAGAGAAGCTCAAAAACAGCGTGATGGTGCAGATAACAAGGCAAAAGCTATGTTTCAGCAACGTATTGAAACGGCCGACGTACAAACGTTATTAAATGAATTATCTTTTAAGAGCCAAGCAGCAATAAAACGATTAAAAGATAGAGAGCTTGAAATTAAAGAAGTAGAGGAAAGTCTTAAATCTGCAATTGTAGAAGCCAGCAATAATCATACAAAAGCACTTGAGAAGAAAAAGGAAGTTGAAGCTAAATTAGAAGAGCAATATGCGTTATTAAAGCAGGCAAGACAAGCTTTAGAAGAAGTGGCTGATAAGCAATCCACTGAATACTCTGAGGCTCTCGAAAAAGTGACCACTTTAGAACAAAAGGTAGAAGAATTAGAAGGTCTTAAAAATGCCTATACAACATTGGCAGCTTCAAAAGACAGTTTTGTACATAAGCATAACTTAACGATTAAGGTTTTAACCTCTTTACGCAGCAATTTGCAAACACATCGTGCTAAGTTAAAGTCAGATACTGATGAGCGTCTCAAGTATTATGATGGTTACGTCGTAGCGCTTAAAGCACGTACAGACCAAGAATTTGCCGCAATCCTAGAACATTTGGGTGTTAAGACGGATGAGCATATTGGTGAAACGCTTGCTGCAATGCACACAGCTAGTGCAAAAGCTCGCCAGGAAATGATGGATAATATTCCAGTACACGAAAAAGTGATGCAAGGTGTTTATGGTAGTTATGCTGAAGCTTTAAAGGATATAAGAGCAAAGGATGCTGAAATCCAAAAGAACTTTGCAGACCGATATGGTATAGACATGAAAGAGATTTTTGACGAATATTACAAAGCAGATCCTAATGCACCAGCTGATGGAGGTGAGCCAGCAGGTGAACCTAAGCCAGAAGCTAATGAAGATGACCTTTTAGGATAAATTCAGTAATAAGTATAGAGTAACAAGTCACTACATTTAAGTTTCTAATAGAGCTTGTTTACTTTACACTTTCTACTTAATACTTGTTACTAAAAAATGATTGTTACACCTCTAGATTCCGCAGTATTAGATTCTAAGGAGCAGTATGTGTTCTATCACAAAATGATAGATTTTACGCTCAAGGAATTAATTGTTGCTGTTCAAGACAAACAAATACTTAATAAGCAAGAAATATTATTATTTAAACAATATTGCGATTTGCTCATGTATTCCATAGAAGCCATGCGTGTTAAGTACATGTACGACGACGAAGAGAATATGAAGGTAGATTTAACCGATTCTGGTTTTCCTAATTATTTGGAATTTCGCTATTTGTTTAACGATTTAGAGTTGAGGGAAGAATTCTTAAATAAATTAACCAGTATTGATGTATTAAAGGATGAGTTTCTGGATACTTTAATGCGAAAAAAAGAACCGATTTCCAAGCGGAAGTTATTTCAAGCCGCATCGATAGTTTACTATACTTCGGCTAAGAAGGAATATATCTTTAACCGTTTTGTACAAGGAAAGATATTGGAAGCGCCTCAAGGTTCGCCTGGTGACTATTTGGTAAGTTGGAGTTTTTATGAAGTATCTCACAACAGACCGTTTATTTGCTTTATGTATTTTAACTATGATGGTAAGGACCCTTTAAAAGATAGAGATGACATTTACTATGTTCTAAAAACCGTTGCGGACCGAGAGTTGAACCTCGACACAATGGCTTATGCCATTGATAAACGCCTGCCGAAGTTACTACCGAAACTTGTAAAGCGTGTGGATTTAGGACCAATACATAATGTCTTTGCAAAGGATGAAAATGAAGTGACGCACGCTATTTTAGATGGTATTGCCAAGAAAAATATCCCTTTGGAATCTTATGCCATTTCTTTTAAAATCGATGAAGTATCCTCTATAAGTGATTTTAAAGAAGGTAGTTTCTTTAGCAAACAGACCTTCCAGAAATGGGCTGGCACCTATAGACAACGCTATGTTTTTGCACCACATAGAATCATACAACTATTGTATAACAAAACACCAGAGATTATGAATAAGCTGGCAATTCCACCCATTCAGGTTTCTGATTTAAAAATAAATAAAAAGTAACGTCATAACGAGGAATGATGTGATGTGGTTTTCTCTTCAAGAGAACAGATTACTTCACTTCGTCCACAATGACGAAAGAAAAAAACATGCAACACAACTCAACATTTCCAATAAAACTCAACGAACTCGATATGCTTCGTGATGAAGCGACGTCTTATCTAAAATCCATACAATGGGAGCAGAGCCAGCGTGCCAAAAACAAAGATAATGACGGTAAAGACGAGTCCATTTTGTTGTATTTATCAAGAGCCAACAACGGAAGCAATGTAAACATAATTTCAGTATCTAAAACCATTCTGGGATTGAAGAAACGGCTATTACCAGAGTCTGTAGCGATTCCTATTTACTTAAATCAGTCTTTATATGCAGTTCAGGAAGGCATTACGCTTGGTATATGGGTAAAGGATAGTTATTATGATGCCTCAGGCTTATCAACGTTGAGCGAAAACAAATCCGCTCTGGATAGCTCTGGTAAGCGCGAGTATGAAAGTAAAATGCATACGGCTACAGCATTTATGTTGTTTTCTACAGCATATAAAATTCTACACGATTTAAAACCACATGCCTCAGACGATTTATCGGTAATGAAGCAGAAGTTCGCGGGAATTCCTGAAGTATCATTTTTATCACCTTTAAAAGGCATTTCATGCCAATTGTTTTATTACGATAAATATCTCGGACATCCAGATATCATAAAAACTGATAAAGACGTCATTGATTTCACGGTGGTTTATTTTGAAGCTTTAATTGATGAAATTCAATTACGCAAAAGCACTTTAGAATATACCGATACCATTGAAGACAGAACCTATAAACTAGAGAAGTCAGACTTTGTAGTTGACGGTTGGAACAATGTTTTCGCCGGAACGGCAGTAAGTGTAGAATTCAATAAAATTCAATTTGAACAAATCGTAGGCAACAAAGATGCTAAGCACTTTGCTCGACGATTAACAGAACGATTATTGAGCTACGATTTTGAGGCGAAGAAGAATCCGTTTCAAGAATTGGGTGGCTTTATGCCTGTATTTATGGGTTATGGAATTCCGGGTACAGGTAAAAGTATGCTCATCGCAGCTATTGCCACAAGACTAAAAGAGCATAGTGATAATTTAGAAATTCCATTCTTATTCCATCCCATGCCAGATACCATTGTGAGTACGTTTCAAGGTGGTTCTGCAGAGAAAATGGTAGAATGGATGAAACCATTGCAAGACCCAACACGATTGATTTTTGCGCCAATCGATGATGCCGAAAATAATCTACAAGAGCGTACAGCACAAGGTGTTTCTGCTGGTGTAAAGGAGGTGATTGGTGTGTTTTTAAGATATACAGAAGGAGCTTATGCAGTCAATTACGGAAACAGTTCTGTTGGCTTGTTTACCAATCTTCCTGAAATGCTGGATAAGGCTGTGATTTCGCGTGTACAAGGTCGATTTAAGATTGATGGAGCTAGAAATGAAAAAGACTTTGTGGATCAGGATTACCTGTGGTGGAGAAAGCTTGAGGAGACCATGCCCAATTTTATTAATATGGACAATCCTGATAATTACAAATATCTCGATGCCCAAAAAGTAGCAAAGAATCTGGGTGAGATTTTAGAAAAGATTGATAGACCCACTGAGGAACGTATTTTAGCAACATTCGATAAGGTTTCTAGTAAATACAAAGATGATGAACACATGTTCTATGCCCATTTATATACTGAAATACAGAAGATATTTCCATTCTTTTCATCTCGTGATGTGAGAAATATTCAAAAAGCAGTATCGTTGCGATTAACGGATTTTGATTTAGAACCAGATTGGTTTGAAAATCCTGAAGTATATTTCAAAAAAGATTACGAGACTAAGTTCAATATGTTACAAGAATTGATGCGTGCCAATATGAAAGGCCTCGACTTCAGTGATATTAGACGACAAGAAGTTGTACGTTATTTAGACAATGTGGCTACCATTGCAGATACGGACTTTAAACGTAAAGTTGATGCGAGAATCAACCAATTAAATATAGAAACCGAAGCGAGAGAACGTTTTGGGAAAGGAAATTAAAAGATTTTAGTTGTCATTCCTGCGAAGGCAGGAATCTAAGCTATTTAAATAAAAATCATGGGATTAGGTGCAGGACATGTTTTGGATATGATAAATCGGATGAAACAAAATCGAGCACAGCGTCCATCTAATCGTGACAAGTTTAAACAAAATAATAGGGAAGGGATTTATTCTTATGAAGTAAAGGAAAAACCAAAATTTAAAACAGTATCTAAAGAAGAGCTATTAAAAATTAAAGAACAAATAAAAGCAAATGCCAAAAAACAACGTAAAAAGGAAATTAAGATTTTCAGTGTTGTCTTGATTCTAATTATAGTCGTAGTGTTTGGTTTTGTAAAGTTCATGCTATAGCCTTATGACCAAACGCATCAAAAACATAAACCGTAAAATTCTCTCAGATAAGTATTTTACTTTATCCGAAGTAAAATTCGATTATCAATTAAAAGATGGAAATTGGATTGATAATACATGGGAAGTTTTAGAACGAGGAAATGCGGCAGCAGCATTGTTGTATAATGTTGAAAAACAAACGGTAATTTTGGTAAAGCAATTTCGTTTACCAGCTTATATGAATGGAGTAGAAGACGGTTTTCTATTGGAGGTGCCAGCAGGCATATTGGAAAATAAAGATAGCTCAGCAGAAGACGCTATGAAACGGGAAATATTGGAGGAAACAGGATATAAAATCCCTAAGTTGACCAAAATCTACAATGCTTTTGCCACACCAGGTGGTAGTACAGAACGTTTTCAATGTTTTATAGGTCAATATACAGATAAAATGAAAGTTGATAATGGTGGAGGGCTTGATGAAGAAAATGAGGATATTGAAATTGTTGAGATAGCTTTTAAAGAGGCGATAGCGTTACTGAACAATGGAGGCATAGTTGACGCAAAAACAATTATGTTGTTGCAGTATGCAATGATTAATAAATTACTCAATTGATTGTCATTCCGACAGAACGAGGTACGAGTGACGAGGAATCTCATATGGAGTTAAAGTAATAAACTTTTTTATTCTGCAAGAATTGAAAAAACCTGGTAGTTATAAAAAGATTCCCACTTTAGTGGAAAATTAATATGGACAAACTAAAACAAGCAAATTTATATAGAAGTGAGCTTATTCCGGTAAGTGGAAAGCTGGTGGAGCGCTACAATAAGTGTTTAAAGACCTTGGGTTTTAAAGAAACAAAACTCAAATCGTTTTCAATAGATGGTATGGGTTGGAGTCCAGAGGTTGCTGAAGAGCGAAAGGATATGCATTATCTCAATCATGGAGATGCCAATCCACACGGTATTATCATTTCGCCATTGCAAAAAGGAAAGCCTGTGTATTTACCGTTTCATTCTTTTGATAGGGAAATGATGCAGCACATTTTTAGAACACACGGTAGTAAAATCAATGATATAACAAGAGATTCCGCTATTTGTATCGATTTCGATCAAGATATAGACGTGTTTTACGAACCCTTGGATGTCTTAAAATATGATGATGTTAACATTACGTTTCGCCTCATAGACCATCTCGAAGACAAGCAAAGAGAACAGCTTCATCTTGTTGAAAAATTCAAAACAAGAAACAATTTTATAGATGAAAATATTCATCAACAAATATTGAATTCTGCTAAAACCTATGGAGATTTACGCAATAGGGATTTAAACTTACATGCATTGCATTTTTCTACAGGTTCATTTTTTACAAGGGCATTTAATGGTGTGTATTTGTTGCGGGACTTTATTAAGCCAATTGTAATCTTTGAGGATATAGAAGTTTATAAGGAAGCCATAAAGGACACAATTCATGATGTGTTGATTTACCATATTTCTCAACCAGAATTAATCGATAAACTCAAAGACCATATCATTATTGAATGTGATTTGGAATACATGGTAAAGACACCGAATTACGATCGTATTAAAAAGTTCGAACTTTTTAGTTGTCTTAAAGAAAGCGAGCATCCGATAAAAGACATTTTAGAGAGTAAATCGCTTTTTAAAAGCTATTTGAACAGAATAGACATCAATGCACGAAAACAAGTCATGGGAGTAGAGCTCTATCTCGAAAAATTAGAACGGAGCAATGCACATAAATTAGAGGATATGGTAGAGCAATCCTTTTATTTTGCGCTACATCAACCGCATTCATCGTTATCTGCTGAGCATCGCGATTTAATACACAAGCTACTGATTAATATTTCGCCTAAGGATGTATTGTTCTTGTATTGGTATGATAAGGAACAATTCTATAAAAATTATGAGACTTGGGATGATTCTTTCAAAGACTGGGTCATTGAAACGATTAGTAACAATATTTGATAAAATTAGACTAATTTTATAAGAACCTTAAATACAACACCATGGGAATAGAACTCGTCATTTTTATAGCAGCCATATTATTTGGGATTTTCTTGTATTGGAGAGAATCTAATGGGAATGGTGCATATCGATTTATAAACAAAATTATGAATAGCAAGGAACTGCAAATGAGTCAAGACAATCCTAAGGGATTTGTTTATAAACAAGCATTTTTACCACGATTGATTTTTGTAGTCACTTTGGTGTTGGTAGCGGCTTTGGTGGTAGAGTTTTTAACACCTTTAGCTGTGTTTTCGAGTTATGATGGCATTTCTGCATTTTCTTCATTTGCTGTAGGTACATTATTGGGTACTTACGTGGCAAGTTTTGTTATAAAATCTTCTGAAGTCCTCGAAACTCAAAGTGAATCCTTGGAAGATAAGTTTGATAACGTCGTTGAAAAAGGTAAGGATTTGATTGAAGATCTAAAAAATAAGGACAATAAAGCAGTTGAAGAGGCCAAAGAAGAAATAAAGAATGAACCTGAAACCAAAATGAAAGAGAAGAGTGCAAGGGAACGATTGAAGGATAAAGGATTGATGTAACGTAAGGTGTCATCCTGAACTTGTTTCAGGATCTCATTAAACAAGAAAATATAAAAGGATTTTTGAAGCTTCCGAAGCTTCGGAATAGAATGACAAAAAACTAACCATGATAAAAAACTATTGGAATAAAGGAGCAAAGCAAAAACGAATCACAATTTTTGTTGGTTTACTAATCCTTATCCTGTTGTTCTTCTTTAGGGACGATTACCAACCTGTGCTATTATTTTTCAGGAAATACATTTTCGTTATTCTTATAAGTGTTTTGGTTCTTGTTTTGGGATTGCGGAAGTTCAGAAAAATTGCAAATACTGGTGGTCGTCTGGGTATTCTAGGATTACTGATTGTATTTTTTGGACTGCTATATTTTCTGGGTTGGAACCAAGGTCTCTATGATTATATGAAAACCTATAATGTCTTCAACCATCTCAATAAGGTTGAAATAGATGAATTACCATTAACCCAAAACGAGCGTATTCAGCCCTTACGAAACATTCACTCAATGGCAAAAGAACGTGTTGCTGAAACCAAGGATGTATCCTTACCACATTTGGTGAGAATTGGTACAGAGAACAAATGGACCATGGCCATTCAGCCGAGTGAAAAGTATATCATGCAACGTATTAGTGATAATACTGAAGAGGTCTTTTCTGTAAGCAGTACAACACCTTTTCCAAGGTTTTCCAATGAAAATCGTATTCCTGTGACCTTTGCAATAGGAGAGTCGTTAAAATTCAGTCGTAACACTTACAATGCAGTTGTACAGCGATTTAACCCATGGATGTTGTTTAATTACGAACCTAGCGATACGTTTTATATGAAGAATGATAATGGTAATTGGGTCCAAGTAGTCAGTTTAATTAAGTGGAAAGGCTTCTTTTTTCCGTATCCAACCTTTGGAGGTGTAATGATTATTGACAATGGTGAACACGATTTTAATGATTATCTAGAGCGCATCACCATTGGTAAAGGAACATTTGTAAGTCCTGATGAGATAAAGAATTATCCATTCTTAAATAAGCAGAATACACTTGCTGAAAAAGTTTCGCAACTACAGGCAGAGTCTCTAAAATTTTTAGGTGGATTCAGCGACCCGTTACCTTGGAACATGGAAACAGCAGTTAAAATTCCAGTGATGCCAAAAGACCAGAACCAACAACCTTATGTTACTGATTTTGATTTTGCTGGTAGTAACTCTGATGCTTATAGCGGACTTTACCATTGGTTCGGATTAGAACCTGTTGGAGAAGAGCGTACCAGCTTAAGTTATAGTGTTTTTATTCCAGCAGATGGTACGGATAAAATGTATTATTACGACCATGCAACCAAAAAAGAAGGCTTTGCAGGCGTGTCAGCAATGCCTTTAAAAGTAAAAGAATCCAGAAAAGAATACGATTGGAAAGCTAGCACTCCAGTAGAATTCAGACCTTATATTAAAGACATCGCGGGCAGAAAGCGTATGTTTTTTCTAGGTACGGTGTCTTCTATTAGTGATACTAATGCCCAACAATTCGACGGCTCTGCAACACCAGATTTGGTTTTGATTGATAGTGAATACAGTGACGTAATTTGGATAGATGTAAAGCATCCAAGTACATGGGACGAAACCGTTTATAATCAACTTAACGAAGCCTGGAGAGCAAGTGAAGGCATTGGCTATTACTACCAAGAACAGCCAAAAGATGAGGATATTATGGAGCGCCAAATGGATTCCTTAATGGCTATACCTAAGGTTGAAGATAATTCGGATAAAATTAAAGCTTTACAACGCCAACTAGATTCGCTCAAAGCAATCGGCAATTGAATTTTATAGATTTATTAACACAACGATTTTTTTTAGTATAAATCCTATTATTTTTTGCTCTATTCGTAAAAAGCTTTTGCTTTTGTAATTAATATTATAATTTGTCATAGCCGAAACTTTTATAAATCAATTAGATATTTATGAGTTCTAAATTTTATGATTTTAAGTATTTAAAAGGGGATTTAACAGGCGGACTTGTTGCTGGAGTAGTGGCTTTACCATTGGCATTAGCTTTTGGTGTACAATCTGGTTTAGGGGCTATTGCTGGTTTGTATGGTGCTATTGCATTAGGAATATTCGCGGCAATTTTTGGGGGTACTGCAACACAAGCTAGTGGCCCTACAGGGCCTATGACAGTGGTGTCTGCCGCCCTAGTCGCTGCCGCAATAGAACTTGCCGGCAGTTTAGAAGCGGCAATGCCTATTATCATTATTACATTTTTATTGGGTGGTATATTTCAAATTGTGTTCGGACTCATTAATATTGCAGGCTATGTGAAGTATTTCCCTTACCCTGTTGTATCGGGTTTTATGAGTGGTGTTGGTTTAATTATCATTATACTCCAATTATTCCCATTTGCAGGATTAGACTCTGCGAAATCGACATGGCTGGTTATTCAGGATTTGCCAAGATTATTTACCGACTTTAATTGGCAGGCATTAGTTCTAGGTGGTCTAACCGTGGCTATTTATTATGTATTCCCTTATATAACTAAAGCTATTCCTAGCGCACTTGTTGCGCTCATTTTGGCTTCTTTAGCTGGATTTTTCTTAAAATGGGACGTACCAATAATAGGAGATATCCCTTCAGGGTTACCATCGTTACAAATCGACGGATTATTGTCTATTGATGCAAGTGCCTATAGTCTAATAGCGGAGTATGCTTTGGTTTTAGCGGTCCTAGGTTCTATTGATTCACTTCTTACTTCTGTTATAGCGGACAATATGACCAAAACTAAGCATAATAGTAATAGAGAATTAATAGGACAAGGAATTGGTAATTCTATTGCCGCTATATTTGGCGGAATTCCTGGTGCAGGCGCTACTAAGGGTACAGTGGTTAACATCAATTCTGGCGGACGGACTCGATTGTCTGGCACCATTCACGGTTTATTTTTACTCGCTGTTTTGTTAGGATTGGGAGAATTGGCTGGTTATATACCATTGTCGGTATTGGCAGGTCTTCTAATTCCTATTGGTTTTAAAATTATTGATACTAAAGGTTTAAAGCATCTGTTGGTGGTTCCAAAAGCAGATGCAGCTGTTTTAATTATTGTACTATTCATCACAACATTTGGTAGTTTAATACAAGCCGTTGGTATAGGCCTATTGTTAGCGTCATTGCTGTTTATGAAAAAAGCAAGTGATATTGGTGAAAAGGGTATGGAAGTAGGCACGATTGCAGGATTTGATGGAGAAAAGCCATGGCAGGACGAAGTTGAGTTTTATGAAGCCTATAAAAACAAAGTCTATATAAAACATCTTTATGGACCTTTATTCTTTGGTTTTACGTCACATTTTCAGGACGAAATCGCAAATATCCCAAAAGAAGTTAAAGCACTAATAATACGAATGGAACGTGTACCTTATGTGGATCAATCTGGGTTATACGCCTTAGAGAATGCCATACTTGATTTAGAACAGCGCAACGTTCAGGTATTGCTCACTGGATTACGGGAACAACCTCGTGATAAAATGACGTCTATTGATATTCTCCCAGATCTTATTTCGGAAGAACATGTTTTTGAGAACGTTGAAAAAGCCTTTGCTTATATAAAAGCTAATTTTAAGGTTTAAGCTGAAGTTTCATCTTAATATCCGAACGCTGATAAGGACTGTTTGGCTCAAGTTCCAATTCTTTAAAACCATACTTTCGATATAGATATATAGCATTTTCTAGCTTTGTTGCAGAATAGAGTAGAAGTGCCTTTAATTTTCTGGACTTTGCAAATTCTATGCAATGCTGTAATAATTGCTGACCTATTTTCTGTCCACGCTCTTCTGGCAACACTGCCATTTTGGTAAGCTCCAAGACTCCTTCTTCAGATGTTGGCATCAAAGCCACTGTACCAACAACTTTTTGCCCCTTAATGGCAAAGAAAATAAAACCTCCTTTGTCTGTAATGTATTGATTTGGTTTACTGAGAACTTCTTCATCCAAAGGTTCAACATAAAAAAAGGTCTTTAACCATTCAATATTTAAATCATAAAAGTTTTTGGCATATTTATGATCGTAGTCTATAATCTCAATTTCCATTTGCCCTTATAAAATCGGTAATTAAATAGCTTAACAGCTTTCCCACTTTGGTTTTAGTTTCCTTAGTAGGGGCAGCCTCACATATATGAATGTAACTTGCGTTTGGGTGTTTTGCCAAATTGTGGACAAATCGCCTGGCCTGTGTTACACTGAAGCCACTTGGCGACATGGCACTACTAGGTATATTGGCAATGGCATCACAATCTATCTCAATGCCAAAAGGTTTTTCTGAAACATGATTTAACGCAGCTTCCATTTCGGAGCTAAATTTTTGTTCACGTCTAACTTTAATGGCTTCAAACGTATTGTATCTTATGTCCTTTACTTTTCTAAGTGTTGTAAAAAGTTTTTCAGAAGTATAATTTTCATGTAAACCAAAAATGAAATAATTCTTTAAAAATCCTTCTGCATAGGCATAACTAAACCCGTTACCACTGTGTCGGCCTTCTTCTGGTCTAAAGTCTGTATGGGCATCAAAATTTACAACATTGACTTTGTCGTTTTTGGCCAATGCTAAACCTTTTATGTTTCCATAGGCATTATTATGACCTCCACCTACAACAATAGGAATCTTACCAGCTTTTACAATAGAAGAAACCAAGTGGCTAACGTCCTTATCTATAACTTCAACAAACTTTCTGGCTTTTTTTATGTTTTTCTTTTTTGAAGCATCAGAACCAGTTAGTTCTTTTCGCTCAGTAGTATAATCCAAATGCCCTAATATTAAAACACGTTCAGCTTTTGTAAAATCATTTTTTTGAATATTTAACAAAAAATTAATTGCCACTTCCCAAGCTTTGTAAGTACCTGTTTTTCCGTAGTTTGCATAAACACCGATATCTTCAGAAATCCCAAAAATAACATAGTCAACGTCTAAATTAACAATATCATCGTATATGTTAATGAGTTTAGGTATTAACTGAACATGTTCTCCAAATTTTGATTCTCCCTTACGAGCTTTTAAAAGTGTATCGCGATCTTTTGAAGTGAATAAAACGAGATTTTGCATTTTGGAAAACAAATTTTAAATTAAAAGTACAGCTTTTACTTTAAACTCAAACTAAATTTTAAAACAAGAATTACAATAACTTAAAACAATAATTTATGGAAAATTCGCAAAAAACTAGTACAGGTTTAAAAGTCGGATTAGGAATTTTATTAGTACTGTTCTTAGGTACTGCTTTTTACGCTTCTAAGCTATATACCGACAGTAAAGAACAAGAAAAGGTGCTTATTACTGAAAAAGAGCAGGTGATGAACGACCTTAACAATATGGCTAAACAATACGATGAGGCTATCGCTGAGAGCGAAGTTAAAAATCAAGATTTAATTGCTGCAAGAGAACGTATTCAAGGATTAATGGATTCATTAAAAGTGTCTCAGAATAGTGTGAATAGCCTATGGAGATATAAAAAGCAGTATATGGCATTACAAGAAGAGATGGATGTTTTAATGGCTGAAAATGATAAATTGAAAGTTGAAAACGAATATTTAGCAACATCATTAGATAGTACTCAGGTACAACTTGCTGAGCGTACCATGTTTACAGATTCATTATTAGTGCAGAACACAGAATTATCAAACGTAGTAGAAGATGCTGCAGCTTTACAAACCGTTGGTTTAGTAGGTATGGGTGTTATTGAAAGAAGTAGTGGAAAGCAAATACCAACTGAGCGTGCAAGACGTAGTGATAAGATTAAAATTTGCTTCACCGTTGCAAAAAATACATTAACAGAAGCTGGCGACAAAGAATTGTATGTGCAGGTTATAGACCCAAAAAACAATGTTTTGGGATCTAACGAACAAATTGAGTTTGAAGACCAAGTTTTAAACTACAGTTTAATTAGCCGTTTTAACTACGAAAACAGAAACTTAAACATTTGCGAATATATTAGCGTACTTGAAGATTCTAAATTTGAGGAAGGTCGCTATAAAGTAAATGTATTTAATGATAAAGAGTTGATTTCTTCTTCAGAATTTGTAATGAAGTAAGAGTTGATTATTTGATTGATTGATAGATGAAAATCCGGAAGCTTGCTTCCGGATTTTTTTGGTTTAAAAACCAATCCAGTTTATAAGATTATTTAATTAACAGTTTCTAAATCCGGTAGTTTTCTTCTGGATTATTTATATCCTTTAATTGACCATTGATGATAACCTGTTCCACTGGATTATGAGCAAAAGCATAAGGTATTTCGCTGTAATGATTTAGGGGTTTGGTTATGATTAAATTGGCTTTTTTACCTCTGGTTATACTGCCGTACATATTGCTAATGCCCATGGCATAAGCACCATTAATTGTAGCGGCATTTATGGCTTCTTCAGGAGTCATTTTTAATTTTACGCAGGCAGCACTAACAATAAAATTCATATTACCACTTGGTGCCGAGCCTGGATTATAGTCGGTTGCAATTGCCAATGGCAAACCGGCATCAATAAGCTGTTTTGCAGGTGTATAAGGAATACTCAAAAAGTAAGAGCAACCCGGTAAAGCAACAGGTATGGTATCACTGTTTTTTAAAGCTTCTATATCATTCTCGTTCAATTCTTCAAGATGATCTACTGAAAGCGCATTGTATTTTACCCCAAGAGCAACACCACCAAGAATATTAAACTGGTTGACATGTATCTTAGGTCTAAGGTTATATTTTGAGGCAGCTTTTAGAATAGCTTCAGTATCGTCGATATCAAAATAGCCCTCTTCGCAGAAAACGTCAATATAATAAGCAACATTCAACTTAGCAGCCTTGGGAATAAGTTCTTCTGTGATTAATTTAACGTACTTATCTTTTTTAGAACGGTAGGCTTCTGGAATGGCGTGAGCCGCCAAAAGTGTAGGCGCTATCTTGGCTAAACTTTCTTGTTTAATACGTTTAATAACACGTAGCATTTTCAGTTCTGCATCAACAGTAAGTCCATAACCAGTTTTAATTTCAAAAGCTCCCGTTCCCATTTTTATAAGCTCTTCCATGCGGTTTATGGATTGTTCATACAAATCCTCTTCAGAAGTTTTTTGAAGCAATTTTGCTGAGTTCAATATACCTCCTCCACGATTTGCAATTTCTGCATAGCTTAATCCGTTAATCCTATCGACAAATTCGGAAGTTCTGTCGCCTGCATATACAATATGCGTATGTGAGTCGCACCATGACGGTAAAACGATTTTGCCTGTGGCATCAATCACGGTTTCAGCCTCAATGCCTTCGCAGTGTTTCATATCTCCGTATTCTATAATAGTATCATGTTCTATATACAAATAGGCATTTTCTAATATTGGGAGTGTTTTCATAGCTTCTCCCTTAACAATCATAACATTAGAGTCGTGGACTTGCAAGAGTTGCTTAATATTGGTAATAAGGATTGACATTGGTTTGCTTTTTTGTAAAGTTCCCTTTTTTTTCTGAATAAAAAAAACGCCAGACTCTCAAAGAATGGCGCTTGAATTTTTAAATATATTAAATACTTATTCCTTTATAAATTTTGAAGTGAATTTACCATTTACGCTAATACTGTAAAGACCATTAGCCAATTCTGAGACATCCAAAGTTTCATTAGGGCTTTGAGATTTTGACAGCACATTTTTTCCCAAGATATCCGTAATAGAAATATCAATTACACTTTCATTGAACCCTTCAAAATTTAGAACATCTGTTGTAGGATTTGGAAATATACTCACTGAGCTGGTGTCAAATTCCGTAATGCTAAGGGTTTCAAACAGGTTTTCAAAATAATTTAAAGCATCTTGATTATAAGCACAACTGGCAATATCTAAATCTCCATCATCATCAAAATCATTGACCGTGTAAACAAAAGTTTGGCTTTGGGTATTATCAATAACCGTTTCACTACCAAAACTTCCACCACCGTTATTCTTAAACCATACCAAATCATTTCCAGATCCTGAGGTACCACTACTTAAAACAATGTCCTTCATACCATCTTCGTCTACATCTCTAAACTGAGCTACCGAAGGATTGGCAATTGTAGTTGTAAAAACAATTTCAGTATAACCAGCACCATTGTCCTCGTACCAATACAAATTTCCTGTTGGTCCACCACCAAAAGATATTTCTGTAGCAAGAATATCTAGATTGGAGTCTCCATCCAAATCTTCAAAAGAAGCATTAAAAATGCCTACTTTACCAGTAGCTACAGACGTCGCATCTTTAGTAAAGGCAACCGTGCCACCTGGAACTAAGTCATTTCTAAAAATTTCTATAACATCACCAGCATAAACTGCAGTGGCGACTAAGGCATCTAAATCTCCATCTCCATCAATATCACTAAGGTTAACAACACCTGGTGCACTTAAAGTATCATCAATTTTTGCAGACTCAAGCGTAAAGTTTCCCGTACCGTCATTAGAGAACCAAACCACCTCATTACCGTCGTAAGCAGTTATAGCCAAATCGACAATGGTGTCACCATTAATATCACCCAAAGCAACTCCAGATGCTCCATTTACGGTACTGGAAATTATATTTTCCGATGAAAAAATACCAGAACCGTCGTTAGAAAACCAAACCACCTTATCATTAGCATAACCTGTGGCCAATACATCTAAAAAAGTATCTCCATTAAGGTCTGCTAGCTTAAGTGCTCCGATTCCGTCCAGTGTATTGGTAATGAGTGTTTGAAACGTAAATGTTCCGTCACCATTGTTTTTATACCACTCTAAGGTATTGCCTAAATATGTCCCAATGATAAGATCTGGTAGGGCGTCTCCGTCAATTAAACCTGATGCAATAGTGTAAGGTGCATCACCTGTAGTAGCATTTATTGTGGATTTTGGTGCCCAAACCGTCTGAGCATTTACGGACATTGAGAGGTAACATATTGAAATTAAAGCAAGTAAAGTTCTTTTCATAGCGTAGTATAATTAGTTTTTACTAATGTAAGAATTTATTTTAAAATATTAATTCTTGAACTTGATTTTCAGTACCTTACAATTATTTCAAACTGCCCACCATATCCTCTGGCTTTACCCACTCATCGTAATCTTCAGCGGATACATACCCAAGGTTAATAGCCTCTTCTCTTAATGTTGTTCCGTTTTTATGTGCTTTGTTTGCAATTTCGGCTGCTTTGTAATAACCGATCTTAGTGTTTAAAGCTGTAACTAACATTAAAGAGTTGTTCAATAATTTTTTGATAACGCTGTGGTTTGGTTCAATACCTTGTGCACAATTTTCATCAAAACTTACACAGGCATCTCCAATCAATTGAGCGGATTGTAAAATGTTTGCTGCCATCATCGGTTTAAATACATTTAGTTCATAATGGCCCTGTGTACCACCAACAGTTATAGCGACATCATTTCCCATTACTTGAGCGCATACCATAGTTAAAGCTTCGCACTGTGTAGGATTTACTTTTCCTGGCATTATTGAGCTACCAGGTTCATTGGCAGGAATAATAATCTCACCGATACCTGAACGTGGACCAGAAGCCATCATCCTGATATCATTTGCTATTTTGTTCAATGAAACTGCCAATTGCTTTAATGCTCCGTGGGTTTCAACAATGGCATCATGAGCGGCTAAAGCTTCAAACTTATTTGGAGCAGTAACAAATGGTAAATCGGTAAATTCTGCTATGTATTTAGCAACCAATGTATCGTAACCTTCAGGTGTGTTTAAGCCTGTACCTACTGCAGTGCCACCAAGAGCTAACTCACTAAGATGCGGTAGTGTGTTTTCCAGAGCTTTTAAACCGTGATCTAATTGTGAAACATAACCCGAAAATTCCTGACCTAAGGTTAGCGGAGTAGCATCCATCAGATGTGTTCTTCCTATTTTTACACAATCCTTAAATTCCAATGATTTTTTATGAAGCGTATTTCTTAACTGAATGACTCCGGGAATAGTAGTCTCCACCACTTTTTTATAGGCCGCAATGTGCATACCAGTAGGGAAAGTATCGTTTGAGGATTGTGATTTGTTCACATCATCATTAGGTTGAATGGTTTTTTCACCTTCACCAATTACCTTACCGGCTAATTGTTGTGCTCTGTTGGCAATGACTTCGTTGACATTCATATTACTCTGCGTACCAGAGCCCGTTTGCCAAATCACCAATGGAAACTGATCATCGTGCTTGCCTTCTAAAATCTCATCACATACTTTCGCAATCAAATCGCGTTTTTCCTTGCCTAAAACACCTAATTCGCAGTTGGTATAAGCAGCGGCTTTTTTTAGATAAGCAAAGCCATAGACCACTTCTAAAGGCATAGAAGCTGGTTTGCCGATTTTAAAATTATTACGAGAACGTTCGGTTTGTGCTCCCCAGAGTTTATCTGCTGGGACTTTAACCTCGCCCATGGTGTCTTTTTCTATTCTGTATGTCATTGGTCAAATGTTTTTAAATGGATACTACAAAATTACGGATTTAAGCCATTTTTGGAAATGGAAATAGGGCTTTTATTTTAGATAATATTAGCATAAAATTACATAGAACTACGTATTGACATATCCCTATAAAAAAACTAACTTCGCTTAACGTTTGATATAAGTCATTAAAACGACGTCATATCATTGAAGTTGCCAACAATATTCAAACTGATCGTAAGGCGAATGGAAAAGAAATTAAAACAAAGTATTCTGACTTCTTATCTCATTGGTGCACCAATCGGAATTTTGACCGTAATCGCTACTATTTGGCTTCCTTTATTACTGACTGGAGAAGGACTTTTGACAATTGTGATTCTTGGAACATATGGAATTTCAACAGTGGGACTTGTAATTGCGTTTCTGATTTCCTTATGGATTGGTGGAAAATTAGCACATCGGAATATTCAAAATGGAAAATCATTACTACTGACTTCCTTTAAATATTCAAGCGCTGTGAATTTAATAATCTGGACTACTTTTTGTCTCATTGTCGGTCTGACTGTAACTGAAGAAAGATTTTTAATGATGATTCCACCGATTATCGCATTTATTGTTTGCACAATTTTGACTACATTTTCAATCGGACTTTTAGTAGCTTATGTAATCAAACTAATAAATAATAAACCAAATGATATACAAAAGGTTACTGCCATAAATATAAAAACCGAAAAAAGATGAGTAACCGAAGGGTAATGTTGATTAAAATGACAAGCGCAATATTATTATTGAGTATTTCTTGTTGGTCTTCGAAACAAACTGCATCAAAAGAGAAAATTTCTTGCAATGAAAATTTGAGCTTTAAGAAAGAGTTCTTTAGGAATGTTGAAAATGTTGAGAACCTCATTTATAATGTTCAAGGCGAGTCGTTAAAAAACTCATTGAATTTTATCGGAAAATATACTCACGTTTCTTTTGAATCTATGTCGAATTATGCTGGCACTTATCCATCTGGAATATTTGAAAGCGACAAAAAAAATTGGTTAGAATGGTATGAAAAGAATAAATGTCAGAACATACAATTTAAAGAATAAACCGAAAAAAATACCGTTGTCAACATTGGCTATAATTCATTGCAATTTGCTATCTTTCGGTTAAGGCGGAAAATCATAACTGATTTTCTGCAACGAGTCAAACACAAAACACGTTAAGCGCACCACAAACCTAACCCACAATCTTACCATCCACCATGGTCAATTGTCTATCAGCCATTTCGGCAAGTTCTTGGTTGTGGGTAACAATGACAAAGGTTTGTTTAAATTCGTCTCTTAGCTTAAAGAATAAGTTATGAAGTTGGTCTGCCGATTCACTATCTAAATTACCTGAAGGTTCGTCCGCAAAAATAATCTTGGGCTCATTGATGAGTGCTCTAGCTACGGCTACACGTTGTTGTTCACCACCAGACATGCTGTTGGGTTTGTGATGCAAACGTTCTGATAGACCTAAATAATCGAGTAGTTCCTTGGCACGTTGCTCAGCTTTAGCCTTTGGTGTATTGTTGATAAAAGCAGGAATACATACATTCTCTAAGGCCGTAAACTCTGGCAGCAATTGATGGAATTGAAAGATAAAACCAATATGTTGGTTTCTAAACTTTGCCAGCGCTTTATCATTAAGGGTCTTAATAGACTGCTCGTTGATGATGAGTTCAGTATTGCTCTTATAATCGGGTTTGTCTAAAGTACCTAATATTTGTAGTAATGTTGTTTTACCTGCACCAGATGCACCGACGATGGATATAATTTCACTTTCAGAAATGGTTAAATCCACACCTTTCAACACATGAAGGTCGCTATAGGATTTATGGATATTTTTTGCCTTAATCATAGTGTTAGCGAAAATACTATTTTAATACGATTATTGCATCATCTTTTAAGGGTGTGTATAAAATGGATTTTGTCTTATAAATGTATTCGCTTGTCCAGTTTCAGCAGTTGTTTTCTTTTTAAAGACGGATTTTATTCCGTTAAAGTCTATAAAGTATTGCACCCTTACTGAAAGTGTATGTTGTATCGGTTGGTTAAAAAGTGTGTTTAAGCTTTCCGAATAACTATCTTGCGACATCGTATCTCTATTAAACAATTGATTTCTATATAAGGCTGTTAAAAAACTTCCGGGAGCAAATTGCCAAGAGTAGCTTAAATCTATATTCCACGTACTAAAGTTAATGTTTGGACTTTGGCCAATATTATCAATATTGTAACCAGACTCAGTAGTTAAGCGACCATTATCCAAAAGCGTAAACAATTCATAATCATAATCTACGGTGTCCCAATAATGCCTAAACGTTAATGCCAATGTGTTAAAAGGATTAAAGGTGTAATTAGCAGATATGCTATTGGTTAATCTTTTGCGGTTACGCTCACCAAATATAGGTTGATTATCCACTCTTGCGGCATAACCTCTAGAACCATTGGACATGTTAATGTTAAAGCTATAGACCATTAAGAACTTGTCACTAAACCTAAATCTTGGGCTTAAATTAAGGTTGTATCCAAATAAATCCCTGCCATCTTCAAATATTTTAAAAGTATCTGCATTAATGTCGTATGCAAATTGTTTGTTGTAATTTGAAGAGTAATAACCACCAATGCTAGCGATATTCTCATATATAAAAAATCTACCATCCCTAGACTCAAAATAATCGTATTGCTTACCTGGCTCAATATTCATATTAAAACCATAGTTGTTTAAAGCTTTGGTTTGTGCATTGTAATTGACTCCAAAATTTGTACCGGTAAAAGTTCCCGGATTAGCTAAATTCCTATAATTGATGTAAGCATTTATACGATAATTGTTAAGATTACCTTTGGGCTCAAAAATTCTATAGGACACATCTGCACCAAAATTATTGTAGTTGTTTCTAAAAATTAGACCAAGGTCATTAATATCGTATTTAGTATCTGCAAAACTGTGGTCAAAACTATATCTAAAATTTCCATGAGACTTCCCTATGAAAAAAAACGTACTGTAACCTGTTTCATTATCATCAAATTGCGGGTTGACATTGCTCATTTTAGCTTCACCAATAATTCTATATGTGTTACGTTTGTTCTGTATGCTGGTAACCAGTGCCGTAGCATTGGCATCCCTAAAACCACCTTCTCTCATTACATTGGTATTGATTAAGCTGATAGAAGAGTTGCCGTTAAACTGTTGGTCTACAACAAGTATATTGTAATTGGTAAAAGGCTCTACAACTTCTCGTCGCTTATCTCCAGTGGTCGTATTGGTAATGGTGGCTTCAGTCTTTTCGGTAATGGCATTAAATATGCCAATACCTAAGCCTTTTTTTGTTCGTCCTGAAACTTTTACTGCATTTAAGACCTTAACCTCGTTTGGCACATTGGCGGTTTCGTCTTCAGCCAGATTTAGTTGGCCACTTGGTCTGTTACCTACACGTCTTGAAAAGAACAAATTGCCTTTAGAAAACAGTTCTACACCTTCAGTAAAAAACTGACGTTGCTCTGAAAAGGTTTGTTCAAATGGTCCAAGATTAAGTACCACGTTGTCAAAACCAGCTTGACTAAAGTCTGGCACAAGTGTAGCGTCTAGTGTAAAGTTGTCCGTAATACCATATTTCACGTCCATACCAAAGGTTAAATCTGTTTCGGTATTTCCATCGAAATCATTTATAATTCCTGTTGAAAAAGGGTAGAGGTTAAGCCTCACAGGTGGTTTAATGTTTTTTAGTCCTGTTAACTCACCATGATAGATTCCAATATTTCCTTTTGTTGGGTCAATGGGATTCCATGTGTATTGCGAACGTTCTCTCCTAAACTGCCTATGGAACTGTATGCCCCAAGTTGGTTCTTCTTGATCGGTAAATCGCAAAGCACGATATGGAATTTTTACTTCTACAATCCAGCCATCGTCAACAATTTTTACTGAGCTTTCCCAAACGGCGTTCCAGCCAAAATCCTCGCCAATGGTTGGATTTGCAATGGCATCTGCCTGTTGACCCGAACTAAAAATGAAAAATTCTGTATCGTTTTGTGCATCGTTGTTAGGGTTTAAAATCACGGCAAAAAAATCGTTTTGTCCAAAATTGTCTCTACTTGTGAGTTGCTTCATGATTTTTGTTGGATCGTCATAGAGATACGCAGCAACATAAATGGCTTGGTTATCGTAGGTCATTTTAACTTCTGTTCGCTCTTGCTGCGGTCTTGCTTCACCAATTTCTGGTCTAAAAGAGATAAAATTGGTTGCTATCTGGGCATCCTGCCAAGCAATGTCATCTAAGACACCATCTATTTTTGGTGCTTGATCTGCTCGTTTGATATTTAATGATTTTTTTTCTTCAGGAAGTATGACTTCGTCTTGGGATAGTACAATGTTTGATAGGCAAATAGATAGCAGTAGAAAAACAGAACGTAAGTCCATAAAGGATTGATTGATGATAGTTTAGTATATGGTTAAAGACATAATTATTTTGCGGTTGTTACACTTTAACCCTACAAAACTAAGCTGTCAGCCTAAGCAACCTTCTTAACTAAACGTTAAAAAGGTTTAAGGGATGTTAATGGAATTTTATGACGAAGCGACAGAAGCCATCTTTTGGAACACTTATTGCTCTATGTCAATAAGTTAAATTATGATTTCAGGACGTGATAAAATCCTGAAAAAAGTTCAGGATAAAATATGAAGAAATATCAAAAACTATTACTAGGTCTTTTGTTTGACGCTTTGGGCTTTGTTTCTTTTATTATACCAGGCATCGGAGAATTCTCTGATGTTATTTGGGCACCAGTATCTGGTTGGTTAATGACCAAACTGTACAAAGGTAGAGAAGGTAAAATCGCAGGTGTGATTACCTTTGTAGAAGAAGCGTTGCCAGGCTTTGACGTGATACCAACATTTACTTTAATGTGGATATACACCTATGTAATTAAAACGAAAGATGCTGTAAAGAAAGCATAAAAAAAGCACTCAAATGAGTGCTTTTTTTATCATCTCTAAAGTCTTGATTAGTTGACATCAAAAGTGAATGTTGCTTCAACATCAGTTTCTCCGCCAGCACCATTAGCAGTACCATCGTTTGGTTTTGTTGGCTCATGTTTAAGGGTTACTGTTAAGGTATTGCCCGTAGAAGCGCTACCAGAATTCATGCTAATACTTACACCAATCGGATTACCGTTTCCATCCATATCATTATAAGTTACTGAACTTCCAGAAGAACCCGTGAAACTATAGAATATCTGATGCTCATCATCTTCTTCAAGGACTTCTACTGTAATATCTTCAGCAGGCGTTTCAAGTTCGTTTAAAAACTGAACAGTCCCTGTATAGGCAGTAGAAGCAGCTAATGCACCACTTACGGTAATTACCGGAGCGTTTGGTCCATCTCCATCTGCGTCTCGAGACTGCATTACCACACTTGTTCCACCTCCTTGTGGTGTCAATGTTAGTGTAAGTGTGGTGATAACTTCTTCTTCATTAACAGGTGGCGGATTGTCATCATCATCAGAACAAGAAGTTATGAGTCCTAAGGTCATAAATAAGATTAAAAAATTCTTTAATGTTTTTGTAGTTTTCATTGTTTTAAATTTTAATAATTAAATTGTAATTGTAACATTACATTTCTTCCTAAGTCATCAGCAAAATAACGAAGGCGATTAAGGTAAGCTCTATAGTTGGTATCAAATAAATTGTTGATGCTAAGAGCGATATTTAAATTGGTTTTTTTTGAGGTATTCACAGTGATTTCAGAATAAAGATGTAACAAGTGGTAAGCACTCGGTGGTGTACTAATATCCAACAATACATCTTCATTTCTAGTTGGATCAAAGATTTCAAAATTAAAATCTGGAAACTCATTCTGTTCAAACACCCATTCAGATTTTAAATTAATTTTAAAATTATTCCAATCAGCATTAGTGTAGGTTATTCCGTTAATAGTGCTAAATGGTGGCATGTCAATCAAAGGGATATCGTCTGTTTGGTCATATCCCTTAATAAATGATGTTTTATTATCTAAACTAATTCGATCTGAGAGCTTATAGGAAGCAGCAACATCGACACCAAAAATCTGGGTATTGGATTGCACAAATTCCCACGCCACAAATTCACCTCTATTGGTGATTTCGGACTCACCAGAAGGCCTTTGATAAATAAAATCTTTTATAAAATTGAAATAAGCATCCACCAAAAGTGTAAAATCAGAACTATTATAACTATATGTTGAAGATATACGATTAGATACTTCTTTTGATATTCGCAAATCCCCAAACTCAAATCTCGCTGCAGCATGGTGTAAGCCATCGCTAAATAATTCTGACGGATTAGGTGGACGACTAGATAGACTGTAATTACCTAACAAATAACTTTTAGCGTTCAAGGAATATTTAAGTCCTGCTGATGCAGAAAAATTATGATAATTAAATACAGGATTGGTTAACAGTTGTGTGCCAAAATCCTCAATGACTAAATCTGCAAAATCTTCATCATAGCCGCGCTCTTCCCATCGTGAGGTAATGTAGAATTTTTTGGCATCGATACGGTTAAAATCATATCGTACACCAAAATCCACAATTACATCCTCATTCAAGTTCCATTCAGTTGTCAGATAGGTCCCAAAATCATATTTATCATAATCAGGTATTAACCGTCTTACACCAGTATCCGGATCTGCAAAATTGTCTTGATACCTACCCATTAATCCAAATTTCACCTTTCTATCTAAATTAGCATCCATTATGACATCTGCAAGTAGGGTATGTGTTTGTAAATTAAGGTCAACTGCAGGGATACTGCTTCGCTCACCTCGTCTAATATCAAACTCAAAACGTTGGTTATTTTGATAATCGTACTGAATATCAATTTTTCCAAAATTTTTGAAGCGTTTAAAATATTCAGCTTTCATTAAATGATGGGTTACTTCCTGTCTTGGAGGATTGATATTATAGCTAAAGTCATTAATAATGAAAGGCCTTGGAGCATTTATGGCATTAGCCAAATCACCACCATTTCCGGTATGCGCTGACCTTAAAATCCCGATATTATTATTTATATAGCTGTAATACACCTCAAAACCAGATTCGAAAGTTCTTTTCCCACCTCTTAGTGAAAATCCTTTGGAATCTAAGCCTGTATTGGTTAACACATAATCAGGTGCTTCAAAATCTCCATAACGTTTTAGTGAGGCTTGCACGCTAGCAAACCATCCTTTTTTAGTAAACTTGTTTAATGACGACGATAAAGAAAATCCTCTACCATTAGATTGACCGCTTAATATGGTATTACCAAATAACGTATCCTTTAAGAAGGTCCTATCGGGATTTATCACTATAACACCACCAATAGCGTCACCACCATAAGCCAAGGCTCCAGATCCTTTTATAACAGAAATTTGAGATGCACTGTTAATGTCAATATTTGGTGCATGCTCTATTCCCCATTCTTGATCCTGTAACCTAACATCATTATTGAGAATAAGTAATCGACTACTGTGCATGCCATTAATCATTTGTTTTACGATAGTATTACCAGTATTTATTGAGGATACTCCAGCAACTTCTTTTAGAGCATCGCCAAGGTTTAACGACGAATACTTCTTTAAGGTATTCGCTTTTATAACACTCTCCTGAGCTGTGCTCGTTTCTTTTTTGGTTAAATTACCAGAAACAGAGATCTCATCGAGCTCTTCCACATGGTGCTCAATCAAGATTTTTTCAAAAAAATCTCCATTAATAGTATAGCTCACTGTTTTGGTTTCGCAACCCACGTGAGAAATTGTTAATGTTAATGGCCCAGAGCACAGATTTTCAATTTTAAATTTACCATCGAAATCAGAAACCAAATATTTATCTTTTTCTTTGATATAAATGGTAGCCGATACAATAGGTGTTCCGTCATGAAAATCGTCTAGTTCGCCTAAAAAAGTATAGTTGCAGTCTTGGCTGTAACCAAAGCACGTTAATGCCATTAGCAAGCCAGTAAATAATCTTGTCATTTGAACAGTTTCGTTATAAAATAGAGTATGGGTCTAGAGAAACTGTTGCGGTGGCCCACGAAGTTGCCTTGTTAAATGCTGATGATTATTAAAAGAAATATAATACGATAATGATTCTGATGTTTTAGAAAATTTCAGATTTTCATCATAATCATAGACTAAGAAGTATTGATTCTGTGTAAGTTTAAATTTGTAGAATTCGCAATCTAAATCGAACTCATGGAAGTGGGTATTGGTATCTACATTATCATTGGTACAAACTTCGTGCTCATGATGGTTAAACACATGCGAAAGCTTTACCGCTGATGGCAGTAAAACCGAGAGTGATAGCACAATTGCTAAAACTCTGAATACAGATGCTATGATAGTTTTTATTTTCAATCCACTAAGCGCTTTAGGCCAAATCGTCTCAGCATTTTCTTTTCAAATTCCCAAAAAAACTTAAACTGACCAAACAACCATCCAAAAGTAACCAAAAGAATTTGATAAAATATCAGCCCAATGATAATAAATAATATCCAGTAAAGTATAGGATTTAAGTTTTCTTTAGTAATCCCAATAAGCTTCATTATGGGTCTTCCTACATACATTGAAGAGGTACCTGTTATGGCAAAGACCATAAATACGCGTATCATTTCCCATTTGTAATCCAATACCCATTTATGTTCCAGTTTTTTAAAAATAATTAGGGTTAACTTCAATAAACTATAAAATACGGGAATTGTCGCAAAAATAGAGAATGCAATGTGGTAATCTTTTAAAAACGCATTAGAAAGCTTAAAGGCTGAATAACCTAATATAAGCAAACCAAAAAAGGGAAATAACAACTGCCAATTGTGTTGTATTTCCCATTGTTTTTTAAACTTTTCCATAGCACTGTTTGAGTGCTGCAAATTTAAGCTAAATTCTAGGAACGAACGAGCTTAAACGTTGATTATATTTTAACTGAAAATATAAAAAATAATTGTATAATTTGTAGTTAACCTCATAGCCGTAGTCAGTGTGTGTGTCATAATCTATGCGCAGTTGATATAGATTAGGATCATAAACCATAGGCTGTAAATTTCTTTGGTTCCATGCCTGAACCAAGATGGTATTTCGAGATTCTAACCATTGTTGTGAATGAAACCCTTCGGGTCTTGCCCTAGATTGTAACCAAGCATTAAAACCAGGTTCTATTATTATAATTTCGTAATCGCTCTCATCACTACTAATACTAACCGTATCGTTTTCTACTAAACCACTGTCATTGCCGTTATTGATGGTTTGGTCTTGGTTATAAGATTTGCAACTGGCAATAAGTGCAATAATGATAAGAAAAGGAATAATGTTTTTCATAATTATTAAAGATATTAAAAATTTGTAAGTGTTGTTCGAACTTTAAATTTGATTTAACACTACAAATCAAGCTATAATTAACAGGTTTTAAAATAGCAAATGAGTTAGCCATTACTTTTGGTGAGTGAAAGTGATAAACTGGCTCGTTAGAGCAATTGCTCAACTTTTCTTATCTTCTTTTGAACCTCTCTTTTTGCGGTCTTCACCTTGGTCTCCATATTGGTTATAGTGTTTTTTCTTCTGGGCGCCTTTTTCATCAGTGGTATTTTGATGTAAAAATTTCTCGTGCTCAGATTTAGATTTTGTGTTCTTTTTATTTTCTCCCATAGTTTGTTCGATTTCTATTATAATAGTAATTAACCTTTATTTTAGTGAAGTTTATAACTCAAATCATTTAATTCTTGTCTTGATAAAGGCTATATCAATAATTATCCATAAAAAAAGCAGTTCTGTAGGAACTGCTTTTTGTTTATCATTAAAATGATGGTTGTTATCTTCCAAATAAGCCTCCTAAAAGACCTCCAAGTCCACCTTTCTTTTTACTACCACCTAATACCATTCCTGCAACATCGTCAACAACACTACCATCGCCATCGGCATCTAATATTTTTTCTAAGAAGCTTTGTTCATTTCTAGTGGAACTACCGCCAAGTAAACCGCCTAATAATCCAGATAGATCACTTTGCGAGCTCACATTGTTTTGGCGAGATTGTTTTCCTAAAATACCCATGAGTATTGGAGCAGCAACTTTGAGGATATTAGCAACAGAGCCAGCATCCAAACCAGCTTTTTGTCCCAATACTTGCTCAACACCTTGGCGCTTTTGTCCCAATACATGACCAAGAATTTTATCACCATCAACCTTTACTTCTTCGTCAACTCCACCGCTAAAAAGACCTCCTAAGTTATCTAAGATACTTCCATCGTGTTTGCTGTTCAATGCTCCCATTAAGCCTTGTGCACCTTCTGGAGTGGAAGCGTTACGTTCCATAGCCTTCATAAGTACAGGTAATGCCATTGTTAAAACGCTACTTGTCTTGTTTTGGTCTGTTCCTGTAGAGCCAGAAACACCACTAATAATATTTTTCCCTAGGTCGCTGTTTAATAAGTCTAAAATTCCTGCCATTGTGTTTTATAATTATGATTAATAAATTCAGTAATTGAAGGTACAAAAAAAAGTCCCACATTAAGTAGGACTCATATTAGTTGATTAGGTCACATAAATTTATGACTTAATTTAAAATACTTATTATTTGCTCAGCTAACTCAACACCAATTCTATCTTGTGCTTCATTTGTGGCAGCACCAGTATGTGGTGTCAATGAAAGCGCTGGATTCATCAATAACTGAATCTCCGGAGTTGGCTCCTTTTCAAAAACATCTAAAGCTGCTCTGGCGACCTTGCCACTTTCCATAGCCTTAACCAACTCCACCTCGTTTACAACACCACCACGAGCCGCGTTGGCAATGATGACACCATCTTTCATTTGGTTGAATTCTTTTTCGTCGATGACATAATCCTTTTGGGCAGGAACGTGCAACGTAAGAAAATCAGCTTGTTTTAATACCTCTTCCTTAGATATGGTTTCAATTTGAAAATTTACTTTTTGGCCATCAAAAAATTCTAATTCTAAATCTACTTTTTCTATAAATGGATCGAAAGCCACTACTTTCATTCCGGCACCAATGGCTACTTTTGCCGTAGCTTGACCAATGCGTCCAAATCCGATGACACCTAGTGTTTTGCCTTTTAATTCGGTTCCTTTAGCATAGTTTTTCTTTAGGGCTTTAAATTTAGTATCACCTTCTAAAGGCATATCTCGATTGGAATTGTGAAGGAAACGTGCCAAACCATAAAAATGCCCAAATACCAATTCTGCAACAGAATGTGAGGATGCAGCAGGTGTGTTAATCACATGTAACCCTTTGCTGCGAGCATATTCTACATCAATATTATCCATGCCAACACCACCACGACCAATGATTTTAAGGCTAGGGCAATTGTCAATAATATCTTTACGCACTTTTGTGGCACTTCTTACCAAAAGCACATCTATATTGTTTTCGTTGATGTAATTTTGCAGTTGCTCCTGTGCAACGGTTGTTGTTATGACTTCGTATCCGGCAGCTTCAAGGGCATCGATACCACTTTGTGAAACTCCGTCGTTTGCTAGTACTTTCATTATTTTGTTTTAGTGGCTGAGGTTCTCGAAGCCACATATTTTAATTTGTTTGAGGGTAGCTTCGAGAACCTCAGCTACCACAATATTTTAATTAAGCCTTACTCTCTAAATCACTCATAACTTCCACAAGTACTTTTACGCTATCCAATGATAGTGCATTGTACATTGAGGCTCTATAACCACCAACGCTTCTGTGGCCATTTAATCCATTAATGCCAGCTTCTTTCCACATGGCATCAAAGGTTTCCTTTAGGTTTTCGTTTTCCAAAGTGAATGTTGCGTTCATGTTAGAACGGTCCTCCTTAACAGCGTAACCTTTAAATAGCGGGTTGAGATCTATTTCTGAATAGATTAAACGTGCTTTCTTATCGTTTTCTTCTTCAATGGCCTTGATGCCACCCAAGTCCTTTAACCATTGCATGGTCAGCATACTCGTGTAAACCGCAAATACAGGTGGAGTATTGAACATACTGCCTTTGCTTATGTGTACTTTATAATCCATCATCGATGGAATCTTACGGGAAACTTTACCTAGCACATCTTCTTTAACAACGACCAAAGTTGTACCTGCAGGACCCATATTTTTCTGCGCACCAGCATAGATTAGGTCGAACTTTGAAAAGTCCAATTGGCGCGAAAAAATATCGCTACTCATATCACAAACCATAGGTATTGGTGACTCTGGGAAATGCTTCATTTGTGTCCCAAAAATGGTATTGTTAGAGGTACAGTGAAAATAATCGTATTCTTCAGGAATGTCATAACCTTTTGGGATATAGTTATAACCAGCACTTTCTGAAGATGCCACTTCGTAAATGTCATCAAAAATTTGAGCTTCTTTAATAGCTTTTTTACTCCAGGTTCCTGTATTGAGATAACCAGCTCTCTTTTCCAATAAGTTTAAAGCCACCATTAAAAACTGCGTGCTTGCACCACCTTGCAAAAACAATGCTTTATAGCCTTTTCCTTCTAAGCCCAATAATTCCAATGCTAAAGCTCTGGCTTTTTCCATAACATCCACAAATGGTTTGCTACGGTGAGAGATTTCTATAAGCGATAACCCATCGTCAAAGTTGATAAGCGCTTCAGATGCTTTTTCGATTACCGATTTTGGAAGTACGCAAGGCCCTGCGCTAAAATTGTGCTTTTTCATTTTTTCTAAATTTATTTGTGCTGAACTGGTTTCAGTGTTTCAGGATCTCTTTTAATCCTGGAATGTCAATTTTCAACAGCTACAAAGGTGCTAATTTATGTGTTATTATACATTAATAAATTGATAATTTTTAGTTCAAATTTTTAACAAGAATTCAACAGTATCCACATTATCTGCATAATCCCAAAGTTGTGGGTTTTGGGTGTCTCCAAAAGTAACCTCCGCTTTGCTAAAACCATCAGCGACAACGCATTGAATTCTATCTGAATCTAAACTTAGTTTTTCCTTAAGGCTTTCCTCATTGGTATAATGCTCATAAAAAACCGTGGCAATAGGTGAGACATAGCTTTCATCTTCCTTAATCATAAGGAACCCATTTTCCAGCATGTCAAACTCGCTCATAAGATACACGGCCTTGTTGTAATCGTAATTGTTGGCATACTTGGTCTCGTGAATCACGCGGTGCCATTTGTAAACCGCCTTAAAAAACGCATCGAAATTATAATCCTTGGGCACAAAGAGTTTTGAGACGTTTCTGCAACCCAATCCGTAATACCTAAAGATATCGTCAGAAAGTGCTTCAAGTTGCTCATGGGTTTCGTTACCTGTAAGTACGGCAACCGAGTTTCTGTTTTTTCTAATGATGGACGGTTTGTCCTTAAAGTAGTATTCAAAATAACGTGCCGTATTGTCGCTGCCTGTAGCGATAACGGCATCGAAGTCTTCCAGCTTGTCTTCCGTGAATTTTATTTTTCCCTTAAAGCCAGGTTCAACCACCTCTAAGTACTTTGCCAAATAGGGCAGTAGGTGCTTATCGTTAGAGGACTGCTTAACCAAAACCTTGTGTCCAGAAATCAGTACGGACAGAAAATCGTGAAAGCCCACCAAAGGAATGTTTCCAGCCATGATGATGCCCACAGTCTTTGGTTCTGATACCTTAAAGTTATACTTGTCTGTCCATTGCTTAATGTTATTCACTTTCAGTGCGTTGCACCAAGACGCTAAGCTATAAAAGACGTTAGCTTCAGTAAACCAGCCATTATGTTCTTTAGCCAGTTTTATTTGATGTTTAAAGCCATCAAAAAACAGATCATTGGCCTCAACGGCATCGTCTTTTACGATACCATCGGTTTTAAATTGGCATAAAAACTGCCCTAATTTTGTAAAAGCGTTAATTCTTTGTTGTAAATCCATGTATGGTTTGGCTAAACGATGTTTTGGCTTTATTTTTGCACTTCATATCTTGTAATGCGTTATAAGCGCATGCAAAATTAAGGAATAAAAAAGAAGAATTGAATTATGGCAATAATAATCACGGACGAATGTATTAACTGTGGAGCTTGTGAGCCAGAATGCCCAAATACTGCTATCTACGAAGGAGCTGATGATTGGCGCTATTCTGATGGTACAAGCCTAACAGGGAAAGTCGTTTTACCGAGCGGAAAAGAAGTTGATGCGGATGAAACCCAAGAGCCTATAAGTGATGAGGTGTATTACATAGCACCAGATAAATGTACGGAATGTATGGGCTTCCATGAAGAGCCACAATGTGCTGCGGTTTGCCCAGTGGATTGTTGCGTGCCAGATGAAGATGTCGTAGAGACCGAAGCCGAACTGTTGGCAAAGCAAAGTTTTATGCATCCTGAGGAATAATTATCAATTACAAATGATTAATGAATAATAATCCTGAGCCTTTGGCTTGGGATTTTTTTAGAAATGTTAGATACTAAAAGCGGCTTGTAATTCTACAAGCCGCTTATTTTTTATTACTATACAAAACGTTTTATTCTCCTTCTACCTTCATATCCGCTAATTCAAATACCATATATTGCATTAGGCGTTCCACTGTGGTGGCATCTTCCGTGTTGTTTTCTGTATGAAACGACGAGTAGAGCACTCCACCATTACCATGCAAAAAGGTATAGGCTAAATACTTGTCTTCGCTAATGCCATCATAATCTACAGGGCCATACAACCAAGGTAATACCGTATTTGGGTCGTAAGTGTCCACAACTTGCCAACCTGGCAAAAACTCATCAATGGTTATGGTGCCGTTAGGTATTTCGATATTGAAATTCAATAAGATCCAATCGATAAGATCGGGATTTAGAATTTGTGCCTCCGTTACAACTGAATCTCCACTCTTGTAAGGGTCATAGAAACTGAGGTATTCTGTACCATCTGTGGTAATGTCATTGAGGTATCTATACGCCCAATCGGTTGCGTACAACAAGCCTCCATTGTTAACAAAATCCGTAATGTTGTGGCTAAAATCCGTTTTGGACTCGCTTAACCCACAGTTTAAAAAGATAATGTCGTAATTGTCCAATAGATCTGGGTCTTCTATAAAATCACCAAAACCAAAATTCACATTCGGCTCAAGCATTGGATTGGTTCTATGTTGCACATTTGTGCTATGTCTATGGCCGTGATTTGGGTTTCTATCCAAAACATCATGGCCGTCTATGATATCAAAAAGGGGTTCGCCTGTTGCGGTATCAACCAAACCAATATTGTACAGGACTTCTTCAATATGGTCAAAACTTCCTGTCACTACAGCAATAGACGGTAATAGGTCTATAGGTAAACTGTCCAAATCAAAAGTAAAAGCATCTATAAGATCATCAAGGTCAACATTTCTGTTTGTACTAAACTTACCCTTTGCAATACTTAATTGGTAATTGTCTTTTGGTAAGTCGCTGAGTACAAAGTTACCCTCACTATCCGTTAGGCTTTCTTTAACAAGGTTACCATTTCTAAAAAGATTAACGGTAGCTTTGGATACCGCATCTTTACCGTTAGGTGTTAAAAACTTACCGGTGATGCTATAGTCTCCGGTGAGCGTATCATCGGTTTTGTCTTTTGAGCATGCGGTAATTAAAATTAGGGCAAAAAGGAGTAAAGCTGTTTGTTTCATAATTGGTTGGATTAATTAGTGTTTAATTATAGACGCAACAATTGATAAAGGGTTGCGTCTAAGTAGCTGTAAATGTAACAGCTAAGTTTGTAAATCTCCTACCTTTTGTTAAAAAATACGTGATGTTACGTATTGACAGGATGGGTTTGATATGCTAACTTCGCTCACTTATGCTTAGCTTGTTTCAGTATCAATGGATAAATTCAATCTTAACTGAACTTATCTAATCGTTGGCGGTAATTTAAAGACCCGCTTTATAATGTAAATTTTTATCTTTGATTTTTAGTCCAAATTATTATGAATAAAAAATATACCGCTAGAAATATTAAACTTGATGAACTAGTTTTAGATAAAGAAAACCCGAGATTTGCCGAATTATACAACGGTAGTGATAAAGAGGAAGAGATTATTGAATACTTACTATGGACTGAATCTGCTCACGAAATTGCCGAAGCGATAACAACTGCAGAAGAATATTATGATGATAGACCTCTTTGGGTATACAAAGATAATGGAAAATATATTGTAAAAGACGGTAATCGAAGATGTTCTGCGGTCAAGGCTTTGCAACATCCAAATTATTATAAATTAAGTCATCCAAAATTTGAAATAAAAGAATTACCAGTTCTGGAGTACAATGAATTATCTGATTTAGAAACTCGAATTAGAATTGAGCATAACAGTAATTTATTCAAAAAATGGGGAAGAATTGCAAAGGCAATTGAAATTTACAGGTTGTTTTCTTCTGGAAACTCAATAGATTCATTAACGGAAATAGACTCTAAACCTAAAGATTTTATAAAAACTGCAACTTTTTACCATAAAGCAGTAGAATTAAAAGGTGAAGACTTCAAAAAATTAGTCAGAGAAGGAAGAGGAAAAACAGGAGGAAAAACCATTATTTTTGAACGCCTTTTCAGGGAAAGAAAACATTGCGGTTACAGTTTTAAGAATTCGGGCGAATTATTCATTAAAAATAATGACCTTTTTGAATCTTACATAAATGCAATCGTCCCTTACTTAATTGATAATCCAGACACAACATCTCGTACATTAGACGAAATATATAAAAAAGGTAAATCGTTTTTAGATTTGTTAAAACCTTACGGTTTTCCACCCGAAATAAAGCCTTCAAATTCTACAACGGATTCGAGTTCTAGTAGTAATTCATCGATTTCTGGTTCTTCAAATTCAAATAGTAACGGGAATAATACTAATGATGGGAATACTGGAAGTTATGGACAGTCTACTAATAATTCTTCAACAAATTCTGGAGGTTCAACTAATAACCAAAACTCGTCTAATACAAGACACAGCGTAAAGAATAAACCTACTTTAAAAAGAAAACAAATTCCTAGTGCTTTAAAAAGACTAATTGAAGAAACTTATAAATTGGACCAAAATAATTTTGCTAATGCAAAAACTGCTCTAACTAGAGTAGCTTTTGAGTGTACTTTAAAATTTATAGTTGAAAATACAAATAAGACAAATGGTAAACCTATCAACACCTCTAATCATTTTATTTTAGCGTACAAATCAAAAAGTCATAAACCTTTACCCTATACGAATTTCGATATTTTAAAAACAAAATTCACTGAACTCATTACAAATACAGGAATTCGCAAAGCATTTGAGGATTTTGATTTACAACGTTCACACCAAATAATTCATAATTATCGAGTTGGTGCTGTGCCAGCGGATGCAAAAGGCATCTGTGATAACTTAATTGATTTAATTGAGTTTATGTTACAAGATGAAAATGATTTATTAAACTCAATTGACTTAACAAAGCTGTAATATGTTCTATTCACCTTTAAGATATCCAGGAGGAAAGAATAAACTTTCTGCGTTTATAGCAAAGATTTGTATTGACAACAATATAAATGGACACTATGTTGAACCATATTCGGGCGGTGCGTCTGTTGCTTTGTTTTTACTAATGGAAGGGTTCGTTGAGAAAATCACAATAAATGATAGAGACCGTTCAATCTATGCTTTTTGGCATTCAGTACTAAATAAAACTGAGCAATTATGCGAAAAAATTGAAAATGCTGAATTAACTATAGCTGAGTGGAAAAAGCAGAGAGCATTACAAACTAATAAAAAAAATGCTGATTTACTTGATTTAGGTTTTTCTACATTCTACTTAAATCGTACCAATCGTTCGGGAATCATTAATGCTGGAGTAATGGGAGGAATAGAACAGACAGGTAATTATTTAATGGATTGCAGGTTTAATAAAACCGAACTCATACAAAGAATAAAAAATATTGCTTACCACAAAAAAAATATACGTCTTTATAAAAAAGATGCTGTCAAATTAATAGACAAAATTGAACAAGAAGCGCAAAATGACAATATAGTTTTTTATTTCGATCCACCTTATTATTTAAAAGCAAGTACGCTTTATATGAACCATTACGAAGATAAAAGTCATAAAAAAGTAAGTGACAAGATTAAGTCCATTCAAAATATTAAGTGGATAGTTTCGTATGACAATGTCCCAGAAATACAAAAGCTATATGCAGAATGTCCTAAAAAGGAATTTTCATTTAAGCATACCGCTTATGAAATTAGAGAAGGGAAAGAAATAATGTTTTTTAGCGATAATATTGAACAACCTGAAATTGAAGATTGGAATCCAATGAGGTTTAAACTAAAAAGAGGAAAATCTACTTCCAGCATTGTTTATAAGTAATAGCTGTTTAACCGCTAAAACAAAAGTGAAGTAAATAAATCAAAACAGAGTAACCTACAGAAAAGTAGTTGGGTAAAACCCGCTACTACTCATATATAGTACCAATAAGCATACCCAAAAACCATATCGTTTTTTCGAAAAAAAATAACGTATAACATTACTACTAAATCCTTACATTTGCACCCTGAAATTTAGAGTCTAATTAAAAAGATTCCTGCCTTCACTTCGACCACTTCGAGTAACCTCAGTGACCGAAGCTCAGTGTGACACGCAGGAATGACAACTTAGGGATATGAAAGCAGGAATCGTAGGATTACCAAACGTAGGAAAATCGACTTTGTTCAATTGTTTATCTAACGCTAAAGCGCAGAGTGCCAACTTTCCGTTTTGTACCATTGAACCCAATATTGGTGTGGTGAACGTACCCGACCCGAGATTGGCAAAACTAGAATCTTTGGTTAATCCAGAGCGTGTAATGCCTGCAACGGTAGAGATTGTGGATATTGCAGGCTTGGTAAAAGGAGCGAGCAAAGGTGAAGGTCTTGGCAACCAGTTCTTGGCCAACATTAGGGAAACCGATGCCATTTTGCATGTGTTGCGTTGCTTTGATAATGACAATATCGTCCATGTGGATGGTTCCGTAAATCCGATAAGGGATAAGGAAACCATTGATATGGAGTTGCAGCTTAAAGACCTGGAAACGGCAGAGAAAAAGTTGGACAAGGTAAAGCGTGCCGCAAAAACAGGTAACAAGGAAGCGCAAGCCGAAGAAGCGGTATTACTAAAAATAAAAGACGGTTTGGAATCTGGAGTTTCGGTAAGAGCTTTAGAGTTTTCAGACGAAGACTATGCAGAGTATGTTAAGCCATTGCAGTTCATTACCGATAAACCCGTAATGTATGTTTGCAATGTTGATGAAGGTGCTGCTACCACAGGTAATGCTTATGTAGAACAAGTCCGTGAAGCCGTAAAGGATGAGCACGCTGAAGTCTTGGTGTTGGCCGTGGGTACGGAAGCGGACATCAACGAACTGGAAGATTACGAAGAGCGCCAAATGTTTTTGGAAGATATCGGTTTGGATGAGCCAGGCTCTGCTAAGTTGATCCGCTCAGCCTACCAACTGTTGAACCAACAGACCTATTTTACTGCAGGGAAAAAGGAAGTCCGTGCCTGGACCGTTGACATTGGTGCCACTGCGCCACAGGCCGCAGGAGTGATTCATACTGATTTTGAAAAAGGTTTTATCAGGGCAGAAGTGATTGCTTACGATGACTATGTGTCTTACGGAAGTGAAGCCAAAGTAAAGGAAGCCGGTAAGATGCGTGTGGAAGGGAAAAACTACATTGTTAAGGATGGTGATGTGATGCATTTCTTATTTAATGTGTAGATTGATGTTTGGTTGTTGAGTCGTTTATTCGTTTTTCGTAAAAATGATTAAAACCATCGTTGTCACTACATTTATTGCCACAGCTACAGATTCCGAATACTGATAACTTGTTAATTACTTTAGCAAAACGCTATTTCATTTTTTAGGCTATAGCCTTATATTAGCGGTTTATCAAAATTTTCGTCCTATTTTCTATGGCAGAACAGACTAACTATACAGAAGATAATATTCGCTCGCTCGATTGGAAGGAGCATATTAGGATGCGACCTGGTATGTATATCGGAAAATTAGGTGACGGCTCTTCTCCAGATGATGGTATCTATATTCTCTTAAAGGAAGTTCTCGATAACTCCATTGATGAGTTTGTGATGGGAGCTGGTAAAACCATTGAAATCTCAATACAAGGCGAACGCGTCATTGTAAGGGATTATGGTCGTGGTATTCCGTTGGGTAAGGTTGTAGATGTGGTCTCCAAGATGAACACAGGAGGTAAGTACGACTCTAAAGCTTTTAAAAAATCAGTAGGACTTAATGGTGTTGGTACCAAAGCCGTAAATGCCTTATCGACATATTTTAGGGTAGAATCCACCAGAGATGGAAAGTCGGCTTCAGCAGAGTTTGAATTGGGTGAACTTAAGGATGAAGAGTTCCTAGATGAAACGTCACGAAGAAAAGGAACCAAAGTCACTTTTGTTCCCGATGATAGTATTTTCAAAAATTACAAATACCGTAACGAGTATGTTGTAAAAATGCTGAAAAACTATGTGTATCTCAATCCAGGGTTGACCATCGTTTTTAATGGTGAAAAATACTATAGCGAAAACGGACTGAAAGATTTATTATCCGAAAACATTAACGACTCGGATTTACTTTACCCGATTATCCATCTGAGAGGTGACGATATTGAAGTCGCGATAACGCATAGTAAAACCCAGTATAGCGAGGAGTACCATTCGTTTGTTAACGGACAGAACACCACGCAAGGAGGAACGCATTTAGCCGCTTTTAGGGAAGCTATTGTAAAAACCCTTAGGGAGTTTTACGGTAAAAACTATGATGCTTCGGATGTTAGGAAATCCATTGTATCCGCGATAGCCATAAAGGTGATGGAGCCTGTTTTTGAGAGTCAGACCAAAACAAAGCTGGGTTCGACGGACATGGGAGGCGATTTACCAACTGTGCGAACGTATATCAATGATTTTGTAAAGACCAATCTCGATAACTTTTTACATAAGAATCCAGATACTGCAGAGAAGATTCAACGTAAGATCCTTCAGGCCGAGCGTGAGCGTAAAGAGCTTTCGGGTATAAGAAAGCTGGCCAAGGAGCGCGCTAAAAAGGCAAGTTTGCATAACAAGAAACTGCGTGATTGCCGTATTCATTTTGGTGATACCAAGAAAGATGGCTATTTGGATACCACGTTGTTTATCACTGAGGGTGATTCGGCCTCTGGAAGTATCACAAAGTCCCGTGATGTCAATACCCAAGCGGTTTTTAGTTTAAAGGGAAAACCTTTGAACTGTTATGGACTTAGCAAAAAGATTGTTTACGAGAATGAAGAATTCAACCTGTTGCAGGCAGCATTAAATATAGAAGAGTCCTTAGAGGATTTACGCTATAACAATGTGGTGATAGCCACGGATGCCGATGTGGACGGTATGCATATTCGCTTGTTGCTTATTACGTTCTTTTTGCAGTTTTTTCCTGAGGTGATTAAGGAAGGGCATTTGTACATTTTGCAAACACCATTGTTTAGGGTAAGAAACAAAAAAGAAACCATCTATTGCTATTCGGAAGAAGAACGCATTGAAGCCATAGAAAAATTAAGACCTAAGCCAGAGATCACGCGATTTAAAGGATTAGGGGAAATATCTCCGGATGAATTTAAGCACTTTATTGGTGAGGACATGCGCTTGGATCCTGTAATGTTAGATAAAGACATGTCCATTGAGGAGTTGCTATCTTTCTACATGGGAAAAAATACGCCTTCGCGACAAGAATTCATAATAGAAAACTTAAAGGTTGAACTTGACATTGTTGAGGACGCAGTATGAGAACTGACAATAGAAAAGTGAAAAATACCGTTGTTTCTATCTATTTTATATTGATAGTTTTTGCAATATTATTTGCTACGGTATTTAAGTCCCTGGAATTTTTGGTGGATAGTACCTTCTTTATTTTTCTGGGAATTTTCATTTTGATAGTTCTATTTCATTCCATTGCAGGCTATTTCGAGTATGATAGCGATGGTGCAAAAATCATAATACTTAATAAAGGGCTTATTTTGACAGAGTACATCAACTACAGGGAAAATAAACTGGAGTTCGACAGGCACCAGCTCGTTGGGTTTAAAATAAACAACTACGTCATATACAAATCATTAGTGGTATTGGTTAAAACATATGACGGAAAAAAAATAAAAGAGCGCTTTAATGTTACACTTCTAAAACGAAAAAAATTGAAGTACGTAAAGCAATCACTCAGTAAAACAGTAAAAGAAAATAGAAAGCGAAAACAAGGATAGATGGCAGAAGAACATGAAGAAACGTTGAATGAAGACAACGGTAACCAAGAGACGATTACAAAGGTTACGGGAATGTACAAGGATTGGTTTTTGGATTACGCTTCTTACGTAATCTTGGAGCGTGCTGTACCAGCTATTGAAGATGGTTTTAAGCCCGTACAGCGTCGTATTATGCACTCCATGAAAGATCTGGATGATGGTCGCTATAACAAGGTGGCCAATATTGTTGGTCATACGATGCAATACCATCCGCATGGTGACGCGAGTATTGCCGATGCCATGGTACAGATTGGGCAAAAGGATTTGTTGATAGATACCCAAGGAAACTGGGGAAATATACTCACTGGAGACCGAGCAGCAGCTTCGCGTTATATTGAAGCAAGGCTTTCTAAGTTTGCTTTGGATGTTGTCTATAATCCAAAGATTACCGAATGGCAAGCCTCTTATGATGGAAGGCGAAAAGAGCCGATCAATTTGCCAGTGATGTTCCCTTTGCTGTTGGCACAGGGAGGTGAGGGTATTGCAGTAGGGTTATCTACCAAGATTTTACCACATAACTTTATAGAGCTTATTGATGCTTCCGTTAAACATCTTAAAGGAAAGCGCTTTACGTTATATCCGGATTTTCCAACAGCAGGTATCGCAGATATCACCAATTATAACGATGGTATGCGTGGAGGCAAGGTTAGGGTTAGAGCTAAAATTGCGCAGCACGACAAGAATACCTTGGCAATAACCGAGATTCCTTATGGTACAACAACATCATCCTTAATAGACTCTATCTTAAAAGCTAATGATAAGGGCAAGATTAAGATCAAAAAGATTGAAGATAATACAGCTGCTGAAGTAGAAATCTTAATTCATTTACCATCCGGATTATCACCAGACAAAACCATAGATGCGCTGTACGCTTTCACCAATTGTGAAACATCGATTTCGCCTTTAGGTTGTGTTATCGAAGACAACAAACCGTTTTTTGTTGGTGTTGCAGAAATGCTACGTCGCTCTACGGACAATACCGTGCAGCTTTTAAAACAAGAACTTGAAATTAAACTCGGTGAGTTTGAGGAACAATGGCATTTTGCTTCGCTTGAGCGTATTTTTATTGAAAATAGAATCTATCGCGATATAGAGGAAGAGGAAACCTGGGAAGGTGTTATAAAAGCCATAGACAAAGGGCTTCAACCACATATTAAACATTTAAAACGCGAGGTCACTGAAGATGATATTGTAAGGTTGACCGAAATTAGAATCAAGCGTATCTCTAAGTTTGATATTGATAAAGCACAACAAAAAATCGAGGCTCTTGAAGATCAGATCGCTGAGGTAAAGCACCACCTGGCAAATCTTATAGACTATGCTATCGCTTATTTTGAGCGTCTCAAAAAAGACTATGGAGCGGGCAAAGAGCGTAAAACGGAATTGCGTGTTTTTGATGATGTGGATGCCACGAAGGTGGTTATAAGAAACACCAAACTCTACGTTAATAGGGAAGAAGGTTTTGTTGGTACTTCGTTACGTAGGGACGAGTATGTCTGTGATTGTAGTGATATTGACGATATCATCGTGTTTACCGAAGAAGGTAAAATGATGGTGACCAAAGTTGATTCCAAAACCTTTGTCGGTAAGAACATTATCCATGTTGCGGTATTTAAGAAAAAAGACAAGCGTACCATTTATAATATGATCTATCGCGATGGCAAAAAAGGGCCCTCGTATGTAAAACGTTTTGCCGTTACAAGCATTACCAGAGACAGAGAGTACGATATGACCAATGGCAATAAAGGTTCTGTGGTTTGGTATTTTTCAGCCAACCCGAATGGAGAAGCCGAAGTGGTTACCGTATTATTACGCCAAGTAGGAAGTATTAAAAAACTGAAGTGGGATTTAGATTTCGCGGATATCCTAATAAAAGGACGTTCTTCGAAAGGAAATCTGGTGACCAAACATCCTGTAAAACGTGTTGAACTCAAAGAAAAAGGTGTTTCTACACTAAAACCTCGTAAGATTTGGTTCGATGATGCCGTACAGCGTCTCAATGTAGATGAGCGCGGTGAGCTAATCGGTGAATTTAGAGGAGAAGACCGTTTGTTAATAATTACGCAATCGGGTATTGCCAAAACAATTATACCAGAACTGACAACGCATTTTGATGATGATATGATTGTTCTTGAGAAATGGGTTCCTAAAAAGCCTATTTCCGCGATCTATTATGATGGTGAAAAAGAACGCTACTACGTCAAACGTTTTTTAATAGAACAAGAAGGAAAAGAAGAGTCATTTATATCGGACCATTCAGACTCACAATTGGAGCTTGTTTCAACAGATTGGAGGCCAATGGCAGAGGTAGAGTTCACTAAAGAACGCGGAAAAGACCGTAAGCCAAACATGGAAATTAATCTTGAAGAGTTTATTGCAATAAAAGGGATTAATGCCCTTGGAAATCAATTAACTAAGGATAAAATAAATCAAATAAACAGATTAGCTCCTCTACCTTATGAGGCACCAGAGGAAGTCCATGCCGATGAATTAGAAGTTGTTGATGAGGAGACCGTCTCTGTGGATTTGGATGTCAGTGATACTTCCAAAGACAAAGTGGAAACTTCAAAGGAAAGCAAATCGTCGTCTAAAGAGGGTGACAGTGGTGATGATCCAGATATTGATGATAAGGGTCAGGCCACTTTATTTTAGTTTTAGGCTTTCTTTCTTGCGGTTTTAAAGTTTAGGAATTCCACAAAAAGCGAGAACGCTATTGCAAAGTATAGGTAACCTTTTGGTATTGCACCGACTGATTTGCCGAAGAACTCCGTATGCGATAAGTGCGCAGCTTCTGTTATTAACATGAAGCCGATAAGAATTAAAAAAGCTAGACCTAACACTTGCATACTTGGATTTCGGTCTATAAACTTCCGTATTGGGTTTGCAAAGCCAATCATTACTGCAATAGATATCATTACGGCAATAATCATTAAAACAAGTGTGTAATTATTATTTGGGTGTAAACCATTGGTCATACCCACAGCTGTTAATATAGAATCTACCGAGAAAATAAAATCAATAATAAGGATTTGAGTAATAGCCTGATTTAGAGACTTTATAACCTTAGACTTTACAGCTTTCTCATCGTGAGCCGGTGTCTCTACCTTTTCACGTATTTCTTTAGTGCTTTTGTAAATAAGAAATAAGCCACCAGCAAAAAGGATAATCGCCTGCCAACTTATTGCTATAGAGAGCCAGTTAGAATCATAAGTGTAAAAAGGCTCACTAAGACCAATGAGAAATGATACAAAGAAAAGCAAAACAATACGCTGTACCATTGCTAAAACCAAGCCTATATTTGTGGCTTTGGCCCTTTGGTTTTCCGGTAATTTATTGGCTGCAATGGATATAAAAACAATATTGTCTATACCTAATATGATTTCCAGAAAAGTGAGCGTTAGCAAAGCCATAATGGCATCTGAGGTTAATAAAAAGTCTAGCATATTACTTAATTGATTTTTTTGGCGACTCCCTTTTCTATAACAATTGGTCTGTTCGGTTTCTTAACCGCAAGCTTATATTCAAAAACATACGCATCACTTGTTGTTGACAAAATCTTCATATGAATGGCATCTTTCTCGGAATTGGTTTTCGGATGTAACTTTTTGAGGATGAATTCACAATCATTTATCCAACGCACGGATGATGTGTCAACGTTTCCTTCGTAATAATCTATGTTGAGTGTATCGGTTCGGATAAACCTACCGGTTTTTTCAATACCGTCAATGGTATAGTTGAATTCAAACTCTCCAATTTTAAAATCGTTACAATTGCGCTCAACGGAATAGCAGCCGGTAAGCAAAAGCAATAGAAGGATAATTCGCAAAAATTTCATTTAAAAAGATTTGCACAAAGGTAGAAAATAACACATTTAAATTTAAGGTTTGTAACTTTTAAAAGTACCATCCTTGTAGAAAATGACGATTTTCTCAATATCAGCATTTGTTACAACCTCTTCCTTAGGATTTCCATCGTCAGTGGAAAGGTTGGAGTTGGGAGTCTCGGAAATTCTATTGGTTTTTGGAAAAGTGCCTTTTCCGTTCATCAACCAATACAATTCAACTTCAGGAAAGGAGTGGAGCACTTTCATTACAAAATCCAAACTTGGCTTATTTCTGCCAGATAGAATATGTGAAATGCTCGAGCGCTGCACACCAATTTTTTCTGCGAAACTCGATGCGGTTTCGTCGTAAAAATCCATGACTTTTTGAAGCCGATCAGCAAATTCACTTGAGTTTATCATTGTAAACAATTATTGTTTCTAAATAACGGTACAAATGTAAACATTAGTATTCTCGTAATCAAATTTAATACAAAATCAAGTTGATTTAATTTCAATTAAAGCTTTAATAAAATAATGTAATTAACTGAAATAAAATAAATTAATACTTAAATATTATTTTTATTGCATTTTTTTCAATGGCTCTAAGTAGATTGCGGTGTAAGGCAAAAGAAATTGTATACTAATGTAACATTCATCGGTCTTTTTGTTGTTTACAATTGTAAATAAGCAAATGATTACATTTGTAAATTATAATTGTAACCCATGACATTAGATCATCTCAATAGCCTATTTTCTTTAGTTAAAAATCCAGAGCTGTTTGGTCGATATATCACCAATGAGCATATCGAAAATAGTTTGGGAAAACTTCCCAAATCTTATGTTTCTGTTATAGGAAAATCAGTTTTGGGCAAACCAATTTATGGCCTAAGTTTTGGTAGAGGTTCCAAAAAAGTTTTGTTGTGGTCTCAAATGCACGGTAATGAATCGACAACAACAAAAGCTTTGTTTGATGTTTTTAATCTGTTGTTAACCAATAATCAGATTTCAAACACAATTTTAGAGTCGTGTACCTTGTTTGTGATTCCTATATTAAATCCAGATGGTGCTGCATATTATACGCGTCTAAATGCCAATGAAGTTGACTTAAATAGAGATGCGCAAGAGCTTTCGCAAGCAGAGAGTAAGGTGTTGCGCAATGTTTTTGATGAGTTTAAGCCTGATTATTGCTTTAATCTTCATGGGCAAAGGACGTTTTACAGTGTTGGGCAAACCAATAGCTCATCTATTTTGTCTTTTTTGTCACCGTCGCAGGATAAGGCTCGTTCCTTAACTGAAAACCGAGAAATTGCTATGGGAATTATTTCTGAAATTAGTGACTTTTTGCAAAAAGAAATTCCTAATGGTGTTGCGAGGTATGATGACGGTTTTAATTTGGATTGTGTTGGTGATACCTTTCAGCGTTTGGGAGTGCCAACTATATTATATGAAGCAGGTCACTTTCCCAATGATTATAATAGGGAAGAGGTAAGGCGATTGGTTTTTATCGCTATTTTAAAAGGATTGCAAGTCATTGCAAGTGGTTGTAAAGGTATAAGTAGTGATGGTTATTTTAAGATTCCTGAAAACGGAAAGCAATTTTGTGACATTATCATAAGAAATGCGCTTTTGACGGATGATTCAAGTGAACTTGTGGATATTGCTGTGCAATATCGAGAGGATTTAGTTAACGGTAAAGTTAAATTTATACCTGTTATAGAGCAAATTTCTGAGTTAGAAGGTTTTTTTGGACATAAAGAAATTGAAGCCAATGGTTTCAGTGTAAAAAGTGCTAACAATTCGGAAATAAAAGTGGGTTACGAAAACGATTTCGTTTTGATAAATAATGAAAAAATCTCACTAAAACCTTGAAAAATCTGTCTAATAATAAGTATTCGTTAATGAAAAAGCTTTATTTTTGCATTTAGTTTAAAGATATACAAATATGGCAAAGTTTAAATTAGACGAAGTTGACCATCAAATTCTTGATATGCTTATTGACAATACACGTATTCCTTTTACGGATATTGCCAAAAAATTATTGATTTCTGCAGGTACGGTTCATGTGCGTGTTAAGAAAATGGAAGAGGCAGGCATTATTAAAGGATCTTCATTGACCTTGGATTATAAAAAATTGGGTTATTCATTTATAGCTTATGTTGGTGTTTTTTTACAAAACACTTCTCAGACAAAGTTTGTTTTAGAGCGTATAGAGACTATTCCTTATGTTACTGTTGCTCATATTACTACAGGAAAGTTTAATATTTTCTGTAAGATCAGGGCTAAGGATACGATGCATGCCAAGGAAATTATATTCAATATCGATGATATTGATGGTGTTTACAGAACTGAGACCATGATTTCCTTAGAGGAAAGTATAAATGATAAAAAGCGATTGATGCATACTATATTCAACGATTTATAAATTGACAATATTAACGCGATTAAACCCTTTGTGCCACAGGTGCTAAGGGTTTTTTGTTTTAACTACTGACCATGATTACTGATTTACTAACTACTGAAGAGTACCATCCTTATTACGAGGGCTATATCAATAAAGCAACTAGCATTGGTATAAAAGAAGGTTTGCAAACGAACCTCAAGGAGATAATGGATTTTTTGTCAAAATTACCTAAGGAAAAAGAAGACTATGCTTATGCTAAAGGCAAATGGACGGTAAAGGACATTCTACTACATATTATAGATGCCGAGCGTGTTTTTGCTTATAGAGCATTGCGGATCGGTAGAGGCGATGAAACGCCTTTGGCAGGTTTTGAGCAAGACGATTACGTGGAGCAAGGAAAAGCCGCTAATCGCTCTTTTGAAAGTTTGATTGAAGAGTATGAATCTGTAAGAAAGGCTACGATTTCCTTATTTAAAAGCTTTGACGACAAAACATTATTGCTAATGGGCAAGGCTAGTGGTTCTTCTGTATCGGTAAGGGCTTTGGGTTATATCATCACTGGTCATGAGAACCACCATATGCAAGTCATAAAAGAAAGGTATCTTTAAGAATTATACTCTTTAAAGGCCTCTAGGATTAGGTCGTTATTTACTATACAATCAATTTTTGGCTTTCCGATGGCTTCTAGAAGCACAAATTTTATTTTGCCATGGCTGTTCTTTTTGTCATGTTTTAATAGCTTGATGATGATTTCCTGATCGTTTGCTGAAATCTCAACTTTAGAAAATGTTTTTAATATGCCTGCTTTAATTTCATCAAATTCTTCCAAAGGTAAATTGCAAACCTTTGTAGATAAGTAAGCCTCCAATAGCATTCCTATCGCTATGGCTTCACCATGTAAAAGAGGTGTTTTATCTGCATTGCCCAAAAAGTAACTCTCTATGGCATGGCCTAGGGTGTGTCCAAAATTCAACGTTTTTCTGAGACCTTGCTCTTTAATATCCTGGGAAACTATAGTATTCTTGATTACTACGGAATCATAAATTAAACTGTCCAATTCCGAAATATCCATGTTTTCAAAATTCACTAGACTTTTCCAATATTTTTTATCGTATATCAATCCATGTTTTAGCATTTCTGCATAACCAGAGACCATATGGTTGGGAGGTAAAGTTTCTAAGTATGAGGTGTCAACCAAAACCATGCTACCTTCATTGATTACTCCGATTTGATTTTTTAGCACTCCAAGATCAACACCAGTTTTGCCTCCGACAGAAGCATCAACCATTGCGAGTAGGGTTGTAGGCACATTAATATAGTCAATACCTCTCATATACGTACTCGCAACAAAGCCACCAAGATCTGTAACGACACCACCTCCTAGGTTAATCAACAAACTTTTTCGATCAGCTTCATATTCTGACAAAGCTTCCCAAACGCCTGTGCAGATGTCTATGGTTTTATGGTCTTCGCCTTCTGGCATTTCCATCACTTCAACGGTAATGTCTTCAGATTCTAATTGAGATAGAAATTGAGGAAGGCAATATTCATGCGTATTTGTATCTACCAGAATAAATATAATAGAAGGTTTTGATGATTTTATATAGGTATTTAATTCTGAATAGACCTTTGAGTTAAAGTGTACTATGGCATTTTTTGTAGTGATGGATTCCATACTAAAAACGTTCCTAATTTGATGCTGTGAAAATACTCCCTTTTTTTAGAAAAAAATAAGCTTTGGTTTAAATATATTTGCAATTATTATACTCTAGCCTATGATTAACAGGTCGCTATTTGAAGACACAGAAACTGCTTTCGCTCTAAAATCTGATTCAGAATTAGAGCGTGCCTATTTTTTATTTAAAATGATTTCCTCTCAACCGTTGGTGCGTATTGGTACAGCTGCAACAAATTTTGCGCTAAAGGCAAATTTGCCAGTTGAGGGTTTAATCCGTTCTACGGTTTTTGATCATTTTTGTGGAGGTGTCAATGAAGAGGATTGCCTGCCAGTAATAGATAAACTTTATTCAAAACGTGTAAGTTCTGTGTTGGATTACTCAGTTGAAGGTAAGGAAACCGAGGCACAATTTGACAATGCTATGGAGAAAATCTTAAAAATTATAAGATTTTGTGATGAGAAAGAAGCCATGCCAATTGTTGTGTTTAAGCCAACTGGTTTTGGAAGATTTTATCTGTATCAGAAAAAAACTGAAGGGAAAAATCTAACAGTTGCAGAACAAGATGAATGGAATAGAGTAGTAGCACGATTTGATACTGTCTGTAAATTGGCAAAGGAAAAGGATGTTGAAGTCTTGATTGATGGAGAGGAAAGTTGGATGCAAGATGCTGCAGACGATTTAGTAGAGGATATGATGCGTATTTATAATACTGAAAACACTATTGTTTATAATACCTTGCAGTGTTACCGTTGGGACAGATTAGATTATCTTAAAGCGCTGCATAAACGTGCAAAGCAAAGTGGTTTTAAAGTAGGAATGAAAATAGTAAGAGGTGCTTATATGGAAAAGGAACGTAATAGAGCTGAAGAAAAGGGCTATCAATCTCCTATATGTGAAAATAAAAAAGCCACTGATGATATTTTTAACGATTCGCTGATTTATATCCTGGAACATCTCAAGGAGATCTCAGTTTTTATTGGCACCCACAATGAGGCAAGCTGTTACCTAGCCATGGAACTTATGGAAAAGTATGGAATTGATAAGGAAGATAACAATGTTTGGTTTGGGCAATTGTATGGTATGAGTGATCATATTAGTTACAACTTGGCAGCAGAAGGCTATAACGTTGCTAAATATATTCCTTTTGGACCCGTAAAAGATGTTATGCCATATTTAATTAGAAGGGCAGAAGAGAATACATCTGTAGCTGGACAAACCAATAGAGAGTTGTCTTTGTTGAAGACTGAACGCAAAAGACGTAAACTATAAAAGCCTCATCTTCTGATGAGGCTTTAGGTGTATTATAATTCTCAATTATTTCTTAAAAAACTGATACCATTTCTTTTTGGTACTAGGGTCGTCCCCATAACCATAGCCATAACCATAGCCTTTAGCTCCAGGTTTTACTCTATTTAAGAGCATTGTCATATTTGGTAATCGTTTTTCGTCGTACAATGTTTTTGCGACATGTACAAGCTGTCTTTTATCAACACCATCTGCACTAACAACATATATAAACATATCAGCAAATTTAGAAATTAGTAAGGTGTCACTAACCAAACCAGCTGCTGATGTGTCTGCAATTATATAATCATATTTTTTCTCAAAGTGTTTAAATAATTCTTCAACCTTATCGCTCATCAATAGTTCTGATGGGTTTGGTGGAATGGTGCCAGAGGGAATTATATCTAAATATGGATTGTCAGGATGTTTAAGTACAATGTCCTGAACTTTAACAGCCGAATCTGCCAAGTAATCCGTTAACCCTTTTTTAGGTTTTTCATTAATATTGAGATAATCCAAAATTTTAGGGACTCTAATATCCATTTCAATCAATAAAACAGACTTTTTTGAAAAGGATATTGAAGATGCTAAATTGGTGCTTGTGTGAGATTTACCTTCTTGCGCTTTAGTTGACGTTACAAATATTTTCTTGGCTCTACCAGTTACTTTCTTAAGCATAAAATCAACATTTGACCTAACTATCCTAAAAGCTTCAGCCTTGGGTGAGTAATCTGCTTTTTTAACCAGTTTTATATTCTTTTGTGACTGTGGTATATCTCCTATATATGGTATGTCTAAAATGCTTACTAAATCATTTTTGTGATAAAGTTTAGTATCTAGCATATCAGAAACATAAATCAAGCCCAAAGGTATCATAAGCCCAAAGATCAACGCAGCCAGATAAGTAATTGTTGGGTTTGGAGCAACTGGCTTATAAGACGAATAAGCGTTGTCTACAATTTTAGCATTGGGTTGGTACATACCAAGTCTTATTGCGGACTCTTCGCGTTTTTCCAATAGATATAAGTAGAGCGACTCCTTAATATCTTGTTGTCTTTGTACACCTCTCAGAGTTCTTGCTTTAGAAGGTGCCACATATAGTTGCCCACTTATTCTGTTACTCTCAGTATTTAAATTATTTAAAGTAAGCTCAGAAGTTTTTTTCATGCTGTTCAACGAGCTTTCAAGATTGTTTTTTAGCGCATCAATCTGATTGTTCAATTGAACAACCACTGGGTTTTTTTCAGTTGAGGTTTTTAATATTTTATCGCGCTGAGCTACCAATTCGTTATGGCTTTTAATAATTTGAGCAGTATTTGAATCTCCGATGCCAACGTTTGCTGGTAGCATATCACTAATTTTATTCTCATCGTTCAGTTCTTCTTGCAGATAAGAGATCATCTGAATATTAGTGGCCGTTGTAGAAATCTGTTGATCCAATTGTTTTTTGGCCTGTAAATTTAGATTGGTTTGGGAGCCCAGATCAGATAGGTTGTTTTGCTGTTGTACCTGCTCTGCTGTAGACTCTACCTCGCCTAATTCTTCTTGTACTTGTGCTAATCGTTTGTTAATAAAGTCTGAAGTAACTTTTACGACCTCTTCCTTGTCATGCAGTACATCATTGTTGTATTCTTCGATAAGCTGATTAAGAAAATCTACAGCTTTTTGGGCTACAGTTTCTTTCATTTCCAACTCTATAACGCTAGAGCCTTTTTCTGTGAAAGCAGAAACACTTTTTTGATAGTGACTAACCAGCTTACTTACTGGTGTGATCGTTATTTTTAAGTTTCGTCCCAATATAAATGAGTCCGAGTCTATATTTGGGACAAGTACTATTCCTCCGTAATTTGTATCAATTTTATCACCAAAGGCATACCGTTTACCTTCAGATTCATTTCTGTTGATTAAGGATTTACCATCATCTTCAAAAAGAATAAATTCTGAATCTGATTTAATTTTAATAAAAATATTAGCTTTTACAGTATTGATGATAGAGTCGCTTTCAAAAAAGCTTAGACTCACCGGCGGATTTTCATAAAGTTCTTTTTCTTTTATCTTACCTTGATTGAAAATGCGGATATTAAGATTAAGCGTCTTAATGATGTTCTCCATTAAAGTACGCGACTTAATTATTTGAATTTCGTCTTTTATCTTATCGGAACCTCCTGAAAATAAACCTTCACTTGTTACTTCTTCTATACTTGGTAGTTTAGTAGATTGTTTTTCATCACGAATTTTTATCGTAGCTGAGGCTTTATATTCATAAGTTGTATAACGCAAATAGACATAGCCGATAGCAATAGCGATAATTGCTGATAGGGCTATCCATTTCCAATAAGAAAGGAAAAGCTCTACTTTTTGTTTTATATCTGCAGTTATTGAATTTTGCTTAGATTCCATATAGAAATTAAAGGTAAAGGATTATTTCACTAAGAAAACAGCTATTATCGTAGTTAGCGTCCCAATAGCGGAAATTAATACTGAATTGTTTTGGTTGTAAGTTGAAGAACGAATCTTGGCATTGTTTGGCTCAACATAGATTACATCATTTTGCTGAAGGTAATACACAGGTGAGTTTACTACGTTGACCGTGGTAAGATCTATTTTTGCATATTTCTTTTTTCCATCTACCTCTCTTACCAAGAGTACATTTTTACGCTTACCAAAAATAGTTAAATCATCTGCTAACCCTAGTGCTTCAAGTATTGTTATTCTTTCATCTTGTATGGTGAATGTACCAGGATTTCTTACTTCACCTAGAATGGTAACAGTAAAGTTTGATAACCTCACATTTACTATAGGGTTTGTTACGTATTCACTTATTCTTTCGGTCAACATATCTGTTAGCTCAGTTCTGGTTAAACCTGCTATTTTTAAGGTTCCTAAAACAGGAAACTCAATATTACCCTCATAATCTACCAAATAAGTTTGTTGTTGCAAACCTCCTCTGGCATTAACGACGTCAGTGGTTCCACCAGAAACCAATGATAGGTTAAAGGGCCTTACAGTATCTGGGTCTAATGCAGCTACATTTATGGTTAAAATATCGTCTGGTTTGTATATTAATTGTTTTGGTTCGGACATTGTAACATCTCCTTCTAATGGTTCATCTTGAAAATACACGATGTTTTTACGAGACCCGCAAGAGGAAAGCATTAATATTGCTAATATTGGAATAATGAGATTTCGACTTTTCATTTTAGAGTATTTAGGTATAGTTTATAATTTGGATTATTTCTTAGTATCCAACACCTCATAAGTTGAATTGTTGGATATGTATTCTGGTATTAATTTTTTAATCAACGAAACAATTTCCAGAGGTTGCGTTAGCGTTTTTATGGCGGTGAGTTTATTGATTTGTTTTTCAACCTCATCAATATCCACATGTCTGGATTTGGCAATCATTATTTTTTCGTGATAGGTTTTCTTGGTGTTTTCACCATCAGCCAAAAGTTCTTCGTAAATTTTTTCTCCAGGTCTAAGTCCAGTGATTTTTATGTCAATATCTTCAGGATAACGCAGTCCTGAAAGGATTATCATATTTGTGGCTAGGTTAAATATTTTTATTGGCTCACCCATGTCAAACACAAATATTTCTCCACCATTACCCATAGCTGCAGCTTCTAAAACTAGTTGGCATGCCTCTGGAATAGTCATGAAATAACGGGTTATTTCTTTGTGGGTTACCGTTAAAGGGCCACCTTTTTCAATCTGTTTCTTAAACAGTGGTATTACTGAGCCATTTGATCCTAGTACGTTGCCAAATCGAGTAGTGATAAACTTTGTGTGGCCTTTGCCCTTTAGGCAGGTAACGTAAAGCTCAGCAATACGTTTGGTTGCACCCATAACATTGGTTGGGTTTACGGCTTTATCGGTAGAGATTAAAACAAATTTATCTACACTATGCTTTACGGCGATGTCCGCTACGTTTTTGGTGCCACCAATATTTACGCTAACTGCTTCAAAAGGATTGTTCTCCATTAGAGGAACATGCTTGTACGCAGCGGCGTGAAAAACAATTTTCGGTTTGTATTGATTGAATATTTGATCAATTCTAGATTTGTTTCTTACATCGGCTACAATGGCATCTATATTACCTAGGCCTTGTTGTCTAAATTCTTGCTGAATATCATACAATGCAGATTCGGCATTATCTACAAGTATTAATTTTTTATAGTTGTAGAGGCTTACTTTGCGGCAAATCTCACTTCCTATAGATCCTGCAGCTCCAGTAATTAGAATGACTTTGTTATCATATTGCTCTTCTAGGTCAGGATTCTTAATATTGATAGGGTCTCTACCTAGCAAGTCTTCGATTTTTACTTCTTTAATCTGACCTACACTTAAGTCTCCATCAATCCAACTTTGTACCGGTGGTACAATTTTAACCTTGAGTCCTAAGGCAAATAAGTTTCCGGTTATTTGCAGTAGCCTAGTTGGGTCAATATTCTGAATAGAGATGATTACATCTTCAACATTATATTTTTTTATAAACTTCTCATTGATTTCATCTATGCTATAGACTTTCAATAAGTTTATTTTCTTTCCTATTTTTCGTTCATCATCATCAATGAAGCCTACAACCTCAAAACCGCTTTTTGTGTCGTTTTGAACTGCGTCATAGGTTAACATGCCAGAATTACCTGCCCCAAAAATCAATACATTGGTAATTGATTTATAATCTTGGGTTATTTGATTGTAAAGTGATTTAATGAATAATTTAGCACCTATTAGAAATAGAATATTCAGTAGTAGGTGTATGTAAATAATAGAACCTGATATATCAAAAACATTATCTACATCGGATATAAACTTTCTACTTAGAAATGTTATGCATATAAGGATGGTTGCCAATATGTTAGCACCAATTATAACATTTATAATATCTTTAAATCCAGTGAACCTCACAACACCTTTGTGTGAACCAACTGCGATTAAACTAATGGCAGCCACAGCGGCAACATAAGGTGTTTGCTTTAGAACTGTTAATAGATCAAAATCGAACTGGAAGTTGTATCTAATTAGATACGCTAAGAAAAATGTTGCAATTACGACAGTTATATCAAATAATAGTACCAACCATTTTGATGCATATCTATGAGAAATTCTATGTAGAAATTTAACTATCATACTGCAAAATACGTATTTATGGCTGAAATCACTCTATCTAATTGTTCATTAGTAAGGTTAGAACCGCTAGGCAGGCATAATCCTCTTTCAAATAAGTTATCAGAAACACCATTTAGATAACTAGGAGCATCTTTAAAAACAGGCTGCTGGTGCATTGGTTTCCATAGAGGCCTAGACTCAATATTTTCCTTTTCTAAAGATAACCTTAAACCTTCTCTAGTGTCCATAGAATCTAGCAAAATGGCTGTTAACCATCGATTAGAGAAATGACCTTCTGGTTCATTTAGAAATGTTATGTTTTTGATATGGGAAAGATTTGTCTTATAAAATTGGTGATTAGCTCGACGCTTTGAAACATGACTATCTAGTATGGTCATTTGACCACGGCCAATACCAGCAACAATGTTAGACATTCTGTAATTATATCCAATATGTGAGTGTTGGTAATGAGGTGCATTGTCTCTTGCCTGTGTTGAGAGAAAAACAGCTTTTTCTTTTTGCTCTTTAGTTCGTGTTACGAGAGCACCACCACCAGAGGTCGTAATAATTTTATTACCGTTGAATGACAAAATCGATAAATCACCAAATGTGCCACAGTTTTCACCTTTATATTGACTACCTAAAGACTCAGCGCTATCCTCTATAATAGGTATGCCATATTTTTTAGCAATTACATGTATTTGTTCAATCTTATAAGGCATGCCGTATAAATGCACGGCTATAATTGCTTTCGGAGTCTTGCCTTTTGCTATTCTGTCCTTTATTGCTATCTCTAGCTGGTCTGGACACATATTCCATGTATCTACTTCACTATCAACAAAAATAGGCGTAGCTCCTTGATAAACAATAGGGTTGGCAGATGCAGAAAATGTTTTACTTTGACAGATGACTTCGTCATCATTTCCTACTCCCAATAAAATAAGACTTAAATGGAGTGCCGATGTCCCGGATGCTAACGCAGCAACATGACGGTCTTTATTAAGGTACAACTGAAGGTCATTCTCAAAACCATTGACATTCGGACCTAGAGGGGCTACCCAATTTGTATCAAAAGCTTCTTTTATGTAAGTCTGCTCGACACCGCTCATGTGGGGTGACGACAACCATATTTTAGGTTTCATAAGCATAAATTGTTAAGTAATATGGATTACTCTATCAATTTCATGTCTTTAAGAGGGATTTGGGACACGATTTAAAAATCGGTTTAAATATGCGTTAATAATGTGAGACTTCCCAAATAAAGACGATGAAAAGCAGATATTTACGTTGTTACTTAAAGCTAATATATGATGTTTAATTAATGATAATATTGCTTTAATTTATTCAAATAAAGTACTTATTATTGTGAAAGATAAGTCTTAAATTATATAAATATATATGCTTGGTTTACTTTACCGAATTATTGTGTTTTATGTAGATACTATCCATAGTGAGTTAAAAATGAGACTATATTTGTACACTTAATTGCTTAGCTATTAACTCAATGCAATGAATATATTAGTAACTTCAGCCGGTAGAAGGGTGTCTTTGGTCAGGGCTTTTCAAAAAGAACTTAAAAAGGCTTTTCCTAATGCCAAGGTATTTGCGTCTGATGTAAGTCCATTACTATCAGCGGGTTGCCAAGTAGCCGATGATTATTTTGAAGTACCAAGAATAGATGAGCCATCTTATATTGAGTTTTTATTAAACTTATGCAGCCAAAAGGAAATTAAACTTGTAATTCCTACCATAGATACTGGTTTGTTGATGCTTTCAGAGAAAAAGAGGTTGTTTGAGGATGCAGGTATAAAAGTTCTTATTTCTTCTCCAGAGTTTGTGAAGAAATGCAGGGATAAAAGGATTATTCACGATTTTTTTACATCCAATGATATATCCATAGCGAAAGAGTACGCTAAAGATAATTATGAACTGCCACTCTTTATAAAACCTATAGATGGTAGTAGAAGTGTAAATACATTCTTGATAAAAGATGAGAGCGAGCTAACGGAGGATCATTTTTCTAATGATAAGCTCATGTTTTTGGAATATTTGGACCACGATAAGTTTGATGAGTTTACCTGCGATTTATATTACGATAAGACCAATCAGTTAAAATGTGCAGTACCTAGGAAGCGAATAGAGGTAAGGGAAGGTGAGGTCTATAAGGCAGTTGCCAGGAAAAATGTTTTGGTAGATTACATAATTGATAGAATAAGTTTCATTGACGGAGCTGTAGGGTGTATTACAGCTCAGTTTTTCCTTCACAAAGAAGATGATAGCAAGGTGTATGGCATCGAAATAAACCCAAGGTTTGGTGGTGGCTATCCTTTGTCATATATGGCTGGTGCTAATTTCCCAAAATGGATTATTGAAGAATACTTATTAGATAAAACCATTAGTGACAAATTTAATAGTTGGGAAAACGATTTATTGATGATTAGATATGACGACGAAATTTTAGTCCATGGATATAAAGGTTAATAAGGACACTGTCATTGCTTTTGATTTAGATGACACATTATATAATGAAATAGAATACCTAAAATCTGCCTACAGAGCTATTGCGGATGATTTAGACCCTGCAAACAATAAATTTCTATATAGAAATATGTTTGCTCTTTATAGAAAAGGGGAGAATGTTTTTCAGTATTTAGCTGAGAACTATAATGTAGAGGTAAAAGACTTGATAGATCTCTATCGCAACCATAATCCTAAAATTCATTTGTTTAACAATGTTCTTGAGGTACTTGAAACCATAAAATTAAAAGGCGGTAAATTAGCGATTGTCACTGATGGAAGGGTAAAAACCCAAATGGCAAAAATTGAAGCTTTGGGTATTAAAGAGCTATTTGGTAAGATAGTCATCTCCGAAGCCATCGGAACTGAAAAACCAAATCAATTAAATTTTGAAGCAATAGAAAACGCATTACCTGCATCAACTTATTATTATGTTGGTGATAATATTACAAAAGATTTTGTTTCTCCTAATAAAATGGGGTGGAAAACTATTGGTTTAATTGATAATGGCTTAAATATTCATTGTGAGGTAAATGAAAATGTTCAGGAAGAATATTTACCTCATTGCTTAATCAACTCTTATCAAGAAATAAATATTCTATAGCTATGCTTTTGACGGTTCATTTTTTGTACCGGTAAATCTAGGCATATCTACTTCATCAGAATTATTAATATCCTTTCGAGTAATTACCTTATCTATTGTTTTGAATAGAATCTTCAGGTCTAGTGAAAAGGATACATTATTTACATAATAAACATCTAGTTCGAACTTTTCTTCCCAGCTTATGGCATTTCGTCCATTTACCTGTGCCCAACCAGTAATACCAGGTAGAACATTTTGTCGCTTTATTTGTTCTTCGTTATATAGGTCTAGGTATAGTACCAATAATGGTCTTGGTCCAATTAGGCTCATGTCTCCTTTAAGGACATTAATAAGTTGAGGAATTTCGTCAAGAGAGTATTTTCTACAAAAATTACCAATTTTGGTTACACGCTCTACGGCAGGCAAAAGATTACCATCTTTATCTACAGCGTCCGTCATGGTTTTTAATTTTATTATGGTAAATGGTTTGCCTTTTATACCTGCTCTTTGTTGGTAAAAAAACGTTTTTCCTTTATTGACTATAGCTAATGTTATGATTAGCGTAATCAATAATGGTGAAATTAGTATAAGCCCTACTAAACAGGCAAAAAAATCTGCAATTCTTTTAATAAAAATCAGGTATATTTTTTTCATAGTAGTAGGGTTTTTATGGTTTGCTAACCTGTCCTTTGGTATATCTAAACTAAACTTAGTATATGACATAAATTTTAATTTAAATTAAGTTCTTGCTTTATAATATTTACTAAATCATTGTTTATGATGTCAACATCAAATCGTTCTTCGGCATATTTTCTACTGTTAATTCCCATCTCCTTTATCTTTTCTGGGTGTGTGATAAAGTATTCCATAGGTTTCGCTAAAGCTTCTAGGTTTTGAGGTTCAATTAAAAATCCGTTTTCACCTTCTTTTACAGATTCCCTGCAACCAACCGAATCTGTTGTTATTATTGGGTTGCCACAGGCACATGCTTCTAAAGTGGTTCTAGGTAAACCTTCTCTATAATAACTTGGTAATACAAATATATCGGTATTGTGTAGATGCTTTTCTACATCTTTTTGCTTGCCGTGAAAAATTATAATACCCTTGTCGTGCAATTCTCTTAACTCGTCTTCACTAATAGCAGTCGGTGAAGTTTCTGGAGCTCCAATTAAATGAAATTCTGCATTTGGATATTTTTCTTTCAATATTTTTGAAGCCTCTAAGTACAGAGCCACTCCCTTTTCTTTAATAAGCCTGGCTATAAAAAGAAAACTCACTTTGTCAGTCGGATTCTTTTCCTTGAAAGTGAACTGCTTTAAATTAACACCAGATCCACTTACAAAATCTACCTTTTGATCTTTGGGAATTACCTTTCTGTCCAATAAGAGCTGATAGTCATCTTTATTCTGAAAAACGATACACTTGTTCTTTCTAATGGATAATTTGTACAATGTTTCGTTAAAACGCTGTAAGAGTTTCGCTTTTGAAGATGCTCCAGTAAATGTGTAACCTAATCCTGTAATCAACGAAACTACAGGGATCTTACAACTGTTGGCTGCTATAGAGCCATAGATTACAGGCTTCACCGTATACGGAAACACTAAATCTATTTTATTGCTTTTAATAATCGACTTTAGTTCTTGTATGGATTTATAATCCTTCATTGGGTTTAAACCAGTTCGCTGTAGTTTAAACTCAACAGGAGTCGCACCTAAGGCTTTTATCTTTTGTTTAATTTCTTCAGAATAATCTGGTGCGGCAGCAAACACATCAAATCCGTTATCTATAAGACTTTTTATAAAATCTCCTCTAAACCTAATTAATGAGACATGATGAGACGCTATAAGTAAAACTCTTTTCTTTTCCATTTAAATAGTGCTTTTTAGATAGTTATACTTATACCATTTTTGAAAACAATAGTAAGACCAAACCCTAAAGGTGCTGTCTTTTTTACTATCTAAATGATCTTTGACCAACTTAGTGATTACTTCAACATTGAATATGCCTTGCTCTTTTAGCATATTCGGATCTATATAACTCTCTAATTCATTTCTAAGGCTTTGTCTTAACCAGTCACCAGTAGGACTACCAAAACCGCTTTTGCTTTTTTCCAAAAACTCATCCGGAAACTGATCTTTAAAAGCCTCTTTCAAAATATGTTTTTTGTTCCAACCGTTCATTAAATAGTTTTCTGGTAAGGTGTTGGTAAATTCCCAGATTTCCCTATTCAGAAATGGTGCTCTACATTCCAAAGATGTTAACATACTAGTTCTGTCTACTTTGGCCAACATTCCACCTTCTAAGCTCAGTATTTTGTCAACTAATCTAAAATCCGTTAAGCTTTCTATTTTTTGTTTCCCAAGTACTTCTTTATATTCCTGAAAAAGATTGTTTTCAAAATACTCAGGCTTTATAATTTCTGCCAATTGATTACTGGTATTTGCTAAAGAGATTATATCCCAGTAGAAGTCTCCATTGTAATTTATGGCATTAAGCAATTTGTTTATTTGAAATTTCCTTCCTCTAGCATCATCCTTATCGACCAAAAATTTCTGGCTTAGCTTTAATATGCTTTTGTGTACGCCCTTCGGAACAATGCCTGTATATCGTTTGTTCATTTTTCCGATATAGTACTTGTTGTAGCCGCCAAACACTTCATCACCACCATCACCAGTCAAAGCTACGGTGACATGCTCTCTTGTTTTTTCGGATAATAGGTGAGTGGGTAAAGCTGCGCTATCGGAAAAAGGCTCATCAAAATTTACCAGTATTTCGTGGATATTATTTTTTAGATCATCCTCGTCTATAATAAACTCATGATGGTTACTGTTAATCATTTTAGCGACAACCCTAGACTTGTCGGTTTCATCATAAGACGCCTTTTTAAACCCAATAGAAAACGTATCAATCTTTTTATCAGTAGCCTGTGAAAGGCATAGCGAAATAATTGATGAATCTACACCTCCCGACAAGAAGGTACCGAGACCTACATCTGCAATAGATCTGCTGTCAACACTGTTGTAAACCAATTCTTTTGTTTTGGCCTTAGCATCATCAAAAGATATTTTAGCTGTTTTTGGTTCTGGTTCAGTGTTTATCTTTTTAATGGTGGTGGTATGTGATGCCAAATCATACTCTATATAATGATTGGCTTCTAACTTGTAAATGTTTTCATATATGGTATGTGGCGCAGGCACGTAGGTTAACCTAAAAAAAAGATTCAAACCTTTTTTTGAAATTTTAGGGGTAAAATCAAGGGTGTTGATTATAGATTTTAATTCTGAAGCCCAAATAAATTCCTTATCAGTATGGGTGTAATACAAAGGTTTTTCACCAAAGAAGTCCCTGGCGATAAACAACTTATTGATTTTTTTATCATAAATACTAAAACCGTACATACCATCTAGCCATTGAAAAGATTCCACACCATATTTTTCGTAGGCTTTCAGAATCACTTCGGTATCACTCGATGTGTTGAAGTTAACACCTTCCGCTTCGAGTTTGGCTTTTAGTTTTCTGTAGTTATATATTTCACCATTAAATACAATGACAATCTGCTTATCATCCGTAAAAATAGGTTGTTGGCCAGAGGATAAATCTATAATGGAAAGTCTGCGCATAGCCATGCCAACAGAGAAGCTATTATTTTCTTCTGAAAACACACCATCTTCATCTGGACCTCTATGAATGATAAGATCATTCATGGTATTGAGAATGGAATTTATCTCACTCTCATTTCGATTGGTCTTGGCTATAATACCGTTAATTCCGCACATATCTTAGGTTGGTTAACTTTCTATAAAGTGTTTAAATTTAGCGTAAATATTCTCTAAGTTATATTGTTTCGCTCGCTCTAGGCTAAGCTTACTATATTTCTCTCTTTCATCCGGGTTTTTATGGAAATAATCCATCGCTTTACTCAACCCAATATGATCATCATTATTAACAAGAAGGCCATATTTTCCTATATAAAATTCACCATCAGAAATAGTTATTTCATCATTTTCATTCAACAGTTCCAAAGGTCCCGAAAGGCAATTAGAGGAGATGCAAGGCAAACCAATGGCCATGGCCTCTAGCAATGCATTTGGAAAACCTTCCGTAAAGGAACAAAGTACAAAGCATTGGCTCGAAAGTAGATAATCATTAACATTCTTAACTCGGCCACCAAGACTTACGCTTGCTTCAAGTTTGGCTTTGCTGATTTCTTCAGTGAGATAATCTTCTAAATTTCCGCCACCTAAAATCGTAAAGTCATAATCTAAACGCGATGCTTTTACCGCACGGATAATCATGATTTGATTTTTTCGCTTGTTTAAAGTTCCAGCAGTTATTGCTCGTAACTTTTCAGTTGTAGTGTTAAGACTTTTAGGAACAATTGTTCTCTCAGGAAGTTCTATTGGATTATAAATAACTTCCATTGGTATTTTAACACCAAAGTTATCCCTTAAATCATTATTTATATAAACAGAGTTTGAAAATAGCTTCGTACACTTATTGTAAAAAATAGGGTAGAAGACCTTTGAAATGTAAAATGATAATTTACTTGTTACATTATCTGAAGGAAACCCTCTTTCACTGATAATGGTTTTTACCTTTTTATTGAATGTGGATACAATACCGTTGATTAAATTGGGAAACGCCAAAAACGAAATTGAAATATCAATTTTATTATGCTTTACAAAACGATAATACCTAAAAATATACCTTAGCGTATCTACAAATTTTAAATAAAAAGCCCTGTCTGGCGGATTATTGGAAAGTATTTTTACGGTTACACCATCTGGAATCGGAAAATGAATGGAATTATGGAAAAGCACCAAAGCAACATTGTAATCCTTTTTCAATTCCTTAAGAAGAAGGCTTATCACTTTCTCAGCACCTCCGCTACCTAGGGTTATACTAAGTATGGCTATATTTTTTTTGGTCTTTGGGGCCATTTCTATTTTATTAAACTCCTGAAACAAAAGTAATTGCTTAAAAGCAAATAATACAAATTAATTGTAAATTCAATAAAACTGAAATATAGTAGGTAGGCTTATTGAATTAGAAAACAATCAATTTTTGTTTCTAGGTCAAATATAATAGTTACTATCAGTTTATGTTCATTTCTTCGACTTGTTGAACGATTTTTGTGATTAATAGCTTAAAAACTATAATAATTAGGCTGTAAGAGGATTTTACGAGGTGCTATTTTGTCGCATCAACAAAGAGTTGCTCATAGTCACCTATGATTTTTTCCTTGTTAAACTTTTGGTTGACATGCTCACTAATTGTTTTTGGGTCCCATTCTCTATGCTCTTGGATTTTTGCCAAAAACTCATCTTCATTTTCTACTAAAAAGCCATTAACTCCGTTAGTTACAATTTCCTTGGTACCACCTGGTGCATTAAAGGCTACAACAGGCACTCCAACAGTGCAGCTTTCTAGCAAGGCGTTTGGGAAGCCTTCAGAATAAGAACCTTGCAGAAACATATCGTGTTCTATTAAGTGACTAAACACGTCGTCAGAGTGTTCTATGTGGATTACTTTATCACTAAGTTGAAGTTCTTCAATTTTATTAAAAATGTCCTCTTTGTTTCTGCCATCACCGATAATGGTAAACTGAAATGGGGTGGTTAATCTACTGAGCACATCCAGAAGTCTAGATTGACCTTTAACCTTAGTCATTCTGCCTACAGTAATAAACTTTTTAACGCCATTTACCGTACTGTTTTTTTGTTTTAGGATATTGACTTGGGTAACGGGATTATGAATAATCTTAACTCTACTTTCATCAATATTGTAGATGTTTAGAAAATCATTCTTCATATCAGAAGATTGACAGATGATATAATCGAGACTTTTTATACCAATGTGGTCAAATTTGATTAAAGATGATATAAAAGATTTTTTTCTAGGTTTTTTATATTTCTTGGCGACATTTGTAATAGTGGCATGCCGACCAATAAACTTAATTTTAGGGAAAAGTTTAGAGATTAAGCCCATTATAATATTAAGATGCGAAATGGAACTCACCACTACTTGTGGTTTATGTTTTGCTAGTAACCAAATGAGTTCTTTAGTTCCAGAAAGCACCCTTGGTTTGTCTAGGTAAATAACAGATAGGCCAGAAACATCATATTTTGTATCTTTTTCGTAGCCTATAACCACCAGAGTAACATCGAATTTGTTTTTGTCCAGGTTTTTAGCTACAAAGGTTATCACTCTTTCTGCACCACCTGCAAAAAGTGTTGGTAATACAAAGAATACTTTTATTTTTTTATCCATAGGCTATAGGAATATTTAGTTGTTCCCCAAATCTGTAATCCCATTCTTGTTGAAGAAATTTTTGAAATCCTGATGCGTGATGAAATGTTAGCTCACCAAAATACGTAGTACCTTCAACAGAATAAAAATCTACCCTTACATAAGTAAAATCTTTTGCTATTTTTTCTGCTAGCATTATCATTTCCTCTAGGTTTGATGGTTTCTTAACATCATCTCCATTCGGTCTTCCCCAATTGCAAGGTAATAAGTTCCAATCCTTGTCGTATAGGTTTCTAAATCGTTTTTCAGAATGTCTGTCTATATCCACCATTACAAAAGCAACCTTGCCATTGAAGCAATGTAGCTTATAATCATCTGGTATGCTACCATCTTTATAGGTGAGCAATTTTTCTACAACAATTCTTGGTTCTATATTTTTGTACTGCCATTCTCGTGTGGAATAGTAGTAGTTTTGTTTCATTAAACGCTTTAACTTCTTTCTTACCTTTTTCCATTTTACTTTAGACTTGTCCCTTACTATGATGCCTCCGGAGCTGTCATGGTTAGTCTTTATGATTAATTCAGTATCTGGTAGATTTTTTTTTCTGATCTCCTTTGGATTTTTTGTATCGAATAACAATGGGATTAAGTACTCATCGCCTATGGTTTCCTTTATGTAATCTCTAACCTCGTATTTATCAGCAACTCTCGTCTGAAGCGCTTTTCTTTCATACAATTTGAGCCAGTTGATTTTTTCATTTAGTGTTAGCGGGTTATCAAGATCAATTGAATATCCCATATGTTTCTTAAAACTTCTTTCTATAATGAATCTATCTGGCACTAGTTTCAGTCCCTCTTCATAAAGCTTATAAAAGGGATTTAACATTAGATATCCTAATTCTGTTTCTCTATATGCACCAGAAATCATTTCTCTTAAATTTTTCATATCTACTACTATTTTGTTTGTATTGTAAGTACAACAAAGTAGTTTGCATAGATATTAAGCCTTTATTACTGTTTTATTAAATATCAACGGTAATGTCTTTTGTATATTAATTCTTAGTTAATGGACTATTAAGCAAATGTTCAATATTTAATTTCTGTCCAAACTTTTCATCACATTCTTGTTGCCAAAACTTTCTAAAACCAGAGGATTGGTGCAGTGTTAATTCACCAAAATAAGTTTTGCCCTTAACAGAATAAAAATCTACTCTTAGGTATACAAAATCCTTAGCAAGCTCTTCAGCCAATGCAATCATTTCTTCTAAATTTTCAGGTCTTGGTAAGTCTCTGCCGTTAGGTCTGCCCCAATTGCAAGGTAGCAGATTCCAATTGGTATCATATAGGTTTCTACCACGAGTAGGTAGATGCCTATCTACATCTACACCAAAAAACTGCACCTTACCATTAAAGCAGTGTATTTTGTAATCGTCTGGTAGATTTCCATCTTCTGTGGTCAATAGTTTTTCTACTACAATTCTTGGCTCAATATTTTTGTATTGCCACTCTCTAGTTGCATAATAATGGTTTTGCTTTAAAAGCCTTTTAAATCGCTTTCTAGCTTTTGGCCAATCGATTGTAGATTTATCTTTTACTACAATACCACCAGAGCTATCGTGATTACATTTAATGATATGATCTACATCTGGTAGATTTTCTGGCCTTATATCCTCTGGGTTTTTAGTATGATAGAGTAGTGGAATTAAATATTCTTCTCCTATCTTTTCCTTAATGTACTCCCTTACTTTATACTTATCGGCAATAGTTGTGTGGATGTCCTTTCTGTTATAAACCTTCAACCAGTTAATTTTTTCATTAAGCGTTTTAGGGTTTTTTAAATCCAGCGGATAGCCCATGTGCTTTTTAAAACTGTTTTTTACTATAACATCGCTTGGGATTAGCTTTAGAATACTCTCGTAAATTTTGTAGATGGGCCTCACAGCATAGTATCCTAAGTCAGACCTATATATGTCAGATAGCCTCCGCCTAAATCCTTTTTTTCTTAAATCAGTACTCATTGACTTGGGTTAAATGTGTTTAATGATTTTTTTAATATCAACATTACCTATTGGTTTTGCTGGCACACCAGCTAACGCCACGTTTTCTTGCTCGCACGATTTATTGACTACAGCATTTGCGCCAATAGCAATGTTACTTGCGATTTTTATATCTCCATAAATTTTTGCGCCAGGAGCTATATAAACATTATCACCGATCTGTGGTGCACCTTTTTCTCCACCTGATGCACCTATATTAACGCAAGCGTGCATTCTGCAATTGCTGCCAATATTAGTGTTTCGGTTTATAACAATGGTTCCGTAGTGTACTATGGATAGGCCAGGTCCAAAAACATTAATAGGTATTGAAAACCCTAATTTTACCGAGATTTTCTTAAACTTATATTTTAAGTAAGCTATGTAGGGCTTGTAAACACCTGAGTTTTTGCAATTGCTATAGTACTCTAGTTTACGCATGGTTTTTTGAAACTTCCAAATGTAATTAGGTGAGAGGTAATCCATGATTTTTCCTCCCAAACCTTTAGGTTTTATACCGAGTGCTTTTCTATCTTGGTCGATATAGTTTTTGTAGTCTTTCTTAGAGCTTATCATACTTCTATAGGTTTTTCCTCGACTTCTTCATCATCTTCATTATCTATTTTATATATCTGATATTGTATCCACATTGCGGCAAAAGTCATATAATAAAAGGTGAAAAAATTATGATTTGCAAGTAAAAATACTGCCAACGAAATTGTCATCATTATGAGGTACGGTGCCTTTTTAAAATGTATAAAACTCTTAAAGAAGAGGCGTGCCATGTAAACTAAAAATAGTAAAAAAGGTATTATTCCAGCTTCCCCAATAATCATTAGATAAGAGTTATGAACACCCATGGAGTTGATTTTGCCCGAGAAAGTACCGTAACCATTTCCTATAATTGGAGCTTCAAAAATTTGATCGTAAAACTTAGCCCATGTCTCTGTTCGCGAGTCCTCGCTAATCTCTTCACTAGACACTTTTTGGTCATCACTTACAATATTTTTCAATTGTTCAAACCTTGGGTTATTAAGTCCAACCACTTGGTCGATAAACAACAGTGACGAAAATATCAAGAAAGCAATTCCGAAAATCCTAATGTTCTTAATGCTTACTCTAAGCGAAATTAAATTTAATAACAACCAGATTACTATAAAGGTTCTAGAGAAGGTCAACAGTCCCATTAAGGTAAATATGAATTGACCTATTAGTTTTAATGTGGTATTCTTTAGTCCATATATGGTTGAGTACCCATAAATACAAATAAACCCTGCAACATTAGCATTAAGGTAAAAACCAGCATACCTACCGTAATCATTTGTAAATGCCATAGCTTCTACACCAACGCTTAAAGCACCAATAAGAAAAAATGCAAATAACTCTGCAATATTGATATTTTTAGCCAACTCATAACCGCCTAAAACAAAAATGAAATATTTAATTAGCTCCATTAAAAAGACCATTGGCGCACCCTCGTACTGTAAAGCACCAATCATAAAATAGAGAATGGCAATTATTATAATCCACCAGTTTGGCGTCGTTTTCTTTTCAAGAGCATAATAAACCGCCAACATTAGAATGGTTGCATAACTCAGCATTGCACCAACACCACCTCCATAGGCAAAAAGCCCTATCGATGGTAGGTTTAGCAATACTAGTGCTAGAGTTATGTATCTAATAATCTTCATTTTTTAAATATGGGTGTTTATTAAAGCTTCCCATTGCGAAACCACATTCTTGCTCATATATTTTTCAGAAGTTCTAATTGCATTTTCTGAAAACTTTTGTTGTAAATTTTTGTCGGAAATTAATTGTGATAACCTTTCAGTTAGCCTATCTTGATCATTTACGGGTATCAAGAAACCATTTTCACCGTTATTGATTAAATCTGAAGGTCCAAAATTGCAATCTGTTGAAATGCAAGGTAATCCAAAATGCATAGCTTCCATTAATGCATTAGGAAATCCTTCAGTCTTGGATGTAAATACAAAAATTGAGGCTTCGTTGTAGTACTTGTCGATATTCTTAACTTTAGATATAATTTCTATACGGTTAGTTAGATCATTTTTTTTAATAAGTTCCGTTAGTTCTTGTTTTTTATTGCCATCACCAATAATTTTCACTTTCCAGCTTTTTGGATTTATGGTATGAAAAGCGGTAATCAATTCATCATGGCACTTGTTCTTGTCCAGTCTGCCAACGGATAAAATTATGTTTTCTTCTTTTGGATTAAATGCTCTTAATTTTGATAAATCCGCTGATATTGGATTTGGCAATATAGTGATTTTGTGAGGCCTTATTTTTTTCTCGTATAGCTTTTTAATACCGTTAGTTTGAAGCACTAAAGCATCTGTTTTCGGGTAAGTGTATTTTCTAAGTATTTCCCATAATCGAGGCACGTCTTCTACCAATGGATTATTACGCTCGCTAATTATTGAAGGTATGCCATTTAATTTTGCTGCAATAACAGTTAACACATTTGCAGAAGTTATAAAACCTATCAGAATATTTATACCCTCTTGTTTTGATATACTCGAAATCCGTTTCGCTAAATTGTAGTTTAGCTTAAGTGAATCCACCATGGACTTAGGTTTATCGGCTTTTGTCATACAGGATACTACTTTAATTCTGTCATCAAGCGCATAAAATGGAGTTGACTTGGTAAATGTAATAATTGTGATGTCGAATCTTTCGATAAGTTCATTACTCAACGTGGATATAACACGTTCTGCACCTCCCGAAGAAAGCGTGCCAATTACAAATCCTATTTTCTTTTTTTTATCCAACCTTAATTGAAATTATCTTTTTAGTTTTTTGGCTATTAAATCCTTCATTCTAAAAACAAAAACCTTAAACCCCTTAATAAACAAGAACATCAATGTACCATAGGTTAGTGTCACTGCAACTGTTATAATTAATGCATAAATTATCCAATCTAAAAAATTTGAAGCTTCTCTGTCATAAGGACAATAATAAGCTATAAAATTTACTATTCCAGCTGAGACACAAAAGACGATTGCTAATGGCAAAACACCTTTCCAGTACAACCAAACGCTTTTGTTGAATCCTTTGGCGTACAAATAATAGGGCTTCCAAATGACGACCATTAGTATAAGACTTACCACCGTTCCGGTAATAACACCATCTATTCCCCAAATACTACCACAAATTAATGATATTGTTAAATTTAAAATGGCTTCTGTAGCTGCGGCCCAAGTATCTTGATAAAGGCCGTATGCGTTTTTAAACCTTTCAACGGTTGAGCTGATTTGGTAAATAAAAAAGTTAGCAATCAATAGTACCAAAGTCGTCTTTGCAAGTATGTACTTTTTACCCAACCAAAGCAATATAAATGGCTCCATAGTGAAGTAGAGAATAATACTGAAGAAGCCTGCGATAAAAAACTGAACGGCCATGAGTTCCCAGAACACTTTTTTTGTGTTTTGTTCATCGTCTTCAGCAATTAAGTTACCAACTGCTGAGCCCGTTCCTGCAAATGCCATTTTAACTAGTCCACCAAGTTTTGTGAGAATTAACTGGTAGTTGCCAAAAAAGGCAACACTCTCTAAAGCTACCAAAAAAGCAATAAGGATATTGTCCGTTCCATTCTTTACAAACGACCCCATTTTATGCACAAATACCTGTTTTATCTTTTTAATAACATCTGGATATTCCTTAATAATTTCTGCCTTTTGGGTAGAATTAATGATTAGCCAAGGATATTCTTTCTTTACTTTTTTTCGTAATAAAATGCTGTATATAATACTGAAAACTAATTCGAGCACAATGTAAACGTAGAAATCCTTTAGGTAAACAGCTACAATGGCCTGAAGTATTACCCTAATTATAATTAAGGTTTGTACATAGCCTTGAATAATGTACCCTTTTTGGTCGGCTCCTAGTAAACTCTGATGATAGTTGGCAAAATAACTTAGTAGAGTAGAAAATAATAGGGTGTAAAAAACAAAATATATCAGTAATAGGGTGAAAGAGGTATCATTAAAAATCAGAGGAAAAAAAAATGAAGCCACTACACCAATACCAATTATGATATAGCCAATGCGTTTATATAGAACACCTAATAACGCAATAATTTTATTGATTTCTTTATGGTCTTTGTCAAAAATTGGTTTGTAAAGTGTAAAACCAATAGCTGTACCTATACCTAATTCAGCAAGGTTTAAAAAGCCTAAAATACTTCGCAATGTTGTTTCTAGACCGATGAATTCATCTCCTAGGTAATTCAAAAACAACTCTCTAGAGTAAAACTGAACAACTATTGATGCAATAAAGAAGAATACACCGACTTTAGCATTTTTCAGGGATTTACTTACTCTAGACATTTACAAGCGTTTAGCTGTTGAAAGCATTACTGTTACAAGGATATAAATTTTACTCAACTTATGAAATTTCTATTCTTACTTAATTTTAATAATGTTAACCATTTTACAATCAGATATAAATATTCGTCCTATTGATTGTCATTCAATTCTAGAAAATATCGGTAAAAAGATTTTAAGGGAATTCTCGGTTACAGTGCTGTTCCTCTAACAATCGCCAACATTGGCATTTATTGATGACAGTCTTTTCTCTATACACACTTTAAGAATATTTTGGTTTAACTCCTTAAGAAACAATTGTTTTAAACACCAAGGCTTTAATATTCTCAATAATTCCATAGGTCATAAATAACGATAAATCTAGCAAATTTGGTAATTGCAAAGATCAAAAAAACCAGTGCATATCAAGTATTATATTTGATTAAAAACATTATTTTACGTCTAAAATCAATTCATGCGATTAAAAGTAGATATTTTGCGTTCAATGAAAAAGCCTTTGTCTAAAGATTTCCGTTCTATGTTTACAAAGAAGCTGTTTTTATTAACGCTCGTTATGTTTTCAACATTATTGATTGGTCAAGGCGTTAAGGTATCGACCTATGGCTTTAATAATGATGATAATAAACGAGCATTTTATAAAGCCATAAGAACTAATGACACTATCATCATCGATAGGCAAGCTACAGAGTGGCTTGTATCTCCATTAACTTTAAGAAATCTAAATGATAAGACGATTATTTTTGAAAAAGACGTTGTTTTTAAGGCCAAGCCAGGTGCGTATGCTTCTACAAGTGATTGCCTTTTAAAATTTGTTGGTTGTGAAAACATTTCGATTGTTGGGAATGGTGCATCACTCATAATGAATAAGGAAGAATATATAAACGGCGAGTGGAGGATGGGATTAAGTTTTATGGGCTGCCGTAACGTCACTGTAAGTGATTTAACTATTTCCGGATCTGGTGGTGATGGCATATATATAGATGGTTACAAAGACACACTTTATTCAGAAAACATGGTCTTTGACAGTATTATTTCTACCAATAACAAAAGGCAAGGTATGAGTATAATAAGCGCCAAGGATGTTTGGGTGAAACATTCAGTATTTACAGAAACTAAAGGTACTTTGCCAGAAGCAGGTTTGGATATTGAGCCAGATAAAGAGACAGACGTTGTGGTCAATGTAAATTTTGACCATTGTTCATTTACCAATAATTTCCACTCAGGTATAGTTTTGGGATTAGATAATTTAACGGATAAGTCCGAGCCTGTGAGTATAAACTTTACCAACTGCTATTTGAGCATGAACCACGATATTTCCAATCGCTACCCAAAAGCAGAAATTATAGTGTCTTCAAATGCATTCAATCCAGTTAAGGGTAAAGTGACGTTTAACAATATTGTTGTCGATGGCAGTAATTGGGGATTGATTTATTCCAGAAAGCCAAGTTTTGCATATGAGGTCTCATTTAATAATCTCAGTGCCAAAAATATTTGCCAGCAAAAGGACGATATGAGTGTTGTGTATTTAGAAGTGCCTGATTATTATAAGTCTTCAGGACCATTGGGCGGATTTTCCTTCGAGAATACGTATGTGCAGTTTGCTACAAAATCTTCATTTTTTAAAATTAGAGGATCAAGCATGGGAACTTTAAATGGTGTTAAGAATATCTCAGGGCACATCACGATTGATAGTCCGAATTTTAAGGAATTCGTGGAATACGTTAAATATAACCCTAATAAGAATGTGAATTTTAATGTAAACTACACATTGAAGAATTAGATGTATTTATTAGCTGAATCCAAACTCATCATACCACTTGCTCAATACAAAGAGTTTCCAGATGTTTGGTGTGTGTTTTGCTTTACCACTCATATGCTCATCCAAAAGTGTTTTGAATTTTTCAACATTAAGGTTTGGTACTTTGTTTAAAAAGTCATCGTTTAATGCAGTAAGAAATTCATCCTTTAACTCATTGCGCATCCAATTACCAATTGGCACTGCAAAACCTCTTTTGGGCTGGTTAAAAACTTCTTCAGGTATGTACTCGCTTAGAAGATCCCTGAGTATTTTTTTTTGTCTTCCTTTCTCATATCTAAAGTGCATGGGAAGTGTTCTGGCATATTCCACAACTCTATAATCCAAGAAAGGGCTTCGTACTTCTACTGAATAAGCCATACTGGCTCTGTCAACCTTAACATTACTGTCGTTCTCTAACCATAACTTTATGTTTAGATCAGCTGCCTTTTGAAGAAATATATCAGACCATTTTTTATAGCCTTGGTAATACTTCATGTAGTCTTGATTTTTTTTCTTCAATAGCAAACCTTTTCTTGAAAATATGTTTTCGATAAAATCATTTCTGGTTTTGGTGCCCAAAGCATTTCGCACTCTATGCGAATTAATTCCAAATAACTTTAGCAACGCAGGATGAGACAAAAACTTACGAATCGGATAAGGAATGTCAATGATTTTCTTATTTCTAACCAACGAATCAAAATAAGGATAGCCAATAAAACTCTCATCGCCACCATCACCAGAAAGTGCTACAGTTACATATTGCTTGGTTACTTTATTAAGCAATAAGGAAGGTAGGGCGGAACTGTCTGCAAAAGGTTCGTCATATACTTCTGTAAGCTTTGGAATCAATTCCAAAATATCATCCGGACTACAAATCGTGGTAGTATGATTTGATTTTATTATTTCAGCATACTGCTCTGCAATTTTACTTTCATCATATTTAGGATCTTTAAAACCTATTGAAAATGTATTGATTTGAGTAGGAGATACCTTGGAAGCAATACTAGAGACCAAGGCAGAATCTATGCCACCAGAGAGAAAAGATCCGATTGGTACATCGGACTGCAGTCGTATTTTTACGGCATCTTTAAGCAATTCATGTAATTCCTGTTTTGCATCTTCGTATGAAATGTCCTTAACCTTTACTCTTTTTAAATTCCAATATTCTTCAATTTTAAGTTCATTGGTGTTAAAGTCTAGCTCCATATAGCAACCAGGAGGTAACTTATAAATATCTTTTGCTATGGTGTAAGGGCTTGGGATGAACATACAATCCAAAAAGATCGATATAGCCTCTTCGTTTATCTCTTTTCCCTTTAACATGGGGCGTATTTGACTACAAATTTCCAAATCTTTACCGTTCCAGTAATAGTAAAATGGCTTAACTCCCATACGATCCCTAGCAGAAAATAACACATTGGTAGTAGAATTATAAATACTGAATGCAAACATGCCATTGGTTTTATCTAATAAAGATTTTCCCCAGTGTTTATAACCAATTAAAAGGACTTCTGTATCGCTTTCGGTTTTAAATTTATAACCTAAGCTTATAAGCTCCTCCCTAATGTCTTTATAATTATATATTTCTCCATTAAATACAAGCGAAAGGTCTTCGTAGAACATAGGTTGGTTAGATCTAGGGTCCAAATCCAATATCGCCAAGCGTAAATGACCGAAGGTAATATCACCAACTTTGTCTATACCTGTAAAATCAGGTCCTCTAAATGAAATTGAATCTAATTTTTCTTTTACAACCTCTTCCTCATAAGGGATATTGGTTAAATAAATACCACACATGTAGTTTGTTTTTTGTAAAACAAAGCATTTTTCTTTTAAAACCAATAGGTTTTTTTTAAAAACCGTTTAAAGGACAATGTCATCTTTTAAGATGTCTGTTATGATTTTTTTTTTAAGTTTTATTGCTTCAATACTAATTAACGTTAACCCTTTTGTAATAGATTTCTTCAGATAGTTAAAGTTTATTTCTTAACGTCCAAAAGGTGTATTTCGTCGTATATAAATCATATTTTAACGATAGTGCTTATGATTGTATTAAAATACCTACAAAAAATAGCTTTATATCGAATAATAACGTATTTAAACTTGGTGACGTAATTTATTTATATATATTGCTTGCCCCTAATGAAAACTAAAAAATTTTATGAATGCCCCAAACAACCTAACTAAGACATTACTTTGTATTGCCCTTTTTTGTTTAACATCACTAAATTTATCCGCCCAAATACCTGCTTTTCCAGGAGCCGAAGGCTATGGAAAATATGCTATTGGAGGTAGAGGTGGCCAGGTCATTAGAGTTACCAACCTTAATGATTCTGGTCCTGGGAGCTTTAGAGCTGCGTGTGAGGCTAGTGGTCCAAGAACCGTAATTTTTGATGTGGGTGGAAGAATAAATCTTTCTAGCACCATTAGCATTGACAACCCTTATATAACCATTGCAGGACAACATTCTGTTGGTGATGGTATAACTCTAAGTATGGAAGGTACGCCTAATCAATTTGTTATGCGTATAAACACCTATGAGGTCATAATGCGTTATATAACCATTAGACGTTCATCTGAGAAAGTGTCTTCTCAAAACTCAGATTGTCTTTATATCCAAAAAGGACACAATATAATTGTAGATCACTGTTCTTTGTCATGGGCTTCAGATGAAAACTTAGCTATTGCAGATTACACTACCGACAGTGATACGGTGGGAACTCATGATATTACGATTCAGTATAATATTATTACCAATGCCTATGGAGGTAATAACAAAGGCACCTTGGTTTCTGATGGTCCTACAAATCTTACATTTTTTAGAAATGCTTGGATAAGTAGTAAAACTAGAAATCCAGCAATTTCCACTCCAACTAATAGTGCTGCAAACTATGACTGTTATTTTGAACTTGCCAACAATATTATGTACGACTATTCTACATGTGTAAGTTTCAACGTTAACAAGCCTAACTCTGGTGTTTTTTACGGAAATTTTTTAAACAACAGAGGGTTGCAAGAAGCAGGTGGAAATGTATCTAGAAAATGGCTGGTATTTAAAACAGATAATGTAGAAAAAGCTTGGTTGAGTGGTAATATAACTCCAATGAGACCAGATAACACCTTAGATGAATGGATTGCAGCTCAGCATTATAATGGGCAGGCCAATATGGATAATCCTGTACCTGCTTACAAGAGGTTGGACGCACCTGCACCAACACCATTAGTAACAGAAAATATAGCCTTATGGGATGCTAACGATATTTGGGCAAATCTTAGGGAACATGTTGGAGCATCTTTACCAACAAGGGATTCTGAAGATGCTAGAGCTGTAAACGATGTGGATAATTTAATTCAGACTTATAATAACATCAGTAACACTTTTCCAATTATAAATGGAGGCACAGCGTTAACAGATGTTGATAACGATGGTATGCCAGATTTTTGGGAAATCGCTGAATATGGAGATTTAAGTACTAGTAATAATGATGATACCGATGGAGATGGTTACACAAATCTTGAAGAATATCTTAATCAAACCGCTAACGGACAAATCCCTGATATTCCAGCTGAAAGTGTAACTGTAACGCCTGAAACAGCAACTATAAATGTCCCTGAGACCATTTCGCTAACCAAAACTTTCACACCAGTAAATACAACCAATCAAAGTGGTACCTGGGAATCTAGCGACCCTTCTATAGCAACCGTAGATGCTAATGGATTAGTGAGTTCTGTTGCAGAAGGAGAGGTTACAATTACATTTACTGCAAATGATGGAGGTTTTACCGATCAGGCTATTATAACAGTAACTAATATCGTTATACCTTTACAATCAATAAATGTAACACCTGAAACTGCAACTTTAGATGTAGGTGAGTCAGCACAATTAACAAAAGAATTATTGCCTGAAGATACAACAGACACCTCAGGAACTTGGACAAGTAGTGACGAGTCCGTTGTTACAGTCGATGATTCAGGGCTTGTGATGGCTGTTGGTGAAGGTGAAGCTCAAGTAACATATACGGCTAGTGACTCAGGGATGAGTGATAGTTCAACCATAACTGTGATAGATACATTTTATGGAACTTACGAATTGTATAATGCAACCACTGATGAATTGATTCAAAATATTGTCGGTGATGCTGATATTAACCTAGGCAATGAATCTAACGAAATAAATTTTAGAAGTATACCTCAAGGTGGTGATGATAGTCCTGAAGTAGAAAGTGTTCAGGTAGAATGGACAGGTCCTACAAGTGGAATATGGGTTGAAAGTGGGCCAATATATGCTGGACTCCCAGGTGGACATGTAGATTTTGATTTTGAGCCTTATGTTGTTGAAGCAGGTGTATATACTTTTACTATAACCTATTTTAGTGAAGATGGTGCCTCTGGTAACGTAGTCGCTGTTGATAATTTTGCTCTAACGTTTTTTTTTAGCACACTCCCAGTAGCGAATGCTGGTCCAGACCAAGAAATTTGTGAGGGAGATTCAGTGACATTAACTGCTTCTGGTGGCCCAAACTTTTTATGGGATAATGGTGAAACTACTGCATCAATAGAAGTTAGTCCTACAGTGACAACAACTTATACAGTTTCTGTTTTTGATAATGAAGGAAATATAGATGAAGATACTGTTACGGTAACCGTAAACGCTGTACCGATTGCTGATGCAGGAGAAGATATAACGATCTGTGAGGGTGAAACTATAACCTTAACCGCAAATGGAGGAACTTCGTACCTATGGAGTACAGGTGAAACAACAGCGTCAATTGAAGTAAACCCTACATTAGATACTACTTATACAGTCGAAGTAACTGATAATAATTGTACAAGTTCTGACGACGTTACTGTTATTGTAAATGATGCACCAGATATTACAGTCAGTGATGACATTGTAATTGTTGAAGGTGAATCCACAACGCTTGCTGTCAATGGAGGTGATAATTATACATGGAGTACAGGCGAAACAACACCTTTCATTAATGTAACGCCAACCGTAACTACGACTTATACTGTTACGTCTCTAGGCTCAAATGGTTGTTCAACGATAGAAGAAGTAACTGTTACGGTAGTGCCAGAAGTAATTGCTGACGCTGGAACTGATTCTACAATTTGTGCTGGTGAAAGTGTAACACTAAATGCTACAGGAGGTACTATTTACTCATGGGATAATGGTGAGGCTACTGCAGAAATAACAGTTACTCCTTTAGTAACTACTACTTACACGGTAACAGTTGAAGATAATTACGGTTATACGGATACTGATAGTGTCACAGTTACGGTAAATGAAACTCCAGACATCACTGTAAGTGAAGATGTTGCAATATTTGATGGTGAAACAGTGACGCTTACAGCTAGTGGCGGTAACAACTATCAATGGAATACAGGTGAAACAACTGCTTCTATTGATGTTAGTCCATCAGAAACAACAACATACACGGTAGTTTCTACAGCTGTTGGTGGTTGTGCAGATATAGAACAAGTTACAGTAACAATAATACCAGAGGTTGTGGCGGATGCAGGAGAAGATGTAACCATTTGCAGTGGTGAAAGCGTAACCTTGAGTGCAACGGGTGGTATTACGTATACTTGGGACACAGGAGACTCAGGAGCTAATCTTACAGTAAGCCCAACAGTAACGACAACTTATACGGTTACTGTAGAAGATGCTTATGGATATACGGATTCAGATAGTGTAATTGTAATGGTGAATGCAACACCAAACCTTACGATTACTGAAGATGTAACTATTGTTGAAGGTGAAAGTATTCAATTAGTAGCAAATGGAGCAACTGAATATTTATGGAGCACTGGAGAAGTTTCAAATTCTATAACCGTTAGCCCATCTCAAACAACAACTTATACAGTTACTGGCACGACCGAAACTTGTTCTGCGCAAGCTCAAGTTACCATAACAGTTGAAGGGCCTTTGGAGGTTGATGCTGGTGAAGACAGGCATGTTTGTGAAAATGATACTTACGAAGTTGTTTTAACTGCAACAACAGGTGATAGTTATTTATGGAGTACAGGAGAGACTACTCAAAGCATAGAAGTTAGTCCATTGTCAACAACTACTTATACAGTAACAGTTACCCTGGGCTCTCAACAAGATACTGATGATGTTACCGTTTTTGTAGACCCGAATCCAAATGTGGTTATTGTAAATGGTAATAGTGTAAATATTATGAATGGTGATTTTGTTACACTATCAGCAACAGGTGCCAACACTTACCAATGGAACAATGGTGCGACGCAACCAAATATTGCGGTAAGCCCATCACAAACTACGACTTACGAAGTAAAAGGTTATATAGGTGATTGTTACGACGAAAAACAAGTCGTTGTTAATGTTATCCCAGAAGTTGAAGCCTATGCAGGTGAAGATGTTGAAATCTGCCTCGGAGAAACAGTAACATTGACGGCTACAGGTGGAGATGAATATGAATGGAGCAATGGTGAATCTACACAATCGATTCAGGTTTCGCCAAATCAAACAACAGAATATACAGTTACAGTGTTTAACGCTATGGATTTTGATGAAGATTCTGTAATGGTTTTTGTTGATGACAATTGTGATGATGAGGAAGTGTCACCAGAAGTTCCAGAAGACCCACAAGATTTCTCGTTTGATGTGTATCCTAATCCTGCAAATAACTATGTGAATGTAAAGCTTTCAGGATCAGATGAGTTGAGTAGAGTACATTTGTATGATATTACAGGAAAGTTAATTCATTCTGAGATCATTACCAATGAAAACTTGAGTATGTCAACAAATAAGCGAATAGATGTAAGTATGTTGCGACCAGGTATGTATATTATAAAAATGAATGATATAGATAGGGAAATAACAAGAAAATTGATTATTAAATAAATCGGAATAAAGAGTTAGTTTTTGTTATAGTGAAACGGCGCTAAACCCTCAAAATTAAATGAGATCCTAGCGCCGTTATTTTTTGAAATATTATTCTATTTATTGCCCTATTGAGGAATATTCAAAACCAATGTCATTCATTTCGGTTTTATCCAAAATGTTTCTACCATCAAAAATGAAGGCTGGTTTTTTCATTAATGAATAAATCTTCTTCCAATCGTAGGTTTTAAATTCATCCCATTCGGTCATTATAGCAATGGCATGTGCATCTTTAACAGCTTCGTAAGGGTCGTTAAAGGTTGAAACGAGATTTTTATTTTCTTCCTCAGAACGAGTTTCTAGATAGTTTAAATCAGCATATACCTTTTTAGAAGGTACTTTAGGGTCATACACTGCAATATTGGCCTGCTCGCTTAAAAGATGATCGGCAACATAGATGGCCGCAGACTCTCTTGTATCGTTAGTGTCTTTCTTAAATGCCCAACCTAACATGGCAATTTTCTTACCCGAAACCGTATTGTATAAGGTGCTTATTAAGTTATCGGAAAAACGTCTTTTTTGATGGTCGTTCAATATTATTACCTGTTCCCAATAGTCTGCAACAGCATTTAGGCCATAGCTTCTAGCGATATAAACGAGGTTTAAAATATCTTTTTGAAAACAAGATCCGCCAAAACCAATTGAAGCATTTAAAAACTTTGGTCCGATTCTAGAGTCCATACCAATTGCTTTTGCCACTTCATTGACGTTAGCCTCTGTATGCTCACACAATTCAGAAATCGCATTAATCGAAGAAATACGTTGTGCCAAGAAGGCATTTGCCGTTAATTTAGATAATTCTGAAGACCAAACATTGGTTCTTAGGATTCTATCCTGCGGTACCCAGCTTCCATATATATTTGCCAAGCTCTCAATGGCTTCTTCAGAATCTCCACCGATCAACACTCTATCAGGGTGTAATAAATCTTGTATGGCTGTACCTTCTGCTAAAAACTCAGGGTTAGACAATATGCTGTATTTAACACCATTACCTGTATTATCCAATATGCTCTTAATGGCTTGCGCTGTTCTTACGGGTAAAGTGGATTTTTCAACCACAATCTTATCCGTTGTGGCAACCTCAGCAATGTTTCTGGCACAAAGCTCAACATATTTTAAGTCCGCAGCCATACCTTTTCCCTTACCATAGGTTTTGGTTGGGGTATTTACCGAAATGAATATCATTTCAGACTCCTTTATGGCTTTATCGATTTCAGTTGAAAAGAATAGATTTTTACCTCTTGTTTCCGCTACGATTTCTGCAAGACCAGGTTCGTAGATTGGCAACTTTGATACATCTTCGTCATTCCATGCAGCAATACGCTCTTCATTAATATCAACAATAGTTACCTGTATATTAGGATTTTTCTTTGCAATTACTGCCATGGTTGGACCACCAACATAACCAGCACCAATGCAACATATCTTATTTATCTTCATAGTTTTAAGTTTATTTGACTTGGGTTAAATCCTTATTTTGGATGACAAATTTGTAGGAAGAATTTTAATTCTTCTAAATTAATATACAAACGACCTTTTTTTACGATAAACTCCTGTTATCAATTATTAGAAACAGAAACTATCGTTATAATGTGCTTTAACTGTAATAACCTTTATACCAATCCACAAACGATTTCACACCGTGTTTTATGGACGTGTTGGGTCTATAGTCATAATCTTTAATCAGTTGGTCAACATCTGCCCAAGTTCGTTCTACATCACCTGGCTGAATCGGCAACATGTTTTTTTCTGCCGTTTTATCTAAATTGATTTCAATTTCCTTGATAAAATCCAAGAGCTTCACGGAATTGTTATTACCTATGTTATAAACCTTGTATAACTCTTTGTTGTCAATTCTGTCATTCACTGGCTTTTCAATGATTCTGACAACACCTTCTACAATATCATCGATATAGGTAAAATCACGTTCCATTTTACCATGGTTAAATACTTTTATTGGTCTGTCATTTACAATGGCATCCGTAAACAGAAACATAGCCATGTCTGGTCTTCCCCAAGGCCCATAAACCGTAAAAAAGCGCAATCCTGTTGTTGGGATGTTAAACAAATGGCTATAGGTATGTCCCATTAATTCGTTACTCTTCTTTGTAGCGGCATACAAACTTATAGGATGGTCTACATTATCATCCGTAGAGAACGGGATTTTCTTATTGAGACCATAAACACTAGAGCTACTGGCATATACCAAATGCTTTATATCGTTATGCCTACAACATTCAAGAATATTCAAAAAACCAACAAGGTTGGAGTCGATATAGGTTTCAGGATTTTCAAGGCTATATCTTACACCTGCCTGAGCCGCAAGATTACAAACGATATCAAAACCTTCATCTTTAAATAACTTCGGAAGCGCTTCTCGGTCTTCGAGGTTCATCCTAACAAAAGTAAAATTAGGATCACTATCACTTTTACAGATGTTATCGAAAACTTCAGCATCAGATCTATTAATACCAAGTTCTTTTAACCTCGAAAATTTAAGGTTAACATCATAATAGTCGTTAATATTATCGAGTCCTACCACCTCATGGCCTTTTTCTAACAGTACTTTTGAAGTGAAAAAACCGATGAAACCGGCAGCTCCGGTGACTAATACCTTCATAATGTAGCGTTTACTTTTTTAGATTGGACATCAAAGATGAACATTTAATTTGTAGCTTCTAAATTTTAATCCATAAAATAACGGATTAATCGATGATGTAATTAATTTTTAGGATTGTTGCGAGCGAATCACAATTCTGAATACTTAATTCAATAGGTTTTTCTTTATAGCTATTATCAATATGGTAGACTTTGCATGAATCCAATTTTGTATTACTTTTTGAAAAGTCCACACTACCATATTTAATCAAGTTAACAACAACAGCAGAATCCAATGTATTTTGATTAATAAAGTTGGCCGCTTCAGAATTGTATGACAAAGGTTTTGAACTGATATTCTTAACGGTTCTGGCATTTGGGCCATAGTCGCAAGAGGCATCCTTACCATTTAAGAAAAACATTAAGATTACAAGTCCAATAGCAAAACCGCCAAGGTAATAGCCTAAGCGTTGTATAAATTTCATAGATTTAAAAAATTAGAATATCAATAAATTGGCATCGTTATAGTCTAAACCAAACCATTCGGCAACGGATTTGTTGGTTAAAATGCCGTGGTAAAAATACAACCCATTTTTTAATCCTCTATCAAAACGTAAAGCATTTTCCAAGCCACCATGTTCACCAATTTCCAATAAATAAGGTGTGAAGATATTACTTATGGAAACTGAGGCCGTTCTGGAGTATCTGGCTGGAATATTAGGAACACAATAGTGGGTTACTCCATTGTAATCAAAAGTTGGATGATCGTGAGTGGTAACTTCGCTGGTCTCAAAACAGCCTCCCATGTCTATACTTACATCTATTATTACCGAGCCGCGTTTCATATGCTCAACCATTGTTTGGGTAACCACAACTGGAGCACGATTGGTTCCTCTAACAGCACCAATGGCAACATCACAACGCTTTAGGGCTTTCAATAAATTTTTGGGCTGCATGGTTGATGTGTAAACAGTTCTTCCTAAATTATTCTGAATACATCGCAATTTTGTTATGGAACTATCAAAAACTTTTACATTGGCACCAAGACCAATGGCAGAACGAGCCGCAAATTCACCTACTGTTCCTGCTCCTAAAATGAGAACTTCAGTAGGTGGTACTCCGTTAATATTTCCCATCATTAAACCATTACCTCCATTAACATTAGAGAGCAATTCAGAAGCAATTAAAATAGACGCTGTTCCTGCAATTTCACTTAACGAGCGCACAGCAGGATAGGCACCGTCTTCGTCCTTAATATATTCAAAAGCTAAGGCTGTAATACGTTTTTTGGCCAAGGCCTCAAAGTAAGCCTTGCCTTGTGTTTTAATCTGTAAAGCAGAAATTAAAATGGTCTGTGGATTGAGAAGTTTTACTTCATCCAAAGAAGGAGGTTCAACTTTTAGAATAATAGGGCAGGAGTAAACTTTGGCCGTATCCTTGGTAACTTCTGCACCAGCTTCTGAGTAATCTCTGTCCTTAAAATTGGCACCTTTACCAGCTCCAGATTCAAAAAGGACACGATGTCCGTTGGCTGTTAATGCAGAAACTGCATCTGGTGTTAGACAAACACGTTTTTCCTGAAAATGGGTTTCTTTTGGAATACCGATGAAAAGCTCACCTTTTTGCTTAAGAATCTCTAAAGTTTCTTCTTGTGGTAACAGTTGCGCTTTGGTAAACGGTGATAGCGATTTACTCATTAAGTCAGTTAATTGATATAGTTACCGCAAGATAGTAAAAACACTATCAAGCGCGATAATAAATTGAACTAACTCCAAGTTACAAATAATTTTTAAAATCTAATTGCTTATTCTTTTTTTGTATCCTCAATTTCTTTTAGGATTTCATCCAATAAAGCCTTTTTTTCATCAGACAGTTTTTGTTCTAGGCGTTTATTGATATAAGCCTCAATTTCTTCTTCGGTTCTTACTTTGGGCTCAATTGGTTTAGAAATAAACATGTCTCCCTTACCGGTAATTAACCAAACCAAATTAACCTGAGGGTACTCCTTAATAATACGCTCAATTACATCACTACCAACGGATGCGTTGTTTTTTTGCATACGTAAGGTATAGCCATTGGCAGTACCAATAGACATATCAAACTGTCTGGCACTAAGGTTTAAGGCTTCTAATAATTGTATGATACGGTTAATGGTTTTGCTCATAATAATGTCATACTAATGAAAATTTCCTATACAAAGGTAATTTTTTTAAATAAATATATTTTTATATAGAAAATTTTCTATATTTGAATTGTATTTATCTTCTTAAGTTTTACAAAGTCGCTTAATTTGATAAATATAAATAGATTAATCTATAAACCTGATCAGGTTTTTAATTCAAGACTTTGTGGACTTTGTATTTCTTAGGCTTTGTTAATTAAAAAACTTTAAGAAATATGAGAAATTATTTAAAACATGAGTTAAGGATAACTATGTATGTATTATCTTTAATGGTGGTTTGTTCTTGTAATAAAGATGATGGTAATAATTTAGAAAATATGGGTGATAACAATCCTGTTTCAAATCAGTATATAAACAGAGGGCTTAGTTTTAAAGTTTCTGGATACTCAGATTTTCAAAATGACAATCAATTTAATTCTGTAATTAATCAATTAAGTCTAACAGAAAGATTTATCGGAAATAATATATCCAATAGGACAGACGGTAATGATGTTTATGGTTTTACTATAGACACGACAGAAATTAGACAAATTGAATATGAAAACTATACTTCATATACTTTCAAAATCAACAGAGGTGAAGAAAGTGAAGGTATTCTTGAGAATCTAGTGATAGAGACAAGCCAAGGTGGAGAAGAGGCGTACATAACATCTTATATACCAGATCAACAGTGGTTGGATGACGTGTCTAATGGAATAGAAACGGAATTTAATGGAACTGTAAGAATTGAGAACTTAAATAACAATAATAGCAATAGGAATACCAATATAGCAAATCGTAGCAGTTGTGGCTCATATTATGTTATTGTTGAAACGCAATGTCCATGTGCGGGTCATTGGCCAGGTCAAAGTTGTGATTGTGGCACGCCACCTAGTACCATGTGGTATGAAATTGAGCAATCATGTGATGATACTAGTGGCTATTACGAAGGTCCTGTTGGGCCAAGAGGTGGTGGAGGTGGCAGTGGAAATCCCTCATCAGGTGATTCGGCTTCTGCACCAGTGGGTATTTCTAATTCTGATGGGTCTAGCTCTAGCTTACAAAATGTACTAGATGGTTTAAATTCTGTACTAAATGAAAGCGACACTTTTAATATTGATTTTGATCTACAGTCCAATCAGATAGCTAATTTTAGTTCAGCTAACGATTTTGGAAACTATATTAATAATTTAAATTTGGAAAGTTCAGCTATTAATTTGGTTGATGAAAACCAGAACCAAAAAACTTATAATTTTGATTTTGAATTAGATTCTTTTTTGAATCTAAACTTAAGGGCTAATGTGCAAATAGAATTACCAGAGCCAAATTCTGATGAATGTCTAGAGGTAATAGGTGTTTCTTCTTTGATTTTTGGTAATACATCAATATTTTCTTGGGATCAGATTGGTGAACCAGATATTCAAATTCAAGAAGACAATGATATAGTTAGAATTGAATTCCAAGGTACTTTGACTACTGGGATTAAGATAGAAGGGTGGCCTTTTAAGGTAACTAGAATTTATTCAATAAGATTAGATTTCAATTATTCAACTAGTGAACCAATCTCAGGAAACATCCTTAGTATAGATTAAAATTAAACAAAGAATCATGTCTTATATTACTAAAAACTTTAGTGTCTTATTTTTAATTTCTTTAATTTTTTTAGGTTGTAAATCATATTTACCTTTCAAGAAAGTTAAGGATAAAAAAGAGACGGCTTTAAGGGTGAAAAATGAGTTGAAATTGGTAGATGATGAATATAAAGTATTAAAAAGGCACGATTCTTTGTTATATGAGATTTCAAATTCACTTAATGCTAGTGTTAGCCATTCACTCGTTGAAAGACGAATTGATTCATTTTTATCAGGTAATTATAGCAAGCTTGAGCTTATGCTAGTTTTAAAAATTGATAGAATTAGTAATGATTGGCAATTTGAATTTGATAGAAATGAGGAATCAAAAACTTTTGTTAACCTTAAGAACATTAAAGACTTAGAGATTTTTTTAAAAAAAGTTGAAGAGAGTTTATCTAAACAAAATAAGGTAAAAATTGAAGTTGATTCAACTACCTTCAGGAAACAATAAATTATGTAATTAAAAATACGACTAAGTTCAAAGAATTTTTTAGTCTTTAATCAAAGTTTTTGCTCAGTTTGGTTTATCTTGTGTAAATTAATATAAATTAAATTTTACATGGATTTACATGGATATTAAGAATAAACTTAGACGAGATATTTGGATTATCATTGCTATTCTTTTAATCCCTGTTTTGGCTTATGCATATTTACTCTTCCCTGAGAAGGAGGAAATAAATATTCTTGGAAAAACCATTGATTCTAGTTTTTATTCAGATTTCCAAACTTATGCCTGGGTTGTATTACAAAAAATTTTGTTAATTCTTACACTAGCTATGTGGTATTTAACAGCAAAAAATTGGTGGATTAAAATCTTACTTGTCCCTTTGTTGGTGTTTGTATATCAGCTTATAATGTCAATTAATCTAAGTTTAAGATTTTTTGATGAGCAAGAAATAATTTTTGGTTCAATATTAACTTTTCCTATTGTTTGCGCTTTTTATTTTTTAATTCAAAAAATAAAAAAGGCTTTGGCTTTGAGTGAAATAAGTAGCGATATTGAAATAGAAATTGAAGATTTAATAAATAAGCTTTCAAAAAACAATGGCTTAGACTATGAAAGTTTTAAAAATAAGCTAGAAGAAATCAGATCGCTCAAACCAAATTTAAATAAAGATGTCTATTTGAAAGAATTGATGTATTTAAAGGATCAAATCTCTGCTTAGCATTAAAAATACTGCTTCACCTTATCCCAAAACGTTTTAGGTTTAATCATAAATTCTTCCTCTAATTCTTCTAGGGTTTTATTTGCATCATTTATTTTATTAAACATTCTGGCCCTGATTAAATATATAGATGGTATGACTATTGCCATTACTGGAAGCAAATATAAAATCTCATTACCGTCAACAAAATACAAATCACTGTTAAGAGTAATTATAATCTGATAAACGTACATTCCAATTGGAACTAATAAAACATGGTACCACCAATGACGATTTGTAAAAAACCAAATAAATAAAAGCAATAAAGGAATTAGCTTATTCATTATAGTCCAAGCTACTACCTGTGCATTGTTATAATATTTACTGTCATATGTAAATAAAAAAGTGTCCCAAATCTTTGATTCTGGAACACTTAAATACAAGTTAAAAAAGAAAGGTGTAAAGCCTATTATCGTAGCTATAATGCTACCAATAATAAAACTTTTCTTATCAACCTTTTCTTGGTGTCTTGATTTTAGGTCTGTCAATTTCTGTTGTAACTTGTCCATCTAAGTCAATAATGTTAGTCGCTTGTACAGTGAATAACATTCCTCCGAAGATAGCGATAGCTAGTACTAGTTTTTTAGCTTTCATAATTTAAGGGATTTAATTAATTAATTACGTCAAAAGTAAGGGAGATACATGGTGCGTAAAAATCAATTGATGTTAAAATCCGATAAATCTTGAGGTTTTAGTTACGGTTTTTCCGTAATCTTTGCATTAACTTCGGTAGAATGCGTCAAAATTTTGGTTAAAATTCGGTTCCTGTCATAGCATTTTGTTCGGTTAAAAATTCGTTCTTTATAGTTAATTTGAGGGATCTGATATTATCTTCTATACTAGTAATGGTAATGGTTTGCGCATCTTCTGGCAACAACGCTTCTATGCGTTCTGGCCATTCTAAAAACAACCAATGATCACTAGAAAGGTAGTCTTCTATACCAAAATTATAAGCTTCGTCTAAAGATTCAATTCTATAAAAGTCAAAATGAAAAATTTTATCATTTGGTAACTGATATTCGTTTACAATGGAAAATGTAGGACTAGTGGCTACATCTTCACTACCCATAGCATTTAGCATGGCATTGATAAATGTAGTTTTACCGGTTCCCATTTCACCATTAAACAAGACGGTCTTAGATTGCAAATGCTCTAAGATGCTTGCTGCAATGGCGTCTATATCTTTAATATGGTATGTAAGTTCAATAGTTTTCATTACAACCTAGTGTATAATTAACCACAATGTTAGCAATAAAAAATGGGAAATCCTAGCAAAAAGTGCATTTCATCGGATTTTTTATGCTTTTAACGGATAATTAGATGTTGAAAATCTAAAGTCATTTAACCTGAACTGTCACACTGAGCTTGTCGAAGTGTTGTCTCAGCATCTATTATTTATTAATCCGCTGTGCATTTTGGCTTATAAATCATAATTGATCGTCAGTTCGAGTGATTTTGAGTGGTTGCTGAGCTTGTCGAAGTAGCCCGAAAAATTGTATCGAGAACCTGTTTAAAGTAAGAAATTCTATTCTCGATACTGATTTTATTTATTTTCAATCGTAAAATCCACTCGAATTGACGAATTTTTATTAAAATACAGAAGGGTAATTATTAATTATCATTTAGGGTCCATCACCACAAAAGGAATAATCATTTCCTCCAATGAGACTCCACCATGCTGATACGTATTTCTGTAATAACTCACGTAATGATTGAAGTTATTGGGATAGGCCAAAAACAAATCACCCTTTGCAAATATAAAGGAACTGCTCATGGTCAACGCAGGTAGGTGTACGGACTTAGGATCTTTAACTGCTAAGACATCCTTGTCTTGGTAGGTAAGACTACGTCCTGTCTTATAACGTAAATTAAGACTTGTGTCTCTATCCCCAATGACCTTGGAAGGAGCTTTTACGTTAATGGTACCGTGATCTGTGGTCAAAATCAATTTAAAACCGAGTTGTTGCGATAGTTGAATCATTTCTAACAACGGCGAGTTTTTAAACCAACTTTGGGTTAAGGACCTGTAGGCTTTATCATTAGAGGCTAATTCCTTAACGACTTCCATTTCGGTTTTGGAGTGGGAGAGCATATCCACAAAGTTATAGACGATAACACTTAAGTCGTTTTCCTTTAAGGTTTTAAAATTCTCGACCAGTTTTTTACCAGATTTTAGGTTGGTAATTTTATGGTACTCATATTTAATATGATTAAGGCCTAATCGTTTTAATTGTTCTCTGAGAAAATCATCTTCGTGCATATTTTTACCGCCTTCGTCAGTATCGTTTTTCCAATACTGCGGAAAAAGTTTTTCCATATCGGCAGGCATTAACCCAGAGAAAATGGCATTACGTGCATACTGTGTTGCCGTAGGTAGAATACTGTAAAATGATAATTCTGAAGTTTTTTTGTAATAATTGTTGACCGTTGGCTCAAAAGCCTTCCATTGGTCATAGCGTAAATTATCTATAACCACCATTAATGTTGGTTGTTGGTCACTAAGTTCTGGTACAACTTTGTCCTTAAACAAGGTGTGCGACATTATAGGCGCATCTGAATTTGGCTGAAACCAATTTTCATAATTTTTTTCAATAAACTTGCCAAACTGAAGGTTAGCTTCCGTTTTTTGGGACTCGAGGATATCCGTCATACCTACATCTTCAATATCCTCTAATTGAAGTTCCCAATAAATGAGCTTTTGGTAAAGGTCTGCCCACTCTTCATAAGTGTTGACCATAGACAGATCCATAGCGATTTTTCTAAATTCCTGCTGATAGTTAGAAGTGGTTTTTTCTGAAACCAAGCGCGAATGGTCCAAGTTTTTCTTCAAACTCAGTAGAATCTGATTTGGGTTAACAGGTTTTATGAGGTAATCGGCAATTTTACTGCCAATAGCTTCTTCCATTATATATTCCTCTTCACTTTTGGTGATCATCACAACGGGAAGGTTGGCACGACGCTCCTTAATTTCATTCAGGGTTTCAAGTCCTGTAAGACCAGGCATATTTTCGTCAAGAAAGACGATATCAAAATTGGTGTCATTAATAATCTCAAGCGCTTCGGTACCACTTTGGCATGTCGTTACCTTGTACTGTTTCTGCTCTAAAAACAGAATATGTGGCTTTAATAGATCAATTTCATCGTCAACCCAGAGAATATTTATGTTGTTCATGTATATTTGTTTTCTAATTAGTGAATTTTTTCAGTTTGAAATCTAATAATAAACTTAAAATCTTTAACGATCCAATTTACGGATTTATTACCATTCCTAATTCGTTAATATTCGACCTCATTCAGCATAAATATTTTCAAAGATTGCGAAGAATTACGCAAATGGGTTTGTCGTATTTGGTATATCCAGGTGCTCATCATACGCGTTTTCATCATGCGCTAGGAAGTATGCATTTAATGCAAAAAGCTATCAATGTGCTTCGTTTTAAGGAGGTTACGATTTCTAAGGAAGAGGAAAATGGATTGCTTATTGCTATTTTATTACATGATATTGGCCATGGACCATTTTCTCACGCCATGGAACACAGTCTTGTAAACGACATTTCTCACGAAGAAATTTCGCTCTATTTTATGGAAAAACTCAATGAAGAGTTTAACGGAAGTTTAACGTTAGCCATATCGATCTTCAAAGGTGAATATCCAAGAAGGTTTATGTGCCAGTTGATTTCCAGTCAGTTGGATATGGATAGGGCCGATTATCTAAAACGCGATAGTTTCTATACCGGAGTTGCCGAAGGTAATATTAATAGCGAACGATTGATTACAATGCTCAATGTGGTTGATGATCAGTTGGTTGTGGAAGAAAAGGGTATTTATAGTGTTGAGAAATTTCTTGTTGCTAGACGTTTTATGTATTGGCAGGTATATCTGCACAAAACAGGTCTCGTTGCCGAACAGCTTTTGACCAGAATATTGAAACGTGCCAAGGAACTGGTTCAGGAAGGCGAAAAGTTAAACTGTAGTGAACCCTTGTTCTTTTTTTTAAATTCTGAAATCAATGCTGAAAGTTTTAAATCCAACACCCTAGATGTCTTTGCAAAACTTGATGACTATGATATAGTAGCCGCTATGAAGGACTGGCAATATCATGATGATTTTGTGCTTAGAAATTTGTGTGAAATGATCATCAATAGGGATTTGTTGAAAATCAAGATTAGGAAAAACCCAATTAAAACTTCAGATTTAACAGCGCATTCCAAAGCACTTATCGAAAAGTATGATATTTCAAAATCACAGGCAGATTATTTTGTGTTTAGTGGCGAGATTACCAACATTGCCTATCATAATAAAAAACAGCATATTAATATTTTACAGAAGTCAGGCAAGTTAAAAGATATCGTAAAAGCTTCAGACCAATTAAACCTTAAAGCCCTGAGCAAACCAGTCACTAAATATTATATGTGTTATCCTAAGAAGAAAATGTGATACATTTTTTCTATTTTTGCGGAAACCAACCATAACCTTAAACTCAATTCGTTGAAATTCACAGCAGAACAAATCGCAGGCATTTTAGAAGGTACAGTAATAGGTAACCCTAATGTGGAAGTTTCTAAACTTGCTAAAATAGAAGAAGGAGTTGAGGGTTCATTGACTTTTTTGGCTAATCCAAAGTATAGACCTTACATCTACAAAACCCAAGCCTCAATTACTATTGTCAATTCAGATTTTAAACCAGAGGAAGACTTAAGCACTACCTTAATAAAGGTGGAAGATGCATACGGAGCCTTTACAAAGTTATTGGAATATTACAATCAAATTAAGCTCAATAAATCAGGAGTGGAGCAACCGAGTTTTATTTCAGATTCGGCTAAAAGAGGAAATAATATTTATATAGGAGCTTTTTCCTATATAGGAGATAATGTAAAAATTGGAGATAATGTGAAGATTTTTCCAAACTCCTATGTAGGCGATAATGTGAAGATTGGTGACAATACTATTGTGTTTTCTGGTGGAAAAATTTATTCAGATTGTGTCATAGGGGAGAATTGTGTTATAAATTCTGGTGCTATTATTGGAGCAGATGGTTTTGGTTTTGCACCGAATGAAAAAGGGGAATACTCTAAAGTACCTCAAATAGGTAATGTAATTTTAGAGGACTTTGTAGATATTGGCGCAGGCACCACTATTGATAGAGCTACATTGGGGTCAACTATTATTAGACGAGGTGTAAAGTTAGATAATCAAATACAAATTGCACATAATGTAGAGATTGGCAAGAATACTGTTATCGCTGCACAAACCGGTATTGCTGGCTCAACCAAAATTGGTGAAAATTGCCAAATCGGTGGGCAAGTTGGTATTGTCGGGCATATTACTATTGGTAATAATGTAAAAATACAAGCACAATCTGGTATAGGCAGACACGTTAAGGATAATGAGGTACTACAAGGCTCACCAGCTTTAACCTATGGTGACTACAATAAGTCTTACGTGTATTTTAAGAATTTGCCTAAGATTGTTAAAAATATTAATGAGATTGAAAAGAAAGTAGATGGCTATAATTAAAACTGAAACAAAACAAAAGACCATTGAAAAGGAAGTTACACTCAAAGGTGTAGGACTTCATACAGGAGCGGACGTTACTTTGGTCTTTAAACCAGGTGCAGAAAACTCAGGATTTTTATTTGAGCGTGTGGACTTAGAGGGTCACCCTAAGATAGAAGCTGATGCTAACTATGTGACAAACACCCAGCGAGGAACTTGTTTAGAGAAAAATGGTGTTGTCATTCAAACTTGCGAACATGTTCTAGCGGCTCTGGTTGGTATGGATGTAGATAATGCTGTTATACAACTAAACGCTTCAGAGCCACCTATCATGGATGGGTCTTCAAAGTTCTTTGTAGAGGCTCTTGAAAAGGCTGGGATAGTTGAACAAGAAGCTGTTAGGGAAGAATATGTTGTTAAGGAAGTTATTTCTTATACAGATGAAAATTCAGGAAGTGAAATTATCTTAATGCCTTCTAATGCCTATCAGGTTACTACTATGGTAGATTTTGGGACCAAAGTATTAGGAACTCAAAATGCTACCATGAATGCAGTGTCGGATTTTAAAGATGACATAGCAGATGCCAGAACATTTAGTTTCTTGCACGAAATTGAAATGCTGCTCGAAAACGGTTTAATTAAAGGAGGTGATCTTAACAATGCCATCGTCTATGTGGATAAGGAATTATCCCCAAAAACCATGGAAAAACTAAGAGTTGCATTTAATAAGGATAATATTGCGGTAAAACCAAATGGTATTTTAGACAACTTAACCTTGCATCATCCTAACGAGGCTGCACGACATAAGCTTTTGGATGTAGTTGGTGATTTAGCACTAATAGGTACACGCTTAAGAGGCAAGGTCATAGCTAACAAACCTGGACACTTTGTAAATACTCAGTTTGCAAAAAAAATGTCTAAAATTATAAAGAACGAAAGACGTAACAACGTACCTCAAATTGATTTGAATTCACCTCCTCTTATGGATGTTAATCAAATCATGAATATGTTGCCACACAGACAACCGTTTTTATTATTAGACAAAGTTTATGAGTTAACAGATAATCATGTTATCGGGTTGAAGAATGTCACTATGAACGAGGAGTTTTTCAGGGGACATTTTCCGGGCGCACCTGTAATGCCTGGAGTCTTGATTGTTGAGGCGATGGCACAAACTGGAGGTATACTAGTACTTAGTACGGTTCCTGATCCAGAAAACTATCTAACCTTTTTCATGAAAATGGATAACGTTAAGTTTAAGCAGAAAGTCGTACCAGGTGACACACTTATTTTTAAGTGTGAACTTATAACACCAATAAGAAGAGGTATTTGCCATATGCAAGGTTATGCTTACGCCAACGGAAAACTTTGTGCAGAAGCCGAACTAATGGCGCAAATTTCAAAAGTTAAGTAAAAATGAACCAACCTTTAGCATACGTGCATCCTGGAGCAAAAATTGCCAAGAATGTCGTAATAGAACCTTTCACAACGATACATAATAATGTAAAAATAGGAGAGGGTACGTGGATAGGTAGTAATGTTACTATTATGGAAGGTGCTCGCATTGGTAAAAATTGTAATATTTTTCCTGGTGCTGTTATTTCTGCAATTCCTCAAGATTTAAAATATAATGATGAAGATACCACAGTTGAAATTGGAGACAATGTAACCATTAGAGAATGTGTTACCATAAATCGTGGTACTTCAGACAAAATGAAAACGGTAATAGGCAATAACTGTCTAGTTATGGCTTACAGTCATATTGCACATGATTGTATTGTTGGTGATTACTGTATATTTTCTAACAATACGACATTGGCAGGTCATGTCACTATTGGAGACAATGTGGTTTTAGCGGGTATGGTAGCTGTACATCAATTTGCATCTGTTGGTAATCATGCTTTTGTAACAGGTGGTTCTTTGGTGAGAAAAGATGTACCACCTTATGTTAAAGCTGCACGCGAACCTTTGTCTTACGTAGGTATTAATTCTGTAGGATTGAGACGAAGAGGGTTTACCACTGATAAAATTCGAGAGATACAGGATATCTATAGAATTTTATATCAAAAAAACTATAATAACACACAAGCTTCAGAAATTATTGAAGCCGAAATGGAAGCCACTCCAGAACGTGATGAAATTCTTCAATTTATCAAGAATTCTCATCGTGGAATCATGAAAGGCTATTTTAAATCAAATTAATATTTATCCTCAATAGCTTCAGCGAAATAGGACAACAAAAGACTAAACAATAACATGGCAAGTACATCAGATATACGAAATGGATTATGTATAAAATATAATAATGACATCTATAAGATTATAGAGTTTCTTCACGTAAAACCAGGTAAGGGTCCTGCTTTTGTAAGAACAAAGTTAAAAAGTGTGACCACAGGTAAGGTTATAGATAATACATTTTCAGCTGGACATAAAATCGATGACGTAAGAGTGGAAACACATAAGTTTCAGTACCTCTACAATGATGGTGAGTTCTATCATTTTATGAACGAAGCAGATTATACTCAGATAAGATTGTTAGAATCAGCACTTGATCGACCAGACTTAATGAAGGAAGGTGAGATCGTGACCATTCAAATCAATACTGAAGACAATATGCCTCTGTCAGTAGAGATGCCTGCAACTGTCATTTTAGAAGTAACACATACAGAACCTGGTGTTAAAGGTAACACGGCAACCAACGCTACAAAACCAGCAACGGTTGAAACAGGTGCCGAGGTTAATGTACCGTTATTTATCAATGAGGGTGATAAGATAAAAGTTGAAACTGAAAAAGGTACATACAAGGAACGCGTTAAAGAATAATTTCAAATGAAAAGAGTTGTCTTTGTATTGGTTTCGCTAACTTTTTTGAGCTTATTTGGTTGCCTGCAAATGATAGATGGTGCCAATAAAGCACTGAAAGAGGTAAACGAAAATTCAGCTGACAAGTCAGAATCGTTATCAGTCAATTCTTATCAAACCATAAACATTGATAGTCTTTATAGCTTAAGTCTTCCTGACTACATGAAGTTTTACGAAAATCTTCATCCGGAGGCATCTTTAAAATATGCAAATATTTATAAAGAAGCTTACACCATAGTTATTCATGAAAATAAAGAGGAATTTATAGATACCTTCAAGGCTTTTGATGAATATGATATAGACTTATCACCTGTTGAGAATTATGCTTTAGTACAGAAAAGAAGTTTTAAAGAAACGTTGACGGATTTTAAATATCAGGATTACGGATTAATTGAAATAAATGGTCAACCAGCACGACAAATAAAAATGTTTGGAACAGTTGATGGTCTCAACGCATCATATGTAGTAGCGTTTGTAGAAGGTAAGGATAATATGTATATGATATTAAATTGGACGGTTGGTCGACGCTACGAAAATCTAGAAAACACTTTTGAATACATCAACGGAACATTTGAATTATTATAATTTATGAAATTCCCAAAACCATACACATTAAAGGAAATCTCTGATTTAATTGATACGAGCTACGTAGGTGCGAACGACTTTCCTGTTTTGGGTATGAATGAAATCCATGTAGTTGAACCTGGTGATATTGTTTTTGTTGATCATCCAAAATACTATGATAAGGCCTTAGAATCTGCTGCAACTATAGTATTAATAAATAAAGAGGTAGAATGTCCAGAAGGTAAAGCCCTTTTAATTTCTGATGATCCTTTTAGGGATTTCAACAAACTGACAGAACACTTCAAACCTTTCAAATCATCAAATGCAGCAATAGCAGCAGATGCCGTTATAGGAGAAGGAACCATTATTCAGCCCAATTGTTTTATTGGTAATAATGTCACCATAGGTAAGAACTGTGTTATACATTCAAATGTGAGTATTTATGACGATTCAATTATCGGTGATAATGTAACTATTCATGCAGGTTCTGTTTTGGGTGCTAGCGCATTCTATTACAAAAAAAGACCAGAGGGTTACGATCAACTTAAATCCGGTGGACGTGTCGTTATTGAGGATAATGTAGATATCGGTGCAGCATGCACTATTGATAGAGGTGTAACAGGTGATACAACTATAAAAAAAGGCGCTAAAATTGATAATCAAGTACAGGTCGGCCATGATACTGTAATTGGCGAAAAATGCCTTATCGCATCACAAGTAGGCATTGCTGGTTGTACGATTATAGAAGACGAAGTAACCATTTGGGGGCAAGTTGGCATAACAAGTGGAGTCACTATCGGTAAAAAAGCTGTTATTTCAGCCAAGGCAGGTGTAAGCAAATCATTGGAAGGGAATAAAAGCTATTTTGGTATTCCAGCTGACGATTTCAGGTCTAAGTATAAGGAGATTGCTTCAATCAGAAAAATTCCAGAAATACTAGATAAATTAAAAGACTTATAAAAGCCGCAGAAAAAATAAAAATGCTCGTAATTGAGCATCAAAACTCTTATTTTTGCACAATAAATTTTTAATCAAAACTTTAAACAAAAATATATAATGAGCGTTTTAGTTAATAAGAATTCTAAAATTATAGTACAAGGTTTTACAGGTAGCGAAGGAACATTTCATGCTGGTCAAATGATAGAGTATGGAACTAATGTAGTTGGTGGTGTAACACCAGGTAAAGGAGGTCAGACCCATTTAGATAAACCGGTTTTCAATACAGTTGCTGAAGCTGTAGAAAAAGCTGGTGCTGACACTACCATTATTTTTGTACCACCAGCATTTGCTGCAGATGCTATTATGGAAGCTGCTGATGCAGGTATCAAAGTAATTATAACCATTACTGAAGGAATTCCTGTTGCGGATATGATTAAAGCTGCTGACTATATAAAAGGTAAGGACTGCCGTTTGGTAGGGCCTAACTGTCCAGGTGTGATTACACCAGGTGAAGCTAAAGTTGGTATAATGCCAGGTTTTGTTTTTAAGCAAGGTAAAGTTGGTATTGTATCTAAATCAGGTACATTGACCTATGAAGCAGCAGACCAAGTCGTAAAACAAGGTTTAGGTATAACAACAGCTATCGGAATTGGAGGAGACCCAATCATCGGGACAACAACAAAAGAAGCTGTTGAATTGTTAATCAATGATCCAGAAACTGAAGCTGTGGTTATGATTGGTGAAATTGGAGGTCAATTAGAGGCTGATGCAGCTAATTGGTACAAAGAAAGCGGAAGTAAAAAGCCAATAGTAGGTTTTATTGCTGGTGAAACTGCGCCTGCTGGGCGTACTATGGGACATGCCGGAGCTATTGTAGGAGGAAGCGATGATACTGCTCAAGCAAAGAAAAAAATTATGAGAGCTTGTGGTATCCATGTCGTGGATTCACCAGCTGAGATTGGAAAGAAAGTCGCTGAAGTACTTGGATAATTTTTTATTTTAATGATTTATTATCCTAAATTTTCAGACTCAGCCTGTCGAAGTCTTGTTTCAGGATCTTAAATAAAATATGCAAGAAATGCTGAGCCAAACTTAGCATAAACTGTTAAAAACCTTACAAAATCTTGTGAGGTTTTTTTATTTCGTGCAACTTGTAATTGGTATATTTGAATATGTAAGCGATATTGAATTTTAACTAACTAATCAAAATATAATCTATGAAACTTTTAGAAGGAAAAACAGCTATAATCACTGGTGCTAGTAGAGGTATTGGTAAAGGTATTGCTGAAATTTTTGCAGATCATGGTGCTAATGTAGCTTTTACGTTCAGTTCTTCTGTAGAAGCGGCAAACGAATTGGAAAAAGAACTCAATAGTAAAGGTGTAAAAGCCAAAGGTTATCAAAGTAATGCAGCTAGTTATGATGAAGCCCAAAAATTAGCTGAAGATGTGGTTGAGGAATTTGGTGCAATAGATATTTTAGTGAATAATGCTGGTATTACAAAAGACAATCTTTTGATGCGAATGGGAGAGGAGGACTTTGACAAGGTGATTGAAGTAAATCTAAAGTCGGTTTTTAATATGACAAAAGCCGTCCAACGTACTATGCTCAAACAACGCAAAGGCTCAATTATTAATATGAGTTCAGTAGTTGGTGTAAAGGGTAATGCTGGGCAAACCAACTATGCGGCTTCAAAAGCAGGTATTATCGGATTTTCAAAATCAGTAGCATTGGAGTTGGGTTCACGAAATATTAGAAGTAATGTAATTGCTCCAGGCTTTATAGAAACTGAAATGACCGCTAAATTAGATGAAAAAACCGTGCAAGGTTGGCGAGATGCCATTCCGTTAAAACGCGGTGGCACACCAGAGGATATAGCCAACGCTTGTGTTTATTTAGCCAGTGATTTAAGTGCTTATGTTACAGGGCAGACTTTAAATGTGGATGGAGGAATGTTAACTTAAATGTCATTCCTGCGAAGGCAGGAATCTATTTGTTTTTTTATATGCTAAAATCAAATAAATATTAGCATTTCAAAAATGAAATAAACTTTGCAAACAGAAACAATTTTATATATTATCATTGCTGCAATAACAGCGCTTTTATTAGCGCTGTTTCAGTATATGTATAAATCCAAAGTTAAATCTAACTTAAAATATACTTTAACAGCGTTAAGGGCACTTTCCGTTTTTGGAATCTTGATGCTGCTCATCAACCCAAAGTTTGAATCCAAAACCTTCTATGACGAAAAGCCAACCTTAGTTGTTGCTGCAGATAATTCTGAATCCGTTTCATATTTAGAACAAGATCAAAACGCAAATAGAGTAATAGAAACTATAACTACTAACCGAGAGTTAAATGAGCGTTTTAATATACAAAAGTATAGTTTCGGAAAAACTGTGAAAGGTTTAGACAGTTTAAGTTTTAATGAACGACAATCCAACATTTCGGAAGCCTTGAAGCAATTTGGAGAAGTCTATGCCAACGAAACAGCTCCAATAGTTATGTTAACCGATGGCAACCAAACCTATGGGTCGGATTATAGTTATGTTTCAAAGACTGTAGATCAGCAAATATATCCAGTAGTTTTAGGGGATTCTACTGTTTATTCAGATCTAAGCATTAAACAGCTCAATGTCAATCGTTATGTGTTTTTAAAAAATAAGTTTCCTGTTGAAATAATTACAAACTATAACGGAACGGAAACAATAAACACTGAACTTAAAATTTGGTCTGGTAATACGATTGTTTTTAGTAAGCCTATTCAATTTAGTGCAGAGAATACTTCTGAAATCGTTTCAACCGCACTAACAGCAAATAGTGTTGGAGTTAAAGCCTATCGTGTGGAGTTAGCTCCATTGCAAAATGAAAAAAATACAGTAAACAATTCAAAGAATTTTGGAGTAGAAGTAATCGATCAAAAAACAAACATAGCATTGGTCTATGATCGCTTGCACCCAGATTTAGGGGCTTTAAAGAAATCTATAGAAAGCAATGAGCAGCGTAGCGTTACAATTTTAAAACCAAAAGAGTATTTAAGTAGCATTAATGATTTTCAATTGGTGATTTTGTACCAGCCCAGCAATAATTTCAATTTAGTTTTGGATGAAATTAAATCCCAAAAATTAAACTCATTTACAATTTCTGGAGTTACGACCAATTGGGTTTTACTCAATAATTCCCAAGATTTTTTCAAGCAAACTATAACCAACCAAACCGAGGATTTTCAGCCTTCTCTAAATAAAAATTATAGCACATTCATTATAGATAATTTGTTTTTTGAAGATTACCCACCTTTAAGGTCGGAATTTGGGACATTGGAGTTTTTAGTTCCACACGACGTTATTCTTTCAAAATCCGTTAATGGAATCGATACTGGTCAGCCAATGCTTTCAACTTTCGAAATTGATAACACTAAGCATGCATTACTTAGTGGTGAAGGGCTATGGAGATGGAGAGCTCAATCTTATCTAGATTCCGAAACCTTTAATGATTTCGACAATTTTATCGGTAAACTCGTTCAGTATTTAGGTTCAAATAAAAAGCGTAATCGTATCAACATAGACTATAAATCATTTTACAATGGCAATGATGATGTTATTATTTCCGCACAATATTTTAATAAGAATTTTGAGTTCGATAACTCTGCTGCACTAACGATTATCCTTAAAAGCAAAAGCGATGATAGTGTTAGGGAAGTGCCATTGCTTCTTAATAATGGGAATTATAGAGTGGATTTAAGTGGTATTGCATCAGGTGCATACGACTTTACGGTAAAGCACAATACAGAGTCCATCTCTGCCTCAGGAAGTTTTGAGGTTTTAGAGTATAATGTAGAGCAACAGTTTTTAAATGCAGATATTGACAAGCTTGTTTCATTGGCAAATAACAGTTCTGGTAAAGCATTTTATAGCACACAATATGATGAGTTAATATCAGACCTGCTATCAGATAATAGATACGCAACCATTCAAAAAAGCACTAAAAATATTGTACCTTTGTTGGACTGGAAATATCTTCTCGGTATAATAGCGCTCAGTCTTTTTGCAGAGTGGTTTATTAGAAAATACAACGGTTTAATTTAAAAGAAACATAATGGAAAAATTACCAAAAATTGGATTACCGATTTTATTCGGAGTCGTAGTATTAATTATAATTATAGCAAAATCTGCTGTTACTATTGGGTCTGGTGAAGCAGGTGTGCTTTATAGAACATTTGGAGGTGGTGTTGTAACTGATGAACCTCCTTTGGGAGAAGGATTTCACATTGTAGCACCTTGGAATAAAGTTTATGTCTATGAAGTAAGACGTCAGGAAATCTTTGAAAAGATGAAGGTATTGTCTTCAAATGGATTGGATATTCAGTTGGATGCTTCTGCTTGGTATAAGCCAGATGAAAAGAACCTTGGAAGATTACACCAAGAGATCGGTGAAAATTACCTTAATAGGATTATTTTGCCTACAATACGATCTGCGGCACGTAGTGTTGTTGGACGTTATACACCAGAACAGTTGTATTCTAGCAAACGTGATGCAATACAAAAGGAAATTTTTGAAGAAACCAAGAAAATCGTTGATGATCAGTTTATTGTGTTGGATGAGATTTTAGTTCGTGATGTAACGTTGCCACCTACTATTAAGGATGCCATTGAGCGTAAACTGAAGCAAGAACAGGAATCCTTAGAATACGAGTTTAGATTGGTGACAGCTGAGAAAGAAGCCGAACGTCAGATTATTGAGGCAGAAGGTAAAGCACAGGCCAATAAGATTTTAAGTGCGTCTTTAACAGATAAAATTCTTCAAGACAAAGGTATCGAAGCAACTAATAAGTTAGCAGAATCACCTAACAGTAAAGTCGTTATTATTGGTTCGGGTGAGAGTGGGATGCCAATAATTTTAGGAAATCAATAATTAATTTTTTCTTAAAAATTAAATTTTATTTGGAATTGTAAACATTAATTTACAATCTTTGTAAACAGAAGAACAAGACATGATTTTTATTCAATTACATCATCATCATTTTCATACTTGCACTCAAGCGAGCTGAAAATGTATTGAATAAAACCAAGATATTTTTAAAACCGTTTGAGTAAATCAAGCGGTTTTTTATTTGTAAAAACTTCACTAAGATTTACTCAAACACTTTAACAAAAAGAAAAATGAGTAAACTGAAAATTGCAATTCAAAAATCAGGACGATTAAACGAGGATTCAATGAAAATCCTTAAGGATGTTGGTATTTCTATCGATAATGGTAAAGACCAACTTAAGGCATCGGCTAAAAACTTCCCTTTAGAAGTGTTTTATTTACGTAACGGAGATATTCCACAATATTTAAAAGATGGCGTTGTCGATGTAGCTATTATTGGAGAAAATGTTTTAGTAGAAAAAGGACAGGACATCAGCATTGCTGAAAAATTAGGCTTTTCAAACTGTAAAGTCTCAATAGCTATTCCAAAAGGAAAAACCTACAATTCCATTAATGATTTAGAAGGAAAACGAATCGCGACATCATATCCAAATACAGTCAACCAATTCTTAAAAGACAACAATGTTAACGCGAATTTGCACATCATTAACGGTTCTGTAGAAATTGCGCCAAACATTGGATTAGCAGATGCGATTGTGGATATTGTTTCTAGCGGAAGCACACTTTTTAAAAACAATCTTAAAGAAGTTAAAGTCATTTTAAAATCGGAAGCTGTTTTAGCAGTTTCACCTCAAATTTCTTCTGAAAATCAAGCGATTTTAAACAAGTTACAGTTTAGGTTGCAATCGGTTTTAAAAGCAAGAAACTCACGTTACGTGTTGCTAAACGTGCCAAATAACAAGGTTGACGACATTATAAATATTTTACCAGGAATGAAAAGTCCAACGGTTTTACCGCTAGCTGAAGAAGGTTGGAGTTCATTACATTCCGTAATCAATAAAAACGATTTTTGGGAAATTATAGACGAATTAAAATCCAATGGAGCAGAAGGCATATTAGTTTGTCCAATTGAAAATATGGTGCTTTAAATTCCTGCGCAGGCAGGAATCTAAAAATACAATCGTATGTCAGACTGAGCTTGTCGAAGTCTTTTTATCCAGAAGTAAAACTTAATAATACAACAACACTAAAAAAGATTCCAACTTTCATAGGAAATGAATATGAAAACAATAAAATACCCAAATAAAAACACGTGGTCAGAGCTTTTAAAACGACCAACACAAACTCTTAACGATATAGAAAGTACGGTTAATCAAATTTTTGAAGACGTACAACGCAACGGTGATATCGCAATAAAAAAGTATACTAGTTTATTTGATGGCGCTGATTTACAATCTAATCTCGTGACTACACAAGAAATTGAAGAGGCATCTTCTAAGTTATCATCAGAGCTAAAATCTGCGATTAACCAAGCGAAGTCAAATATTGAAGTATTTCACAAAGCACAAAAAACAGAAAGGGTAAGTGTAGAAACGTCTGTTGGAATTACTTGTTGGCAAGAAAAACGTGCCATACAAAAAGTTGGGATTTATATTCCTGCTGGTACAGCACCTTTATTTTCAACAGTTTTAATGCTTGCAATTCCTGCAAATATCGCTGGTTGTAAAGAAGTTGTGTTATGTTCGCCACCAAATAAAGACGGTAAAATTGCTAACGAAATTTTATACGCAGCTCAACTTTGCGGTGTGACTAAAATTATAAAAGTTGGTGGTATTCAAGCGATTGCAGGATTAACATTTGGAACAGAAACGATTCCTCAAGTTTATAAGATTTTTGGTCCAGGAAACCAATTTGTAACTGTTGCAAAGCAATTGGCTACAAAATATGGTGTCGCTATCGATATGCCTGCAGGACCAAGCGAATTGTTAGTTGTTGCAGATGACAGTGCTAATGCAAGTTATGTGGCTTCAGATTTATTAAGTCAAGCAGAGCACGGAACAGATAGTCAAGTGATTTTAGTATCAACATCTGAAAAATTTATAAATGAAGTTGAAGCTGAAATTAATACGCAAATCAAAGCATTGCCAAGACAAAACATTGCACAACAAGCTATCAATAATTCAAAATCTATTTTAGTAAATTCAGATGATGAAGCATTAGATTTAATTAATGATTACGGTCCAGAACACTTTATTGTAGCGACTAAAAACAATGATTTTTATGTCGATGGAATTCAAAATTCAGGTTCTGTATTTATTGGTAATTACACACCAGAAAGCGCTGGCGATTATGCGTCTGGTACCAATCATACTTTGCCAACTAATGGATTTAGTAAAGCCTATTCAGGCGTAAATTTAGACAGTTTTACAAAAGCAATTACGTTTCAAAATATTACAAAAGAAGGTTTAAAAAACATAGGAAATAGTATAGAACTAATGGCAGAAGCTGAAGGTTTACAAGCGCACAAAAACGCAGTTTCGATTAGATTAAAGGATATCATTCCTGCGCAGGCATGAATCTCAACCTCGAAAACAGAATAATAATGATAAGTCAAGATTTTAATTTATTGAAACTGGTTAGGCCAAACATCGCAGCCTTAAAACCGTATTCTTCTGCGAGAGATGAGTTTAAAGACGCAACATCTAACCAAATGATTTTTTTAGATGCTAATGAAAATCCGTTTGAAAATGGTGTAAATCGTTATCCAGATCCGCAACAAAAAGATGTAAAATCGGTGTTGTCAAGCATAAAAAACATTCCAACTGAAAATATCTTATTAGGTAACGGAAGTGATGAAGTATTAGACTTAATTTTTAGAGCGTTTTGCGAGCCAAATCAAGATAATGTTATCACATTGCCACCAACATACGGTATGTACGACGTATTAGCAAATACAAATGCTATAGACGTTTTAACGGTTGAATTGAATGCTGATTTTCAACCAAAAGTAGACGACATTTTAAACACACAAAACGACAATACAAAACTGTTATTTTTATGTTCGCCAAACAACCCAACAGCGAATAGTTTTGAAGCTTCAAAAATTGAAAAATTATTAACTAATTTCAATGGAATTGTAGTAATTGATGAAGCATATATCGATTTTTCAGAAGACGAAAGTTGGATATCGAGATTATCAGATTTTCCAAATTTAATAGTCACACAAACGCTATCTAAAGCTTACGGAATGGCAGGAATCAGACTAGGAATTTGTTATGCTTCAACCGAAATTATTTCAATTTTAAATAAAATAAAACCACCATATAACGTCAATCATTTAACGCAGCAAAAGGCAATCCAACGTTTAGAAAAGCAACAAGAGGTTCAAAACGAAATTCAGAATATAATTTCAGAAAGAAGCTTGTTAATTAAAGCATTAGGGTCGATTACTTGGATTGATACTATATATCCAACACAAGCTAATTTTGTGTTAGTAAAGGTAGATGATGCAACTAATCGATACAATCAGTTAGTAGAAAAAGGCATCGTTGTTCGTAACCGAACCAATCAGCCACTTTGCAACAACTGCTTGCGTTTTACGGTTGGCACGAGTGATGAGAATGAGAAATTGATTGCAGTATTAAAGAAATTAAACTAAGGTTGTCATTCCGCACTTGTTGCGGAATCCACAATGAATTATAAATTAATAAAAGATTTCTGCCTGCGCAGGAATGACAAAGATGATGAAAAAAGTATTATTCATAGACCGTGATGGCACATTGATTAAAGAACCAGCAGACGAGCAAATCGATAGTTTTGAAAAGTTGGTATTTTACCCAAATGTCTTCACGTATTTAAGTAAAATCGCTAAGGAATTAGATTTTGAAATCGTAATGATTACTAATCAAGATGGATTGGGAACAGATGTGTATCCAGAAAATACGTTTTGGCTAGTTCACAATTTCGTGCTTCAATCCTTTGAAAACGAAGGTATTATATTTGAAGAACAATTTATTGACAGAACTTTTGCTAAGGATAACGCACCAACACGCAAACCAAATACAGGTTTGCTAACCAAGTATTTTAGCGAAGATTACGATTTAGAAAATTCGTTTGTTATTGGTGACCGTTTAACCGATGTTGAATTAGCTAAAAACCTGGGTTCTAGAGGCATTTTTATCAATGACAATACCAATTTAGGAACCGATGAAATTACGGTAAAACGAGAAGCTTTAGATGAATTTATTGCTTTAGAAAGTAACGACTGGGAAGAAATTTATAAATTCTTAAAAGCCAAGGAACGCACAGGAAGCATCGAACGAAACACGAACGAAACCAAGATTAAAATCGATTTAAATCTTGACGGAACAGGACAAAGTAATATCGAAACTGGCATTGCGTTTTTCGATCATATGTTAGACCAAATTGCACGTCACGGACAATTAGATTTAAACATTAAAGTTGATGGTGATTTAGAAGTAGACGAACATCACACTATTGAAGATACAGCAATTGCTTTAGGTGAAGTGTTTGCAACAACTTTAGGGAACAAATTAGGGATAGAACGTTACGGTTTCAGCTTACCAATGGACGATTGTTTTGCGCAAGCTGCAATAGATTTTGGTGGTAGAAATTGGTTGGTTTGGGAAGCCGATTTTAAACGCGAAATGATTGGTAAAATGCCAACCGAAATGTTTTTTCACTTCTTTAAATCCTTTACAGATGGTGCAAAATGCAACCTAAACATCAAAGCAGAAGGTACAAACGAGCATCACAAAATTGAAGCGATTTTTAAAGCATTTGCTAAAGCAATAAAAATGGCTGTAAAACGCGATGTTGAAAAAATGATTTTACCAAGTACAAAAGGAATGTTGTAATTAGCTTTTAGTCTTTAGCGGTTAGCTGTTAGCTAAAAACTAAAGGCCAAAAGCCAAAAGCTTAAAAATGAAAATAGTCATCATAAATTACGGTGCAGGAAACATCAAAAGCATTCAATTTGCTTTTAAACGCTTAGGTTTTGAAGCGTTGTTAACTAATAATCCTGAAGAAATTAAAGCAGCAGACAAAGTGATTTTTCCTGGTGTAGGCGAGGCGAGTAGTGCAATGCAAAAGCTAAAAGAATCAGGTTTGGACTCGTTGATTCCGCAGTTAAAACAACCTGTTTTAGGGATTTGTTTAGGTATGCAACTAATGTGTAAATATACAGAAGAAGGACATACTAAAGGCTTAGGCATTTTTGATGTAGATGTAAAGCGCTTTTCAAACGCAGTAAAAGTGCCACAAATGGGTTGGAACACGATTAATAATCTTCAATCAGATTTGTTTAAAAATATCAAAAACAATGAATTTATGTATTTGGTGCATAGCTTTTATGCAGAACAATGCCAAGAAGCAATTGCAACAACAACTTATGATGTAGAATACGCTTCAGCATTACAAAAAGATAATTTTTACGGTGTGCAATTCCATCCCGAAAAATCATCCTTAGCAGGCGAACAAATTTTGAGAAATTTCATCAATTTATAAATAATAAAACGATTAGCTAAAAGCTAAAAGCAAAAGGCCAAAAAATGAGAATAATACCAGCAATAGATATAATTGAAGGAAAGTGTGTGAGATTAACTAAAGGTGATTATAGCACAACAAAAATGTACAATGAAAATCCGTTAGAAGTTGCCAAGCAATTTGAAGATGCAGGCATAGAATACTTGCATATGGTAGATTTAGAAGGCGCTAAAGCAGACCACGTAGTCAACTATAAAGTGTTAGAAAAGGTAGCAACAAAAACCAATTTAAAAATTGATTTTGGTGGCGGACTAAAATCCGACGATGATGTATTTACGGCTTTTAATTCTGGTGCAAGACAAATCACTGGTGGTAGTATAGCCGTAAAAAACACAGACACTTTTTTACGATGGATTAATAAATACGGAACGCAAAAAATCATCCTTGGTGCCGATTGTAAAAACGAAAAAATCGCCATTTCTGGTTGGTTAGAAGAAAGTAGTTTAGAAGTTGTACCGTTTATTCAAGATTATCAAAAAAATGGTATTCAGTATGTTGTATGTACAGATATTTCAAAAGACGGAATGCTTCAAGGTCCATCGGTAGATTTGTATAAAAAAATAATCAACCAATTTACCAATGGTAGCGTAGATCAATCTGTCAAACTAATTGCTTCTGGTGGAGTAACAACTATTGAAGATGTTGAAGTTTTAGCAGACATAGGTTGCGATGGAGTAATAATCGGGAAAGCCATTTATGAAAACAGAATAAGTTTAAAAGAATTAGAACGCTTTTTATAAAACTGTCATTCCGCACTTGATGCGGAATCTATTTTGAAACTAAAAAATGAGATTCCTGCTGTAGTCTATCTTGAGCGTAGTCGAAAGGCAGGAAGTAAAATTATGCTAACAAAACGAATCATACCATGCCTAGACATAAAAAACGGTCGAACCGTTAAAGGCGTTAATTTTGTTAATTTAAGAGACGCAGGAGATCCTGTAGAATTAGCGAAACAGTACGCCGAAAAAGGCGCAGACGAATTGGTGTTTTTAGATATTTCGGCAACACAAGAAAAACGTAAAACTATGCACGATATGGTGTTAAAAGTCGCAGAACAAGTCAATATTCCTTTTACCGTTGGTGGCGGAATTTCAAGTATCGAAGATGTAGATGTACTTTTAAAATCTGGTGCAGATAAAATATCTGTAAATTCCTCTGCAATAAAACGACCAGAATTGGTAAATGAATTGTCAAGTAAATTTGGTAGTCAATGTGTTGTAGTTGCTATAGATGCCAAACAAGTTAATGGACAATGGAAAGTACATTTAGCAGGCGGAAGTATTCCAACCGAATTAGATTTATTTGAATGGGCAAAAGAAGTTGAAAAAAGAGGCTCAGGCGAAATTCTGTTTACCTCTATGAATAACGACGGAACAAAAAACGGATTTGCAAACGAAGCATTAGCTAAACTATCAGAAACGGTAAATATTCCAATAATAGCGTCTGGTGGCGCAGGAACTATTCAACATTTTACAGATACCTTTAAAGTTGGAAAAGCAGATGCAGCTTTGGCTGCAAGTGTATTTCATTTTGGTGAAATTGAAATAAAAAATTTAAAAGAAGAATTAAAGCAGAAAGGTATTTCTGTTAGATTATAAATTTTATCCTGAACTTGATTCAGGATCTCATAAAAGCAAAAAATATAATGAACATAAATTTCAATAAAAATAACGACGGATTAGTACCAGCAATCATTCAAGATGCAACAACTAAAAATGTGTTGATGCTTGGTTATATGAATGAAGAAGCGCTAAAAAAGACACAAGACACAAAGTTGGTGACCTTTTTTAGCCGTACAAAAAACCGACTTTGGACCAAAGGAGAAGAAAGCGGTAACGTTTTAAACTTAGTAGATATTAAATTAGATTGTGATAATGACACTTTATTAGTTGCAGTAAACCCAAAAGGACCAACCTGCCATAAAGGAAGTGATACGTGTTGGAACGAGGTTAATACTGAATCTTATGGATTTTTAACTCAATTAGAAAATACCATAGCAGAGCGCATAGAAGTCTCTAAAACAGATCCTGACCTTCGTCAGGATGACAAAAAGAGTTACGTTGTATCTCTTTTTGATAAAGGCATCAATAAAGTAGCGCAAAAAGTTGGTGAAGAAGCTGTAGAGGTCGTTATTGAAGCTAAGGACAATAACGATGATTTATTTTTAAATGAAAGTGCTGATTTATTATTTCACTATTTAATGTTACTGCAAGCTAAAGGATTTGAATTGGAGGATGTGGTTAATGTATTAAAAGGACGAGAGAAGAAATAGGTTTAATCTTGGTTGTTTTATTTAAAATAGTTTTCTTGCCAGCATGTTTGATAAACGCTATTATTACCTCATAAAAATTCAGTATTTAGGCTATCGTTTTCACGGTTGGCAAAAGCAGCCAGATGTAAAAACCTTGCATCTTATGATCGATAGAACCTTAAAATATATTTTAGGAGAGACAAGGTTCAAAACGCTTGGTGCCGGTAGAACCGATGCTATGGTATCCGCAAATGAGGCTGCTTTAGAGTTGTTTATTTATAACAATCCAATTACTGATTTTTCTGAATTTTTAGATTTATTTAATCATAATTTGCCTCAAGATATAAGAGCTTTATCTATAGATGAAGTTGACGAGAATTTTAATATTATTCAAGATTCAAAAATTAAAGAATACCATTATGTGTTTTCCGAAGGACAAAAAAATCATCCATTTTGCGCACCAATATTGACCACTATTTTAGAGCCACTTAATGTTGAACTGATGAAAGAAGGTGCTAAATTATTTCAAGGAACCCATAATTTTAAACCATACTGTTACAAGGCTACTGACAAAGGAGAATATACCAGAACTATTGAGCATTCAGAAATTGTGGATAATACTTTCTATACTGCGAATTTCTTTCCTGAACAATCATATGTTTTTATAATTAGAGGTAAAGGATTTATGCGAAACCAAATCCGATTGATGATGGGATGCCTCATAAAACTAGGTAGAGGAGAGGTGACACTAGATTATATTAAAGATACACTTAAAGACCATAGCACAGAAGTTATGGATTATATTGCTCCTGCATCGGGATTAATATTGCACGCTCTAGATTTTGAATAAAAAAAGGAATCAACATTAGCTAATTCCTTTTCGTTTTGGTTGGTTGAGGTTTTTATTTAATCCAGCCTTTTTTAGCAGAATGGTTAGAAAACCAAACTAAAAATAATGCAAAGACAATAATCATATAAGCCATAATTTCATTAGCACTAAAATCTACACCTTTTAAATCTGCAACGAACAAAAAGTAGATCATTTGTATAGTAGCAGCAATAAAAGATAGTATAAGAAGAAGTTTAGCAGCCTTCTTTCTTAGTAATAAAAGTAAACACCCTATAGCACCAGTAAAAACTGCAATAGCGAATAAAGCTGTATACCAAGAAGGTAGACTAGACATAACCTCCAGCTGTTCCGTAGTATAGGCATCGGTATAAGCTGATGTTTCGTAAGCCTGGCTTAAGTACCCGTGAACTCCCAGGCCATTCCAAATGAGTGCAATCACACTTACAATCCAGAACCAAATTGGTGGTTTGTTAATTGAATTTGTCATAATTAGTTGATTTAATTTAGTTAGTTTTTTAGCAAAAAATTTAGCTATAATATTAACAAGGTATAAAATTTTTGAGAATGGTGGCTGATGAAATTAAAATTAGCGCATAAAAAAATGGCGGAAAACTAATTTTCCGCCATTTTTAAATAAATTTTATGTATCGTTAATCTACTACATGTAATTTTGGTTCTTTATCAACAAACTTTCCGTTGACAGATTCGCCTAAAATGATTACTTCTTTAGAACGTTCGTACATCTTTATTGCGCGATGCATCTGTAATTTAGTGCCACTATATAGTTTAACACCTGATTTTGAACCTTTGTTACGGATTTCTATGTAATATCCGTCTTTTAACTTTGTTGGTCTTGTTGCTGGTCTACCCATAAAATTAATGTGTGTTTTAAAAGTTTTGCATAATACTGAAAAATATTTCAACACACAAGTTATTTTAAACTATTCTAAACAGAAATATGAACATGTTAAATCACATTAACAATTAGCTCATTCATTAACAAAACTTTAAGTTAATAAATCGCGCCTATTGTTAAACCCTGTTAACTAAGTTGACATAAGTATTCTCTGGCTTATATATTATATAGTATCAAAAAAAGTTTAACCAAAATATATAAAAATGAATTACTTAAATATTAAAGATGAAAAATTATTACCAACAGTAGTAGAGCTAAATACACTTTTGGCAGATTATCATATTTATTATCAAAATCTAAGAAATTTTCATTGGAACATCTTAGGTGAAAATTTCTTTGAACTGCACGAAAAATTTGAGGAATTATACACGGATGCCAGAACCAAAATAGATGAATTGGCAGAGCGTATCCTAACCTTACGCTATCATCCTATGAGTAATCTAAAGGATTATTTAAAGGCTTCATCTATCGAAGAAGCATCTTCAAAATTAACCGATAAAGAAATGGTGGCTACAACCTTAGACAATCACGCAACTTTATTGTCGCAAATGTCTAAAGTTATTGAAAAAGCTGAAAATGCGAATGATGAAGGTACCATAGATTTAATTGGCGCGTACATTAGGGAATTGGAAAAAAGTAGTTGGATGTTAGATGCTTTCATTAAAGAAACCGCATCACAATTAAATGAGTCCGTTTTAGAAGCATAAGCGTTAAGCTTTTCTAAACTTAAAGGTTTAATTATTAAAAACATTAACAATGAAAGAACAATTTAATGCCGCTCTAGAGCAACTAATCGAAAAACTTAAAGGGTGGTTCACTACGTTAATTGAAAACATACCTAATTTCATCATAGCCATTCTGGTTATGATTGCGGCATATTATGCTTCAAAGTATGTAAGTAAATTAATGGGTAAAATCTTAGGTAAGAAGATAGAGCAAGAATCTATAAAAAGTGCTATCTCTAAAGTTACTGCTGTAATTGTAGTTGCGCTTGGATTATTTATTGCACTAGGAATACTTAATTTAGGTAAAGCCCTCACGTCTTTATTGGCTGGTGCAGGTGTTGTTGGATTGGCCATAGGATTGGCCTTACAAGGTACATTGGCAAATACGTTTGCTGGTCTTGTTTTATCATTTAGAAAAAACATACGTATTGGTAATTGGGTAGAAACCAATGATTTTTCAGGTGTTGTTACTGAAATCAATTTGAAAAATTTTGCCATTAGGGAATCGGACAACAATATTGTGTTAATTCCTAATAAAACAATTTTAGATAGTCCCTTAAAGAATTATTCACTTACTGATACGATTCGTGTCACTGTAGAGTGCGGTGTAGGTTATGAGTCTGATCTGGAAAAGGTAGAGGTGTTAACCAAAGAGACCATTGCCAATACTTTTAATGAAGTGCCAGATAAGGAGGTTGAGTTTTACTTTAAGGAATTTGGAGACAGTTCAATAAACTTTTTCTGTAGGTTTTGGATAAAGGGTCGAAAAAGGGTTGATGAACATGTTGCAAGAAATAAAGCTGTAATAGCAATTAAGAAAGCATTCGATAATGAAGACATCAATATTCCTTTCCCTATCAGGACACTTCAGTTTGGCAATAACCTTAACGTTAAGTCACCAGACATGCAAAAGGCTGAGGGTTAATTAAGATTTTAAAATACACGAGTTTGCAGATATATGAGCAAAGACTTAATGTAAAAGAGCAAACCCAAATACAATTTCTTTCCGATATTGTAAATAAGATTCTGATAGTCAGGGTCCTTATAATACTAATCATTAAAAATTAAAATATTATGTTACGTTGGACAATCACATTTGTAATAATAGCAATCATTGCCGGAATCTTAGGTTTTGGTGGCATTGCAGGAGGAGCAGCTACAATAGCAAAAATTTGCTTCTTTATCTTCTTGGTACTATTTATCCTATCCTTATTCAAAGGAGCATCCAAGAAAGTTTAGTAAGACAGAGCTAATAAAAAACACTTATTAAAGTCAAAACAAGATGAAAAAGTTCTCATATCTATTTATCGCTTTGTTTAATATAAGTTTAATAATTACGAGTTGTAGAGAAGAAAAATCACCAGATGAAAAAGTTGAAGAGGCTATGGAAAATGTTGGTGAAGATCTCGAAAACGCAAGCGATGATGTAAAAGATGCAGCCGAAGATTTACAAGATGAAATTGAAGAGGCTAAGGAAGAAAGTGGAGACGATAATTAATACCGTTGAAGCACTTAAGTTTAATTACAAAAGACATATTATGAAATATAAAATATTAGCCTTGGCACTTGTCGCCTTTATTGGTATGCAAGCCCAAGAGAAAAAAGAGACAAAAAAAGTAGAAAACAAGGATAAAATGGTAGTGACCAAAACCAAAATCATTAACGTTATGGAAAATGGCGAAATGGTACAGAAAAAGGTGATGATCAAAACTACCAAGGAGCAAGAAATTAAGACCGACCCTAATTACGAAGGTACGATCGATGCACCTAGAGTTTTTCCGGCTACCAAAGTATCCAAAGTCATTTATATAGATAATGATGAGGACCCTTTTTACGACAGCCAATCAGAGCTTTCCTTTTATCAGCATGATGGAAAAACCTATAGTTTCAATCCAACCGATTCTGGTTTCGAAATTATAGATAAAGAATCCAATATGAATTTAGCAAACGCAAGATTCTCTAATAATGCTGATGTCTATTTATTGGAAACAGGAGATTATTCAGGTATTGGATACTTTAGAAACGGTATGTTCGTCATAGAGTATTATGACGATGAAGGTACGCTGATCGTTAAGAAATTTAAGGACAGCAAACTGTAATTAGTACCAGATATAATTCTTATAAAGCCATCAAATTTTGATGGCTTTTGTTATTTTTATACAAATCAAAAAAATCTATGAGTACAATACCAAAAGAAACCTTTACTTTTCTAAATAAACTGGCAAAGCACAACAACAGGGATTGGTTTAATGATCATAAGGCAGAATTCAAAGCCATTGAGACCCAAGTAAAATCCGCCTATAACAGCCTAGGCGCATTAATGAACACTCATGACCAGATAGAAAAAATCAAAATTTTCCGTATTTATAGAGATGTTCGTTTTTCAAAAAATAAGCAACCCTACAAAACACATTTCGGAGGTTCTTTTGCAAGAAAAAAGCCAGAGTTAAGAGGTGGTTATTATTTACATATTCAACCAAATGACGAATCTTTCATTGCAACAGGGTTTTGGGAGCCAAATAAGGACGATCTATTACGTATAAGAAAAGAGTTTGAAATGGATGATACTGAAATGAGAGCTATTCTAAAAAACAAAACCTTCAAGTCAACTTGGGGAGATTTGGTAGGTGATGAGCTTAAAACTGCTCCGAAAGGATTCGATAAAGAACATTCCGCCATTGATCTTATCCGAAAAAAACAATACATATTTACAAAGAAATACACCGATAAGGAAGTGGTGGCCGATGGCTTTTTGGAAGAAGTCAACAGCGCATTCAAACAAATAAGGCCATACTTTGATTATATGAGCGATGTGCTTACTACAAATCTTAACGGAGAATCGTTGCTTTAAACCGCTTTTAACACGTCAGGCTTGGTAAAAAGCTGTATGCTATCAATAAGGCGTTCCTTTACAATATTCATCATACGCTTATTCAACGCAGACGAATTTTCAATATAGAGTTCATATTCCTCTACAGTAAACTGACCGATAATCATGCCTTTAACGGAGTTCCTGAATTTCATGTCTTTGTGGATGGCGTTATCTATATAAGAGAGTTGCTTAGGCAAGTTCAAGTCATAAAAGACATTCTTGCGCTTAGCGATGTAGTTTTTAAAGACGGCTACCAATAAATTGTGCTGCATCTTTATAATTGGCCGTAACGTTTTGTTCTGAAATAACTCTTCAGAACCCATGGAATCATAAATTTTTGCAGAAAGAATAACAGGTCTAATGGCCAGTAGATTTTCAGTTCGGGTGGACATAATTAAGCAATTAATGTTAATTAGGAATTAAATTTAAACAATACAATACAGTATCGGGTAATAGCGCAATTATGTTGTTAACGGTGTTATTAACATTAGTAATTTCTTTTCTGTTTATCTCTGTCACATCGAGCGTAGTCGAGATGTCTTACAAGCTTTATTCAATAGATTTAGCTACGCTGAACCCTACGGTTTCTCGACTTCGCTCGAAATGACAGAATATATTCATTATTAAACTTTATCTTTGGGTAAACTAATAAAAGATGAAATTCGGAAGCGTAGATAACCCAGGTGATATCGATTTCACTTTACCACCTGATCACCCAGATACTTTAAAAACCTTGCACAAAAGCTCATCGAACAAGTTTAATGTGTTTGTAGGTTGTGCCAAATGGAACAAAGCAGACCTTAAGGGTTTTTATCCTCGTGGTACAAAAGATGAATTGGAATATTATTCACGCCAATTTAATTCAATAGAGCTTAATGCTACATTTTATAGAATTTTTCCACCAGAACAGTTTGAAAAGTGGTATGATAAAACACCTGAAAATTTTAAGTTTTTTCCAAAACTAAATCAGGAGATCAGTCATTGGAAACGCCTAAATGAGGACATAAACCCAGTTGTTGACAATTACCTCAATAGTGCCATAAACTTAAAGGAAAAACTAGGCTGTGTATTTTTACAGATGCACAACAATTTTGCTCCAAAGGATTTTGACAGGGTCGTAAATTTTGCTGAGAGCTGGCCAAAAGAAGTACCATTGGCAGTAGAGTTTAGACATACGGATTGGTATAACGACAAGGCTGTAGCTGAAGACTTATATCAATTGTTAGAAGAAAACAATATCTCAAATGTCATTGTGGATAGTGCTGGTCGACGAGATATTATGCACATGCGATTGAGCAATTCCAGAGCATTTATTCGCTATGTGGGAGCTAACCACAAAAGCGATTACACAAGATTGGATGATTGGGTAGAGCGCTTAAAGATTTGGAAAGATAATGGCATTAAGGAAATAGATTTCTTTGTACATCAAAATATTGAAAAAGAATCGCCTTTACTTTCGGCTTATTTTATAAAGCAATTGAATGATAAATTAGGAACGGATTTAAAGATTCCTAATGAGGATTCAGGTTCACAACAAACATTAATTTAGATGGGCTACTTTATATTAACTACTTAATACTAATTATTAATAATGAGATTCCACACAAGAAAATGGGTAAAACCCGAAGATTTAAATCCAAATGGCACCTTGTTCGGAGGGCAATTATTAGCTTGGATCGATGAAGAAGCTGCGCTATACACCATTATTCAGCTTGAAAATTCTAAGATTGTCACCAAGTATATGTCCGAGATCAACTTTATGGCTTCTGCAAAAAAAGGTGATATTATTGAAATAGGCATTGAAGTGACCAATTTTGGAAAGACATCCATCACCTTGAAATGTGAAGCCAGAAATAAAATGACTCGGGAAACAATTCTAACCGTTGATAATATTATTATGGTAAATTTGGGTAAAGATGGTAAGCCAGCACCTCATGGAAAAACCCAAGTGGAATTTGTAAAGGATCGCTTAAAATAGCTGTCATTCCTGCGTAGGCAGGATTCCATAAAAAGCGTAATCATCTTTAATACTTGCATGGCTAAGAATGACAGAACTTACCCTTTTGGAGAAACCAGAGACAATTCGTAAATCTCCAAATCAAAATACTTAACAGAAGCTAGCACGTGGTCAAAAATATCGCCGATTATGTATTCATAATTTACCCAACGTTGATCTTTACTAAACGCATAGATTTCCATTGGAATACCTTGTGGTGTCGGCTCTAACTGACGTACCATAAAGGTCATATCTTTATTAATGGCAGAATGATTTTCTATATAAGTCTGCAGATATTTTCTAAACACACCAAAATTGGTTAGGTTTCTACCATTGATCAACACTGATTTATTGGCATTGTGGTCGGCATTGTACTTGTCTATTTCTTTTGATTTGGTTTCAAGATAATTAGAGACCAATTCGATTTTCTTAAATTTTTCTACATCCTTTTTGTCTAAAAACTTAATAGTAGAGGTCTTTACAATAACAGAGCGCTTAATGCGTCGCCCACCAGAAGCCATCATGCCGCGCCAGTTTTTAAACGAATCGGAAATTAAGGCGTAAGTCGGAATCGTGGTTATGGTCATGTCCCAGTTCTGTACCTTAACCGTTGCCAAATTAATTTCTATAACGTCACCATCGGCACCATATTTCTCAAAGGTAATCCAATCACCAATTCTAACCATATCATTTATGGATACTTGGATGCTTGCTACAAAGCCGAGAATAGTATCCTTAAAAATTAAGATAATAACCGCAGATGCTGCACCTAGGGTTGTGGCAAATTTTAAGAATGAAATACCAGTAATAATCGCTATAATAGAAAACAAACCTAATAGCCATGCAAAAATCATAAACACTTGTATGTAACTATCTACAGGTTTGTCTCTGTATTGTGGCAGGGTTTTAAGGTAGTCCCTAACGGAATGTAGTAGTCTTCTAATAATCTGTAAGGCTAAAATAATAGCAATGACCTTTAAGGTATTTTCTATGATGCTTTCGGTATATTCAAAATCAGAGAAAACCTGAGGGACAAATTCTATTAAAATAATAAGTGGGATAATATGTGCCACAGCCCTTGGTAGCTTATTGCTTATCAGGATATCGTCAAAATTGGTTTTTGTGCGTTTGGCAACTCCTGCAGAAAACTTCCAGAGCAAGCGCTTTGTCACATAATCAACTATGAAAGCGATTATCAATAAGGCTAACAATAAGCCTAACATATTAAGATAGATGGCAGTGGTTTCAGAAAAACCCTTTTCTATCAAATAATCGTAAATAAAATGTTTAATGTCTGGCATTGGATTTTCTTAAAAATTTCTTTTCTACGTAAAATGTGGCAAAAGGAATAATGGAAGCCAGTAATATGGTACGTAATGTTCTGGAGTTCCACTTCATGTCCTTACTGATTAATATGGCCAATACAACATAAGCAATAAATAATAAACCATGAGGCATACCCAATAACTTAACATATTGAGGATCATTACCAAAATATTTAATAGGTGTAGCGACAAACAGCAAGAGAATATAGGATACACCTTCAAGTAAAGTTACAATCCTAAAAATGGGAAGGAGTTTTAACATATTGAAATTTTATGCAAAAATACCTTAGATATACTAAAAAAAAGACCTTTTTAACAGGTTTTAAGAAATATTTACAAACTATATTTCTATTGGTTATCTTTAGGCTTTCAATCCAAAATAGATTCTCAAAAATGAAAAAAATTCTGGTACTCACACTTTGCTCAAGTTTGATGTTTGCTTGTGCCACTGCAAAAAAGACTGCTCAAACCAAAAATTCACAACCACCTACATCAAAACCGCAAACGCCAACAAGCAAACAAGGCAAGATTAAGGATTATGATAAAGTGATTACCAAGGATGCCAAAACCGACGAAGGCTTGTTCCATGTGCATTTGGTAGGGGATAAGTACTACTATGAAATACCGATGCAATACCTAAATACGGACATGCTGTTGGTAAGCAGGCTTTCTAAATTACCAGCTAACTTAGGCGGTGATTATGTCAATGCAGGTACAAAAATCAATACCAGGATGATCAATTGGGAACGCTTTAAGGATAAAATACTGATTAAGGAAAAATCATCAAGCGCTGTAGCTGCAGATAGTTTACCAATCAATGTTTCAGTTAGGGCAAATAATTACGAACCGACTTTATATGCATTCGATATTGCGGCATTTTCAAAAGACTCCTCAGCTGTAGTAATAGATGTGACAAAGTTTTACGATTCCGATGTAAAGGCCATTAGTGGCTTACCAGCTTTTTTTAGAAAGCAATACAAAGTGAGAAATCTTGATAAATCCAGAAGCTTTATCAATTCCATAAAAAGTTACCCAAAAAATATAGAAGTCGTTCAGGATTTTACCTATAATGCATCCGAACCACCTAGTAATTCAAGTGCTGAGACGATCAGTGTACAAATCAATCAATCCATGATTTTATTGCCAGAGGAACCGATGCAGCCACGATATTTTGACGAAAGAGTAGGTTGGTTTACGCTAAGCCAATACGATTATGGTAGCGAAGAGCTTAAAGCAGATAGAAAAACATACTTAAGACGTTGGAAATTGATTCCAAAAGATATTGAAGCTTACAAGAGAGGTGAGCTAGTTGAACCTGTAAAGCCAATTGTCTATTATTTGGATCCTGCCACTCCTGAAAAATTCCGTCCTTATATGAAAGAAGGGATTGAGCTTTGGCAAAAAGCCTTTGAGGCAGCTGGCTTTAAAAATGCCATCATAGCCAAAGATCCTCCAACCAAAGAGGAAGATCCGGAATTCAGTCCAGAGGATATTCGGTATTCTGTAGTGCGTTATGTGGCAAGCACTACCAGGAACGCAACTGGACCAAGTGTTTCAGACCCTAGAAGTGGTGAGATTATTGAAAGTGATATTATATGGTACCATAATCATTTACGTTCTTACAGAAATCGATATTTATTAGAAACTGGTGCTGCCAATCCATCAGCAAGAACATTGAATACACCAGATGAAGAAATTGGTGAAATGATGAAAATGGTCATCGCCCACGAGGTTGGTCATACATTAGGTTTACCACACAATATGAGTGCAAGCTACGCTTATGATGTAGAAAACTATAGAGATGGAGCCTTTACCCAAAAAAATGGAATCGCAGCAACCATAATGGACTATGCGCGTTATAATTATATCGCACAACCAGGTGATACCAATATTAGATTTGTAAGACAGTTAGGCCCTTATGATGATTATGCGATCAACTTTGGCTACCGTTATATTCCAGAAGCCAAATCCGCAGATGATGAAAAAGAAATTTTAAATAGTTGGATTATGGAAAAGGCTGGTGACCCAAAATATAAGTTTGGTAAACAAAGTAGCCGTTTCGATCCAACAGCACAAACTGAAGATATTGGCAACAATAGCATTAAGGCGAGCACTTATGGTTTAAAGAACTTAAAGTACGTTGCAAAAAATCTACCAAGCTGGACGAGCGACCAAACCGATAACTATGAAGATTTAGAGGAGCTCTATGGAGAGTTACTCGGAGTTTGGAGCCGTTATGTTGGCCATGTGGTTACACATATTGGTGGAGTAGTGGAAGACACTAAAAATCCGTCGCAAGCGGGTGTGGTTTACAATGCTGTGGATAAAGCCTATCAAAAAGCAGCAATGCAGTGGCTGCACGAAAATGCCTTTGAAACTCCAAATTGGTTATTAGACAAAGCCATTCTTCAAAATATCAATTATGCAGGCTATACAGAACGTTTAAGACGTTTGCAAAGTCGTCACCTTAACAATGTATTGGATTTTGAACGTATTGGCAGACTTATTGACCATCACACCATGGATAGTGATAATTATGCTGCTTTAGATATGCTCAAAGATTTGAGAATGGGCATTTGGAAAGAGACACGTACTGGTGCAAATGTTTCAATTTTTAGACGTAACTTGCAGCGTGTTTATTTAGATAGGATGGAGTATCTTATGACAGAGAAACTAGATCCGAATCGTAGCAGACAGTATTTCGATGTTAATCAGTCAGATGTAAGGGCTTTGGTAAGGGGTGAACTTAACCAGTTAAAGCAAGTTCTTAATGCTGCAGTAAAAGCATCGGTTAATACCGAAACTAAATATCACTACAGAGATTGCATCGAAAGAATTAATAACCTTTTTGAACCTAAATAAGAATGAAAAAACAACTATTTATATTGACCTTGATTTTTGGATTTATAGCAACCGGTTTGAGTTGTGCACAGGCCAAAACAACTCAAAAAGAAATGTTTCAATCTACTTATAATGAGGTAAAAGCTTTAGTGCAATCCAAAGACTATAAGTTTGCAGGTGAAGTTGTCTTTAACAATAAAAAGCGAACACGGTTAGACCAAGCCCTAAATACTATTGCTATTAGCAAAAATGAAGTTTCTGGGCAAGTTTCTAGTTTAGACAATAAAACTGTCGCGATCAATGGTAAGATTACCAATTACAATGTGAATTTTGATGATGATTCGCAAAAAATTTCCATTGAGTTTAATGTGGAAAACATGGAGGTTTATATCGATATCAAGCCAAACGGCAATGCATTTTTGACAATAAAGTCTGGTGTTGATGACATTACGCAAGCTGGTAAAGTAGAAAGTAGATAAAATTGTATATCTTTACCAACCTTATTGAAGATACTACACCACAGCACAAGTAACATTTTCTACGTTATTTCTTCTGGTTTTAATACGATTCATTGTTAAGTAAATTAACTTGTTTGCATTATATATTTTCATAAGCAAGCATAAATTAATTTTAAAATAACGAATGGGTAGATCACAACAGACATTTAGTAAAACCGAAAAAGAAAAAAAGCGATTAAAAAAACGCGAGGAGAAGCGCAAGAAAATGGAAGCGCGTAAACTCGAAAAAGAGGAAAATGGAACGGGAGGTATTCCTATGGCCTATGTAGATCACAACGGAAATCTTACGGACACTCCACCAGACCCTTCATTAAAGGTAAAGGTTAAAGCCAAAAACATTGTACTTGGTGTGCCACAAAAAGAAGATAGTCAAGAGGAATTTGATCCAGTCAGAAATGGTAAGGTCTCTTTTTATGATAGCTCTAAAGGATTTGGATTTATTATAGATAATGAAACCAACGAAAAACATTTCACCCATGTCAGTGGTATAATTGATGAGATTACAGAAAATGATAAAGTAACCTTTGAGCTCGAAAAAGGACAGCGAGGCTTGAATGCTGTTAAAGTTAAAAAAGCATAGTAGAACATTTTATAATATAAAAAAAGCCATTATCGTCGATAGTGGCTTTTTTTTTTTTTTTTTAGTACTTCATTTTTTAAGTTTTTTAAAACCACACTTTGTGTATTTACGTAAGTAGATAAACAAATAATTTATAAAACTTAAAACTATGAAAATTAAAAATTTAATTTCTACTATCACGTTAGCAACAGTTCTTATGCTAGGGACAACAGCTATGGCACAAGACACTAAAATGGTTGGTGGTGCAGAAATGTATCCGTCAAAGGATATTGTATCTAATGCCGTGAACTCAAAAGACCACACAACATTGGTGGCAGCAGTAAAAGCTGCAGATTTAGTTGAAACATTACAAGGAGAAGGTCCATTTACTGTATTTGCACCCACAAATGCTGCATTTGATAAATTACCAGAAGGCACAGTGTCTACTTTATTAATGAAAGAAAACAAAGAAAAACTTCAGGCAGTGTTAACTTATCATGTGGTTTCTGGAAAATATAGTGCCGAAGATATTATTAAAGCCATAAAAAAAGGTGATGGAAAAGCTACCTTTAAAACAGTTAATGGAGCAACATTAACAGCAATGATGGATGGTAAAAATGTAGTACTTATGGATAATGCTGGTAACAAATCTAAAGTTACAATAAGTGATGTTAATCAGTCCAATGGTGTCATTCACGTTGTTGATACAGTAGTTTTGCCAGGAATGTAAAATTTAGGTTGATTAGTTAGTTGAATTAATTCAGAAAAGAGTTAATTCAAAAAAGCGCAAGATAATTCTTGCGCTTTTTTATATTTTTAAGCTATGAATCCAAGAATTACAGAACTACAAGAAAAGCAACTTATTGGTATGAAAAGTCAAATGCTGAGACATCAGATTGAAAGCATCATTTCACTCTGGAAACAATTCATGCCTCACAAAAAAGAAATTCAAAATTGCACTAGTAATGAATTGATTGCACTACAGGAATATGACAATTTTGGTGATTTTAAAAAGCCGTTTGACATCTGGGCATGTGCTGAAGTTTCAGAAGTAAAAAATATACCAGAAAACATGATGTCTTATACCTTACCTAGTGGTTTATATGCTGTATTTCTTCATAAGGGTATGGATGCTGGTGTTACCTATCAACGTATAATGACTGAATGGTTGCCCAATTCTGGCTATCAAATCGATGACAGACCACATTTCCAAATTATGGGAGCGAAATACAAAAACGGAAGCCAAGATTCTGAAGAAGATTTTTACGTGCCGGTGAAAGCTAAATAGATAGGTTTAGTTCAATTGTAGCGTATTTTTAATCAAGATGTATTTTGCTTTCAACCAACGCTCGAGCTGACAGTAACTGTAAATTAAAAACTCACCCGATAATCACAACCGCTTTTATAATTGCTGCAACCAAAGGCCGTTTTTCCTTTTAGAATTTTACCGGTTTTACATTTTGGACATGCATCACCAACGTTGATATGTGGTTTTTTAGTTTGTTTAGGCTCAAGCTTTAGTTTGAAATTATCATCAAAGCGCAATAGACCCTCAATAGATTGATTCTTTATATTAAACCCTTTTAAGTTTACGGTAGAACCCTTGCTTAACAATCGTAAATACTGGTTTTCAGAAATCCGTTTGCCACCAAACTTAAACGATAAAGTAAAATCACACGACTTGCCGTAGAGATTACAACCGTAAGCCGATTTTCCTTTAATCAAATTGCCAGATTTGCACTTAGGACATGTGCTACCAACTAATTTTTTAGCTTTTGATTTTACTTTCGATTTGCTTTTAGGTTTCCCGGCAGGTTTATTGTTAACTGCAGAAATTCTTGTTTGTACTTTTTCGCTTCTTACTTCATAGACTAAGGCATCAACCATGCGCTTCATACCTTTTATAAACGTATTAGCACTGATTTTACCTTTTTCGATATCCTTTAATTGCTTTTCCCAAGTTCCGGTTAATTCGGCAGACTTAAGCAATTCATTCTGTATGGTGTCAATAAGCTGAATGCCAGTAACCGTTGGTAATATCTGCTTTTTGTTACGCTTAATATACTTTCGTTTAAACAACGTTTCAATGATATTGGCACGTGTTGACGGTCTTCCAATACCATTCTCTTTCATTAAATCCCGTAGTTCATCATCATCTACCTGCTTACCGGCAGTTTCCATGGCGCGTAAGAGAGAGGCTTCCGTATATTGCTTAGGTGGTTTGGTCTGCTTTTCTAAAAACGAAGGCTCGTGAGGTCCTTTTTCACCCTTTGTAAAGGTTGGCAAAATACTATCTTTTGTCACATTGGGCGCAGTCGAAGTGTCTTGCTTCTCAAAAACAATACGCCAGCCTTTAGAGATAATCTCCTTGCCTGTGGTTTTAAAATTTACATCTGCAGCTTTTCCAATAACTGTGGTGTTAGAGACTTTACAATCGTCATAAAAAACAGCTATAAAACGTTTTACAATTACATCATAAACTTGCTGCTCATTGTATTGCAAATGGGTTTGTATTCCTGTTGGGATAATAGCATGATGGTCGGTTACTTTTTTATCGTTAAACACCTTGGCAGACTTCTTAATTTTTTTAGTTAATAAGGGAGCTGTAAGGTTTGAATAATCAGTAAGTTTTGATATAATCCCTTTTACTTTTGGGTAAACGTCATTTGGTAAAAAAGTGGTATCAACTCTTGGATAAGTAACAGCCTTTTTTTCATATAATTTTTGAGCTATTTTTAAGGTGTCATCTGCTGAAAATCCAAATTTACTGTTACAATATACCTGTAAACCTGTAAGGTCAAATAGCTTTGGTGCATATTCAGTACCTTTCTTTTTGGTAATGGATACAATTTCAAACTCGTGTTCTTTTACCTTATTGGCCAAAAGCTCACCATCTTCCATTTTAAGAAATCGACCTTCCTCATAACTAAACAATGTATCTCTGTATAAGGTCTGTAGTTCCCAATAAGGCTGTGGTACAAAGTTTTCAATTTCTTTATAACGATTAACAAGCATCGCTAGAGTAGGAGTTTGAACTCTCCCAACCGAAAGCACTTGCTTATAACCACCATGTTTTACGGTATACAATCGCGTAGCATTAATGCCGAGAAGCCAATCGCCAATAGATCTAGAAAACCCGGCATAATAGAGATTGTCATAATTCGCTGAGGATTTCAGATTTTTGAAACCTTCTTTAATAGCCTCAGTGGTTAAGGACGAAATCCACAAACGTTGCACTTTACCTTTGTAGTTGGCTTCATTAATTACCCAACGTTGAATCAATTCTCCTTCCTGGCCAGCATCACCACAATTAATAACAACGTCGGCTTTATCAAAAAGTGATTTTACGATATTGAATTGCTTTTTTATCCCGTCATTATCAGCAACCTTAACTTGAAATTTTTCAGGAAGCATTGGTAAATTGTTTAGGTCCCAACTTTTCCAATACGGTTTGTAATCTGCAGGTTCATACAAGGTGCAGAGATGTCCGAAAGTATAAGTTACTGCATAACCATTGCCTTCGTAGTAACCATCACGCTTGGTGTTGGCTCCCAAAACTGTTGCAATTTCTCTAGCGACACTTGGTTTTTCGGCGATACAGACTTTCAAGAGGAAGTGAATTTAATGAAGCCGCAAAAATAAATAAAATTAAAGTTCCAAAATCAATTTCTGACCAATTCTAAGCGTCGATGAGCTACGGATATTGTTCGTTCTACAAATAGACGCAATACTGGTTTTGTTGCGTTGAGATATCCTAGATAAGGTATCTCCTTTGCGCACCACATAGACTTTACGCTGTTTTTCTAAACTTGCTAAAGCTGCTTCTTCAGTTTCAAAAAGTGTTAACTTGGCAAGACCTCTGGAGCTGTGGTAAAATGGCCTGGTCCATTTGCGGGTTACCCAGATTTCCTTAGAACGTATGGCGTTGGTAGCATCAAAATTAAAAAGATATTCAGGATGAATGTATTCTCCTTGGTAGCTAGTCACCAAATGCAAGTGGCTTCCTGTTGAGCGCCCAGTATTGCCACCTTTTCCCAAATATCCACCTTTTGCAATCGTATCGTTAGCTTTAACGGCTATATGCGATAAATGAGCATATGTGGTTTCCAATCCATTATAATGACGAATTACAACGGTTTTACCGTGTCCGCTACTGTACTTGGCAAATCGTACAATCCCATCGAGTACAGAGACTACGGAATCTCCGGTTACCAAATCAATATCAATACCTTTGTGAGGGCGACCCTTGCGCCAGCCATAGCGCGAGGTAATTACTTTTTTTCGCTTAATGGGTGAAGCATAAGTAGTATCCGTAAAGGAAACCTGCAAAGGAAATTCCACGTAATTATTTTTATATGGATTGTAAACCGAAGTATCCCAATACTCAGCCTTAATATCTATGGTGGCATTGGAATCAATTTTGGAAACAACAGGAATCTCGATATCAGTTGATGCCAAACCTTTACTGAAGTCAGCTACAGGTAAATTTAATTTTATGGATTTTGGATTGGTTTTTTCTTGAGTTTGAGCGGTTTTAACGCCTAGTATTAGGGTAATACAGAAAAATAAATGTTTCATTAATAATAAATAGTATTGTAAGCAAAAACGTAAAAATACTTTAAATAGTATATGATTTTTTATGATAGATAAATACGTTATCAACAATGTTATAGACGTTAAGAATTGCTAAGCTCTTGTTAAAGTATTGTAATAATGCGATTGGATCATTATATTATTCTGCATAACTATAAATAAAACACATGATTTTTAAACGATTAATTCTATTAGCCGTAATAGTAATAATGAGCTGTAATACTTCAGTAAAGGCTCAGGCACCGGAAGCTGTAAAGAAAACTTTCAAGAAAATGTATCCTGGTGAGAACGATCCAGACTGGCATAAAGATGACCATGGTTATTATGAGGCTAACTTCAAAATAGATGGCATTAAATATAGAGCAGATTATAATGCCGACGGTACTTGGGTGGAAACCGAAACGAGTATTGATGAAGATGATTTGCCTAAAGCGATAAAAAAGGTAATTGAAGATAAGTTTAAAGACGAAAAAATAACAGAGGTAGAAAAAGTAGAAAGTGCGACTAAGGGTAGTTTCTATGATGTGGAATTTAAACAAAAAGGCAAAAATAAAGACGTAATGTTTAGGGCAGATGGCACTATAATTAATTGATTTACAAAATAATAACCACTCGTGTGTTTTGATAAAATTCGTCAATTCGAGTGGGTTTTACGATTGAGAATGAGTAAAATCAGTATCGAGAATAGAATTTTACTTTAGGCGGGTTCTCGATACAATTTTGTTAGCTTTTCTAATAAATATTCAATCAAAAAATATTTTGATTTCGATAATCTCAAAATCACTTGCACTGACGAATAGACTACAATATTAGAAAAGCATCATACCGTGATGCTTTTTTTATGCCTTAAACTATTGTAGATTTGCAACTTCTAAAAAAAAGCCACAAGAATATAACATGTCCGACACAAACCAAGCAATTCAGGAAAAGAAAACCGACAAAGAACTATACGAATACCAACAAGGTGCCATAAGCCAGATTTTTGAAAAGTTTGATAACGCACCAGACGATTACCACTTGCTCTACCAATTGCCTACAGGTGGAGGAAAGACAGTAATTTTTTCTGAAATGGTACGCCAATATTTAAAAAACCATGACAAGAAAGTCTTGGTGATGACGCACAGAATTGAACTGTGCAACCAAACCTCTAAGATGCTAAGCAGTTTTGGAGTGACCAATAAAGTGGTGAGCAGTAAGGCTAATTTAGATGACCAAGCCGACTATTCATGCTTTGTCGCCATGGTTGAAACCTTGAATAACCGTTTAAATGATAACAAACTAGACATTTCTGATGTTGGGCTTGTAATTATAGATGAAGCACATTACAATTCATTCACCAAGCTGTTTAAGTTTTTCGAAAATTCCTTTATTCTTGGAGTCACGGCAACACCGTTGAGCTCTAATAAAGAATTACCGATGAAGGATAACTATGATGAGCTTATCGCTGGTGAAACAATTGAAAACCTTATTGAAAACGAGTTTTTGGCTAGAGCCGAAACCTATGCCTATGATATGGGTTTAACATCCCTCGAAGTAGGTTCTAACGGTGACTATACCGTAAAATCTTCAGAGGATTTATACTCAAGTCCTGCGATGTTGCAAAAAACAGTTGATGCCTACAAAAAACATGCACTAGGGAAAAAGACCTTAATTTTCAATAACGGTATCAATACCTCGATCAGTGTTTATTATGCATTTAGGGAAGCTGGTCTGCCGATAATGCACTTAGATAATACCGCAACAAAAAAGCAACGTAAGCAAATACTACAATGGTTTCATGAAACACCAAATGCCATTTTAACGTCGGTAAGTATTTTAACCACTGGTTTCGATGAACCAACTATTGACACAATTATACTTAATCGAGCTACAAAATCATTGACCTTGTATTATCAGATGGTAGGTCGTGGCTCACGTATTCTAAACAATAAAGACAAGTTTACCATTATTGATTTGGGTAACAACCTTTACCGTTTTGGGCCATGGGGAGCGGATCTCGATTGGCAACTGATTTTTAAATCACCGAATTGGTTTGTGGACCGCATTAAAAGTGACGAAGCTATTGAGGCTAACTTTAAGCACGAACTGGATGATGACATCAAGGAAGAATTCTCAAAATCAGAAGATACCTATTTCGATATCAGGCAGACTTACAAAGATGCCGTGGATGCTGGAGAATCTTCAAAAGTGGTGCTAGAGCGTTCCATAGTGCAACATGCTAAAATATGTATAGAAAATAGTGAGGACGTTTATGATGCCTTAGGATTGGCAAAACTTCTTAAGGATGATATTAACCAACGTATAGAAATCTATGCTAAATGTATCAGTAAAAGCACAGGCAACTTCTTAAAATGGTTAAAGGATGACTATAAGAAAAAACTCAATTCGTACTTGCGTGCCAACTTCGATGAAAAGTTTGAGGAAATACATGGTTATCCACCTGAAGAGTAAATCTCATAACTTATTGTTTTGTAAATGATTAAAAACTTGGATGTAACGTATTAATTCATTGTTAAAATGAATGACTATACGTTAAGGTTTCTTAATTTAATTGACTTCAAGACAAGTATTTGTTATATTAAAGAATAACCGTCTGTTGTACTTTTGATAAAATTCGTCAAGTCGAGTGGATTTTACGATTGAAATGAGTAAAATCAGTATCGAGAATAGAATTTTTCACTTTAAACAGGTTCTCGATACAATACTTCGTACCTCAAAATCACTCGAACTGATGCTTCATTATGATTTTGAAATCAAAAATGCATAACGGATTAACCATAAAACTTTATTGAATCATGAAAACACTAATATTTATACTGGCAGTTGCATTCACGTTGCAACTATCCGCACAAGACCCTATAATGCAAAAAGACAGTGAGAGTTTGGAAACCATAGCCACAACTATCACTAAGGAATATGATGATCAATTGGGCTTGGACGGCAAACAATTTACGCTATTCCAAAAGAAAGTTGAGGAATTTTTAATTCGTGAAGAAAAACTTCATCAAAGTTATGTAGGAAAAGAAAAATTAGACATGATTTACAAACTGCGTAAGGCAGAAACTATGGAAATGCGTAACATTCTTACACAACCGCAATTCGATTTGTACAGACGCATTAAATCACAGATTCAACCCATAGCGATTACAGATGTTGACGTGGATGAAGACAACGATGATGATAATAAGTAATCATCGCTTAACTAAATAAAACGGCTAAGATTGACGATGGAACATTTGTTCCATCGTTTTTTTTCATTTACGTTAAAACTTATAGCGAAATTATCAAGCTAAAAATTCAGTTTACTTTAATTTTAAAGGAAACATAAAAAAATAACTATGAGTATATTCGAATCCTACGAATTAGGTGATATAGAATTAAAAAACAGAATTATAATGGCACCGATGACCCGTAATCGTGCCATTGATAACATCCCAAACGACTTAATGGCAACCTATTACGGCCAAAGGGCAGGAGCAGGACTCATCATAAGTGAAGGGACATCACCATCCTTAAACGGCATAGGCTATCCACGCATACCAGGCGCATATTCTCCCGCTCAGATTGAGGGTTGGGAACAAATTGCCAAAACCATACATGACAAAGGAGGTAAATTTTTTGTACAACTGATGCACTGTGGCCGTATTGCTGCAAATGAAAACCTACCAGATGGAGGTGAGGTGCTCGCTCCAAGTCCGGTGAAAGCTGCGGGCCAAATGTATACGGACATTAAGGGTGTGGTGCCTCACGTTACACCAAGGGAAATGACTCCGAAAGATATTGAACATGCGCAACAGGAATATGCAGATAGTGCAGAAATGCTGGTGAAAAGGGCAGGAGTGGATGGAGTAGAACTCCACTCGGCAAACGGCTATTTAATGGAGCAGTTTCTCAACCCAAGATCTAATGTAAGGGAAGACGGTTATGGAGGCGGTTTTAAAAACAGGGCACGATTTGTCGTGGAAACCGCTGAAAAAGTGGCAAAGGTCATAGGTGCGAAACGCCTTGGTATAAGAGTGTCACCCTATGGTGCTTTTAATGATATGGAGCATGATTATGATGATCTTGTGGAACTGTATTCGTATTTAGCTCAAGAAATGCGTCGCATAGGTTTAGCCTATATCCATATCGTAGACCACAGGGATTCCATGGACGCACCAGAGTTTAAAACCGACATTAAGCAAACCATAAAACTCAATTTTGGTGGTACCATAATTACAGGTGGTGGCATTCATAGCGTCGAAGATGCGGAAAAGGTATTAAAAGATGGTTTTGATTTGGCATACATCGCCAGATCGTACATCAGTAACCCAGACTTGGTTCAAAAGTTTTTAAATCGTGATGAATTAAAACAACCCAATCCAGATTTGTTTTATACACCAGGTCCAGAAGGCTATACGGATTATTAAATTGTAACATAAAGATGCACAAAGCCTGAAGTTTATTCAGGCTTTTTTTTTGATTCATGAACATTAATATTTTTCCGTTCAGCCTATATATTAGGAAATTAGGAAATTTTAACCTACTTTTATTCGTACCTCACAACCCAGAACGCTTACTCATTTTTTGGTTATCCCTTATTTACTTCTGAAGGACTATAGTTTAAATTAATTATAGTACGCTCCTTATGAAATGGTGCAATACGCACTGTATGATAAAGCAAATATTATTTCTCAAAGACAAGTCCTTGGCTATGGAATACCAGTAGTCCAAATAACTTCATATACACACGTTTCATAATTCCCTTCCTCCACCTTACAATTAGCTATTAACCAATAAAACCAAAAAACAATCATGGAAGCAAAAAACAGAACTGTAGATGTCATCGTAGAGGCAAAAAATCTCTATACGTCACCACCGGCAGACCCTTGGGTAGATAAATATACATCGCTTGAGGATGATGAGGGATATGCCAGTACGTTTGGTGAGCCCAATTCCAATTTTGAAACCGGAGTTTATAAAGGCTATAACATTACGTGGGTCATTAAAACAGCCAATCCAAAGGGAGAAGACAAAGGGTACGATGTTAAATTAAACTCTGTTTACCATAACCCAACCAAAGGAAATCCGAACTTTTTTGATAGTGAAGAGTTATACCCAAGAGGAAATCCTAAAGAAATAACAGGTACCATTACTCGTGAGGCTACAGGCGAAATTAAATCCGATACCTACACCATTTATTTTGCTATTGCAGATGAAAAAGGGAATTGGCAGAACTATCCTTTGGATCCAAAACTTCAGATAAGAAGACCTTCCTCATAAAATACAAACAACATTATTAATACAAAAAATTATGGCTACACATACAATAACAATTTATGCAAAAAATGATGCACCAACACCATTAACTATCATTGATGATGAAGGGCATCGTGCACATACTAATGATGATGATAAAAACTTAACTACCGAACTGCAGAATGGAGATACCTTAAAATGGGTCATAGATGATTTGGCAGATATCACAAGTATCGATGCCATTACACAGTTGAAAACACCAATATTAGGTATGAAAGTTGAATTGCTAGTTTTTAGCAGTCGTCCCTCTCCTGTAAATGACGGTAGTGGCGATTGGTCTGCTGAAATTCAAATGCCAGATAATTTTAATTCGGCTTTGGTCGAATATACGATTACCTATACTATTAAAGGTAGGCAACACACCCAAGACCCAAAATTGCAAATAAGAAGACCTTCTTCATAAAATAATAACATTTAAACCAATTTATTATGGGAACACAATCTGTTGATGTCACAATAACTGTAAATGCAGAGTTACTGCATAACGACCAATCCAATCCTTTAAAATATGTCGACTTTAAGGATAATATACCCACGGATCATTATGATAATCCAAACGATAAAAGTACTTTCGATAGTATTGCAGACCCTAACACTTTGGTAAGTTGGAATATCAGTGATGTAAGCGGTAGAGGACATTTGGCTTTAATAACCAATATAGAATTTAAAGATCCACCTGATGGGTTTTTTGAAAAACCGCCTTATGACGTGGGCGATGGGTCTTGGGTCGCACTACTGGGCAGTAATAATACCAATCATAATCTTGTAGCGAAATACTCAATCACATTTGATAGTGGCTATCGTGGAGATCCCTATTTTACAATTGATCCAAAATTGCAAATTAGGAGACCTAGTAGTTAAATGCTCAGTATGAATCAATTTCGTTACATTGAGCAGATGAAACTGAATCTTTCTTTGCAAATCGCAATCCTATTCTGTGTCGTTGGTTATCTCTGCCAAGCACAGGATAGTAGCGATTTTCAGCTCACACAAATTGAAGTTGATAGTTTAAAAGAAATTTTTTTGGGAAAGAGTTTCAGTTTTGTTGACGAACCTTATATCTTATCAGAAATCGCAATAAACGAAACCAATCCTGAAGAAAAACTTTTATATTCCAACCTTTTATTGGAAGTAGTTTTAGAGGATAGTGACTTTAACTATATTAAAATTGGATATTTACAAAAAGGTAACTCTCTACAGCTTATTGGAGAATACCACGAAGCATTGGAAGCCTATTTTAAGTGTATGGAATGGGCAAAAAGAGAGGATTCTAAATCAGTACCAGCTAATCTATATGTTTCAATAGCCGATACATACTCAATGATTGGCAATTCTGAGAGTGCTGAGAAATATTATAATGATGCCATTTTGCTGTTGCGCAAAGAAAATGACTCTATTAACTTGGCTAGTGCCTTGCTTAATGCTGGCGACGAGTATTATAAAACAGGACAATACGATAAAGCACTGATTAATTTTGAAGAATCAGGTCAGATTTTCGAAAATTTGGATTACCAAATTGGAAAAGCCTATAATCTTGGAAATACTGGTATGGTCTATGCCAAACAGAGGAAGAATGAACTTGCGACAAAATCTATGAATGATGCCATAGCTATTCTAGAGGATAACGAGGATTATTATGCCATTTCAGAGTTTCTTATTTATATGTCCGACCTCTATCAAGAACAAGGCAATTTAGAAGAAGCTTTTGAATACGCCTATAAAAGTCATGAGCTTTCCAATAAATTCAACCTCAAAGACCAAATCAGTGATGCCAATCTACAACTATCTGAACTTATGGAAAATGCAGGTAATTTTGCTGAGGCACTTGATAGATACAAGGATTATGTGATTTATAGGGACAGTATTATCAACCTCGAAAATGTACAAAAGATGGCAAACCTCGAAATTGATAAAAAACAGCTCGAAGTAGAGAACTTGCAACAAAAACGAAAAAACCAACGTATCATTCAATGGTCAACTATTGGGATACTCTTGCTAACCTCATTATTGGCCTATGGCTTATTTAAACGCCACAAATTCGTTAAGGCCACCAATAAAATCATTGAAGCCGAGAAACAACGCTCAGACAATTTGCTGTTAAACATCCTACCAGAAGACACGGCCAAAGAACTTAAGGATAAGGGTAGAGTAGAGGCTAAGAAGTATCCTCAGGTCACCGTGTTGTTTTCAGATTTTAAAGGCTTTACAAGTTATGCCGAAAACCTATCTCCAGAAGTTTTGGTAAAAACCATTGACCATTATTTCTCTGAGTTCGATCTCATTATGGAAAAATACGGTCTCGAAAAAATAAAGACCATTGGCGATGCCTACATGGCTGCAGGTGGTTTGAATTTCGACAACGAAAAGCACGCTGAACACATGATCTTAGCAGCTAAGGAAATGAATGCCTTTGTCAACAAAGCCAAACACGATGATATTACCGATGCTACTTTCGATATTAGGATTGGCATCAATACAGGACCAGTAGTCGCTGGAGTAGTGGGTACCAAAAAATTTGCCTACGACATTTGGGGAGATACCGTAAATATAGCTTCACGTATGGAAAGCAACTCCGAACCAGGCCGCATCAACATCTCCGAGGATACCTATAATATCATACAGCACACATTCAGCTGCGAATATAGAGGCAAACTCGCTGTAAAAAACCGAGGCGAAATGAACATGTATTTTGTAAATATATAAAATAAGTTCACTGTCATTCAGATAAGCCCACTGTCATTCAGACGAAGAATGAGGAAGAATCTCTATAACATGAGATTTGTTGTGTCGTCTGAAACATTTATTATATACAACTGCATATCAACTGATAGTTAAGCATTTTCAAAAAAAGCGTACTGTCATTCAGACGAAGAATGAGGAAGAATCTTTATCACATGTGATTCCTCGTTATCAAACCTTAACTAAACCGCAATACGTCGCTGCTCTTGAAACGACTGTTTAATATTCAGCAAATGCTGAACAACAGACGACAGCTCAAACGATAACAAATGCGGATCCTTTTGACTAAAATTCTCGATATGGTGCTTGTAAATGGATTCCATACCATTTTTAATGGAAATGAAATAACTATCATCCGTAGCATCCAAGCTAACTGAACTTTTAAAATGACTTTCTTTTAATAACCAATACGACAGGCTATTGATCTGATTGAATAAAGCTAAATTTTCGTCCATAATACATAAGTTTTAAAGGTTGTAGATGTTGAGGGTAGTATAAAGTTAAGCATCATGGCTTCTCGAAGCATAAATTCTTGTTTATACGGCTTTTTGTCCGACAAAGTGCAGTTTATTTGGGTCAACATCGATGAAATGCAACCCATTTATGGGATAATGAGCATGAAAAAAAATGGAGGTGGAAACCATGATGTGTTTTGTGAAATCATAATCTGAGTTACAACTAAGTTTTTAGTATCTTTATTATCAATAATTAATCCTTCCATTATGAAAACTAAAAGCGTTAAAGCATACGGAACCGAGTCTCCAGAAGCCAATTTAAAACAAATGCAAATTGATAGAAGGGAAGTGCTTAGTAAAGATATTGAAATTGATATTATGTATTGTGGTGTTTGTCATTCCGATTTGCATTTTGCGCGTAATGATTGGGGAATGACACAATATCCTGTAGTACCAGGCCATGAAATCGTAGGAAAGGTTACCAATATTGGTTCTGGAGTTTCAAAACATAAGATAGGTGATATCGTTGCGGTTGGGTGTCTTGTGGATTCTTGCCAAACATGTGATAATTGTAAAAACGATTTAGAGCAGTATTGCCCGGAATGGGTGGGTACCTATGGCGGTTACGATAAGCATTTAGACACCAATACACATGGTGGTTATTCTGAAACTATTGTAGTAGATGAAGCCTTTGTATTAAGCGTGCCAAAACACTTAGACCTGGCAGGTATTGCACCAGTATTGTGTGCAGGTATAACAACGTGGTCGCCATTGCGCCATTGGAAAGTAGGTAAAGACAGTAAAGTCGCTATAGTGGGCTTAGGTGGTTTAGGTCATATGGCTATTAAATTGGCACATGCCTTGGGTGCACATGTAACGTTATTTTCGAGATCAAAAAATAAAATAGAGGATGCCAAAGCCCTTGGTGCAGATGACGTCATTATCTCAACAGATCAAAATGAGATGGAAAAAGCCATGGGTCAATTTGATGTCATATTAGATACCGTGCCGTATGAGCATGACTTTAATCCATATATAGCCACATTAAATACTAACGGAACCCTTGTGGTTTTAGGCTATTTAGGACCCTTAGAGCCACCAGTAGTTACAGTACCAATGATTATGGGTCGTAAAAGTATGGCTGGTTCATTAATAGGTGGTATTGCCGAAACTCAAGAATTACTCGATTTTTGTGGAAAGCATAATATAACATCAGATATTGAGGTCATTAAGATACAAGAGATTAATGAAGCTTATGAACGCATGCTAAAAAGTGATGTTAAATACCGCTTTGTTATTGATATGAAGTCATTGGCTTAAACCATAAGCGTCATTATCTGTAGGATATTGGCCATAAGAATAGAGACGAATTGCAGATGGATTTTGTAAATTGAAAACTCAAAATCAAAAGTATGGCACAAGATCCAAACAATTACTGGGAACAACTCGAACGCTTAGAGAAACTCATACGCGCCTCAGAACTTAAGGCAGGTGTCATTTTTTCGTTTCACAGTTTAATTCTCGGACTCTTTGTAGATCGCGTAGATGGCTTTAAGGATGCCTTTATGGGCAATACCGTACTTATAGCATTGCTCATCTGCTGGTTTGTATTGGTGGTGATTTCAATTTATTTCTGTTTCAGGTGCTTTAGGCCAGCCATGCATTTGCATTACGATAATAACGTATTTTTCTTTAAGGATGCCACACATCAATTTGGTACGATAGAAAACTACACAGAAGAACTCATTAAAACCTGTGGCTCAGAAGACGAATTGTACAAAGCCTTGGCAGAACAGATCCATGCAGAGAGTACCATTATAGACCGTAAGTTTACCAACGTAAAACGATCCATTACGTTTTTTGCATTGAGCATTCTGTTTATCATCATTATTGTATTGTATTGGCTAATGTTTACTTAAGTAGCCTATAGAGTAGTATCCATCTGATAGCAAAATATATTATAATACAACTATAAGTAGTGCTATCAATTAAAATACTATTTTACATAATGTAAATTATAGGACAATTCATATCTAGCGCAATAGCACCGTCAGGTGATATTTGACATAATCATAGTTCTAGCATCACGCAGTGTGCTATAACGACAATGATTATGTACAAGCGGCAAACTATTCAAAATAGATTATCAGTGGATGATTTATTTTTAATACACAAGCTACTGCCTGCGAAGCAATCTAATAAACACATCCTCAAAATTTCCTTATACGACCAAATACACGATAAATTTTCAAATACGCAATTCTCAACAAATGAAAATGATTATACACAAACCGTACAAAAACTAAAACACCAACCAAACTGTTATTCAGAGCTGTCAGGCTGAGCTTTCTTGCACTGAATGTCACACTGAGCTTGTCGAAGCGCACAGTCGAATATTATGTAAAATAGGATTAGATCTTAGTAATTAATCTCAATATTGTTTTACTATCTTCCTTGTTAGTAATGACTGCTTTATATAGATAATTTTTTTCATTTAAGACCTCAATAATTTCCACAGCAATTATGTTATCTTCTGTATGTATATCTTTCTCTGAAGTGAAATTTTGAAATAAAAAAACCACTGTAATAACAAAGACTACAATGGTTTTTTTCTGCTATTAACCTAGGCACTAAATATCTTATTTAGGCATTACAACAGTGTCTATGGCATGGATAACTCCATTTGATGCTGCTACATCGGCCATGATAACTGTGGACATACCTCCATTGGCATCTTTTAGCATAACGTTGCCGTTACTAAGACTTAATGTAATATTACCTCCTTGTACAGTGGTAACCGTAAATGAGCCGTTGTTTTTCTTTATAGCGTCAATAACTGCTGCAGCTTCGTATTTTCCAGACACGACGTGGTAAGTTAATATGCCTGTTAAAGTTGCTTTGTTATCTGGCTCTAAAAGCGAGGCTACTGTGCCTTCTGGTAACTTATTAAAGGCATCGTTGGTCGGTGCAAATACTGTGAATGGCCCTTCACCACTTAAGGTTTCTACTAATCCAGCAGCCTTTACTGCGGTTACCAAAGTAGAAAAGTTATCGTTGCCTACGGCTACTTCTACAATGTTAGGATCTGATGCTTCTGGAGTTGCAACTTCTGCAACCTCTTCTGTTTCAGTTTCTGTCATATCTGTACTTTCTTTTTTTGTCTCACCACATGAGAAAAATAATAGAGTACTCAATGCTAAAATGCTTAATGTCTTAATTGTCTTCATAAATGTTTTGTATGGTTTGTTAATTTATCTGTAAAGATATGACAAAACATTTCTTGTTTAACATATTTAACAAAAGATTAAACAAAAAGAACGTTAAAACAGTATAGAGTTTGCAATAATTTAGAAAAATGGCTTACTAAGCTTCTTCTACTAAGTGGGATTTTGGCAGTCCCATTTTATACAAATCAGATTTAACAGCGTCCATCATCGGAGGCGGTCCGCACAGATATACAGGTTTATCTATATCTAAATCATGCGCTTTTAAATAGTCTGCATTGATATAGCCATGCTTGTAATCCTCATGATCTTCATCGGATAAAACCAAATGCAAATCATTACCAAGCCAGACTTCAAGATTATTTTTATAGATGATATCACGTTCCGCTTTATTGCTGAAGAACAGTTTATTGCCATTTAATTGGCCTTTGCTTTGCAGATCCTTAAGGATGGCTATAAAAGGTGTAATTCCTGCACCACCCGCTATAAAGGACCCTTGGCCCTTATAAGCAATAGCTCCCCAGGCATCGCCGATCAATAGCTTATCCCCTACTTTTAGATCTTCAAGTTGCTCGGTGACTCCGTTATGCGATGGATATACCTTTATAGTGAATTCCAGAGTATCGTCTTCTGGTAAGCTCGTAAAGGTAAATGGTCGTTTTTTATCACTCCAATCCGCTTTAGCTATGGATAGCTCAGTAGCTTGACCAGGTGAAAAGCTATAGTTTTCTGGCTTGTCGGTTACAATCCTTAAGACATTATGGTTAATGTGTTCAATGTGTTGTATGCTTATCTTATGTGCCATGCTTTAGTTGTTTGTTATTGAAATGCGCTTTTATAAAATATCGATAAATTTTGTTTCTGCAATGCAAATCATAATGGAATCTTATTATCCAGTCTTTACTTAGCCTTTTCCCTGCGCAAAATCTTCACCACACGGTTATGGGTGATTTCCAATAAATTCCATTGGTAACCTTCAAAATCCGTAGTGTTCATAAACTGCACTACAACGGCATCAATATCCTTATGATATTCTGCCATACTTTGGTAACCTGGCACCAAGCCACCATGGTTAAACTCATAAAGCGAGCTATAGAGTTGCATTTCCTTGGCGTTAAGCAAAGTACCATCGTTTAAGGCCCTCAAAAATTTACCGACATCTTCTGCGGTGGCTACCATACCTTGTTCTGCGGTCTTAAAGTCGTCTTCAAGACCTACATAGTAACCGCTCATAATGGCATCAAGATCTTTGATGTCGCTTACCGAACCATAAGTATGCGTCAATCCAAGTGGTGTTAAAATTTCTTTCTCGAAATAATCCTGACGAGAACCTCCTGTGACCTGCTCAATGACTCTGGAAAGCAACAGATAATTGGTATTGGAATACCCATAATCTTTATCAGGCTCAAAGTTGGCTGGTAAATCAAGGGCATAGATGAGCACATCAGTATTGGTATTGGGCTGATTTTCCCAAAACTCTGGATTGTCCGTAAAATTGGGAATACCACTGCGGTGCTGTACTAGCATCTTTAGAGTAATGTCCTCAGCATTTTCAATGCGTCCCACAAGTTCTGGAAAGTAATCCGCGAGTGAATTGTCTAAAGCTATACGGTTGTCACTTGCCAATTTAGTGATGGCAACGGCAACATATAGTTTGCTGATACTTGCGATTTTGAATAAGGCATCAGGTTTGGCAGGTATTTTTTGTGCTTTATTATGATAGCCTGCGGTGTAGAATGCTGGTGGTTTTCCGGCTTCATCTACATACACTATGACACCGTCAAAACCATAATTTAAGGTCTGCTCCACTTGTTCCTCTACCGTGTCTGGCAATGGCATTATCCAGGCTTTGACTAATATCCAAGGGACAAACCACAAAGATATAAACGTCCCAGCTAATAATACAATTCTAAAAATTTGTTTGCCTTTTGAGGGCTTCTTTCGCTTTGTTCTTGCCATTTTTAACAGTGTCCAGAAGTTCTAAATATAGGAAACAAAGATCTTTATAGTTGTAATAAAATCTAATTTTAAATTACTGAACTGTAATATAATCGTGATGAATTGTTAACCAGTCTTATCGTAAAACTTGAAAAGGTAAGTGTAGCGTAAAGTCAGAATCATTGCCACATCACATTTAAAAAACACCTAAATCTATGTTAATACAATACAGGTGTATGCATTTTTCCTTATTTTAAAGTCAATTAAAAACCGATCATGATAAAGACCATTATATTAAAAAATAGACCTGAAGGAAAACCGACGCTTAATGATTTTGAAACGATAGAACACGATGATGACTTGTCTATTGAAGACGGCGAAATAGTACTGGAAACACTCTATGTGTCCGTAGATCCTTACTTGAGAGGACGAATGAGTGCTGCCAAATCTTATGTAGAGCCGTTTGAGCTCAACAAACCTATTCATTCTGGTGTTATTGCTAAGGTGCTCGAATCTAAACATGACAACTTTAGCGACGGTGATTATGTCTCCGGAATGTTGGACTGGAAAACCAAACAAGTATCCAACGGCAAAGGATTACAAAAAGTAGATCCTACCAAAGCCGATTTAAGCACATACTTGGGAGTTTTGGGTATGACAGGCCTAACAGCATATTGTGGCTTAACAGAAATTGGAAAGCCCAAAGAAGGCGAAACGTTAGTAGTATCTGGTGCTGCAGGTGCGGTTGGCAGCGTCGTTGGCCAGATAGGAAAAATATTAGGACTCAGGGTGATTGGTATCGCTGGTACCGACGAAAAAGTAGCGCTGTTAAAATCTAAGTTCGGTTTTGATGCTGGTATTAATTACAAGACTACCGAAAATATGAAGCAGGCTATTGCCGAAGCCGCACCAGATGGTGTCGATGTGTATTTCGATAATGTCGGTGGACCTATCTCTGATGCCGTACTGTTTAACATTAATAAGTTTGCGAGAACGGTTAATTGTGGTGCTATTGCGGTGTATAACAACACGGACCTCCCGAAAAGCATTAGTGTAAGACCATTCCTCATTAAAAATAGCGCTTCCATGCAAGGATTTATAGTGTCTAATTTCGAAGATAAATTTCCTGAAGCGATTAAAGCTCTATCAGGTTGGTTAGCAGATAATAAACTCACATATTCTGAAACAATAGTTGAAGGGTTTGAAAACATTCCACAAGCCTTTATTGACCTATTCAATGGTAAGAATAAAGGGAAAATGGTAGTGAAGGTTTAAATATAGCAACCATAAAAAGCTCAAACCTCCCTTCGCAACACTTCCAAAGGCGAACTCTGTAACACTCCTCTTATATTGCTCAAACCAATAGCCAAGACCAAAAGTGAAATTACAGGCAAAAACACCACAAAAGGGATAACCGAAGGCACAAACGGTTCATTAAACACAAAGACCGCTAGCAGCATAGCGCTAAGTAAAGCCAACACAATACCGACCAAACTACCGATAAGGCCCAACAAAAGATATTCCAAGGCGGAGATTTTGAGGATTTGTTTATCCTTGGCTCCCAAAGTCCGTAGCAATACACTTTCCTTAATGCGTTGATATTTACTTGTTCTTACCGAACCGATCAAAACAATGATACCCGTTAGAATACTAAAGAATGCCATAAAGTTGATAATCCAGGTCACCTTGCTCAAAATATCCTCAACAATGGTGTAAACTTGTCGTAAATCAATGACAGTCACATTTGGGAAATCTGCAACCACAGCTTGTTGCAAACGCGCAGAACTGTTTTCATTTGGTGCGTTAGTCGTTAAGACATTAAATTGTGGTGCCTTTTCCAAAACACCATTAGGAAACACCACGGAAAAATTAAGCTGCAACTGTCCCCAATCTACCATTCTTATACTGCCCACAACGGTTTCCATAAGGACTCCTTGCACATTGAATACAATTTTGTCTCCTACAGTAACTTGGGCATCTTCAGCCAAATTATCGGAAATGGAAATCGGTACCACGTCTCCTGCTGAGACTTCGGGTACCCACTCCCCTTCCAGAATTTCCTCCGAAGCAATGGTATGATCGCGATAAGTCGTTCTAAATTCATGATTAAACACCCAGCGCCTCATGCGTATTGTCGTATCTTGTTGTACCTCGCTGGCTACCACACCTTTTACGCTATGGATGCGCATAGTCACCAAAGGAATATTATCGATTACCTCTAGGTTGTTGTCGGCAATGGTATTGCTTATAGCCTCACCTTGTTCGGGTTGCACATCCAATAAGATGATGTTGGCAGATTGCGGTCCACCTCCAATTTCGGTTTTAGACAATAGAATATCTTTGGTAAAATATAAGGTGCTGATCAAGAATGTTCCCAATCCAATAGCAACAATCAGTACCAAGGTTTGGTTATTGGGTCTGTAAAGGTTCAACAGGCTTTGACGTGTGGTATAACCCAAGGATTTCGGAAACCATAATTTAATGAGTTTCATGGTTAAAATAGCAATACCAGCTAGTATCGCAAACGTAATCAACATGCCTATAACAAAGGCAATGGCATAAGGCACATCCCTAAGCAACCAGTACGAAAACAGGAACAAAAATAAAATGATGGTACCAAAAACGACGAGCTTGGCGATTTTAGGACGTGTTGAATTATCAGCATCACTGATACGCAAAGCTGCCAATGGGGAAACGTACCAAGTGTTCAGTAATGATAGTAAGGCGAACAGTACAGCCATTAAAAACCCAAGGACCACTCCCATAATTACCGGCTGTGCAGTAATGGATATCGTCACTTCAAAAGGGAGGAATTCCTGTAACAAATAAGGAAACGATTCCTGAATACCAATCCCGATAAGGCCTCCAGCGAGTCCTCCAATAATACCAATACCTGCGATTTGTATAAGATAAATCAGGAAACTTTGTTTGCGTGATGCTCCCAAACATTTTAAAACGGCAATATGCTTCAACTTCTCTCGAATGTATATATGTACCGAACTGGCAATACCAACACAGCCCAACAACAAAGCAATAAAAGCAACGAGATTTAAGAACTTGCCCATATTTTCATAACGTCGTCCCAAACGTCTGCTGGTACTGGTATGGGTATCCAAATCGGCATTCTCGGCGTCGAGCATAGGCTCCAGAACATCTTCCAATTGCTGCAAGTTGGTTTGCGCATCGGCTTTATAGTAGTATTGATATTCTTTTCGGCTTCCAAACTGAAGCAGTTCAGTATCTGGCACCAATCCAAATGGGATTACAATGGGCGGAGCAACCGAGGACATCACTGCCGAACTACCAGGCAGACTGTTCAAGGAGCCAATAATAGGAAGCGTCAACTCCCCTACTTTAATGGAATCTCCTGTTTGAATATTGTACTGTAGCATCAACGTGGCATCAACCAAAGCTCCCTTATCATCTTGATAAGTCGTTGCTGCCTGTTCAGGTTGAGTTTTCATTTTTCCATAAATAGGAAAGGCTCCTTCTAATCCTCTAACGCGAACCAATTTAGTGCCTCCATTCTTCGGAAAGGCAATCATCGATACAAAATTGACTTCCGTAGCCACAGGATTCAAGGAATCGATAATGGCTTGGGCACGTTCATTGGGAGTTTCATCGATATCAATAAGATAATCGGCTCCCATGAGCGATTTGGATTGCTGCTGAATATTATCCTGAAGATTATCCCGAAACAGTTGAATGGATACCACAGCGGCAATACCCAATACAATGGATGCCATAAACAACACCAAGCGTACGCGGCTTGCCTTGGCATCTCTCCATGCCATTTTAAACAACCATGGCATGTTGGCTTTAGATGTTAATGAATGTTGTTTCAATGTGCTGCTGTAGGTTGATTGGTTATAATTTGTCCTCCTTTTAAACGAAGAATCTGTTGGGTGCGATGGGCCAAGTCCAGATCATGGGACACGATAACCAATGTGGTGTTTGATGCTTTATTTAAATCGAACAATAACTTAATGACCTTTTCTCCGGTTTCCTCATCAAGATTACCCGTAGGCTCATCGGCAAATAAAATTGAAGGCGAATTAGAAAATGCCCTCGCCAACGCCACACGCTGTTGCTCACCACCAGACAATTGTGAAGGATAGTGATGAAAACGATCCGCTAATCCCACTTGGTCCAAAAGTTCCATGCCACGCTTGGCAGCATGCTTTGCTCCTTGCAGTTCTAAAGGCACACTAACATTCTCTAATGCTGTAAGTGTCGGCAACAATTGAAAATTCTGAAATATAAAACCCACTTCCCTATTTCGTAATTGCGCGCGCTCATCTTCACTCAAGGTATTGAGGTCATAACCGCAGAGCTCTACATTTCCGGCATTTGGTGTATCTAATCCTGCACACAAACCCAACAACGTGGTCTTACCACTTCCAGAAGGGCCAACAATGGAAAAGGTCTGCCCTTTTTCCACATCAAAACTGATATTTTGTAATACTGTTAATTGTTTGTTACCGCTCGTATATGTTTTCTCAAGACCATTAATCTTTAATATCTTTGACATAAATAGTTCAATTTATAGTAGCGTTTATGAATATGGCTCAAAATAAACAATTGGTTTCAAATCTTCTAAATTACAGACCTTATAAACTCTTAAAGTTTTGTTATTTTCTAGTGTTAAGTATGTGGATGTTGTCCTGTGGAGACAATACCAACAAGCAGAATACCACATCAGCAACCGAGGTTGAAGAGACAGAAAACCCAAGCGATAAAGAAACCAAAACCATTTTATTTTTCGGTGATAGTATTACGGCTGGCTATGGACTGGACACAACAGACAATGCCTATCCGGCTTTTGTACAGCAGAAAATAGATTCACTAAAATTAGACTACACGGTCGTTAACTCTGGTGTCAGTGGTGAAACCTCTGCTGGAGGTAGAAGCCGTATTGATTGGATTCTAAATCAGGATATAGAGATTTTTATATTGGAACTCGGTGCCAATGATGGCTTAAGAGGTGTGCCACTATCTGAAACACAAAACAACCTACAGGCCATTATCGATGCGGTTAAGCAAAAGAGTCCAGATACTGAGATTATTCTAGCTGGTATGGAATTGCCACCAAATATGGGACAAGCCTATACCTCACAATTCAGAAACATGTATGCAGAACTGGCGAAGAAAAATGAGGTAGTTTTTATTCCTTTCATTTTAAAAGACGTTGGTGGCATTGCTGAGCTTAACCAAAATGATGGCATCCACCCTACTATTGAAGGCCATAAAATCATTGCCAATACCGTTTGGGAATATTTAAAACCCCTATTATAATTCAAACGGTCATTCCGAGGGACGAAGCAACCGCTTTATCGAAACATATTGTCATTCAGAGCAACATGCCATTCAAAGCAACCTGTCATTCAGAGCGCAGCGAAGAATCCCACAAACGTACTGAAGCGTCAGTTCGAGTGTCACAACAGTGAGCTGTTGTGATGTATCGAGAACAAAGCATAAGCACATTACCATTCAGAGCATTTTGTCATTCAGAGCTGTCAGGCTAAACTTTCCTACACTGAGTGTCACACTGAGCTTGTCGAAGTGTCCAAGTCAAACAAATAATCCCACAAAAGCATTAGCGCATTGTCATGCAGACCAACCTGTCATTCAGAGCTGCCAGGCTGAGCCTGTCGAAGCCAAAGCGAAGAATCCCAAGACCAAACCATATATGAGCTAACAATACATCCATAACAGCTAAATAACATTACTGATTACAAGTATCTTGTCACAAATCAAAAACTAAAAAACAACTATGAATTTAGAAAATAGAGCAATAATCATCACAGGAGCCTCAAGCGGAATTGGTGAAGCAACAGCAAAGAAATTAGCAAAGCATGGTGCTAAGGTTACTTTGATGGCACGCAGTGAGGACAAATTAAAAGCCTTAAAGTCCGATATCGAAAATGAAGGCGGCAAAGCCCTGGTAGTACCTGGTGACGTCACCAATAAAAAAGATTTTGATAAGGTTGTAGAAAAGACCGTAAGTGAATTTGGTAAGGTTGATGGCCTTATTAATAACGCAGGTCTTATGCCACTTTCCTTTATCGATAAGCTTAAGACAGACGAATGGGAAAAAATGGTAGATGTCAACATTAAGGGAGTATTGAATGGTGTATCCGCTGTGTTACCAGAAATGAAAAAGAACGATAATGGTGATATTATCAATATATCATCAATGGCTGCACACCGTTATTTTCCGGGAGGCGCAGTTTACTGTGCTACAAAATCTGCAGTAAAGATGTTTTCTGAAGGGTTACGACAAGAGTTAGCTCCAAAATATGGCATTAATGTCACTTCTATCGAACCTGGTGCAGTTGCCACTAACCTAACGAGCACTATTACGGACGAGGATATAAAGGAAAAAATGTCGGGCATGTTAGAAATGGAAACCTTGGAGTCTGAAGATATTGCCAATGCAGTGTATTATGCATTATCACAACCCAAACGTGTCAATATCAACGATGTTTACATCGTGCCAAGTGAGCAGAAGTAAAATAGTTTAAAAAAGAATAATGGAAAGGTGTTTGTGTAGGATGTCGTTACGTTGGTTGAGGACTAATTTAGTGGATAAAATACGAACTTTAGCGTATCACTAAAATATTCCAAATAAGCTAGTAGTAGCTATGCATTATACGCGTCTTAAGTTCACAGTGTTGTGAATAGTGCTTTTCACTTTTAGCTTCGTTTTTCTATGTTCATTATTTAATTCAAAATTGAGTGTTTGCTAGACATACTCTTTTACAGTTTTGGTGAAGCGAGGTTGATGCGACTGGAAATGTGTATGGCTTTGATTTTAGTTATCCCACTATACTACTTTTAAATCAGAAGTCTTTAATTCTGTAACATGAATCTGTTAAGCATTGCAAAAAAATAAACCGTGAAAGACAAAGCTTTCACGGCTTGAATGAAATGCAGAATCTGAAGGATTATCTAATAACTAACAAAATTATGATTCTGTACTTCTCTAACTAACTAATAAAAGTTTTAAAGTTATTGATGAATAGCCAATATTGAAATGGCGTTTAATTGCTTTAATTTCGTAACTACATCAGATTTAAACAAGCCTATTTTTCGTAGAAAGCCTGGTTTTTTATCTACCAAACACATAATCCCATTTGGGTGTGATGATGCATAAGCTTTTAATTGGCCATCTGTCTCTGCATAGTCTAGGTTTATTTTAGTGTTTTGAAATTGTCTCAAATACACAACAAAGGCTTCTAAATTATCAGCTACAGTTTCAGATAATTGATTCTGTTTATCTAGAACCAATATTTCTATTTCAATGTCTTTACCAACTAAACCTTTCCGGAATTGGTCTATTCGACCTGTATTGATTCTTTGTTTAAAATCTGAAGCGATTGTAATGCTTATCTTTCTGTCTATGGACGGATGTGAAGGGACAATTAAAATAGGGCAACTACGTACATTTTCTAAGATACTTTCATTCTCCCTATCAGATTTTTTATTAGTTCCACCAGATAAAATTATCAAATCTATTCCTAGCAACTCCTGATGCTTTTTAACTGCCTCCAAAAGACCAGAGTACTCTGTTATAGCATGAAATCTATGGTTAGCATTTTTAGATTTAAAAGTGTAGCGCTCTATTAATTTACCTAATTTTCGGATAGATTCTTCTTCAGGCTTATCAAACCACTCTTCATCTACATGAAGTAAACCAAGAGCATCTAAACCCGAAATATTGTAAGAGTAGGTGTTTAGGAAATAAAAATCGCATACGTTATCCTTAAACAGCTTCAAGACTGAATCTATAGTTTGATAACTGTTAAGTGAGAAATCCGTTGGAATTAAAATTTTTTTCATTGTATTGTGATTTAATTATTATTAATTTTTACTTAGGCAAACCGCAAAGTCAATCAGCTTTGCGGTTATACACAAAACCTATGATAACACTAACCAATTTGCTATCAATCAATTTACTATTAACCAACCATGGCCTTGTGTGCCTAAATACATTAGCATCTTTACGTTCTCCTAAACTTTTTAAGCATGTTGAATACTTTATTTTTAAAAGTGCTGTATTCCTCTTTTAGTTTCAAATAGTTTTCTCGTTTCTGAAGATGATACTTTAACCTAACTTCATTATATTCTGTCTTACCATACTCATATTCTGTTTTCAACTCTTGTTCATATTTACACAATGAGGCCATTGTTAAAATGTTTTTCCTTCTCATTGCTTTAATTTCATTTGAGATAGAACTGTTTTTAATCAAATGCTTTTCTAAACAACTGAAATGGTCTAAATCATGATTAAAACTTTCTAGCGAATGCATCCACAATTCCAATTCTTTTAGGTCTTTTGAGATACACAGCCTTCGGTGTGTATCAATTTTATGTATGGAACTCGTTTTCAAGTAGATTTTAGAATCAGCTTATTTTTAATAGTGTAAATTGTCCTCTTATTTTATTAAAAAACTCATCCTTTAGGCGTCTGTATTTATCTAAATGATAAAGGTAGCTTCTGCGATAACTTTCGTGCTCCGTGATATAGACCATATCACACTCCGTATCTTCACATTCTATAATATTAGCTCTTGTGTTATGATATTCCATAAGAGCATTGAGCAATATGTTGTTCTCATTCTGTTTTTTTTCAAAACGTTCCACTACGCCATCGCCATCCAGCTTGTCGTTCAGCTCTTTATTATATATAGCTATGAGGTTAACAAGTTCTTTTTTGATGTACTTTAGATGATTGATCCAGTTGTCCAATTCCATTGTATTGATCTTATGGGTAATATCCACATCCGTATCATGATCAAATATTTTATTTTTTAAGGTTGTCATTATCATAAATTTTTATATTGCCATGTCTATGTCTTTAAGTGTGGCCTCTTGCTCTACTTCGATAATTTTAATGTTCTGTTTTCCACTAGGAAAATCCCATAGAACAGTATCTCCTTTAGAATAACCAAATAATGCCGAGCCCAAAGGTGTTAAAATGGAAATCTTATTGTTTTTAAAATCCTTATCCATTGGAATCACAATCTGTATTTTCTTTTCTACACCACTTTCAAAAGCAACCGTTGCGTTACTGTTAAACCTAATTACATCGGATGGCATTTCCTCTTCATCTACAATATGTGCTGTTTGTAGCTCTTCTGAGAGTTTCATTAAGCATCTTTGAGTTTCATGGTCTTCTGCATAACCCGAAATATTGAGTATGCGTTTTAAATACACATACTCTTTCTTTTCTAAAATTAATCTTCCGTATTTCATTTTCTTAATTCTTTTAATTATCAAGGAAAAATTCCTCTTTGTATGTAAGCTCTCTCTATTCGCTCGATAGCCAAACAATAGGCTGCGGTTCTCATATCCAAGCTCTCTCGAATAGCATAGTCATAGACTTTATCGAAAGATTCTTTAAGTTTCTTACCTAACTTTGCCATGACTTCATCTAATTGCCATAGTTCTCCGTTTCGGTTTTGAAGCCATTCAAAATAACTACCAACAACACCTCCAGAATTACACAGAATATCTGGAATAATAGTTATACCCCTTTCTAGAAGAATGTTTTCACCTTCTACATTAGTTGGACCATTTGCGCCTTCTGCAATAAGCCTCGCTTTTATTCCTGGTGCATTTTCTTTGGTTATCTGATTGCCCAAAGCTGCTGGAATACAGATGTCACAGTTTAGAGTAAAAAACTTGTCTTTATCCAAAACAGGTTTTGCCTTTGGGTAATCTGCAATACTGCCGTCGTTGAGCTGCATATAATTGAATAAGTCCTCAACACTAATTCCTTTTTGGTTTTGTATGGTACCAAAAGCATCTTGTACAGCTACCATTTTAGCACCATCTTTTTCTAAGAAGTGCGCAGCCCAAAAGCCTACATTACCAAAACCTTGTACAATAAACTTTTTGCCATCAAGTGGTTTGTTGTTTTTTTCTGACCAAAATTTAATGGATAGGTACACACCATACCCTGTTGCCCTGTCACGACCTTCCAAACCACCACTGCCTGCTGGTTTTCCTGTAACGACATGCTGGTTTGCAGTACGTTCTGCTGGTGGACGTGTACTCATATAAGTATCTGCCATCCATGCCATGGTTTGGCTGTTGGTATTGACATCTGGCGCAGGAATATCATGTTCTGGCCCAATGTTATCTGCCAATGCAAAAGTGAAACGTCTTGTGATGCGCTCTAATTCTGCCTGAGAATATTTTGATGGATCCAATTTAATTCCGCCTTTTCCACCTCCATAAGGCAAGCCTGCCAAAGAAGTTTTCCAAGTCATCCACATTGCCAATGCTCTTGCAGCATCAATATCTACAGTTGGATGATACCTTAAACCGCCTTTGTATGGTCCTAAAGCGTTGTTGTGTTGTACGCGATAACCTGTAAAAATCTCTACCTCACCATTGTCCATTTTTACCGGAAAATTCACAATGATTTCATTGTTGGTAATGCTTAAGATTTTTCTGATGTTTGGATGAAGGTTAATTTGGTCGGCAGCACTTTCAAATTGCTCCATAACATTATCCATCATACCTCTAGCAGGCACTCTTTTATTTTCTTTTTTCAATTCTGCTGTTAATGTTGTCATTTCTATTATTTTAGATTATAGCTTAATTGTTTTAAAATTTTCTTCTATTTGTAAATTTGTAGGGACTTGTTCTGATAGTTTCAAATCTTAATTTATTTTTTGTTGTCCTTCGTTTTATAAATTCGTTTATGATTGCTTTAATTTCCATTGTATTTGTTTTTTTAAGTCAAAATGTGCACAATTGAATTATTATTAATTATCCAACTATCATGCTGTTAGTTTTTACTGTACAAAAAGTGACCATTTTTTAATTTTTAAATAATGTGCTCGCTGAATAGACTTCCTTATTTTAAATTCTATTCACAATAGATCTCTCATTGTATTTCTGAGTGATGTATTTGTTTCGCGATTCTTTATCTGATTTTTTAGGTCTTGAATTTCTACATCTTACTGCTGAAATAATTGCATTATATATCATGATTTTAATTATTTAATTGTTAAACTAATTCTAGTTTTCTTTCTTCATTCTTTTCTGATTCTCGCACTGTCTCTAGAGTGGTTAATTCCCCATCCTCTTCGTCATACTCGCTACACGACCAAACCTTATCTTTTTGCATGGTTAGTACGCAACTATTGCGATGTATGCAACTCGGACAGATATTAATGTGGTTCATCTTAAAAAATTATTAATGTTATTCACATACCTAAAGGCAATGGGTGTGCCAAATGTGTCATAATAATTACTCAAAAACCTCAAAACCCCTATTACAAAAGGGTTTTGAGGTTTTTGAACTTAATTTAGTAAATTTATTTACTGGTACTTATTTACTCAGCTGTGTAAAAAACGACCAATATCATCATGCCTAATCTGATAATTTTTGTCGAATGGTTTTTCTGTCTATACCTAAAATTTCTGCTGCTTTGGTCTTATTATTTCCGGTAGCTCTTAATACTTTTTCGATATATTGCTTTTCAATTACTTTTAACGGAACAAGTTCTCCAGAAGGAATATTTAAACTGTATTTTAGATGTGCTGGCAAATGCTCAATATCAATGATTTTATCGCACATGATTACCGCTCGCTGCACAATGTTTTCGAGTTCCCTGATATTACCTGGCCAATCGTAACGATTTAAAATGCCTAAAGCTTCAGGTGTGATTTTTAGAAAACGGTCTTTGTATTCCACTCCATATTTGAACAGAAATTTATCTACCAACAGTGGGATATCATCTTTTCGCTCTCGTAAAGGCGCAATTTCAATTTCCACAACAGTCAATCGGTAAAACAAATCTTCCCTAAAGGTGTGTTTTTGTATCATTTCCTTTAAATCACTATTGGTGGCAGCTATAATGCGAACGTCTATTTTTTCAGTCTTTGTTGCCCCTACCTTTACGACCTCTTTCTCTTGAAGCACACGTAACAATCTAGATTGAACAGCAACAGATGCATTACCGATTTCATCTAAAAAAATGGTGCCGCCATTTGCAGCTTGAAAAAATCCATCTCTATTATTTTCTGCACCTGTAAATGCTCCTTTAACATACCCAAACAATTCTGCTTCTAGTAAGTTCTCAGGAATTGCACCACAGTTTACAGCTATGAATGGTGCTCTCGAAAACTTACCTTGATAGTGAATAGCTCTAGCCACGAGTTCTTTACCTGTTCCGCTCTCACCTTTTATAAAAACTGTGGCCTTATTATCTTTTACACGTTCTATAATTTGGATAACATCGTTTATCTTTTCAGAATTTCCAATGATTTCACCGTAGGCCTCATTTCTGTTTTCTGAGGCAGATTTTGCTACAACCTTTTTATTAGATGATAGCCTTAAAGCTTTATCCAGTGCTGATTTCAGTTCGTCTTTTGTAAAAGGTTTGGTGAGATAATCTATAACACCAGATTTAATAGCAGCTAACGAATCTTGAACAGATGGATAGCCTGTAATGACCAATTTTGGCATTTTTGGATAATGCTCTGATACAAATTTAATAAGTTCAAATCCATCTACTTCTGGCATTTTTAAGTCGGTAATCAACAAATCGACCTGAGTATCCTTTAAAATGGTTACTGCTTCTTTTACAGAAATTGCCTTGAACACATGGTAATTCCACGATTGTAAGTGACGTTGTAAAAGTTCCAAGATATGAACATCGTCATCCACAATAAGTATATTTTCGTTTTGTAATTTCATCTTCTAAACTATGAGTCTTTTGGTAATTTTATGATAAAAGTTGCACCTTTCTTAGAGTTGTTCTTTGCAACTATCGAACCTTGGTGTGAGGCAACGATACCATGTACAACGCTCAACCCTAAACCAGAGCCATCGCCTTGTGGTTTGGTAGTGAAAAAGGGCTGAAATACTTTATCCATATCTTCTTCTTTAAAGCCCTCACCCTCATCAGAAATAGTTAAAATAATATCCTTTTTAGAGCTTTGGGCAGTTATGGTAACAAGTCCATCCTTAGGTGAAAAATAAATGGCATTGATAAGTAAATTAAAAATAATCTGTGTCAACTGTACTGAATCGGCACGTAACCATAGTTCATCCCCTTCAAATATTAATTTGTAATTAACCTGTTCCTTTTTAAAGGTAGCGTCGAGAAGCTTAATGGCATTTTTTATATTCGGTACAAGATTGATACGTTGTTTCTCCTGTGGCATTTCACAAGCAAAAAACATAAGTTTCTTTACGACTTCCCTTGAGAAAATGGCATTTTGTATAATCTTATCTAAGTCTGAAACTACTTTTTTATCAGACTTTAAATCATCTTTTAGTAGTTCTGAGAATCCCAGAATATTGGCCAAAGGTGTATTGAGTTCGTGTGCTATACCTGCGGTAATTTCACCCAAAATACTCAAACGGTCAGCATGTTCCATTTGGCGTTTTAAAGAGGCTTCGTTCTTTTGGATTTCTATGCGTTCAAAGAGGCTTCCGATTTTAAGTGCTACATTATCCAACAAGGATTGTTCCTCCTTTAAAAAATTGATTTCCTCGATTTCATACGTGTTCAAATGCGCAATAATCTTACCCTTTTCTGCATTGAAAATTTTTATGCTAGAGGTGATAGTTAAATGGTCTTCAGAAAAAGGATTGGTTTCAATGACCCATGTTTCAGTTTTTATCAATACATCCGTTTTTTCAGGATATTGAAAGGCTTTTTTTAAACTGAAAGCAATAGCTTTTAGGGTGTCTTCAATAAATTCAAAATCGGTATTGGCAATTATGGAAGACACCTCATACAAGCAGGTGAGTTCTTTTATACGTTCTTTTAATGCCGATTCTGTGGTATTCATCTTGCTTTCAATATCTTATATAGTGTATATTTTAATTAGACTTTTAGGTTAAATAGCCCAATAATTTACGAATAAATTATTTTTGAAACCATTATTTTGTTTGCTCTGTCAACCATTTTTCAGCAATTCTTTGGCCTACCGCCTCATGACCTTGGTAGCATTCTACATAACACGAATCGTGAAATGCCGCTGCGAGTAAAACGATTTCTAATTCTTCTTTAGATACATTTTCTTTTCTACCGATTTTTCCAGCAGCTTCAAGAACAGTAAGCGTACGATGAAGATTGTGGAACACTCTGTTTTTTGGCTGCTTTTCCAATAAAAGCTGTGCTACATAGACTGAAGCTCGTAATAATATGTTATCATCCATATCTTATTTTAATACTCTAATTACTTTCAACCTCGGTTGTCATCGCTTTTTTAACCCTATAGAAAAGAGCAAATTGTACAGTAAAGCCTATTAATATCAAAAAAACCATCTCCAAAGTGGACATTAAATTATTAGTATCCAAACTTTTTTGTGCTATGCCTACCTTGTACTTACTTTCGGTGAGCTGAATGAGCGCCAAATTGTTTAAATCGGTTTTAATGGCATTAATATTCGCTGTTAACTTTTTAGTATTGGCTGTGCTCTCATTAGTCTTTAATGTTTCAAAATTTTTCTTTAAATCTTCGAATGTTTTAGACTCTTGAGGCGTAAGTTTAGTGGTAGAAAATAAATCAATTAAAGTCGCAAACTCCCCATTGAGATTATTCTGAGTGTCAATTGTGCTTGAATCCTTGAGCAGCAATTGTTTTTGATGTATAATATTGTTCATTTTATACACATAATCTTGTGCGACCACTCTATCTTCATAGACGGTTGTTAACGTGTCTTGAACAGTTTCAAAATGTCGCTTATCTATTCTATTAGTAGCAAAAACCAATAAGAATACAACGAGTAATGCAAAACCTATATTAACACGGTTAGAAAATGAAGTTTTTTTAGACATTGTTTAATGATTTTAAATATTTTTTAACTAGGGCAAAAAAATTACCAGAATTCAATTTTATTTTTATATCTCTATAAATTAGATAGTTAAAAAATAAGCACATATTAAATATTGGGTAATATTTACCCGATTGAGACAAATTTACCCATTTTTTAATTATAAGGTTAGCGACTTATTTTTTGATTGTAAACTTACGCTAAACATAGTAGTACAGTTTTGAGTATTGTTAAAAAACAGCTCTTTTTGTTTTTTTAAGGCGTTCGTTTTTTGTGACTGGAAAAAATAAATGTGCTGTTTTAGCGGTGGGCTTGCAGTGGATTCGCATTATGCACAACGCATTTGTGTATGGTTAGTGCGGATTGAGCCGAAGCTATTTTTAGCTTTGGTGAGCTAGGTTGTTTCAACCTAGCGAAAAATCCGCTGGAGAAAAATAGCGAGGCTTTACCTTGCTAATTTTCCGATTGTTTTAATGTTTTTTTAAAAGTAGGAAATTTTACTTGTTTTTTACCACAGTACTTTGTTCGGCGCAGTTTAGATTTTGTTTATTGTCAATTTCAATTGTTCCAGTACAATTCCGATAATTATAAAAACCAATCCGATAATTGTCGGAATTAAAATTTTTTCGCCTAAAATAAAATAAACAGTAATCAACGAGAGGAAAGGAACCAAGTAAATAAATTTACTGACTTTTGCGGTTGAATAAGATAATTCTAAAGCTTTGGACCATAGTACAAAGGTAATTCCCATTTCAAAAAGTCCTATATAACTCGCACTTAGAATTCCATTAATATGAGGTGTTGTAATTTTTGAGAATGTAACGGTCGCTATAAATATGTAAACAAGTCCAAATATGAAATTCAAGAAAAGTTTTGGTGTTTCTTTTCTTTTATCTTTCATATTTAGAATCCAAAAAAGCGCCCAAATTACAGCTGTACTTAATGCTAATATCGCACCAAATAAATTAGTAAAACCAAACCCTAGTATGTCACCTTGTGTTGATATAATCAAGACACCGAAGAAGCTTATTGCAATGGAAACTATGCTTTTTATTTTGATTTTTTGATTAAGCAAAGGAATTGATAGTAGTACTAACATAATTGGCCATGTATAATTTAAAGGTTGCGCTTCTTGCGCTGGAAGGAGAGAATAAGCCTTAAAAAGTACTACATAGTAAAGAAAAGGATTTAAAAAACCTAACAAAGCTGATTTTACATATTCCTTAAAAGTTAGTTTAGTCAATTCTTTGAATTCCCTATTTATAATCATTAACACTAGAAGAACACAACATGAAACTAAACCCGAAAAAAACAAGAGCTGTAAGAAATCTAAATACTTTAGTGCCAATTTAAATGCTGTAGCAACTGTAGACCAAATTAGAACAGCCATTATCGCATAAACGTATGCCATTTTCTGATTTTTCATGTCTCCTATTTTTTAATTCAAACATATAAAATTAAAAGAGATAATTAACTCATAAAATAGCCATGATTCAATATTAATAAATTAAGAGAAAATAAACCTGAATGTAATGAAATCAAATTGAGCCTAACGGTTTGTGTATGGCTCGTTGCGGGAAATGAGCTATGATTTTCCGCCGTAACCGAAAGATAGCAACTTTGCGAGGACTTTCCGAGAGGAAAGTCAGAAGCAATGAACTATAGCCGTCCTAAGTTTGTATTATAGTTAAATTAGAGACTTTAACCAGAAAGAACAAAAGAGCAGAGTAAGATTATTATAGCCGTAGGAACTTTAGATTCCGTCAACAATGCGAATCCCTGCTCTTTTCCTATCTAAATTACCTTTAGTTCATT
>CAXPYI010000008.1:0-170214 GCA_964221315.1 Leeuwenhoekiella palythoae | reverse complement strand
CTCACCTCTTACCATTCCGAACAGAGTAGTTAAGCCCGTTAGCGCCGATGGTACTGCAATTCCGTGGAAGAGTAGGTCGCCGCCTTTTTTGAATCCCGATTCTTTTCAAGTAGAATCGGGATTTTTTTGTTAATAGTAACCCTTTATTGAGATTGCTAATGGTAAGTATGTACTATTTCCTTTTGAAAATGCTATTTAAAATTGTGTTAAGCCCAATAAATAACATGATAATGGCAACTATACAAAGTATTATTGATACAACAAGTAAAAGTATATGGTAAGGCTTGTCCTCATTATACAAAGAAGTGTGTATTAAGAATGGTCCCAAAAACATTAATACAAGACAAACTGCCATTTGTTTTAATCCTCTGATTAACAATTCTTTATCTGCTCTATTGTTTTCGTCCATAAGTGATACTTTGCCTTACGCTTTTATATTTTTGTAGTAATTTTGAAGCCTGTTCTTGCGAAACATTCAACTCGTTCATGATCATTTTTATACCTCTGTCTACAAGTTTATCATTGCTTAATTGCATATCAACCATTTTATTGCCTTTTACCTTTTTTAGTTGAATCATAGTGGTAGTAGTAATCATATTTAATACTAGTTTTTGAGCTGTACCAGCTTTCATCCTAGAACTTCCTGTTAAAAATTCTGGGCCAACAATTACTTCAATAGGGTATTTAGCTACTAAACTCAATGGGCTGTTTTTATTACAAGTTATACACCCTGTAATAATATTTTCTTCATTGCACTTTTTTAAACTGTGTACGACATATGGCGTTGTTCCTGAAGCTGCGATACCAATTACAACATCTTTTTGAGAAATATTATATGATTGCAAATCTAACCAACCTTGAACTGTTGAGTCTTCGGCGTTCTCAATGGCTTTTCTAATAGCGCTATCTCCACCTGCAATTAAACCAATGACCAAATCATGGGTAACGCCGAATGTTGGCGGACATTCTGAAGCATCAAGGATACCTAATCTCCCGCTTGTACCAGCACCAATATAAAATAGTCTTCCTCCATTCTTAAGTTTTAAAGCAACTTTTTCTATTAAGGCTTCAATTTGAGGTAATGCTTTTTCAACAGCTAAAGGAACTGTTTTATCTTCATTATTTATATGAGTAATAATCTCCTTAATTGACATTTTTTCGAGATCATTATAGTTAGAGTCTTGCTCTGTTGTTTTTATAAAATCCATAATGTAAAATTAGGAAAACTTTTGTTGTTTTGTTGCGTTAGCGATAGAAGTGGTATCCTCTAACAAATATTTGTTAGAGATATAACGTATAGCGCGACCCTTTGGGTAACGCCCATAGCTACTCAACAGTATATATTATTTCGTCTACTTCTGACAGTCTAAAATAGCCGTAGGGATAATTTTCAGGGTTTGTTTGATTAATGCAATTTCCTCTTACTGTAGCAGGTTGTGTTTCAAAAGGGCCACCTCCTTCATCGCTACTTTGTTGTAATAATATAAACATAAATTCATAAAATTGCTGAGAAACTCCATAATTGCGGATTGTGACAATATCTCCAGGTTCTAAATCTTCTTCTGTATAATATCCAAAAATTTGATTGCCGTTTGTAAACTCATCTTCATATACCTCTAGGGTTGGAGTAACAGGAATATCGCTGATAAATTCAAAGAAATAATAATTGTCCTCATTTGCAGGATCGGTATAGTAAGCTTTAAGCTCAATATCTTCCCCTGCAAAGCCGCCATCATTATTTTGCTCAACGTAATCAATTGGAACTACAGATTTTAATGTTTCTGTTGCCGTATATACTTCATTATTATAATCGATTGTTAGAGTATATGTCCTATCTATGGCAGGAATGAAATTATTGTTGGTGTAGATACCAGTCTCATTATTTTCTGTAAAAATAAAAGTAGTATTGTTCTCGTCTGTAATAATAACTGTAGCGTTGTTTGCAGGAACAATGTCATCATCATAGAATGGAGAGGATAAACTTAATTTTATATTTTGCTCATTACCTGTTGTGTTTTTTAACCAATTAATAGAGGCTTCTATCACTAACCTTGGTTGTGCTTCATTCAGATTTACATCGATAACGTCTTCACATCCTAAGAATAGGATAAACATCATAAAAACATATATAGTCCTTTTCATGGTTAAAATTTAAAATTATAAGAAACAGAAGGGACAATACCGAATATGGCAAGTCTCACAGCTTCATTAGTACCAGTTATTCTGTTTTCCCTAAATGAAATACTGGCCGCATTTCTACGATTGTAAATATTGTAAATTCCGAAAACCCATTCTCCTTTAAACTTCTTGTTACCTTCTGGTTTTGGAACATAGTTAACTGCAATATCAAGCCTGTGATATGCTGGTAATCTACTAGAGTTTCTAGATTCATAACTAGGTATTACAATACCATTGTATGTATACTGCCCATTTGGAAATGTTGCAGGTTGACCAGTTTGAAATATAAGGTTTGAGCTAAAGGACCATTTTTTACTTAATTCGTAATTTGCTGTTAGTGCTATATCATGGGTTTTATCGTAAGGTGTATTGTACCAATTGCCATTGTTAATTCCTGTTTCTGCTGCTGTTCTTCCTTGGGTTTTTTGTTCGGATTTTGAAAGGGTATAGGCCAACCAACCTTTTAATTTCCCTTCATTTTTTCTTAGTAACACTTCAAGCCCGTAAGCTCTTGCCTCACCATTTAAAATAACCTGCTCTATAGCATTGTTTGCAATAAGGTCTGCACCATCTATGTAGTCTATTCTGTTTTTTATTTTTTTATAGAATGTTTCTACTTCTAAGGAATACAAATTTTCATTAAAAGATTTAAAATATCCAATAGCTACTTGGTCTAACAATTGTGGCTTTACATATTTACCGCTTGGAGTCCATACATCTAAAGGGGTTGGTGAACTTGTATTTGAGAGCAAGTGCAAATACTGACTGAGACGGTTATAGCTTACTTTGATAGAAGAGATTTCATTTAATTGATAAGATGCAGAAAACCTTGGTTCTATATTAGCAAAGGATTCTATGACATCAGTTCTGTTAAAGTTTAGAGTTCCTGCTGGCTCCGCTTTTTCGTAAATGCCTATTTCCTCATTGAATATAACCGGGTTATCATTTTCATAAATGTTTAATTCATCTTGACCTAACCGGTGAAATGTACTAAAGCGTGCTCCATAACTTACGGATAGTTTATTACTTAGTTTATGTTCAGCATCGAGATAAATGGCATTTTCAAAAGCATATTTATCAATTAGTTTGAAAGAATTAATTCCAGATGTTTCTGTAGTAGGATTAATTTCACCAGGATTGAATTTATAATAAATGCTATTTAAACCATATTCGAGTTTGAAATTATTATTTATATAATGTTTCAAATCGTATTTAAGATTAAAATTTCTAATTCCAGATTCCCAATCAAATTCTACAAAAGCCAGTTCTAAACCATAATAATAATCTGAATAGATAAGCGATAGGTTAGAAAATAGTTTATCTGAGAATAAATGATTCCATCTAAAATTAAGCACAGTGTTGCCGTAGGTATTAGAGAAACTGTTTGCCAACTCAAATACATCTCTACCAAAATAACCCGAAAGATAGACGCTATTGTTTTTGTTGAATCTATAGCTCAATTTTGTATTAAGGTCATAGAAATAGGCTATGTTGTCTAAATCGAAAAGTGGTAAGAATAAATGTGCATAACTACTGCGGCCACCAACTAAAAAAGAGCCCTTTTCTTTTTTTATTGGCCCTTCTGCCAGTAATCTACTTGAAATTAAGCCAATACCACCATTCATGTGAAACTCGCTACTATTGCCTTCTTTTTGGTAAATATCTAAAACTGAAGAAACGCGACCACCATATTTTGCAGGAATTCCACCTTTGTAAAGTTTAATATCTTTTATCGCGTCTGGGTTAAAAACTGAAAAGAAACCAAACAAATGCGACGAATTAAAAATAGTTGCTTCGTCTAATAAGATAAGATTTTGATCAGCTCCGCCACCTCGAACATTAAAACCAGAAGACCCTTCACCAGCATTGGTAACACCAGGTAATAGTGTTATAGATTTTATAACATCAACTTCTCCCAAAACAACTGGCATTTGTTTTATGGTGTTTATCGATAGTGCATTGACACTCATTTGAGGTTTTTTAAGGTCAAGTCTCTCAACATCTTCAGTTATTACAACCTCGTCAAGACTTTCTGCAGATTCAGATAGTTTGAAGTTTCTTGATATATCCTTATCTAAAACTATAGTTTCGGTTATTGTTTTAAAACCTAAAAAGCTTATCTGTACATTGTAAGTGCCTCTTGGAAGTGTAATGGAGTAAAAGCCATATTCATTGGTCATTGTACCAGATTGAATCTCTGGAACTAAAATATTAACACCAATTAAAGTTTCGTTACTTTGATTATCGATAACAGTGCCACTTAACGTGAATTTTTCTTGAGCGATTAATAGAAAAGGGACAAATAGTAAAGTGTAAAAAACACCTCTTATTTTATATACCATTGCATTTATATAAGGCCTTATAAAAATAAAAAAGCTTCATTTAAATGAAGCTTTTTTAACTTTAGTTTATAATGGAATTTAGTGTTTCACTTGGTCGCATGGCATTACTCACCAATACTTCATTTGGGAAATAATATCCATCAATGTCTACAGTAACACCTTGTATCGTTATTAGCTCATCTAAAATTTTTGCTTCATGAGCTTGTAGATCTCTGTAGATGTTTGTAAACTCATGTTTTAGATCAAGATCACTTTCTTGGTTTGCTAAAGCTTCTGCCCAGTACAGCGCCAGATAAAAATGACTACCTCTGTTATCTAGTTCATTAACTTTACGAGATGGCCCTTTTTTATTTTGAAGCAATTTTTCTGTAGCATCATCCAAAGCTTCTCCTAAAATTCTAGCCTTATCATTGTTATTGACCTTAGCATAATGATCTAAGGATACGGCCAAGGCTAGGAATTCACCCAGCGAATCCCATCTTAGATGATTCTCCTCTACAAATTGTTGAACGTGCTTAGGAGCAGATCCACCTGCACCAGTTTCAAACAATCCGCCACCATTCATTAACGGAACGATAGACAACATTTTTGCACTGGTTCCTAATTCTAGGATTGGAAATAAATCCGTTAGGTAATCCCTAAGTACATTCCCAGTTACTGAAATGGTATCCTTACCATCTTTAATACGTTCTAAGGTAAAATTAGTAGCTTCCACAGGTGCAAGAATTCTAATATCTAAACCTTCAGTATCGTGATTTGGGAGGTACTTGTTTACTTTTTTGATTAATTCAGCATCATGTGCTCTGTCTTCATTCAACCAAAATACAGCGGGAGTTTGTGAAGCTCTAGCACGTGTTACAGCTAGCTTAATCCAATCTTGTACAGGTGCGTCTTTAACTTGGCACATTCTCCAGATATCTCCAGTTTCAACATCATGACTTGTTATTACAGTTCCATTTGCATCGATGACCTCTACTTTTCCGTCGGATTTTATTTCGAAAGTCTTATCGTGAGAACCGTATTCTTCTGCTTTTTGAGCCATGAGACCAACATTTGGTACAGTTCCCATAGTTGTAGGATCAAAAGCACCGTGCTTTTTACAGAAGTCTATTGTAGCAATATATACACCAGCATAACTGCTATCAGGAATAATAGCCTTAGTATCTTGTTGCTTACCATTTTTGTTCCACATTTGCCCAGAAGTACGTATCATTGCAGGCATGGAGGCGTCTATAATTACGTCACTTGGTACGTGTAAATTCGTAATACCTTTATCTGAGTTTACCATAGCCAAATCTGGTCCTTCATTAAAAGCCTTATCAATATCAGCTTCAATTTCCTTACGCTTAGCTTCTGGTAATTCCTTAAGATTATCTAATAAATTCCCAAAACCGTTATTAACGTCAACACCAATTTCTTTAAAAGTATCGTCATGTTTTTCAAAAACAGGTTTGAAATAGGTTCTCACGGCATGACCAAAAATGATAGGGTCGGAAACCTTCATCATAGTCGCTTTCATGTGTAAAGACATTAGTACATCTTGCGACTTAGCATCTTTAATTTCCCTTTCCAGGAAATTCAAAAGTGCTTTTTTGCTCATTACTGTTGCGTCTATAATTTCTTCGGCTTGTAATGCTAAGTTATCTTTTAATACAGTTGAATTTCCTTCTGTACTTGTGTGAATAATTTTTACTGTTGTTGCGGCTGGAGTAGTATATGATTTCTCATTATGTGCAAAATCCCCTTCACTCATAGTAGCAACATGGGTTTTAGTATCGGATGACCAAGCTCCCATACTATGCGGGTTTTTCTTAGCATAATTTTTAACAGCCTTTGGTGCACGTCTATCAGAGTTCCCTTCTCTCAATACGGGGTTAACGGCACTTCCTTTAACTTTGTCGTAGCGCGCTTTTATTTCTTTTTCAGTATCGTTTTTAGGTTCGTCTGGGTAGTCAGGAAGTTTATAACCTTTACCCTGAAGCTCTTCAATAGCATCTCTTAATTGAGGAATAGACGCACTAATGTTTGGTAGCTTAATTATATTAGCTTCTGGCTTTTTGGCAAGTTCACCAAGTTCTGCTAATGCATCATTAACACGCTGTTCTTCTGTTAAAAAATCTGGAAATACAGCTAGTATTCTGGCTGCTAAAGAAATATCTTTTGTTTCTAAGGTAATACCAGATGATTTTGTAAAGGATTGAACAATTGGTAAAAAAGAACGTGTTGCTAAAGCCGGAGCTTCGTCTGTTTTTGTATAAACAATCTTTGCTGTTTTGGTCATAAGTTTGTTAAAAATAAAGTGGTTGTTCTATGGCTTAAATTTAAGCTGTGCAAATATACAAAAACAAGTGAGTTTTGTTGGTATGAGATTGATAACAGCATACTGAAAATTTTGAGAATTCCGTAATAATTTCCAACAAAACGAATCGTAGGTGTTTTTCTATTATAATGAAAAAGATTTTTAGATTAAAAAACTTTGCATTGCCAAAAAACAAAAAGCCATATCACTACAGAAAACTGTGCTGACATGGCTTCTCTTGAAACAGTACTACTATGACTTATTTAGCATTTACACTAACTCAGCTGTATGGCTTTCGCCACCATCCTTTTCGGTTCAAGCGTTGCTGTTTCGATGAAACGTTTCGTACCTTTCAAAATGTATTGACTTGATACTACTGCGCTTCTTAAGATTTGTCTTTCTTGATGTTTTCTTTTTCATCATTCACTTGCGTGTTTGATGCGTCAGCAAAACATTGCTCGTCCCTTTCACGTTCACTTTCGGTTCCGTTACTTCTTCAAAGCTTTCCACTTATACTTTACAACCTGCAAAACATACTGTAAAGCGTAAGCTTCATGGCTGGTTACACAGCACTTGTCTACACAAGCAGCTCACCAGTCTCAAAAAACAATCTCAATATATAAAGAACGTTACTTTATCACAATTTAACACAAATTCAAAATTTCTTTCAAAACCAAACTAGGTTTGTTGTCAATTGTTCTGCTAATGTAGTTTTATATTGCGAATGTGCAAATTTTTTAATCCATTAGATATGCACAACTTATAAACCACATTTATTAACAAAAGTTAATAACCAAAAAAGCCTTCAATTTTGAAGGCTTTCTCTGTAATATGTGGGTTAGATTATTTTCTAACTTCCTTAATTCTTGCTTTTTTACCAGTAAGACCTCTAAAGTAGAAGATACGTGCTCTACGTACTTTACCTCTTTTGTTAACTTCAATTTTCTGTAATGCTGGTAAGTTAATTGGGAAGATACGCTCTACACCAACTGTACCTGACATTTTACGGATGGTGAATGTCTCTGAAGTTCCTGTGCCTTTACGTTGTAATACTACACCTTTAAAGAACTGTGTACGTGTTTTACTTCCTTCCTTAATCTCGTAATACACTGTTATGGTATCACCAGCGCTAAAGTTTGGAATGTCTTTTTTGGTTACAAATTCGTCTTGTACAAATTTTACTAAAGAATCCATGTTTTCTCGTTTATAATGGTTGCCCTACATCAACATTCACGATTTTCGCCAGAGGTTAATCTAAAGTGGGTGCAAAGATAATTAAAAAGTTAAAAGTAAAAAGTAGAAAGTGAAAAGTTTTTTATGCTTGTGGATTTGTGGTTTAGTCGTTTATTTTTAGCCATTAGCCATTAGCCATTAGCCATTAGCCATTAGCCATTAGCCATTAGCCATTAGCCATTAGCCATTAATCATTCGTCCTTCAAAAGGTCTGGTCGTCGTTCTTGGGTTCTTTTATAGGCTTGCTCTTCGCGCCATTTTTCGATTTCACCAAAATTACCGCTGAACAAAACCTCTGGAACCTTCATGCCTTTATAATCGCGTGGCCTAGTATAAATTGGAGGTGCCAAAAGATTATCCTGAAACGAATCGGTTAGGGCAGAGGTCTCATTACCCAATACACCTGGTATTAACCGAATGACCGCATCACACAAAACAGCTGCTCCTAATTCTCCGCCAGATAATACATAATCTCCAATTGAAATTTCCCTTGTAACAAATTTATCACGAACACGTTGATCCACACCTTTATAATGGCCACAAAGAATGATGATATTTTCCTTTAAGGATACTTGGTTGGCGATACTTTGGTTGAGACGCTCACCATCTGGTGTCATGTATATGATCTCGTCGTAGTTGCGCTCATCTTGCAATCCCGAAATACATTTATCTATAGGTTCTATAAGCATTACCATACCAGCTCCACCTCCAAATTGGTAATCGTCCACAGATTTATAATTGTCCGTTGTGTAATCTCTAAGATTATGAAAATGGACTTCTACCAAATCTGCTTCTATGGCACGTTTAAGAATTGAAGCTTCAAACGGACTTTTTAATAGTTCTGGTAAAACGGTTATGATATCTATGCGCATGGTTTTTCTAAATAGAATGCAAATGTAGGGCTTATTATAGATATTCTTAAAGTCCTTTTTCTGCCTTAACAAAAAAATCCGCTATTAGTATTGCGGATTTTCAATATTTATAAAAAGGTAATTACTAACTAAGCCTTATTCTTGTTAATTTCGTCTTGAAGCCGATGTCTTACTTTTTGTTCGCAATTTAAAACAGTGGAACTTTCTGTAGATAAAATCAATATTCTTACTAGATGAAATGTGATTTTTTGTAGGTAAAAACTATATTTTAATAAAATATTATTTGATTGAACGAAAAAATATAGCATTTAATCAATGTTTAGATAAATTTAAAGAACGATTAAATAACCTACTTATGAAAAATAAAATGACACTACTGGCAAGTTTTGCCTTAACTATTTTTTTAGCATGTTCTAACGAACCAATTTCTGATGAAAAAGAATTAACAAAATTTGATGCTACAGATGAAATTATTGATGACACAGTAAATGTGGATGGTAATGTTGAGAGTTCTAGCTCAGAAAGTGAAGATGAATCTTGTGTGACAACTACCTTAGTTGCTGGTCAACATCATCAGGCAGGTACAGTTTCAATCGCTATTGTTGATGGAAATTTAGTTGTTACCTATTATGCGACTGATGATTGGACTCTTGGTACAACACATTTGAGTATTGGTAATTGTAGTGATGATTGGGTGCCTTTAAATGGTGCGGGCAACCCACAGATTGGTCAGTTTGAATTTACAGAACCTAGTTCTATAACAGACAATGAAGTAATTTATATTATTGCCTTGCCAGATGGTTTTGAAGGACAAGACTATTGTTTCTCTGCACATGCAGAAGTTCAGGGGCCATCAGGTGGCGAAACAGCTTGGGCTGAAGGTCAGCAATTCTCTGGGAATAGTTGGGCAATGTATGATGAGTTTAATACTTCTGACTGTACCGACGATGGGTCCAATGGAGGTGTGTTCTAAATTAATTGTTCTTACGAAATAAAAAAAGACCATAAATTTTAAATTATGGTCTTTTTAATTATACTTAAAACCATGGATTAAGCCTTATTCTTGTTAATCTCGTCTTGCAACTGACGTCTTACTTTTTGTTCGCGTTCTAAAGCATTGCGTCTGTGCTCTTCAAACTCGGTTTCTACCTCGTCTAATTTATGTTTTGCTTCTTTGGTAAGGGAGTTGCTATTTTTAAATTTATAAATAAAAAACAACAATAAGGCTGTAAGCGCAGCAATAATAGTCCACATAATAACATTATAATTCGTCTTGCTGGTTTGCATACCCAATAAAGCCATATTGTTTTTTTCTTCGTTGGTTTCATCTAATGTGGTTTGCGTATTGCCGAGTTTGGCCTTTAAATCTTCAATCTCTTTTACTTGGTTGGCAACTGTAGCTTCAGAATTGGCTAAGTCTTTATATGTTGTTTTTAGCGAATCTAAAACATTGGCCTTCAATTTTAACAACCAAGCTTGCTTTACAGCTTCATAAGGTTGTCCGTTGGTACCTTTAAAGTTTCCGGACTTTCTAAAAACATACTCAAACTGGCTGTCAATGTTACCACTATCTAATGAGTACTGTTCTTCAGTATCGTCTTGTTGGGATTGTGCGTTTACAGATTGTAGGTTAAATGTAACTATAAGAATTACAGCAATTTTAGTTAAGAATTTCATCTTAATAATGATTTTGGTTGTATAAGATTAATTAGTTGCCAAGATAATGATTTTATGAGCATATCGTAAAAAAATTACCAAACAAATAGCCTCTCATTTACGAGAGGCATTTTATATACGAGTCAATTTTAAAATTGGATGTTACAAAAGCCAAAAACAAAAAAATCTTGCCGTTAAGACAAGATTTTTCCTTTTTCTTTTTCAAAATATTCTAATAATAAGTGTAGCGTCTTACTTTAGAAATATATTTTGCAAGTCTTATAACTTGGTGGCTGTAACCATATTCGTTATCGTACCAAATATATAAAATAGCATTTTTGCCATCACCTCTTACAATTGTAGCTTTACTGTCATAGATTGAAGGAGCAGAACTTCCGACGATATCACTAGAGACAAGCTCGTCGCTCATTTCATATTTAATTTGCTCAACCAAATCACCTTCGAGAGCATATTTTTTCATGATAGTATTCATGCTCTCAACAGAAGTCTCGTTTTCTAATTCTAGGTTAAGAATCGCCAGAGATCCATTTGGCACAGGTACCCTAATAGCATTAGAGGTTAGTTTACCCTCTAAGGTTGGTAATGCTTTGCTCACCGCACTACCAGCACCTGTTTCTGTAATAACCATATTTAAGCCAGCAGCTCTTCCTCGTCTGTATTTTTTGTGGAAGTTATCTACAAGGTTTTGGTCATTGGTATATGCATGTATCGTTTCTAAATGACCAGATTTAACACCAAAAGAGTCTTCAATTGCTTTTAAAACAGGTGTAATGGCATTGGTAGTACAAGATGCTGCAGAGAATATATCTACTTTATCAGGGTTGTACTCCAAGTGGTTAACACCATGCACAATATTAGGTACACCTTTTCCTGGTGCTGTAAGTAATACTTTGCTAACACCTTTGGCTTTTAGGTGTCTTCCTAATGAGGCTTCGTCCCTAAATGCTCCTGTATTGTCAATAACCAATGCGTTATTGATACCGTATTTTGTGTAGTCAATATCTTCTGGTGCATTAGCCGAAATGATATTAACCGTTGTTCCATTTATAATAAGTGCGCTATTCTCCACATCAACACTCACCATACCGGAGAAATCTCCATGAACTGAGTCATTTCTTAAAAGCGAAGCGCGTTTTTCCAATACCGTTTTGTTGATCTCACCGCGAGTAACGATTGCTCTTAGACGAAGTTGATTGCCTTTTCCGGTACGTGTCATTAACTCACGAGCAACCAATCGACCAATTCTACCAAAACCATATAAAATCACATCTTTAGGTTCAATGGCTTTTCTCTTTTTTGAATCACCTAATTTTGCTGAAACAAAAGCTGTGGCATTGTCGTACTTTTGATCTTCAAGATGAAACTCATAGGTTAATTTACCTATGTCCAATTTAGCTGGAGGTAAATTTAGTTTTTTGATGGCTTGAGCAATCTCAACAGAATCAAAAATAGAAATTGGTTTCTGAACGAATTCGCCTGCATATTCGTGCAGGTTTAAAATTTCGCTCACTTTTCTATCAATTAATTGATTTCTGAATAAAACAAGCTCGATGGAATTGTCGTACCAAAGGTCGCTTACTGTTTTAATAAATTCTACAGTAGCCCTTCGACGATCTGCTTGAAACGCTAACTCTTTTTCGTAAGTGTCGTTAAAACCCATTTTGTTTTGGTTTAGTGGTTTTTAAATTTTGCGCAAAAATACATATTTCAAACGTTTTCGTAACACTTTTTACCGAAAATAAAAACCCTTCAAAGAATAATACTTTGAAGGGTGATTTTTTTATTTTAAATATGTTTTATCGAATCATAATAGACTCTTTTTGACCATTATTGTTAATAAATTCGATACGTAGTGGTTCGTTAAAATTGTGCTTTGCAATAGAGTTTTGTGCGTCTTCAACAGAATACAGATTTTTGCCATTTATTTTTGTTAGAATATTGCCTTCTTCAAACCCATATTCTTTTAGATAAGGTGCATATTTTTCATTCAATTTTTTGATTTCTACTCCGTAACTGATGTTGAATTTCTTTAAATCTTCATTTTCGACATTTTTAACCCTTCCAATAATTGGGATTTCAGCTATGCTATTTTTTAGTAGCGTCACAGGAACTACTTTTTCATCACCATCTCTTATTAGGGTAACATTGACCACATCCTTTGGGCTTTTTGTTTTTAAATATCCTGATAAGTCTGAAAACTTATTAATTTCTACATTATCAATCTTTTTAATTATGTCTCCAGACTTAATTCCAGCTTTTTCTGCTCCAGTATCTTCAGTAACTTCACTGACATAAAAACCTGCTGCGATATCTAATCCTTTTTCCTCGGCGAATGTACTATTAAGAGCACCACCAACAACTCCAAGGATACCATTCTGTACATTACCATATTCTATGATATCGTTAACAATTTTTCGTGCGATGTTGCTTGGTACTGCAAAAGAATAACCGATGTAAGATCCGTCGCGAGAGGAAATTGCGGTGTTAATTCCGATTAAGTCACCATTGGTGTTAACTAATGCACCACCAGAGTTTCCAGGATTAACAGCGGCATCGGTCTGTATAAAGGATTGTAAATTTCTACCACTTAAATCCCTAGATTTTGCGCTGATTATTCCTGCGGTAACGGTAGAATTTAGATTAAACGGATTACCTACTGCCAAAACCCATTCTCCAATTTTAGCATTATCGGAGTCTCCAAATGCCATAAATGGCAAATCCTCGTCAGCTTCAATTTTAATCAGTGCTATATCGGTAATTTCATCCGTACCAATTAATTCCGCCATGTAAGTTTTGTTGTTGTTTAAAGTAATACTGATTTCATTGGCATTTTGTATTACATGATTATTTGTTACGATATAGCCAGATGGAGAAATAATGACTCCACTACCTGTACCGACTTGGGCACGTTGAGAGTTACGCCCGAAAAATAAATCTTGCATGGTCATGGGTGCAGAAACGATAGCGGTATTTTTAACATGTACAACTGCATCAATTGATTTTTCAGCAGCTTCTACAAAATTCGGAGCTATATCGGTTGAGTTGTTTAGAGTTGTATTTGTTGGAACATATATAGGTAAATCAGAAACCTGCTCTGCCGCTAATTGTTCCTTGTTTTCTTTTTCGACAAAAAGCTTGTATCCGCCTAAAGTCAATACACCACCTAATGCCGAAACACATACTAATGTTAGAATCTTCTTCATAATTTATTAGGGTTTTAATTTAACTACTTAACGTTTAAAGTTAGATATTTATTGAATTTCATTTTTCATTTTAACGACTATTTAACGTCAACTTTAACTGCTCTTTAACAAGTCGATTTACCATGATATATTCTTATATTTGCCAATGAATATGACAATGACATTTTACAAATATCAAGGCACCGGAAACGATTTTATTATCGTGGATAATCGTTTACAGATAATCGACAAAAATAATACCAAACGTATTGCCGAATTGTGCGACAGACGTTTTGGCATCGGAGCAGATGGATTTATAATGTTAGAGAATGACAAAATTTCTGATTTTAAAATGGTTTATTTTAATTCAGACGGCAATGAAAGTAGTATGTGCGGTAACGGTGGGCGTTGTATAACGGCTTTTGCCAAGTTCTTGGGAATTGTTGAAGATAAAACAGAGTTTATAGCTATAGACGGCCTACATAAAGCACGAATTGAAGATGATGTAGTGTATCTCCAAATGAAAGATGTTAACTCTGTTGAAGTATTTGAAAACCACCTTTTTTTAGATACGGGCTCGCCGCACCATGTTCAAATGGTTTCAGAAATTGAAGATTTTGATGTTAAAAATCAAGGTGCCCAAATCCGATATGGGCAACCTTATGGCGAAGCTGGTAGTAATGTTAATTTTGTTGAGCAAATTTCGGACAATGAGTTTTCTGTAAGAACCTATGAGCGTGGAGTAGAGGATGAGACCTTGTCTTGTGGAACTGGTGTTACAGCTGTGGCCATTGCAATGCATAAAAAGGGTATGGCAAAAAACAATAAGGTCATTCTACAAACTAAGGGAGGTAAACTAGAGGTTGAGTTTGAGGGCAAAGGAAACCAATACAGTAACATTTGGCTTATTGGGTCAGCAATTCAAGTTTTTAAGGGAGAAATAGAATGGTAAGTCTAAAAGGGGAACATATTTACTTAAGAGCCCTAGAGCCTGAAGATTTGGATTTTGTTCATAATATTGAAAACGACACTTCGTTTTGGCATTTAAGTGATACACAGACACCATATTCAAGATACTTAATAAAGCAATATCTTAAGAATGCGAAGCAAGATATATATGAGGCCAAGCAGTTGCGTATGGCAATATGTGATATGGGCAACAATACTATTGGCTTAATTGACGTTTTTGATTTTAACATTAAAAACAAACGTGCTGGTATAGGGATTGTAATTAAAGATGAACTCAACAGAAGCAAAGGCTATGGTAAGGAGGCGTTAAATATTTTGGTCGATTATTGCTTTAAGGTGCTACACTTGCATCAGGTATATGCCAATATATCAGAAAACAATGAAACTAGTCTAAAATTGTTTGAAGGTAGTGGCTTCAAAAAAATTGGTTTAAAGAAAGACTGGAGTTTTGATGGCAACCAGTTTACAAACGAATATATTCTACAACGTATTAACGAATAACAGATGTATATAAAAAAAATACTTTGGGCAATAGCCTTAATAGGTCTAGTAATTTTAGCAGTTATTGCATACTATATCTATGGTGCAATGTTTCAGCCCAATACCGCCTTCAATAATGAAACTGCCTATATCTATGTACCTACCAATGCGGTCTACCCCCAAGTAAGAGCACAATTAGAGCCCTTGTTAGAAGATATTGAAACGTTCGATGCTTTGGCAAGACAAAAACAATACACCTCAAATATTAAAGCTGGTCGTTTTGCCATTTCTAAAGGGATGAATAATAATGAGATTATCAATTCCATAAGAAGTAAAAACCTTCCTCTAAAATTATCGTTCAATAATCAGAATAGTTTAGCAGACTTGGCTGGAAGAATTAGTACCCAAATTGAAGCAGATAGTTTGTCTTTAATAAATGCAATGACGGATGAAGTTTTTTTGGGAGAAAATGGATTTACCAGAGCTACTGCATTGGGTATGTATTTGCCAAATAGTTATGAATTCTTTTGGAACACATCTGCAAAAAGTTTTAGGGATAAAATGTTGAAAGAGTACAATCGGTTCTGGAGCGACAATAGAAAAGCTAAAGCTGAAAAATTGAACCTTTCCCCAAATGAAGTGATAACTTTAGCTTCGATAGTGCATGAAGAGTCCAAAAAAGCTGATGAACAGCCTAGGGTGGCTGGTGTTTACCTCAATAGATTAAGGATTGGTATGGCTCTACAGGCAGATCCTACTTTAAAATATGCAGCCTATCAATTACCACAATATAAAAACACAGTCATCAGACGAGTTTTAAACGTTCATAAAGAAATAGATTCTCCATACAATACCTATAAAAATCTAGGCTTACCTCCAGGCCCTATAGCGATGCCAGATTTGTCTGCAATAAAGGCTGTTCTAAACCCAGAAAAACATAATTATCTTTATTTTGCTGCTGATGCCAAGCGTATAGGTTATCATAAGTTTGCCAAGACCTTAGCGCAACACAATAATAATGCAAGGGAATATCAAAGGTATTTGTCCTCACAAGGAATTAATAGATAAGTTTGAAATGGTGTAAATACCATATCATTCTATTGTGTTGTATTTCTGGTTCACTCTTTTCGCAATCTAAGCTTAATGCATTTTTAAAGCCTAGCGATACTTTAAATAAACCAAGAAGAAATGCCGTAGTTGTTACTGAAACTTCATTGGCCGCAATTGCTCTTGTTGGTTTAGATCAATTGTGGTATGCTGAATACCCACGGTCAAAATTTAAAACGATTAATGACAGTGGTGAGTGGTTGCAAATGGATAAGTTAGGTCATGTATTTTCATCATATCACTTGACTAAAATTGGTGCAAATACAATGCATTGGGCTGGTGTCAGCAAAAAAAATCAGCTTTTGTATGGCTCTACATTAAGTTTAGGTTTTTTAACCGCAGTTGAGGTAATGGACGGGTTTTCTCAAGAATGGGGTTTTTCGTGGACAGATATGGCGGCGAATACCTTTGGTGCGGGTTTGTACGTTGGCCAAGAACTTTTATGGGAAGAACAACGAATTTTGTTGAAGTATTCATTTCATCAGACGCGATTTGCAGAGCAAAGACCAGAAAAATTAGGTAATGGTTTTGCCGAAGAATTTCTGAAAGACTACAATGGGCAAACCTACTGGCTAAGCGTAAATATGAACTCTTTTTTAAAGACAGATTTTATACCAAACTGGTTAAATTTAGCTATTGGTTATGGAGCAGAAGGTATGTTAACTGGTGAGCCAAACGATCCTTTGTTTTTAAACCAAAATAGAACACGTCAGTATTACTTGAGCTTAGACATTGATCTAAGTCGGATTAAGACAAATTCTCATCTCCTAAAAACCATTTTTGATGTTTTTAACGTAATAAAGCTTCCTTTTCCAACATTAGAGCTAAATAGCAATGGACGTTTTAAGGCGCATTATTTCTACTTTTAACAAGTATTTATAACTGTTAATCGACTGATTTTCAATATTTAAAAAAATTTTGTATATTTGCACGCGATTTTGATAGGACATTTGGGGAATGTTTTTATCATTTAAAAATTGGCTGTTATGAAGATAAATAGCGTTAAGAATTTTTTATTACCATTTGCGATTTGTTTTTTACTTGCGATGGGATTATATCCAGATTCAACCCTTGACCCTACGTTGTATTCTACTGAAGGTTTGGAACTGGATTACAACATTTCAGATGATTTGGCAATGGTTGAACATAAAAAACCAAAATCCAATATTTTCACACCACACTTAGGGAAGTCTTTCGAAGGATTTAAAGAAGCTTTAGCTTTCAAAGAGTCCAGAGGTGATTACTTTACCGTTAATACATTGGGGTATTTAGGAAAATACCAATTTGGTGCTGAGACTTTGAAACTTATTGGAATCTATAATCCAAATCAGTTTCTATATAATCCAGAATTGCAGGAAAAAGCATTTTTGGCAAATGCATCTCGTAACAAATGGGTTTTACGTAAAGATATTAAACGTTTTAATGGTAAACTAATCTCTGGTGTTAAGATAACTGAATCGGGTATTTTGGCTGCAGCACACCTCGCTGGTCCAGGTAGTGTTAAGAAGTTTTTGCGTAGTTATGGAGATAATAACTTTTCAGATGCTTATGGTTCAACTGTAAGATATTACATGAAAAAGTTTTCAGGGTATGACACTTCTGTTATAGAGCCTAACAAAAAAGCCAAAGCTAAGCTTTAATCTTTTTGTATTATGAATATGGCAGGCCTTTTATGTAGGTCTTCTGTATTGTTTTTCCAATCTTTTGCGGGTTTTGTTTTTATAAACTCGCTAGGTAAAGTAAGATCACAAGCTATGCAAACTCTTGTTTGGGGTTGAAGCACGTCGGCTAAATCATCAAGCATTTTCATATTCCTGTAAGGCGTTTCTATAAAAATCTGTGCTTGGTTATGTTCTGAAGAAATTCGTTCTAAGGATTTTAGCTTGGATTTACGTTCACCTTTATCAATAGGTAAATAACCGTTGAAACAAAAGCCTTGGCCATTCATACCAGAGGCCATTAATGCCAATATAATTGACGATGGTCCAACGAGGGGAACTACTGTTATATGCATTTGATGCGCTAAGCTAACTATATCTGATCCAGGATCAGCAATAGCCGGGCAACCCGCTTCTGAGAGTAAGCCTATAGAACTGCCCTCTAAACACGGGTCTAAAAAAGTGTTTATTTCAGTTTCTGTAGTGTATTTATTCAATACACTAAGTTTTAATTTAGGCTGTGATTTTCCAGGTGAAATACGTTTTATAAATCGTCTTGCTGTTTTTTCATTTTCAACAATATAATGGTCAAGATCTTCAATTACTTTTTTTATTGAAATTGGTAAAACCTCAAGAGGTGGATTATCTCCTAAACGTGTTGGTATAAGGTATAATTTGCCAACCTTCTCGCTCATTATAATATAACAAGTTTACGGGTGATTTGTTCACCATTTTCTGCAACGATTTTCAGTAAATACAGACCTTTTGACAACTGTTTTGTGTTGATTTTCTCAATAATAGCTTCAGAATTTTTGCTTACGCTTTTCACAAGCTTACCCTGTATATCATAGATGGCTATGTTGCTATCTACTGTTGTGCCAACGGAAGAAAAATCAACGTTTATTACATCTTTTGTAGGGTTAGGATAAACGGAAACATTACTCAAATCAAACTCATCAGTGCTAAGTGAGTTATCTACCAACTTACTAATATCTCCTCCCAAAGAGCAAACATAAAGTTCTCCATTAATGTCCTCTCCAAAAGCAACTAAGCTTCCAGAAAACCCTTCAAAAGTTATATTCCAAGATCCGCCATCAAATTCTAAATAGCCTATTTCCTGTGTGCACACATCTGCAAAGAAATATAGTCCATTAAAACCAGGAAATTCTGAACCCCTGTATCTATAACCTCCAGTAATAGAGCACCTGCCTCCGGTATGGGAATATTCCGCAACAGGAAAAGTTAATGTGCTCATATCAGGACAATCGGATGTATCGTATGTATTATTGCCTTCGTAACATCTCCATCCATAATTAAGACCAGCTAAACCAGAAGATACGCTATTTATTTCTTCTCTAGCGCTTTCCCCAACATCTGCAATCCATAAATCATTGTTTAAACTATCAAACGAAAACTTCCAAGGGTTTCTAAGACCATAAGCCCAGATTTCTCCTCTTGCGCCAGCAGTACCAACAAATGGATTGTCTGCAGGTATTACATATGGGTTGGACATAGTAGAATTATTGACGTCTATGCGCAGTATTTTTCCTAGTAAGGTGCCTAAATCTTGACCATTATCTTGCGGATCTCCACCTGATCCTCCATCTCCACTAGAAATGTATAGGTAACCATCTGGTCCAAATTGCAATTCGCCTCCATTGTGATTGCTAAAGGGTTGCGAGTAAGTTAGTATGATCAATTCTGAACTAGGATCGGCAATGTCTGGATTGGATCCATCTCTGGAAAATCGCGAAATGACCGTATCACCTGACGTATCAGTGTAATTGACAAAAAAGTAACCGTTGGTATCGTAATCTGGATGAAATGCCAGGCCCAACAACCCTTGTTCAGTGCCAGAACTGCCAACTCGCAATTCTATATCCAAAAAAGGAGTACTGTTAACTGTGCCATTCGCATTTATAATCTTTATAATACCGTCTTGCTCTGCTGCAAATAATCTATCGTCACCAGCATGTTTCAAATTTACTGGCCTGTCTAAACCCGAAGCAAATAATTGAAGTTCTAAATCTTGTGCGTTACATACGGTTAAGCACATAAAACATATTAGTAGAGTAATTTTTTTCATATCAATTCTTTTTAAAGAAGTTGTTTTACTAAGATACAAAAAATAGTGCAGCAGTAAGAATTTAGTTACGCTTGATTAATGGTTCAATTTTTCTGAAAGTATTTTTGAAGTAGCTTTCAAAAGATCGAATACATATTCAAAATCACTCATATCTCCATAATAGGGGTCTGGCACATTTTTATTTGAAATGGAAGTGTTTTCCTCAAGGAATAGTTTAACCTTACCAATATCGTCATTATTTCTTGCCAAACTAATAATATTGCTGTAGTTGGATGAATCCATGGCATAGATATAATCAAAGGTGTCAAAATCTGAAACCTTGAATTGTCTTGCACTCTGCCCACTTATGTCAACGCCGTGGGTTTTAGCAACTTTGATAGAGCGATGATCTGGGCTATTGCCAATATGATATGCAGCCGTGCCTGCAGAGTCAACATAAAAACTATCTTTAGGAAGCTGGAACTCGAGGATACCATGCGCTAAGGGAGAACGACAAATATTTCCCAAACACACTACAAGAATACGGGTCATTTGATGAAGGTTAGAGTGCTAATTTCTTAGCTAAATCTTCAACATATTTTCTAAACTGTTTGTCGGTAGAAGATAAGTTGTCTACAGTTTTACATGCGTGAAGAACTGTTGCATGGTCACGTTGACCAATTTGTGACCCTATACTGGCTAATGAAGCCTTAGTGTATTTTTTTGCAAAAAACATCGCTAATTGACGTGCTTGTACAATATGGCGCTTGCGTGTTTTAGATTGTAGAGTACTTACATCCATTTGGAAATAATCAGAAACCACTTTCTGAATATAATCTATGGAAACCTCTCTTTTAGTATTCTTTACAAACTTCTCTACAATATCTTTAGCTAAGTTTATGGTAATCTCTTTTTTATTGAATGAAGACTGAGCAATTAAAGAGATAATGGCACCTTCAAGTTCTCTTACGTTAGTTTTAATATGTTTTGCAACATATTCAACGATTTCTTCTGGCATTTCAACACCGTCTCTGTAGAGCTTATTTTTAAGTATAGAAACTCTTGTTTCAAAATCTGGTGTTTGCAATTCAGCAGAAAGGCCCCATTTAAAACGAGATAGTAAGCGCTGCTCGATATCTTGCATATCTACAGGTGCTTTGTCGCTGGTTAAAACCACTTGCTTGCCGTTTTGGTGCAAATGATTGAATATGTGGAAGAATACATCCTGGGTGCCAGTTTTTCCAGAAAGAAATTGCACATCATCAATAATTAATACATCAATAATTTGATAGAAATGAATAAAATCATTTCGATTATTCTTTTTTACCGAATCTATGTACTGTTGTGTGAATTTTTCAGCAGAGATATATAAAACCGTTTTTTCAGGATATTTATCCTTTATATCAACACCAATAGCATGCGCTAAATGTGTTTTGCCCAAACCAACTCCACCAAAAATCAACAGCGGATTAAAAGAAGTGCCACCCGGTTTATTAGCCACAGCGATCCCTGCATTTCTAGCGAGACGATTAGAATCTCCCTCTAAGAAATTCTCAAAGGTATAACTTGGGTTTAATTGCGATTCTATCTTAACGTTTCTTATTCCAGGGATAATAAAAGGGTTTTTTAATTCAGGGCTTTTATTATCAAAAGGAACATCTACATCCTGAGATTTTACAGGTGTTCTATTAGAGCTTGGTATCTTCTCTGTAAACGGTTGTTTGTTGCCATAGGTGTTTTCCATTTTAATGACATAAACCAATTTGGCATCTTCACCTAATTCTTTGGTTAGGGCAACCTTTAGGATTTTTACATAATGTTCTTCTAACCATTCGTAGAAAAATTTACTAGGTACTTGTATGCTAAGCGCATTACCGGAAAGTTTGACAGCTTGTATAGGTTCAAACCACGTTTTGTAAGCTTGTGGTTGTATATTATCTTTTATAAAGGCGAGACAATTATTCCATACAGATTCCGCTGTGATCTCCATTCGTTGAGTTAAATTTTCGTTGTTAGTTAGATTAGCAAAAAAAAAGAGAACTAGGATTCTCTTGCAGTTTTGAACACGACAAATATGTGAACAAAATTCTTAAAAAAAAAATCAAAAACTGTTGAATTTTAAGAAATTTTTCCCCATGTTTAAAACGTGTTGAAATTACAAATTTTTTCCTAAACATAAGCATATAATTGAAATTTAACGAAACGAACATTCGAGTGCGTTATGGCGAGACAGACCAGATGGGTGTTGTATATCACGCAAATTATGCGGTGTATTTCGAGGTCGGTAGAACTGAGTGGTTGCGACAGTTTGGGCTTAGCTACAGTAGCATGGAGGCGCAAGGTATTATGTTACCTGTAATTTCGCTATCCATAAATTACAAAAATTCAGCACGTTATGACGATGAGCTTAAAGTAAAAACTAAGTTAAAAAAGATGCCAACGGCCTCTATCGAATTTGAGTATGAATTACGCAACGATTCAAATGATTTACTGGCTACCGGCAACACAGTTTTGGCGTTTATTGATAAAAAGAGAAACAGGCCTACAAGATGTCCTAAGTATCTTTTAGACAAACTGCAAAATTATTCGTTATAATTCACATATATCTATACCGTAAAACTGTTTAAAAAGTTCTAAAATTCTAAAACCGTCACTTTTTCTGACAGATATTTCCAACAAACACCTAAGTTCTAGTTCTTGTTTGTCGATGTCAATATTGTTCTCTTTTATCATTCGCATCACTTTACTAAGATTTTTGTATTCGAATTTTAGTTGAAATCTTTGCTTAATTGTCTTTTTGATAATTTTAGAGGATTCTAATGCATATTGTGCTGCAGTTCTGTAGGCGTTTATCAATCCACCAACACCAAGCTTAACTCCGCCATAATATCTAATGACCACTACGAGCACATTTGTGACTTTAAAGGATTGTATTTGCCCGTAGATGGGCATTCCTGCTGAGTTGTTTGGCTCACCGTCATCATTTACCCTATATTTTATAGTTTCAGTACCGATTTGATAAGCATAGCACCAATGCCTTGCAGAATGATGTTCTTTTTTAAGGGTTTCAATATGAAGTTTTATCTCCTCCTCACTATGAACAGGAAATGCAAATCCATAGAACTTACTGTTTCGGTCTTTAAAAACATCACCTTCTATCCGTTTCGCTATTGTTCTATATAAGTCAGTTTGCATTAAATTATAACTTTTTAAGTCAGTTTTTTGGGTTTTGATTGTAAAATCAATCAGTTAGAATAGGCTTCAAAGTAATGTAAATCTATTGAATATTAACAAATGGATTTTCTGTAATTTTATGAGAATGTATATATTTGAAAAAAAAAGCGATGAAGAAAATTTTACTTTTTATTTCATTTACCCTATTGGTGGTAAAAACGTCAGCTAGCCAAGAAACAGTAGGTTTGGTGTTTGACGATGTCAATGAAGAAAAATCTCCTGGTTATACCTTGTTTACCTCTCTAAACGACAATAGAATTTTCCTGATTAATAATTGCGGTGAGGTTGTTAATCAATGGACTAGCGAGTGGGGAAATGCCCCAAACCAAACAAGTAGAATGGTTTATTTATTAGAAAACGGTAACCTGTTATTAGGTAGCGGTTTCGATGTTCAAATTAAAGATTGGAACAATAATGTTTTATGGGGAATAAATTACCAAGATGAATTTGGTTTTAGAATCCATCACGATATAGAAATATTACCAAATGGAAATATTCTAGTTTTGGTGAGGGATCCTTATACTGCAGACGAAATGTTTGCGGTGGGCTTAGACACAGCCTATCCAGAAGATGCTTTGGTATTAGAGAGGATTGTTGAAATCCAACCTGTCGGAACGGACTCCGCCAATATTGTTTGGGAGTGGAAGCTCTTTGACCATTTAGTTCAAGAATTTGACAGTTCTAAGCCAAACTTTGGAAGTGTAGCTGGTAACCCTCAATTACTGGATGTAAATTATGATGCTGGGCATGGTTCAAATCCAATACATGCTAATGCGGTTGAATATAATGCAGAATTAGATCAAATAGCTGTTTCGGCAAGACACTTAAGTGAGGTTTTTGTCATAGACCATAGTACGACAACTGCCCAAGCTGCGGGTCACACAGGTGGTATTTATGGAAAAGGTGGTGATTTTCTTTGGAGATGGGGAAATCCACAGGTTTATGATCAGGGAACAGGAAGTGATATTAAGCTTGGTGAGCAACACGATATCAAATGGATTGAAGATGGTCCTCATGCGGGAAAAATGTCCGTATTTAGTAATAATGGTTATGGAACAAATTTAACGGCCTCCTCTATTCATATTATTGACCAAAACGATACCAATGGCGTTTATAGTCTAAGTTCAGGTAAATTTTTACCAACGGATTATGTATGGTCCTATGATGGTACGATATTAGGGGAAGTGATGTTTGAGGGTAGTAGAAGTGGAGTTCAGATAATGTCCAATGGAAATGCCTTAATTAATGAAACAGGTAAAGGTAGAATTTCAGAAGTGAATAGTGCTGGCGAAGTGGTATGGGTTTATATAATACCTACTGCAGAGCATTCCACTTTCAACCAATTTGAAACACCTTTAGGTACGGGTTCATTTAGAGCGCATAGATACCCTGAAACCTATCCTGCTTTTGATGGAGTAACTTTCAATAATACTGGAATAATAGAAGATGTCAATTCCGTTTCAGATAATTGCGCAAACCTATTATCCGTGGAGGAAACGTTTTTTAGCGACTTAAGGGTATATCCTAATCCTACAAAAAACATTCTTAACTTTGGTTTCAATAAAAACTTAGATCATGTAGAAGTCTACAGTATTACTGGTAAAATGGTGATGAGTATTACGGATTCTAACACTATTGATTTGAGAAATCTGTCAAGAGGTATGTATATGGTTAAAGTTACTGTAGATAATAATTCTGAATTTATCAAAGTTGTAAAAAACTAAGGTGGTAGACCGTCGTTAGGTACTCTTGTTTTATGAAACCCTAAAGCGTTACTAAGGCTATTGAGATTAATGCCAATAGGATGCCAAACCAGTTTTTTCCTGAGATACGTTCTTTAAACAGAAATAAGCCTACTAAGGTAGAGACAGCAACAATAGCTACGTTGTTAATTGTAAAAACCGAGGAGCTTTCAAAACCGTCCACTCGTAGTGCTTTGAGTATGTAATGTATAGAAGCATAGTTTATAATTCCCAAGACAATACCAAATGGTATACTTTTGGTTTTAAAATAGTGTTTTAAAATTAATGATTTATAGCTCAGAATTAATAGACCTATAATTCCGGATATACCAAAAATAACAGCTAGAAACAAAGCCTTATTGCCATTGGGAGCAAAATGATTGATACTTGTATCTATGATGCCAGAACCTAAGAAAAGCAGAATTGGCAGATAAATGGATTTAGTCAGTACTACATTGCTTTTTGGCTTAATAGAAGCAAGGAAAACCGCTGTCAGCGCTAATATTATACCAATTATTTTTTGCAGTCCAGCACTTTCACCATAAACAATTATTCCGAAAAGAACAGGAATGATGACACTCATTTTACTAGCAACTGAAGCTACGGAAAGTCCATTTTTCTGTGCTGTAAGCGCCATAACATTAAAGATGGTAATGAACAGAATTCCCAAACCAATAGCTGCCATAAACCAATCTACATATATTATTTCTGGTCTAATTCGTTCATCGTTTAAACTTATGCCGATTGTAAAAGCTACAATGTAGTTGATGACAATAACCTGCAAGGTGTTAACATTGTATTTGCTAAGAAGCTTAAATACAACAAATATTGCCGTAGAGGATAAGATGCTTAAAATGAGGTAAATCAAAAGAGGTCTTTTTTTATTTCGAATAAATTAACTATATCTTCCTTCGTTTCATCGATGTTCCAAATATGGATTCCCATTGATGATGCCATGTCTGTATTTTCTTTGGTGTCATCTATAAACAAACATTCTTTAGGATTTAGGCTGTTTTCCTGCAAAACAAACTCAAAAATATCTGCATTGGGTTTTCTGAGGTGAATTTCTTGCGAAAGATAAAATTTATGGAAACAGCTTTTAAAATCTTCATAGAAATCGATATTGGCTTTAATAAAATCAATATGCATAGCATTGGTGTTGCTCAATAGTATAAGTTTGTAGTTACCACTTTGGGCTAAATCTCTCACAAAATCCAAGCGATGTTTCGGGAAGTCCTTCAGGATAAAATTCCATGCTTCAACAACTTGATTCTCGTTTAAATACGGAAATTTTTTCAAGTAAAATGCAATAAATTCTGAAGTTGATATTTGCCCTGTCTCATACTTAGCATTTGTTGAAATCATATCATCCTCAAAAACTTTCAATTTAAAAAGTTTTAAAGCATTTTGCATTGCTCCTTGTTTGTCTAAATTGATGAATACATCTCCAAAATCGAATATTAACGTATTAATCATTGACATAAATTCTTAAAAGATCATTTTCAATTTTAGTCTCAGTTGTCAACCTTCCGTTAAGAGTAGGTGCTTTAATGCCAGATTGAAAGTTTGCATTTCCAACAAAAATGCGGGCTTCGTCCCAAAGGTTTTCATTAATAAAAGTTTGAAGCATTTTTTGTCCGCCTTCAACAATGACAGAATTGATACTTTCTTTATATAGAATATTACAAATCTGTTTAGCTATGGGTTTTTCAAAATCTATAAGACTGTTGGTCATCTTTATGGTCTTAGATGCTTTGTTAAATACATTAAACTTGGAACTTAGTTTTTCCTCTCTATCTAAAACAACTCTAACAGGATTTTTGCCTTTCCAATCCCTAACGGTAAGGCTTGGGTTATCTTCAAGCACAGTGTTGGTGCCTACTAAAATGGCTTGCTCTTCGGCGCGCCATTTATGAACCAATTGACGGGAGTAGTGATTTGTAATCCAAACAGGTTTCTTTTCATTTTTTGTTTTGGGTGCGATAAATCCGTCTTGTGTCTCAGCCCATTTTAAAATAATATAAGGGCGTTTTTTATTGTGAAATGTAAAAAATCGCTTGTGGTGTGCTTTGCATTCCGCTTCCATAACACCTACAGTCACTCTACATCCAGATGTCCTAAGTTTTGCAATTCCTTTTCCTGCCACTTCGGGATTATCGTCAATGCAACCAATAACAACATTTGGAATTTTATGCTTAATTATCAGGTCGCTACATGGAGGTGTTTTACCGTAATGACTACAAGGCTCTAATGTTACATAGATTGTGCTATTGCTCAATAACGATTTGTCTTTTACAGAATTGATAGCGTTAACTTCAGCATGATTGCCACCATATGCACTTGTATAGCCTTCACCAATAATCTTTCCCTCAAACACAATGACAGCACCAACTGCTGGATTTGGTCTAGTGGTTCCCAACCCGTTTTTTGCAAGCTGTAAACAACGATTTATATAATATTCGTGATTGTGCAATTAAAATTCAATTTTTACATGTTGGGTTTCGTCCACTTGGTATGTAGAAGAATAGCCGAACACCTTATATTTTATTTCACCTTTATACTGAACTTTAAGGTTTTTGGTAATTAGACTTTCTAGTAGACCTCCCAGATTTTTTTCATTTAGTACGCTGTCTGTAGCAACAGCAACAATTAATGGTATAGTGAAATTTTGTTTGGTAGGTACCGTAAATTCGTCAGACATTACGGTAGCAACCTCTTTATCGCTTATATACACCTTTAAGTTGTCGGTTTTTAAAGTGCCACCGACATCATTAGGGTTTTTAAATAGCGCTTCGGCCTTAAGGGTAATGGATTTAAGGTTGGAGTTAATAACCTTAATGTTTTCCAACCCTAAAAATTCAGGTTGCTTATTTACAGTACAGTTAAAAACCAGTAAAAAAAACAATAAAACAAATGTAATTCTTCTGAGCATAAAATACTAATTATGGCTATCTTCATACCGAAATAAAAGTCAGTACAAAATTCATAAATTAAGTGAGTAAAGATACTATTGTTATTCGAGAAATAGCACAAAAGGACAACCCTAAAATTGCTAAGGCCATTCGTTCTGTGTTGATAGAGTTTGGTGTACCAAAAGTGGGCACGGCCTATGAAGATAAAGCCTTAGATTGTATGACAGAAACTTACAACAAACCTCGAAAAGCTTATTACGTCCTTGAAAAAGGTGACGATATTATTGGCGGAGCAGGAATTTCACCACTCGATAATTATGATGGTAATGTATGCGAATTGCAAAAGATGTATTTTATGCCAGAAGCAAGAGGCAAGGGTCTGGGTCATAAAATGATGAAAAAATGTTTGACCTTTGCAAAACAGGCTGGTTTTGACCAATGTTACCTAGAGACGATGCCTTACATGGATGCTGCCAGAAAGCTTTACAAAAAAGCTGGTTTTTATTTTATTGATCAACCTATGGGAGATACAGGCCATTATTCGTGTTCGGTTTGGATGCTTAAAGATTTATAGTATTGAAAGCACTAGATCTTAAACATATCTACCACAAGGAATTAGATTCCATCTATGGTAAAAATGAAGTTGAAAGCTTCTTTTTTCTATGTACCGAGCACTACCTCAATGTACCAAGAATACAATTGACATTAGAGCCAGAATTTACATTTACTAAATCAGAAACGGATATCTTTTTTGAAGTACTCCAGGACCTAAAACAACAAAAGCCTATTCAATATATTTTAGGAGAAACAGAGTTCTATGGTTTAAAGTTTAAGGTTAATGAACATGTTTTAATTCCAAGACCAGAAACGGAAGAATTAGTTGATTGGATTATTAAAACGCATTCTGAGCAAAGCGAAGAATCTCAAATAAAAATATTGGATATAGGCACAGGCTCAGGTTGTATAGCCATTAGTTTGGCAAAGAACTTACCTAACACAAAAGTTTATGCTTTGGATGTTTCGGAAAAGGCATTGGTAGTTGCTAGGAAAAACGCCAAAATCAATGAAGTTGACATTGAGTTTATTGAAGTAGATATATTAAATGAAGCATCTTGGGATTTAGAATTTAAAAATTTGGAATTTGACACGATAGTGTCCAACCCACCATACGTTAGAAACCTAGAAAAGACAGAAATAAAACCCAACGTATTGGATAATGAGCCACATTTGGCGTTGTTTGTTGAGGATGAGAACCCTCTTCAATTTTATAAAGCAATCACAAAGTTTGCTGTTAAAAACTTAAAGCCAAAAGGTCAATTATTTTTTGAAATTAACCAGTATCTTGGAGGCGAAACAAAGCAATTATTAGTTGATTCAGGATTTAGAAATGTTGAACTAAGAAAGGACTTGAATGCTAACGATAGAATGTTGAGAGGCATAAAATTATAATATGAAAAACATAGCCGTATTTTGTGGAAGTAGTGAAGGAAACGACCAACACATTATAGATCAATCGTATCAATTGGGAAAAACCTTTGCCCAAAAGGATATTGCCTTGGTCTATGGTGCCGCTAAAATTGGCATAATGGGCAAAGTAGCTCAAGGTGTTTTGGACAACAATGGTTCTGTGATAGGTGTTATACCTTATTTTTTAGAAACCAAGGAAATTGTCCACGACCATTTATCCGAGCTTATCGTTACGGACAATATGCACGATCGAAAAGTAATCATGTACGATAGGAGCGACGGCTTTATCATCATACCAGGTGGCTTTGGCACTATGGACGAGTTTTTTGAAATCACAACTTGGGGACAATTGGGATTGCATACCAAACCCATCGGGATTTTAAATAGCAACGGTTATTACGATGCGCTTATAGCACAATGTAAAACAATGGTAAAAAAAGGTTTCCTAAAACAAGAAAACCTTGATGCCGTGGTGATTGACGAAACTATTGATGGATTACTTGAAAAAATGAATAACTATGTACCATTGCCAGCACCAAAATGGTTGAATAAAGAGCGATTGTAACAATGAACACACAACAAAAAATACAACAGCTTCGCGAAGAACTCCGCCAACACAACTATAATTACTACATTCTTGATAATCCTACAATTACGGATTACGAGTTTGATATAAAATTGAAGGAGCTTCAAGCTTTGGAAGAAGCACATCCTGAGTTTTATGATGCTAACTCACCAACACAACGTGTAGGTGGTGCTATTACTAAAAATTTTAATACTGTTGTCCACGATTTTAGGATGTATTCCTTGGATAATTCATATTCCAAAGAAGATTTATTGGACTGGGAAAAACGTATCAAAAAAATGGTAGATGGTGAGGTGCAGTATACCTGTGAGCTTAAATATGATGGTGCCTCAATGAACCTCACTTACGAAAACGGAAAATTGTTGAGAGCTGTAACGCGAGGTGATGGAGTGCAAGGGGATGAGGTCACGACCAATGTTAAAACCATCAATACTGTACCATTGCAATTAAAGGGTGATTATCCTGAACGTTTTGATATTAGAGGAGAAATCATTTTACCGATTGAAGGCTTTGTAAAAATGAATGAAGAGCGCATCGCTAATGAGGAAGAGCCATATAGAAATCCGAGAAATACAGCGTCTGGAAGTCTAAAACTACAAGACAGTGCTGAGGTTGCCAAGCGTCCGTTAGAATGTCTGTTGTATAGCATAAAAGGTAACAACTTGAATATTTCCACACAGTTTGAAGGATTGCAAAAAGCTAGGGAATGGGGCTTTAAAGTACCAAATGAAGCAAAATTGTTGAGCTCAATTGATGAAGTTTTAGACTATGTCGCTTATTGGGAACAAAACCGCCATAACTTGCCTTACGAGATTGATGGTGTTGTGGTAAAGGTAAACAGTCTATACCAACAAGAGGAATTGGGCTATACGGCTAAAGCACCACGTTGGGCAATGGCTTATAAATTTAAGGCAGAGCAAGTTTCAACAAAACTTAATGAAATCACGTACCAAGTCGGAAGAACGGGAGCGATTACTCCAGTTGCAAATTTAGAACCTGTTTTATTGGCTGGTACTATTGTGAAGCGAGCTTCACTTCATAATGCAGACCAAATTGAAAAGTTGGATATTAGGGAAGGAGATGAGGTCTTTGTGGAAAAGGGAGGTGAAATCATTCCAAAAATCATTGCTGTGGATTTTACCAAACGACCAAAGCATTTACAACCAACGCAATATATTTCTGTCTGCCCTGAATGTGATACAGAATTGATAAGACCAGAAGGTGAAGCTAAGCATTACTGTCCTAATTATAACGGTTGTCCGCCTCAAGTGGTCGGCCGTATTCAGCATTATATTTCTAGGAAGGCAATGGACATAGAAGGGTTGGGAGGTGAAACTGTGGCTTTGTTGGTAAAGGAAGGGTTGATTTCCAATTATGCGGATTTATATGAATTGACAGTTGAGCAAGTTATACCATTGGAACGCATGGCCGAAAAAAGTGCTGAAAATTTGGTTAATGGCATTGAAGCTTCCAAGCAAATTCCTTTTGAGCGTGTGTTGTTTGCATTGGGTATTCGTTATGTAGGTGAAACTGTTGCCAAAAAATTAGCTAGGCACTACAAATCTATTGATGCCTTAATGTTTGCTTCAACTTTGGACTTGGTTTCAGTTGATGAGATTGGAGAACGTATTGCAGAAAGTGTGGTTGAATTCTTTTCGTCTGAAGAAAACAGAACAATTATAGAGCGTTTAAAAGCATTTGGAGTGCAGTTGGAAATTTCGGCTGATAAGTTGGCAAATCAAACTGATAAGTTAAAAGGATTATCCATTGTGGTTTCAGGTGTATTTGAGTCGTTATCCCGTAACGAGCTCAAAAAGCTTATAGAGGATAATGGAGGTAAGGTGTCTTCATCTATTTCTTCTAAAACGAGTTATCTGGTTGCAGGAGATAAAATGGGACCAAGTAAGCGAACAAAAGCAGAAAGTTTAAACATTACAATACTCTCAGAAAACAAATTTTTGGATATTTTGAAGTAAATTCCTACTTAAAACTATGTAATTCATCGATAAAATGTAATTTTTTATCGTTTAATTGTAAAATAATTATATATTCGCTTACATTAATAAGGGATTAATTAATGATTATAAATAGATTTATAAAAGTAATATTGTTGCTTTTAGGAGGTGTCTTCATAGTGCTTCAAGGGCTGGCCTATGAGTCTGAAGGTGCTGCCGTAAGCGCACTAATGCTTATTTTGTTAACCGTTTTGTATTGTGTATGGACACCCAAAAAGTCTAGGCTGTTCTTTTGGTTTTTGGTTGTTTCTGCAATGGGATACTTACTGGGTTTTCTATCATGGTATATGCCAAGAATAGAAGAAGGTGGAACAGATTATTATTACTATGGGTCTAATATCTTATTTATCATTTCGTACTTATTCTTAATCATTAAAATCGTTTCTTCATTTAAGTTAAAGGAAGTGTTTAAGGGTTTAGCAATACCAATTATAATTCTATTGATCTTAGATGTGTTTTGTGTGGTATTGGTATCAGAAACAACCGAAGCTGCATTAACAGGTTCTGAATATGCTTTAGAGTATGTTTATAATGCAGTAATTATGGCGTTACTGTCAGTGGCATTGATTGATTATATGTATAGAAATGATACTAAATCTATGCTATTCTTAGTCGGATCAATTTGTATTGTATTTTCTGAAATAATTCAATTAGCTTATTATTACATACTAGAAGATAATAGCTTAGGCTTTGTTTACTCATTATTCTTGGTGGTTGCATTTTTGTTTTTCTACCTTCAGTCTCAATTAGATGCTTCTGATCCAGAACCATTCTACATGGATGAGCAATTGGAGGTTTAGTCTTGTTGAATAAATGGAATGCTTTTTCGTTCTGAATACAAAATCACCGCACTTAGAATAAATGTTGTAATTGCAGTATAGAACAACAAACCTCCATCACCTAATACTTCAATGTCCAATTTGGTTAAGTGCATTATAATGGCTCCGCTCATTAAGCCCACAGCCATTAAGGCTCCGGCCCAAACCGTTTTTGGTATTAGTAGTAAAATACCAGCAATGAGCTCTAAAACACCAACACCAATTCTACCATAAGGTTCGAGGCCTATTGTTTCAAAAATATAGATACTAACCTCATCTGCTGTAAACTTAAACCGTAGTGTTTGGATAAGAATTATCGCAACAACGATGCGAATTACTAAAACGATTTTGCCCGATTTCATAATCTGCAAGGTTGGTTTGAAATCTTAGACGTTTCAATTTTAAGAACTTACAAAGCAATCTTAAACAATTATCGATGCACCGTCAGATTTTACAGCTTTTCCAGATTCAAAATAGAAATCTACTTTTCCCAGATACAGCCCGTAGGCTCCAACTTGGTTTATGAGAACATTTTTGCCAATACTATTCTTTTCAATAGTTGGTTTTGGTAAAAATGTATGTGTATGGCCACCTATGATTAGGTCAATGTCTTTTGTGGCTTTTGCAAGTTTTAAATCACTAACCCTTTCAGGATGGTCTTTATAATGATAGCCAATATGAGACAGACAAATGACCAGGTCACAAGCTTGCTCTTCCTTAAGTATCCGTGACATATCTTGAGCAATTTCAATTGGGTTGTGGTAAACGGTTTCCTTGTACATGTTTTTGTCTACCAAGCCTTCTAGTTGAACACCAAGACCAAATACACCTATTTTAATTCCATCCTTAACAAAAATCTTATAAGGTTTAACATGTGTATCCATTACGGTGTTTGAAAAGTCGTAATTGGCCGAAACAAACTCAAATTTGGCATGTGGCAATTGTGCGTATAGTCCATCTATACCGTTGTCAAAATCATGATTTCCTATAGTAGCCAAATCGTAATCTAACATACTCATTAACTTAAACTCCAACTCTCCACCATAATAATTGAAGTATGGTGTGCCCTGAAAAATATCACCAGCATCGAGCAAAAGTGTATTAGGATTTTCGTTTCTTATACTGTTAACTAAGGTTGCTCTTCTTGCCACACCACCTTTATTGGCATTACGTTCATGATCTGGTCCAAAAGGGTCTATATGGCTGTGTACATCGTTGGTATGTAGTATGGTAATCTTTTTGGTTTTTGAAGCAAAAGATTGCATACCAATTCCACTAAAACCCAATAAGGCAGTTGCGGCAGTAGATTGTTGTATAAATTGTCTTCTTTTCATAGAAAATTATATTTTCATTTCCCCAAAAGTGGAAATCAATTTTTCTTATCTATTTAGTTGTATAAAGCGATTATCGCGTTTTGGGTTAATCGTGTCTCTCTTTTTAAAATAATCTATAAGTACATTTCGGATTTTGTAATCCAACACCTGTAAACTTTCATTGGGATGAAAAAACGTCATACGATCACCACCATTGTACAGATAATCATTGGTAGCTACATTATAAGTAGCGTCCTTATCAATAGGTTCTCCGTTTACAGTTGCTGATGCGACTTCAAAATTTTCATTAAGCTTTAATTGTAACTGTGAGGAAATTGGGTGTGCACGCTTGGCTTGCGATAAATATTCCATCATCTGTAAAACTTGTTCTCCTTTTAAAGTCACCACCACTACCGAATTTTCAAAGGGCATCACCTCAAAAGCAGTTCTGGTAGTAATATTTCCTTTTGAGATTATAGATCGAATGCCTCCATGGTTTAAAAGGACAAAATCAATATTTTTTCCTGTACGTTTATTGAAAATTGGATTGCTTTCCTCAAAAACAGCATCTGCCATAAGATTACCAATGGCGGTGTTTAATTCGCCATCAGACTTAGAATAGGTTTCTGGTGCATAGGATAAAATACTATCCAGGTTTTTGTTCACGTTTTTTCTGTAAGGCTCAATGAAATTCTCAATAGTCGAGTCCGAGGAGATATCGGCATTAATTTCAATGCGTTTTCCTTCAATTTTAGTGACGTGCTTATCGTTATTGCACGAAAAAATGAACAGTAAAATAAAAAGTTTAAAAAGATGTTTAATTATCATTGAATAACTTCTATATAGTTAGCGGATATTTGCAAGTGCTTTTAGTAAATTTGCACAAAGTCTAAAGATAAATGTTTTTAAAAGCTTTTAAGGAAAAATCGAACCGAAAGTACGTTAATAAATTGTTAGATATTCCAAAAGCGGTTGTAAATAACAATAAGGTTAAGACTATTGCGGTTTTGCTTAACGCACAAGAGTACGATGATTTTGAAGCATTTAGACTATACTTTAAAGAGCTGAACTTGACATCGCCAAAACATAAAATAGTAGCTTATGTCAATGATGATAAATACGAATCAAGTCAATGGGAAACCTATTTTAGCCCTAAGGATTTTGGGTGGAAAGGCAAGTTAAATAACATTGACTTGCAATCTTTTGTAGATGAAGATTATGATGTGTTAATCAGTTATTACAAACAAGAAAGTCTGGAGCTGAATTTAATAACCGCACTTTCTAAAGCAAATTTTAAAGTGGGCTTGGCAAGAAACGACGAGAGGTTATATGATTTGATAATAGATCTTAAGCCAGCGGATATAGGGACTTTTAAAAGAGAATTTAAGAAATATCTAAACATTTTAAATAAATTATAATGACCAAATTTATAGGTACGGGAGTAGCATTGATAACGCCTTTTAAGGCGGATCTTAGTATAGATTATGATGCTTTAGAGCGTGTTGTAGAACATAATATTGAAAACGGTACAGAATACTTAGTTATAAGTGGTACTACTGGAGAAAGCGTTACGGTTACAACTGAAGAAAAAAAGGAATTGATAAAATTTATTTCGAAAGTCAATAAGGGAAGATTACCGTTGGTTTTAGGTATAGGCGGCAACAATACCGCAACTGTTGTTGATGAAATTAAGACAACGGATTTATCTGGTATCGACGGAATTTTATCCGTATCTCCATATTATAGTAAGCCAACCCAAGAGGGTTTGTACCAGCATTTTAAGGCTGTTGCCGAAGCTACTACAAAACCAATAATATTATACAATGTTCCTGGTAGAACTTCAAAAAATATGGAGCCAGAGACGACTATTCGCTTAGCAAATGATTTTGATAATATTGTGGCGGTTAAGGAAGCAGGTAACAATGTGCATCAATACTTAGAATTGTTAAGGACAAAGCCTGATGACTTCTTAGTGATATCTGGTGATGATGATTTGGCATTGGGCGTTGCGTTAGCAGGTGGTTCTGGTGTTATTTCAGTAATTGGTCAGGCATTGCCAAAAGAGTTTTCTGAAATGATTAGGTTGGGAATCGCAGGTAAAGCCAAAGAAGCCTATGAACTACATTTTAAATTAATGCCAATTATCGGTCTTATTTTTTCTGAGAACAATCCAGCGGGAATTAAAGCAGTCTTAGAGGCCTTAAACATTTCAAAACCTCATGTGCGTTTACCTTTGGTTGAGGCATCTGATAAATTGAAAAATAAGATTGCTAAAGCGCTCAAGGATTTAGGTAAAAGTTAAACTTAATCTAAATTGTATTTAGCTACAATAACTAAGGCTATTTTAGCGAATAATTTTTGTTTTCAAATTCCGTTAATAATGCTTACTTTTGCATCCTGTTTAAAATTTATGAAAAGAGGACTTTACATACTATTAACAGCCATTCTATTGGTATCTTGTAGTGACTTTCAGAAAACATTAAGATCTGAGGACACCGCTGCTAAATTTCAAATGGGTACTGAATTGTTTGAAGCTGGTAAGTGGAATAAAGCCCATAGGCTCTTTAATCAAATTCTACCAAAGTATAGAGGTAAGCCGCAGGCAGAAAAATTAACGTTTATGCATGCCATGTGCTCTTACCAAATGGGAGATTATTATATAGCAAGTTATCATTTCGATAAGTTCACGGACATTTATCCTCAAAGTGAAAAAGCTGAAGAAGCTTCTTTTTTAGCTGCAAAAGGCTATTACTTCAATTCTCCGGTGTATTCTAAAGAGCAAAAGGAAACTGTAGAAGCTATAGAGAAACTACAGTTGTTTGTTAATGCATATCCAAACTCGCAGTATTTATCTGAAGCTAATGAACTTGTAAAGGAACTAGATTTTAAATTAGAGAAGAAAGCGTTTGAAATCGCTAAACAATACGATTTAATTAGGGACTATAAAGCTTCAATAAAGTCGTTTAATAATTTCTTACTCGAGTTCCCTGGAACATCATTGAGAGAGCAGGCTTTGTACTATAGGTTCGATGCCGCATACAATCTGGCAATTTTGAGTATTGATCAATTGAAAGAAGAACGATTAAATGAAGCCTTGGGTTATTATAGCTCACTATCAAAAGCTTATCCTAGTTCAGAGTTTTTAGAGGATGCCAATCGTATGAAAGAGGAATTACAACAAGAGTTAAACACATTTACTACAAAAAATTAATCATTATAAAGATGGATTTAAAAAAGACCGATGCACCTGTTACAACTGTAACGTACAACAGAAATGAAGTTGATGCTTCTACAGATAATATCTACGAAGCTATTTCTGTAATCGCTAAGCGTGCAGAGCAAATTAATACGGATATTAGACGTGAGTTGATTGACAAACTAGAAGAGTTTGCAACTTATAACGATAGTCTCGAAGAAATTTTCGAAAACAAAGAGCAGATTGAAGTTTCAAAGTTTTACGAAAAATTACCAAAGCCACATGCTTTAGCTGTTAAAGAGTGGTTGGATAACAAAATTTACCACAGAAATACTGAGGATACTCAGCAATAAAACTTCATGTCTATTTTAAAAGACAAAAACATTTTATTGGGCATTACCGCAGGTATTGCCGCTTATAAATCTGCTAATTTAGTACGATTATTCATTAAAGCAGGCGCTAACGTAAAAGTAGTTATGACGCCTGCTTCTAAAGATTTTATAACACCACTTACACTTTCCACCTTATCCAAAAATCCAGTCTATTCATCGTTTGTAGATGAAGAAGATGAAGGCCAGGTTTGGAACAACCATGTCGATCTTGGGCTTTGGGCAGATTACTTTGTAATCGCACCTGCAACAGCCAATACCATGGCAAAAATGGTCAATGGTGTATGCGATAACATCTTGCTGGCAACTTATCTTTCAGCTAAATGCTCAGTTTATTTTGCGCCAGCTATGGACTTGGATATGTATAAGCATGAATCGACCAAAACCTCGTTTGAGAAATTAAAATCCTACGGAAACAAGATGATTCCTGCCGGAACAGGCGAATTAGCCAGTGGCTTGGTAGGTGAGGGCAGAATGGCAGAACCCGAAGATATTGTTGATTTTATTGAAAAAGATATTTTAGATCAATTGCCGCTCAGAGGAAAAAAGGTTCTTATTACGGCAGGTCCAACTTACGAAGCATTAGATCCTGTACGCTTTATAGGCAATCATTCTAGTGGTAAAATGGGGTTTGAGATAGCGAATGCAGCAGCGAATCTCGGTGCTGAGGTTATTTTGGTTACAGGTCCTACACATCAAAAGATTGAAAATAGCTTTGTTGATATTAAACCTGTGGTAAGTGCAGAGGAAATGTATAATGAAGTACATAAACATTTCGAAAGCTCGGATATAGCAATACTTTCGGCTGCTGTGGCTGACTATAGGCCAAAATCTGTGGCAGAGAAGAAAATAAAAAAGAAAGATACAACGTTTAGTATTGAGTTAGAAAAGACAAAGGATATTCTAAAGTCGCTTGGTGAGATTAAAAAAGACCAATTTTTGGTTGGCTTTGCTCTAGAAACCAATAACGAATTAGAGCATGCAAAGGGTAAATTGAAATCTAAGAACCTAGATTTAATTGTACTTAATTCCTTGCAGGATAAAGGAGCGGGTTTTGGAGTATCAACAAATAAAGTTACATTTATAACATCGTCTAACGATATCATTGAACATCCACTTAAATCTAAAGCTGAGGTTGCTAAAGATTTAATGAACCAGATTTTAAAACAATTACATGCGTAAGATATTAGTTTTATTGGCTCTTTTAGTTTCGTCAACTTTTGCTTTTTCGCAAGAGCTAAATTGCACTGTTAATGTTATTGCCCAACAAACAGGTAACGACAATAATGTGGTTTTTAAGACATTGGAAAAACAGCTTAGCGAGTTTATAAATAATACGCAGTGGACCGAAAAATCCTTTGGTATTGAGGAGCGCATTAATTGTAGTATGGTAATTAATGTAAGTAATTACGAAAATGATAGATTTAATGCCACGCTTCAAGTGTCATCCTCTCGACCGGTTTTTAATTCTACATACAGTTCTCCGGTCTATAACTACAACGACAAGGATTTTAATTTTCAATATTTAGAATTTCAGAATTTGGTGTATAACCCACGCCAATTTGAGTCTAATTTAATCTCGGTATTGTCATTTCACGTATTTATGATTTTGGGTATGGATGCGGATTCATTTGCGCCTAATGGAGGTGATGAATATTTCGCTCAAGCCCAAACAATTGCCAATTATTCTCAGCAACTCAATGGACAGGGCTGGAAATTGGAAGACGGGCTACAATCTCGTTTTGCTCTAATAGATAATTTGTTATCACCTACTTTTAAGGAAATGAGATCAACGATGTACAGCTATCATTTAGAAGGTTTGGACATTATGGCGGATGATGCAAAAAAAGGAAAGTCTCAGATTATTTCAACACTTTCAGAATTGGATAAAATTCATAGAAGACGTCCAAATTCATATTTAATGCGTGTCTTTTTCGATGCCAAATCAGATGAACTTATGGATATACTTTCTGGTGGACCAAGTGTCAATATTACCCAGGCCGTTGATATTCTCAACAAAATTGCACCGATGCACTCTCAAAAATGGAGAAACATTAAGTTTTAATTTTTTTAGTTGCTATTCTGAACTTGTTTCAGTAACCCAGAATCGATACTTTTGTAATAATTAATTACAGATTATTGCTCACTTCACTTTACATAAAAAACTACGCGCTCATAGACGAACTCAATGTGCAGTTCAATAATGGGTTGACCATTATTACTGGCGAAACTGGTGCTGGTAAGTCCATTCTTTTGGGTGGTTTGTCCTTGGTTTTAGGAAAACGTGCAGATCTAAGTCAGGTTAAGAATGTTGATGAAAAATGTATTATAGAAGCTGCGTTCGATATTGCAACTTATGATTTAAAAACACTTTTTAAATCTTTAGATCTCGATTATGATGTGCAAACCATTATTAGGCGCGAAATCTTACCATCAGGGAAATCTCGTGCATTTATAAATGACACACCAACAACGCTAGATAGTTTACAGGCTTTAAGCGCATACCTTATCGATATACATTCTCAACATCAAACCCAGCAGTTGATGCAAGATGACTATCAATTTAAGGTCATTGATGCATTGGCGGAAAATAGCGCAAACATTGTGGTGTTTGGTAAACGATTAAACGCATACAGGTCATTGCAAAAATCATTAGAAACTCTTAAGGCATCAAAAGCAGAGATGATTAAGGAATATGATTACAATCTGTTTTTGGTAAAGGAATTGAATGAAATCAATTTAGAGTTGGTAGATGTCGAGGACTTAGAATCACAGTACGAACAGCTCAATAATGTAGAAGTCATAGGTGAAAAATTAGGAAATGCCAGAGCGATTTTAAATACCGAAGACCAAGGTGTAATAGACCAATTGAATACTGTAAAACAAGAACTGCATAAGATTTCTGCCTTTGGGAAAGCCTATGAATCCTTATTGGATCGTGTTTCAAGTGTAAATATTGAGCTTGATGATATTTTAGCAGAATTAGACAATCTTGAAGAGCATCTCTCATCAGACCCACAAGAGCTGGAAAAGGTCAATGCCAAACTTCAGATTGTAAATAATTTATTTCAAAAACACGCGACAAATACTGTAGAAGAATTAATATCAATAAAAGCAGAGTTGGAATCTAGGATTTCAAATACCGAAAATCTAGATGGTGATATTTCTGAAAAAGAGCAAGAAATTGAAACACTCTACAAAGAGCTAAGTCAGTTGGCTTTAGAAATTCATGAGAAAAGAGCAGCAGTTATTCCTGTTTTAACAAAAAAGCTAGAAAGTATCTTGTCTGATTTGGGAATGCCAAATGCCAAATTTAGAATAGAGCTTAAAACCGTGGAGCATTTTGCTGCCAACGGAAGAGACAGTATACAATTTTTATTTACCGCGAATAAAGGGTCTAATTATAATGAATTAAAAAAATCTGCTTCAGGTGGTGAGCTTTCCCGAATTATGTTGGCGATAAAATCCATTTTGTCCGAATATATGCAATTACCTTCCATAATGTTTGATGAAATAGACACTGGTGTATCTGGTGAAATTTCAAATAAAATGGGGGATATTATGAAGCAAATGAGTAGCAAAATGCAAGTGTTTACCATTACCCATTTACCACAGATTGCTGCAAAAGGAAATACGCATTTTAAAGTATTTAAGACTGATGATGATAATGTAACCCACACCCAATTAAAGCGACTCGATGAAGATGAACGTATTGTTGAGATCGCACAGATGTTGGGAGGTGTAAACATTACGGAATCCGCTATGGCTCATGCTAGGCAATTGCTCAATTAAATATTCAGAATTCAAAGTTTAAAATTCAAAGTTTTGTTAACTTTGGGATTAAATCAAATAATAAACTAAAACTTACCAACTATGGCATATAACTTACTAAAAGGAAAAAAAGGAATTATTTTTGGTGCACTCGATGAAAATTCAATAGCATGGAAAACTGCAGAACGCGTACATGAAGAAGGTGGCGAATTTGTATTGACCAACGCACCAGTCGCCATGCGAATGGGCCAGATTAATGCTTTGGCAGAAAAGACAGGTTCACAAATCATTCCAGCAGATGCCACATCTGAAGAAGACTTGCAAAACCTCGTAGAAAAGTCAATGGAAATCCTAGGCGGAAAAATAGATTTTGTTTTGCATTCCATCGGTATGTCAATCAACGTTAGAAAAGGAAAACATTATACAGATCAAAATTATGCATGGACACAAAAAGGAACAGACGTATCCGCCATGTCCTTTCATAAAGTTATGCAAACCCTTTACAAGGCAGATGCCATGAACGAATGGGGAAGCATTGTAGCCTTAACCTATATGGCTGCTCAGCGCGTGTTCCCAGATTACAATGATATGGCGGATAACAAAGCGTATTTAGAAAGTATTGCACGTAGTTTTGGGTATTTCTTTGGTAGAGATAAAAAAGTAAGGGTTAATACCATTTCACAATCGCCAACACCAACAACTGCTGGTAGCGGAGTAAAAGGCTTTGATGGCTTTATAGCCTATGCAGAAAAAATGTCACCATTAGGTAATGCAACAGCTATGGACTGCGCCAATTACACAGTAACATTATTTAGTGACCTTACAAAACGAGTAACACTTCAAAACCTTTATAACGACGGTGGTTTTAGCAATATGGGTGTTAGTGATGCGGTGATGGATACTTTTGTCGAAAATCATTAGTTTTGAAACTGACAACCTCATTATTTATAATTTTTAATTTTTGCCTAGTTCAAGGGCAGATATTTTTTGAGAATCAAGCATCGGCTCGTGGTGTGGGCGATTCTTGCGGAAGTATCGCTTTAGGCATGGGCATTTCTTTTAATGACTATAATAATGATGGCTGGGACGACATAACTTTTGCGACTCAAGGTTCAGAAAATGTTAAAATATATAAGAATACCCAAAACGGTTTTTTCATTCTAGAGACTCAACTGAATCCCTTCAATTTATCACAACAAAAGCAACCGATTTGGGTGGACTTTGATAATGATGGTGACAAAGATTTATTTGTAACTAGTAATACAGATGGCAATAGATTGTACAGAAACGATATCACAGCCTTAACGGATATTACAGTTTCAGCTGGTCTGCCCTTAGAAAATTTGGTTACTTATGGTGCTTCTTGGGGAGATTATAATAATGATGGTTTTTTAGATGTCTTTATAAGCAACAGGGATGATGGAGTAATCCCAAACTTCCTGTTTAAAAATAATGGTAATGGCACTTTTACAAATGTTAGCAATCTGGTTGGTATAAGTAATGAAAGTCGTTTATCCTTTGGTGCTGCTTTTTTTGATTATAATAATGATGGTTGGCAAGATATTTACGTTATCAATGACAGGGTTGAATATCAAAATCAACTTTATAGCAATAATGGGGATGGTACTTTTAACGAAGTCGGTGAAACCTCTGGTACTAATATTGCCATTGAAGCGATGAGCACTACTATTGGTGACTTTAATAATGACGGATGGTTTGATATTTATATAACCAATGGTGTAGAAGGTAATGCATTCTTAAAAAATAACGCTGATGGTACTTTTACTGATGTCGCCGAAGCTACTGGTACTGTTTTTAATAGCGTAGGATGGGGAGCGGTTTTTCTAGATGCAGAAAATGATCTGGATTTGGATCTTTATGTAAGTGGTTCTTTAAACGGCAGTGATCCAAGCCATATTTCTGCAGCTTTTTATGAGAATCTTTCAAATGGGACTTACTCACAACTAAACAATGGTAGTTTTAGTGGAGATACTTCTGAGAGTTATGCAAATGCCATAGGAGATATAGATAATGATGGCTATCCTGAAATAATTGTTGGTAATTCTAATAATGAAGATATTTTTCTATGGAAAAATCTTTCTGATCAGACCAATAATTGGCTAAAAGTCAATCTTCAAGGAACAATTAGTAATAAGCAAGGTGTAGGGTCTGTAATAGAAATAAGTACCAATGGACAAAAGCAATACAGATACACTCTATGTGGTGAGGGCTTTCTTGCCCAAAACTCTGATTCAGAGTTTTTTGGACTAGGTAATACTTTAACTGTTGATTATGTAAAAGTAAAATGGTTAAGTGGGATAGAGGACATCATTTACAATGTTTCAGCAAATCAGTCTCTTACTATCATTGAAAATAGTACACTATCTACAGGTTTAGGAAAGGCTAAGAATTATATTGAAATTTATCCAATTCCAACATCAAAAACCATAAAAATTAAATCTGAAAGCATTATTACTAAAATCAGAGTTTATGATACGATGGGCAAAGCTTTATTAGACACCTCTCCTTATGCTCTAAACCATGAGATCAATATCGAAAATTTTTTAAAAGGAGTTTATATTCTCAAGGTTCAACTTAAAGATATTGAAGTTACAAGAAAGATCATCAAAGACTAGCACTCATGATAAAAATCAAATATTTTATTGTATTGTTAAGTTATTCAGTAATTAATGGTCAAATTGATTTTCAAAACCAGGCCTCAGCGCGAGGAGTGGGATATTCCTGCGGAAATATAGAATATGGTGGAGGTATTTCGTTTTATGATTATAATAACGATGGCTGGGATGATATAACCTTGGCTACCGAAAATAATGCCAATATCAAAATTTTTAAAAATAATCAAGATGGTTTTTTCATTCCCGAAACAACGTTAATTCCTGTTAACAATTTTCAACAAAAACAGGTGGTATGGGTAGATTTTGATAATGACGGTGATAATGATCTATTCATAACTAGTAATGTTCAAGGTAATAGGTTGTACCGAAATGATACAATTGAGTTTACGGATATTACAGTAGCAGCAGGTTTACCCTTGGATAATCTCTTCACATTTGGTGCTTCTTGGGGTGATTTTAATAACGATGGATTCCTTGATTTATATATTTGCAATAGAGATTTAAATTTAACAATTCCTAATTTTTTATTTAAAAATAATGGAGATAGTACATTTGTAAATGTAAATGCATCATCTGGAATTGGAATGGGAAGTCACCTATCACTTTGCGCTGCATTTTTTGATTATAACAATGATGGTTGGCAAGACATTTATGTCGCAAATGATAAAACGCAGACACAAAATTTGCTTTATCATAACAATGGTGATGGTACATTTATCGAGATTGGAGAGTCTTCTGGTACTAATGTGACAATAGATGCTATGAGTACGACCATAGGTGATTATAATAACGATGGTTGGTTTGATATTTACGTAACCAATGGTATACAAGGAAACGTTTTTTTTAAAAATAACGCAGACGGAACCTTCTCCAATATATCATCGACTTCTGGAACTAGTTTTAACAGTGCGGGTTGGGGTGCTGTTTTTTTAGATGCTGATAATGATAGCGATTTAGACCTTTATGTCAGTGGTTCACTAGATGGCACTAATCCAAGTTTTCTTTCTGCAGCCTTTTATGAAAACCTGTCAAATGATTCTTTTTTAATACTCAATAATGGTAGTTTTAATAACGATAATTCTGAGAGTTATGCCAATGCCATAGGTGATATAGATAATGATGGTTATCCAGAGATTGTAGTAAGTAATTCTAATAACGATGACCTTTTTCTATGGAAAAACAGCTCTACCCAAAATAATAATTGGCTAAAAATCAAACTGCAAGGTACCATTAGCAATAAGCAGGGTATAGGTTCTTTAATAGAAATAAGTATTAATGGAGAGAAGCAATATAGATATACCCTTTGTGGTGAAGGATATTTAGGTCAAAACAGTAATTCTGAATTTTTTGGTTTAGGCGCTGATACTGTTATTGATTATATAAAAGTAACATGGTTAAGTGGTATGCAAGATATACTGTACAATGTTGATGCTAATCAATCCCTTACTATAATTGAGGGATCTAATACTTTAAGCATTGAAGAATTTAATAAGCGTAAACTTGTTGTTTACCCTAATCCTACTTCAGATTACTTATATGTTGCCACCGATAACAAAAATTATATTGATTTTGAGATATTAGATTTGGGTGGCAGGTCGGTATCATCTGGTAATATACTGAGTTCAGAGAAGATAACAGTCTCTAACCTTGTATCAGGCAATTATTTTATTAAGTTAAAGATCGATGACAGATTTTTTATAAAGCGATTTTTTAAGCATTGATATTTAGGAGAATATTTCTAAAACATTTTCTAGCTTCAAGAAAAAACCGTTAGTTATTCAACGGTTTTTTTTGTTTTTAATCGATTAGTGAAGTATCAATGAATCTATTGAATAATATTAATATATTTTTAACATATTACTAACTTAAAATATATGTTTATATGAAAAAAATTACGATTAATGTTTTTGTAATAATGTTCTTGCTAGGCACGTTTGTGAGTTTTGCTCAAACGCTAAACCAGCCAGCAAATTGGCCTAATGCCATGTGGACGTTATCTGGTGCTTACACACCAGCAGGACTTCTAGGTGATCCTACAAATGCTGATGCAAATTTTATTTTTGATGATGATGCTGCTGGCAATGGTATGGTAGATATGATTATGGTAACCTCTCCAGTAATAGATCTTACGTCAGCTGCAGGTGCTGGTGAAACCTGGATTACTATAAGCGGTAATTTCACTTATAGAGCATTGGGTGGAGACATATTAGCAATTGAAGTTTATGATGCAGATGCTACGACTTGGTCTCAATTGTATCAATTCGCAGGTAATACAACAACTACTGCAGATTATCAAAACTGTACAATTTCTGAAGCTTACACAACGCCACCATTAGATATTTCTGGTTACACAGCGACTCAGCTATCAGGTTTCCAGTACCGTGTTTCGTATGATGACGTAGGTGGTTGGCAGTACGGATATTGTGTGGAATCCCCAACAATTACTTCTGCTGCACCACCATCTTGTATTGATCCGTCTATGTTGTCAGCTACTGGTATAACAGATACCTCTGCAGATTTAGGTTGGACAGAAAATGGCACAGCGACCATTTGGAATGTAGAAGTGGTTACTAGTGGTACACCTGCTACAGGAACTCCAACTGCTTCTGGTGTTACGAATCCTTACACTGCTATGGGCTTAACGGCCAATACAGCTTACGATTTTTACGTGCAAGCTGACTGTGGAGGATTGGGTACATCAAACTGGGTAGGGCCATTTACATTCACTACCGCTTGTACTGCTATTGCCGCACCTTATTCTGAAGATTTTGAAACGTTCACAACATCAACAACTCCATTTTCTTCAGAGAATTGCTGGAATGCTAATAATAGTGCATCATTTTTTTGGGAATCAGCTCCATTTGATGATACTAGTTCTAGTGGCACAGGGCCAGACTCTTCAGTAACTACGGGTAACTATTTTTTCACTGAGGCTTCAGGTAGTACTGCTGGCAACGAGGCTAATTTAGTCTCTCCGTTAATTGACCTATCTGGTCTTACAACACCTTCATTAAGTTTTGACTATCATATGCACGGTGTTATAATGGGTACGCTTAATGTATTGGTTAACGGTACTGATAATGTTTGGTCTTTATCTGGCGAACAACAAGCTAATGCTACAGATCCATTTAACAATACAATTATCGATTTATCTGCCTATGCAGGGCAAACCATTTCTGTTACTTTCAATGGTATAAGTGGAGGTGACTGGGAAAGTGACATGGCTATTGATAATGTTGTATTTGATGAATTGCCAGCTTGTCCAGCTCCGAGTGTGTTAACAGCTACAAATATCACAGATACTACTGCAGATTTAGGATGGACTGAAAACGGAAGTGCTACAATTTGGGATATAGAGCTAGGTCTTGATGGCTTCACACCAACAGGCACACCAACCAATGCTGGAGTTGCCAATCCTTATGCAGCAACAGGATTAACTGAGAATACAGATTATGATTTTTATGTAAGGTCGGATTGCAGCGGTTCTACATCAGCGTGGGTTGGACCATTCTCGTTTAGCACATTGGAAACTTGTCCCGCGCCTTCAGCGTTAGACGCTACTAATATTATGGAAACTTCGGCTGATTTGTCTTGGACGGAGAATGGCACCGCTACAGCATGGGATATAGAATTGGTTGACGTAACTGCTGGAGGTACTGCTACAGGAACTCCTACGGCAACTGGTGTTGGAAATCCATACAACCAAATGGGATTAGTTGGGGATAACGCTTACGAATTTTATGTACGTGCAGATTGTGGTGTAGATGGTGTTTCAGCATGGGCTGGTCCTTTTGCTTTTAATACTCCGGCTGCTCCACCTGCATGTGGCGGTGTATTTGTAGATTCTGGAGGATCCAGTGGTAGTTACTCAGCAAGTGAATCTTCTTCTTGGACGATAACACCTGATAATCCTGGCGATGCTGTCACTGTTACATTTACATATGTTGATATAGAAACTGCAACTGGTGCTGGTTCGCAAGACGGATGCTGGGATTTTATGACCATTTATAATGGACCAGATAATACATTTCCAGTATTAGCACAAACCCTGTGTGGTGAAGAAAGTGGAGACGGTGGTGTGCCAAGTGTACCATCTAGTGAGCTTAATGTAGGTGATTCATTTACATCTACCGATGCTTCGGGGGCTTTAACTATTGAGTTTTCTTCTGACACTTCTGTGCAAGAAACAGGCTGGGTTGCAGATGTAACATGTAACACGCTTAGTGTTGATGATATCGAAAATAATGCGTCATTCTCTTACTATCCTAATCCAGTTAAAAATACATTATCATTAAATGCTCAAAATACTATTGAGAATGTAGTAATGTATAATATGCTGGGTCAAGAAGTGTTAAGAGCTAATCCTAATGCTATGGACAGTGAGTTAGATATGTCTAATTTACAGGATGGAACTTATTTTGTGAAGGTGACAATTGGTAATGTCGCTAAAACTATAAGAGTTATTAAGCAATAAATAGTCTCACCTATAATTTTTTAAAAGCCGCTAGAAATAGCGGCTTTTTTTTATTAAATTGAAATGGTCAAAATTCAGTTAAATGATCAGGTATTTCTTGACTATATCGATATATGTAACATTATATCCTAGTTTAAATGCTCAAATCGCATTTAATAACCAACCTTCAGAACACGGGATATCTGTATTATGTGGTAATACTTTTCTAGGAAATGGCATATCCTTTTTTGACTATGATAATGATGGCTGGGACGACATCTCCGTTGCAACCGTAAATGGTGATGCCGTTAAATTTTTTAAAAACATAAACGGAAACTTTGTTGAACAAACATTAAATATATCTGGGAATAATTGGCAGAATAGACAAATCAATTGGGTCGATATAGACAATGACGGAGATAACGACTTGTTCTTAACAAGTGATACTGAAGGCAATAAACTTTATGAGAATCTTGGTAATATGTTTATGCAAGACATCACTGCTGCCTGTGGTATGCTGAGTGAAGTTTTTCCATATTATGGTGCATCGTGGGGTGACTATAACAATGATGGTTATCTAGATGTATTTATAGGTATTAGGGATACGGACATTCCAAGTATATTATATAAAAATAACGGTGATAAAACATTTACGTTAGCTAATGCTGAAGCTGGCATATTGTCTTCTGGATTCATGTCATTCTGTTCTGCTTTTTTAGACTATGATAATGATGGAGACCAAGATATATACGTATCAAACGATAAAGAAAGCTATAGAAATCTATTATATAAAAATAATGGAGACGGTACATTCTCTGAGGTAGGGGAGCAGTCGGGTTCGGGAGTGTATATCGATGCTATGTCAGTTACAGTAGATGATGTAAATTCAGATGGTTGGTTAGATATATATATCACTAACGACGGCATAGATGATAGTGTTATGCTTATCAATAATGGAGACGGAACATTTACAGACTTTTCCGTTTATTACCAGTTGACACATGATATTATCGGGTGGGGAGCCGTTTTTATTGATGCGGATAATGATAAAGATTTAGACCTTTATGTAAGTGGAGAAACTTACGGTAATTTCCCCCAATATTTATCTTCAGCATTTTACGAAAACTTGAACAATGGTTCTTTTCAATTAGATAATTCGGTAATACCAAATGATTTTGCACCGAGTTATTCTAATGCGATTGGAGATATTGACAACGATGGTCTTCCTGAAATCGTAGTTAATAATATAAACCACGATAATATTTTGCTTTGGAAGAATAACAGTAACCAAAACAACAATTGGCTGAAAATAAAATTAGAAGGAACCCAAAGCAACAGAAATGGTATAGGATCTTTCATCGAAATATCTATAAACGGAGAAAAACAATACAGATATACGTTATGTGGTGAAGGCTATTTGTCTCAAAATTCGGCTACTGAAGTCTTTGGTTTAGGAACAGCATCTGTTATTGATTATGTAAAGGTAAATTGGTTAAGTGGCATAGAGGACGTCATTTACAACGTTTCAGCAAATCAATTACTGAATATCCTTGAAGGGTCTGCAACATTATCAATTGATGATGATAAAAAAGAAGATTCACTGACATTTAGCCCTAACCCAGTCAAGAATACATTAACATTGAGAGCTCAGAATACGATTGAGAAGGTCGCGATTTATAATGTGTTGGGTCAAAAGGTATTAAAAGCTACTCCAAATACTATAGATAGTGATTTAGATATCTCTCACTTAAAGGATGGAACTTACTTTGTTAAAGTAACCATTGCTGGTACTACCAAATCAATTAGAGTAATTAAGCAATAAACACTTTTTAGTTTATTTTGTAAATCCACCACTTAGATGGATTTTTTTTATCCATTAATGGATGAAAAGCAATAAATTCCGATGATCTGAAGTGCTCTTTTTCACATGTAAGCATGCAATTTAACAACAAAATTAAAAAAACCTTAAAGATTTAATTAATTAAGTCAATAGTAATTAAAAAGCAATGACTTCTTGTCGTCATTTTCTTGAGGTTCATCGAAATGTTAATATATAGTTAAGGAATTTATTTCGCTAAGGATTTTAAAATGAATAATTTACAAATCTATTAATCAATTCATTAACTAAAAACCAAACAAATGAAGAAAATTACTTTTGTTTTATCACTAGTATTGTGCATGGGATTATGGCAATCCAACGCACAACATACCTTTCCGGCCATTCCTGGTCCCGAATTAGTAGAGTCAGGTACACCAGTTACATTAAACATTAACGATGCGGCGAATACAGCGGGTGTTCCAGCTGCAATTTATGACTCCTTTACCGTTACGGTAGATTGGGACGAAGTTGATGGTGGTCCATGGTCTAATGAGGCTATGTTAGATGTTTTTACAGCAGCAGGAAATGTTGCATCGATCTTTCCACCAACTTCTGGAGGCTCTAGTTCCGGTGATTCCACGACTTTAACCTTTTCAGGGACATTTTCTACTAACTATGATCCCGCAACTGATGGCTTATTGGAGCTTGTATGTGACCAGGATTTTGGCGGCTCAAGTGCCAACTGGAGCAATATTGTTGTAGAGATATTTCCTGTACCTGCTTGTACTCAAGCTATGGAACAAGTAGCTTTTGTTACTCCAGATTGTTCTGGTGCAGGTTCTTTTGAAATTACCGTAGAGTTCGACGATTTAGGTGACGCTACTGGTTATGATGACGGATCCGGTCCAGTCGCCATATCGGGTGACTTTACTGCTGGCCCATACAATGATGGAGACAGTATAACACTTACCATTCTTCATAGCGACCCAGCTTGTGATTTTAGCTTAGGACCATTTACCAATACGTGCCCTCAACCACAGGATAATTGCACAACAGCAGAGGCTGTAACTGAAGGAACGATCATTGGTACTGTAATTAACGAAGGCAGTAATAGTGCAGATATGACATTGACAGGAACTACAGACGGAGTCAATGCGGCATGGTTTGCTTTTACAGCACCTGGAGATGGTACAATTGATGTGAGTTCGTGTGGTGGTGGATCCGATACTGATTTAGCTATCGGAACAGGTACTTGTGGGGCATTAACGGATGTTGTGGTAAATGATGACGCTTGTGACTTAGGTAATGGAAGCGCTTGGGCTTCAGAAATTTTAGGATACCCTGTATTATCTGGCCAAGTCTATTATATTGAATGGTCAGATGAATGGGACGCAGGTCCATTTGATTGGTCAATAACATTTACACCACCACCAGCCTGTACAGCAGCAACGTTTGACGCAGGTACAATAGATGATAGTGGTTGCAATCCAGATGGAACAGGTACTTTTACGGTAGATATCGAAGTAACAGACGTAGGTGATGGTGGTAATTTTGATGATGGCATCAACCCTCCAGAACCAGTTGTTTTGGGTACAGTAACTATGGGCCCATATAACAGCGGAGATTCAGTGACCATTGAATACGTATTGGGTGATCCGGACTGTGATGATACAGTAGGTGTATTTGATTTTACATGTCCACCACCAGCGCCAGATAATGTAGATTGTGCCAATGCCACAACGATTACATGTGGTGAAACTATAAATGCTACTTCTGTTGGTTCAACAGGAAACCAAGAGGGTAGTGGTTGTACAATTGGAGACAATGGAATATGGTTTACATTTACCGGTACCGGAGGAGACATGACATTAACGTCTGATGCAAGTTTTGATCATGAAATGGCAATATCAACAGGTGTTTGTGGTGATTTAACGAATATTCGTTGTGATGATAATTCAGTAGGCCAAGAGACACATACTTTTGCAACAACATTAGATGCAATCTATTATGTGTATGTTGCACATTGGTCTGGGGGTAACACTACTACAGGTACAATAGATATCACTCTAACATGTGCAGCTTTACCTACATGTACAGCAGCAACGTTTGATGCAGGTACAATAGATGATAGTGGTTGTAACCCAGATGGCACAGGAACGTTCACAGTAGATATCGAAGTAACAGATGTGGGTGATGGTGGTAATTTTGATGATGGCATCAACCCACCAGAACCAGTTGTTTTGGGTACAGTAACCATGGGGCCTTATAATACAGGTGATTCTGTAACTATTGAATACGTATTAGGGGATCCAGACTGTGATGATACAGTTGGTACATTTGAATATACATGTCCTTTACCACCACCTGCAAATGATGATGCTAGTGGCGCTATTGATTTACCTGTAGGAGATACCTTATGTGAAACACCAGTGTTAGGTACTAATGAAAACGCTACCGATTCTGATGAAGGTACCAATTTAGCAGATTGCTCTTCTTCTGATCCAGAAGGAGATGTATGGTATAAGGTTACTGTGCCTGTTACCGGTGAGATTAATATTGAAACAAGCACAACAGGTGAAATTACTGATACCGTAATGATTGTTTACAGAGGAACACCTGGGAGTTTAGTAGAAATAGAATGTGATGACGACGACGCAGTTGGTTTATTTTCTTTAGTTGAGTTAAACGCAACAGATGATGGTATAGCACCAGGTGATATACTATATGTAAGAGTTTGGGAGTGGAATAATGACCTTAAAGGTACCTTCAATATCTGTGCTTGGACACCAACAGGCTTAAGTATAGATGACGACACGTTAAGCTCATTTACCTATTATCCTAACCCAGTAAAAAATACGTTGACGTTAAATGCTCAAAACACTATTGAGAATGTTACGTTGTACAATATGCTTGGTCAGGAAGTACTTAGAGCTACTCCAAATACTATAAATAGTGAAGTAGACATGTCTTCATTGTCTAATGGCTCCTATTTTGTTCAAGTGACTATTGCTAATATCACAAAAACAATAAGGGTAATTAAACAGTAATTATTTTTAGTTTGTAATTATTAAAGCCACTAGAAATAGTGGCTTTTTTAGTATATTAGGTATCATAATATTTTTATTTGTGCATTTTCAACCAATTTCATATTTATTCATACTTCTTATATGCTATAATTTGAAAGCCCAAATTAATTTTTCTAATGAGGCCTCAAGTATCGGCATAGAAGCGGTTTGTGGCAATTCGCTTTATGGTAGTGGTATTGCTTTTTTCGATTACGATAATGATGGTTGGGACGATGTTACAATAGCTTCAGCAGATGGAGATCCTGTAAGGTTTTTTAAAAATATTAATGGCAATTTTGTAGAACAAACCTTGAATATTTCGCCAAATAACTGGAGAAATAAACAGGTCAATTGGGTGGATATTGATAACGACGGAGATAACGATCTGTTCGTTACCAGTGATACACATAGCAATAAGCTATACGAAAACCTAGGAAATATGACAATGCAAGACATCACGATGTCCTCTGGCATGTTAACCGATGTATTGACAAGTTATGGAGCGTCTTGGGGAGATTATAATAAAGATGGTTTTTTAGATGTGTTTGTGAGCAATAGAAGTACTTCAATACCCAATGTACTTTATAAGAATAATGGTGACAATACATTTACAATAGTTAATTCCACTGCAGGTATAATCAATACTGGTATGTTATCGTTTTGCTCGGCTTTTTTTGACTATAATAATGACGGTCATCAAGATATTTATGTGGCTAATGACAAAATAGAGTATTCTAATACGCTCTACAAAAATAACGGTGATGGTACATTCACGGATGTTAGCGCAGCTTCAGGTGCTGGTATATCCATTGATGCTATGTCTGTTACCGTTGACGATTATAATTCAGATGGTTGGATGGATATCTATATTACAAACGATGTTCCTGGTAATGTGTTTTTAAAAAACAATGGAGATGGTACGTTTACGGATATAGCACAGGTGAATGGTACAACTTTTAATAGTGTAGGTTGGGGAGCTGTTTTTTTAGATGCTGATAACGATACAGATTTAGATCTATATGTAAGTGGTGAGCACAATGGCTCTGTACCTGGTTATCTATCCTCAGCATTATACCGAAATGACAATAACGATGAGTTCAGTATTATCAATGCGGCCGTGCCTGGTGATTTGGCAATGAGCTATTCCAACGCCATTGGTGATACGGACAATGATGGATATCCTGAAATAGCCGTTAATAATATCAACCATGATAATATTTTCCTCTGGAAAAATTACACTCCGATTACAAACAATTGGTTAAAAGTTAAACTAGAAGGTACTGAAAGTAATAAAAACGGAATAGGCTCCTTAATTGAAATATCGCTAAACGGTAGTAAACAATACAGATATACATTGTGTGGTGAAGGCTATTTGTCTCAGAATTCATCAAGTGAATTTTTTGGTTTAGGACAAAGTGAAACGGTTGATTACGTTAAGGTTAAGTGGTTAAATGGCACAGAAGATATAATATACAATGTAGAGCCTAATCAACAAATACATATTGTTGAGGGATCTACCTTATCAGTAAACGAACATAGAATCCCATCAATATCAATTTATCCTAATCCTGTAAGGTATAGCTTTACCATCAATTCTAAAGTTGACATCAATAGTGTTGAAATATTTAATCTTTTTGGTCAGAGGGTTTTAAGCGTTTACCCAAACTCAATGCACAGCAAAATTAATATCGCAAACTTAACTGCTGGGACATATTTTGCCAAAATCATTTCAGGTGACTATTCCAAGGCGATTAAGGTTGTAAAATATTGAAATAGATTATCAATTATCTTTCTTATATTTATTGTAGGTGAACAATTGCTGGCTTATGAAAAGAATTTTCTTTTTCTTTTTTATTCTTTCGGTTCATGTTGTTTTTTCACAAATTAATTTTGTCGATAGAGCAACCCTATTGGGTATCGATGAGCATACGGGAAATTCAATTTTTGGGGGCAGTGGCGTAAGCTTTGTAGATTTTGATGATGATGGATTTGATGATATAACTTTGGCTTCAGGCTCAGGTATTCCGGTTCAATTCTATAAAAATATTGACGGTCAGTTTTTTATAGAAGTTTCCTTTTTCAATAACCCAAGTTTTTATAGTTACAGAACACGCAGTATCTGTTGGGTTGATTATGATAATGATGGTGATAAGGACTTGTTCATTACTAGTGATACAGATAGCAACAGGCTTTTTAAAAGAGAGAACGATACTTTGGTAGATGTTACATTATCTTCAGGTTTTCCATTAGACAATCTATATACCTATGGTGCTTCATGGGGAGATATTGATAATGATGGCTGTTTGGATGTTTATCTATCCAATAGAATAGGTGATACCACAATTACAAATTATTTATTTAAGAATAATTGCGATGGTACTTTTTCCGAAGTAACCAACAGCATTGGGTTAAATAACCTACCAGCGCTAAGTTTTTGCTCTGGTTTTTTCGATTTTAATAATGATGGATGGCAAGATTTATACGTGGCTAATGATAAGTTTAAACCCAATTATTTATATAAAAATAATGGGGATGGTACCTTTACAGACGTTAGTCAATCCTCTGGAACTGATATAGTGATGGACGCAATGTCAGTTACCATAGACGATTTTAATGCTGATGGTTTTTTTGATATCTATATTACCAATACACCACAAACTATAAGCACACCTCACCCAGGCTGTGTACTGTTTAAGAACAATGGAGATGGGACATTTACTAATGTAGCAGTTGGCTCAGGTACAGATTTAGACAGCTATTCTTGGGGATCAAGTTTTTTGGATGCAGATAATGATGGTGATTTAGATTTGTACGTAAACACACAGTATAGTGGCGAGAATATGTACCCTACCTATGCATTTTTTGAAAGCAATGGTAATGAAACATTGAATAATTCAATAACGTCAGGGTTTACAACAAATTCCTATAAAAGTTACGCATGTGCAGTTGGTGATTACGATAATAGCGGAACTTTGGAGATAATTGTCAACAATGATGCGGACCAAGTACCATCACTTTGGGAAAATATGGAAATGTCCGTTGGAAACTATATTTCTATAGATTTAGAAGGTACTATTAGTAATAATGATGGTATAGGATCAATTATTGAGATTTCTGTGAATGGAACAAAGCAATACAGGCTTGTAATGTCTGGCGAAGGTTATTTATCCCAAAATTCAATGACAGAACATTTTGGGATTGGTGCTGCAACTACAATAGATTATGTAAAGGTAAAATGGCTCAGTGGTATTGAAGACATCTTATACAATGTATCTCCTAACCAAAAAATCACTATAGTTGAGGGCTCTTTTTTGTCTGTAAATGAGTTTGGTAACGATTTTACTCTAAACTATTATCCTAATCCTGTAATAGACGAGCTCTTCATTACCTCCAAAGAAGAAATTGAACAGATTGAAATTTTTGACATGTCAGGCAAGGTAATCCTAAAAACTAAACTGTCTCATGAGAATAGTAGCGTTAAATTAACCGAATTAAAGTCTGGTTTCTATTTTGCACAAGTCGCGAGTGGTAGCTACTCAAAAACCATAAAGTTCATTAAGAAATAGAAATTGATATTCTATTCTTCATTTTTATTTTAAAGTTATGTGTTAGCTTTAATTACCTTTGTGTTTTCGCAAACTATGTTTTTTTCATTTATAATTCCTGTATTTAATAGACCAGATGAGATTAAGGAGCTTTTGGAAAGTTTTTTAGCCTTAAAAGGTAAGCATGAGTACGAAATTGTTGTCGTGGAAGATGGTTCTACAGAAACTTCGGAATTAGTGGTTAAAGACTACAACAACCAATTAAATATTTCATATTACTTTAAAGAAAATACTGGTCCAGGGGATTCTAGAAACTACGGAATGCGAAAGGCTAAGGGCAACTATTTTATCATCTTGGACTCTGATGTCATTCTTCCTCCTAACTATTTGCAAGAAGTCGATGTATTTTTGAGTAAGAATTATTACGACTGTTTTGGTGGTCCAGATGCCGCACATGCATCATTTACCAATCTTCAAAAAGCGATAAATTTTGCAATGACCTCTTTTATAACAACAGGTGGAATAAGGGGAGGAAAGCAGCAGGTTGAAAATTTTCAACCAAGAAGCTTTAACATGGGCTTATCTAAAAAAGCGTTTTTGGACTCTGGTGGCTTCGGAAAAATACACCCAGGTGAAGATCCGGATTTATCGCTAAGATTGCTAAGGTTGGGCTATAAAACAACACTGATCGAAGATGCATTTGTGTTTCATAAACGACGAATATCTTGGTCAAAATTTTACAAGCAAGTCCATAAGTTTGGCATGGTAAGACCAATACTCAATCAGTGGCACCCAAAATCGAAGAGTTTGGTCTATTGGTTTCCAACGCTGTTTTCTTTAGGTTTTTTGGTATCAATAATTTTCTTGGCTTTTAATGAAGCTTTGTTGTTTTATGCTTACCTTTTTTATTTTTTAGTAGCCTTTGCATTGGCTTTGATTTCAAGCAAAAGTATTGTTGTGGCATTTCAGTCTTTGGTTGCTATTTTGGTGCAGTTTTTTGGATATGGTTATGGATTTTTAAAATCAACTTTTAACATAGTGGTGTTGAGACGTAAACCTCAAGAGGCGTTTCCTAATTTATTTTTCTAAAAGAGCTATGAGTGCTAAGAAAAGAATGAAAATATCAGAATACTTCAAAAGAAGAAATGTAAAGCGTTTTAGCATTTTTATAGCTATTGCATTTTTATTTCTCATAATTTCAAAATTTTCTAATGACTACAAGCAAACTATAGATTTAAAAGTAAACCTTATAAATACTGAAGATGAAATCATTCTTAATGATGACTCTTTAAATACTATAGACGCGCTAATAGAGGCTAAGGGATTTGCATTAATACCTTTTGTTTTTGAGAATTCTAAAGCTGTTGATCTAAATGTAGAGGAGGATGTTGTCACTACGCAAGATCACTATGTTTTTGATGTGCAAAAGCACAGGTTTCTTATAGAAGAACAATTGGGCTCGTCTTATAAAATATTGTCCCTTAAACCTGATACACTAAAGCTGTCCTATTCAACCAGAGCTTCAAAATATGTTCCAGTTGTTTTAAAGGCCGATATCGGTTTTGCAGCTGGTTATGACATTATTGGCAATTACAAATTAAGTTCAGACAGTATCAAAGTGGTTGGGTCTTCCGAAAAAATAAAAACTATAAAATCTATAGCTACGACGGAGTTAACATTACGAGAGGTCAATTCAAATATTGATAAAAATATAAAACTTGAAGCTCCACAAGGTATCGAAATCTTTCCTTCAACTATAAAAGTAAAAGCTGAGGTAAAACGATTTACAGAAGGAACAATTGAATTGCCAATAGCAATAGTTAACAAGCCAGTGGATGTAGAAATAAATTATTTTCCAAAGACTGTTACAATTACCTATTATGTAGACTTAGATAGCTACAATACAATCAAAGCTTCAGATTTTAGGGTAGAATGTGATTATACAACAATAAGTGGTAACCAGTCGTTTTTTGTTCCTAAAATCGTTGAAAAACCAGAATCTGTTAAACGTGCAGGGCTAAAGCAAAAACGAATAGATTTTATTAAATTGTAGTATGGTAATCGTTGGTCTTACAGGTGGTATAGGAAGTGGAAAAACAACTATTGGTAAACAATTTGAGTCTTTTGGCATACCGCTTTATATTGCAGATGATGAAGCAAAGGCGTTAATGAACCGCTCTAAAGTCATTAAGCGAAAACTTATTAAACTTTTTGGTGAATCAGCCTATAAAGGCAATAAGTTAAATAGATCTTATTTGTCGTCAAAAATTTTCAATGATAAGGAGCTTCTCGATAACATGAACGCCATAGTTCATCCAAAAGTAGCTTCACATTTTAACCGCTGGCTCAAAAAACAAAAAGCACCTTATGTCATCAAAGAAGCTGCAATTATTTTTGAGCACAACAAGGAAGACCAATACGATTTTATAATTACAGTTGTTGCTGACGAAGATTTAAGGATAAAAAGGGTTTTGAACAGAGATAATACCACCAAAGAAAAAATAAGGACCATTATAAAAAATCAACTTTCCGATGATGAAAAGGTTAAAAGATCAGATTTTGTTATCGTAAATGATGATTTAGAAACAGCAAAACAACAGGCTGCAGAAATACATCAATCTATCCTAAATGCAATAAAATAACTTTGAATACCTTTTGTTAATGTAAGGTTAAACCTAATTTGTACTAAATGTTAAAATGTTAAATTTGGCTGATGGGTAAAAAGCTATTCATCTTGTTGGTGGTATTAATGAGTTTATCACTCATTGGTATAATCTTTGTCCAATCATTTTTTATCAATAATAGTTTAGAAAATGAGGAAAAGAATTTTACACTAAGTGTTAAGCGTGCTTTAAGTTTTGTTTCGCGCGATATCGAAGAAATGGAGTTGAGAAATTACATCTCAAAAATTCAACCATATTTAGATAACAATACCGAAGCAGATTCAATTAGCATAAGACAGCTTTTAATTACCACTGAAGATGATATAAACGACAGAACCATTGTTCATCGCAATACAGTTCTGGAAGAACGCTTTAAAGTGCCCTCATTGTTCTTTGAAATCGATGCAGACAGTTTTAATGTCAGTAAAAGGTCTAATGAGCGAGTTATGGAAACCTATGATAACGCTCAATTAGACGGAAACAATCGAATAGCTCCGGTAGAAAAAGTTATTAAATTCTCATCAATGCCTGCGTTAGATCGCCAAATGTTTGAGGATACCTTTAAGGATTTCTTAAAAGATATTCCGATTTACAAACGCATTACACCCATGCAGGTGAGAGCCTATTTAGAGAATGAACTAAAGAAGGAAGGTGTGAATTTAGGATTTGAGTTTGCCATATACGATGATGACTTGGCAACCAAGGTGCAATCGGAAAATTTTGAAAAAGCCAATGCATATGGAGTTCCGGTGTTTCTAGATAATAATGACGAAGGTAGTTATAATCTATGGGTAGATTTTCCAGATAGAAAGAAGTATCTGATATCCTCAATTTTACCAATGGTTATTCTTTCAATAGTTTTTACGTTAATCATTATTTTGGCATTTTCCAGTGCGATACATCAATTGATAAAGCAGCGCAAAATATCGCAAATAAAGACAGACTTTATCAATAATATGACGCACGAGTTTAAAACTCCAATTGCAACTATAAATCTGGCTTTAGATGCTATTAAAAACCCTAAAATAATTAGTGACCAAGACAAGGTAAAGCGTTATTTGGGAATGATAAAGGATGAAAACAAGCGCATGCACGCTCAAGTTGAAAACGTGTTGCGTATATCAAAACTAGAAAAGAACGAACTAAACATAAGTAAAGAGCGAATTAAGCTACACCAATTAATAGAAGAAGCAATTACGCATGTAGAGTTAATAGTTGAGGACAGAAAAGGATATGTAAAAACACATTTAAACGCTGTAAAGTCATCGGTTTTGGCTAATGAATCGCATTTTACCAATGTAATAGTCAACATTTTAGACAATGCCATTAAGTACTCGGATGATGCACCAAAGATTGATGTATATACCGAAAACATAGGTAATAATGTTATTTTAAAAATATCGGATCAAGGTAATGGCATGTCAAAACAGGTTGCAAAGCGTGTGTTCGAAAAGTTTTATAGAGAACACACAGGCAATGTGCATAACGTTAAAGGACATGGGCTAGGCTTGGCCTACGTAAAAAGAATTGTGGATGATCATCAAGGTCATATATCAGTAGAAAGTGAAAAGGGAAAAGGCAGTACTTTTATTATAAAGCTGCCGTTAATATCATAAAAACAAATCATGGAAGAACAAAACAAGAAAATTCTTTTGGTAGAAGACGATCCAAACTTCGGAACGGTCTTAAAAGATTATTTAATGATGAACGATTACGACGTAGTCCATGCCAAGAATGGAATGGAGGGTTTTGAAAAGTTCAAAAAAGACGATTTCGATCTTTGTATCCTTGATGTAATGATGCCATATAAGGATGGATTTACTCTAGCTAAGGAAATTAGGGAAAAAAATACAGATGTGCCTATCATTTTTTTAACAGCAAAAGCTATGAAAGAAGATGTGCTTAAAGGCTATAAAGTTGGTGCTGACGACTATTTAAACAAACCGTTTGATAGTGAGGTTTTATTGATGAAGATTAAAGCTATTATGCAGCGTAAGGCAACCGATTCTGTAGCGGATAGTAAACAATTTGAGTTTAAGATTGGTCGTTTTGATCTGAATTCTAAATTACGTTTCTTAAAGTTTGATGGCGGTGAACCAACAAAGTTATCTCCAAAGGAAAATGAATTGTTACGTTTATTGGCGCTTCACGAAAATGATTTAATGCCTAGAGAACTGGCATTGACCAAAATTTGGCGAGATGATAACTACTTCACATCCCGTAGTATGGATGTTTATATTGCTAAACTTCGTAAGTACCTAAAACCAGATCCAGACGTAGAAATATTGAATATCCACGGTGAAGGATTTAGATTGGTTGTTAATGGAAATGACTAATAAAATATAAAAAGCCCAACTTTTTAAGTTGGGTTTTTTTATAGCTGTTTTTCTACATAGCTAATGATTTGGTCTTTATCAGTTTGATAATTAAACCAAGTTATATTTTCATTTTTTCTAAACCAAGTCAATTGACGCTTAGCAAATCGCCTTGTGTTTTTCTTTATTTCGGAAATTGCAAAATCCAGAGTGTCAAATCCTTCAAAATATCTGAACAGTTCTTTATAGCCAACCGTATTGAGTGCATTAAGGTTTTTATATGGCAATAATTTTTTGACTTCTTCCAATAGTCCGTTTTCAATCATTAGGTCTACTCGTTGATTTATTCTGTCATAGATTATGTCACGCTTGGCATCTAGACCTATGGTTATAGTTTTAAAGTCTCTTTTCTTTTCGGGATTGGTTAAAAATGAAGAATAGGGTTTGTTAGTGCCTATACAAATTTCAAGAGCTCTGACCAGACGTTGCGGGTTGTCTATGGCAATTGTATTGTAGGCTTCAGGATCTAATTCCTTTAGCTGGTTTTGTAAAGGTTTTAAGCCATTGGTTTCTAATTTTTTGTTCAGTTCTTCTCTAATGTTTTTATCAACATCAGGGAAGTCATCCAGCCCTTTTGTTACTGCTTTTACATATAACCCAGAACCGCCAACCATAATCACAATTGGATTTTTTTGATGTAATTCTGAAATTTTAGCAATGGCATCACGCTCAAAATCACCAACGGAATAAGACTCTTCTATGGATTTATGTTGTATAAAATGATGTTTTGCGGTATTCAATTCTTCTCTTGAAGGTACTGCGGTGCCAATATGCATTTCTTTATAAAATTGACGGGAATCGGCAGATATAATGTCGGCATTAAAATGCTGTGCAAGTTTTATGCTCAAAGCTGTCTTACCAATTGCAGTGGGTCCAACCACAGATATAAGGATATTAGTCATAACGTAATTTACATCCACATTTATGACAGTACTCTGCATCATCTTGATGCTTTTGTGCAAAACAGTTGGCACAACACTGCGTATTTAGGGTTACGGTTTTTAATTTTGTTTCATCTTCCTTCTTAGGATTTTGCGTTTTTCCGGCTGATTTGGTATATTCAGCAGACACTATACCAGTTGGCACCGCAATGATACCATAACCCATAATCATAATTACAGCGGCAATAAACTGTCCTAGGGGAGTTATTGGTGCAATATCACCAAAACCAACTGTTGTCATAGTTACAATACACCAATAGACACTCTTTGGTATGTTTGTAAAACCACTATCAGCTCCTTCTACCAAGTACATTATGGTACCGAAAATCACTGATGCAATGAGTACTGCAAATAAAAACACGGAAATTTTTGCTCTGCTAGCCTTTATGGCATTTGCAAGTTGGTTTGATGCACCAAGATAACGCGCTAACTTTAAAATTCTGAATACTCTAAGTAAACGTAGTGCACGTAAGGCTACTAGCGCTTGTGAACCAACAAAAAAGAGAGACAGATATTTTGGTATGGTAGATAAAAGATCTATAATCCCATAAAAACTGAGGATATATTTTATAGGTTTATTTACAGTAACAATCCGTAATATATACTCAATGGTGAACAAGATGGTGATTACCCATTCACTTACATTTAAAAAATCATGATATTTTTGATCAAAACTCTCAATGCTTTCCAACATCACCAAAATAATACTGGCAAGGATGGCAATAAGCAAAACAATATCGAACAACTTGCCTTCAGGAGTATCCGCTTCATAGATTATCTCATGAAGTTTGGTTTTCCATGTATGTTTTTGGCTCGTTTTCATAATTTAAATGTACGAAAAGAAAAATTTAATTTCTCTCCAAGACTATTACAGTATTATTTTGTGTTTCTACGACGGTGTCCATGAACTTTTTTAGATAATCATATAACTCAGGCGCATAAATGGCTTTGTCGAACTTCACTTTAAAATATAGAGTTAGCTGATTTTCTTTATGTTCAATATTAAATAAAAATGTACCAGATGATTTATTAGGGAGTGTGTAGTTAACTGAACCTGGAATCTCTACAACATTCAAATCTTCTCCTAGGTCTATATTTAAAACGTAGTTGTAGATGTCCTTGTAGCCAAAGTCTATCGGATAGGTTCGCTGTTGTAATTTAAAAGGGTTTTCCTCGAAAAATTTTACAACAAACGGGTTGAGGTAAATTTTATTCCCAATAAATTCTGGCTCTAATGTAAAGTGTATGTTTTCTTCAAATTCATAACTGTTCTTACCTAAATCGGAAACTCTATGCTCTTCAATAGCGATTTCTGAATATTTTTCAGCTTTATTCTCTTTATATGATTGTGGGTTTTCTGAGTGCATTCGTTTTAAGTCGTGAGCTTGATACCCAGTGGACTTACTTACCACTTCACCATTAAAAACATCATCTTTAAAAGAACTAAGTTCTATTTTATGAATCCTAGTGGAATAATCCTCTATTTTAATGTCTTCCCAGTAGCTTCCATCTTCAAAATCAATTAACCTTCCATATTGATTAAGGGCTCTAAATGGCAATTCTCCAAATGATAGGTAAGGCTCTGTTGCATCTAAATAATAATCTTTATCATCTATTGATGTTTTTAAAATTAGATAGTTGAAATCCGTTAAGACTGGATATATCTTAGTTGCCAATCCATTTCCGCGTGTAGAAATTAGTATTGGATAAACCTTAAAACCTTCACTTGTTAAAAGGTTTTCTAGTAGCATATTAATCTCAAATGCACTGCCTATTTTTTCTTTTACGGTATTCTTTACTGAGACATCGTATCTCTCGTATTTTTGATTCCATCTGTAATTATCTAAAACAAATTGGTGTACAGCCTTTGCCTTTTTTAGGTCATTATCAATTGATGTAATTTCTTTAGGCAAGATATTCTTCACTAAACTCTTTTTACTTATTTGCCTTCCAAAATCTTTATCAGATTTTAGTTCTTTATCTACATCTACCCACGATTTTGTGAGTTTATCAACACTTCCGTCAAATCCTCTTACAACACTTAATTCATATTCTATTCTTGCCGTATAATTGAGTGGAGTTGTAGTAAAGCCTTCTGGTTTGTAAGCAGGAATATTTTTCATCACATATTTGGCGATGGCACAATCAGCACCAGCATCTCCTCTTAAATCAATGCAATTCTTTTTTAGGCTCGTTTCGTTAACTTCTAAAGGCATGGAACCAACAAGCTTAATATTATACTCATAATTACCAGGAATACTTGTGTTATATTCACTATACAGTACTGGGTCTGGACCTTGAAAATACCAAGGTTGGTACTTAGACATAAAGCGAGATTGTGTTTCATAGCTGTAAGTAATAACACTGCCAACTTTTACATTTGGTAAGACAAACTTTACTAGGGTGTAATTTTCGTTTTCCTCTCTAAAAATGGCGTTTTGTTCTAATCCAGTTTTAACCATCTCTCCATCGACTAAATTATGCGTAGCGCCTCTTATGTTCAATATTTTTTCTTTAGAGGATTTACCTTTGTAAAGTTTCACTTCCACTTCACCACGTTCAATGCCCTCAGTTCGGAGTATTTTTATTTTTTGTTTTACCTGTACTCTTAACCAAAATGTCTCTTCATCAACAAAACTATTACCATGATCGTAGATAACAAGGGCATTGGCTGTTGAGTCTTTTGCATACGATGTCAGTTCTAAATCACTTTTAGAAACTTGCATGGCTACATTATAGTTTTGGGCAAGGCAAATTGAGGAAATAATTAACGTGAAAAGTGTAAATGTTAATTTCATAGGTTTTGTAGTTCTATAATTTTTAATCGTTTATTTCTACGCATATAACTCTGAATTATATGCTGTGTGTCTCTATTATTATGCATCGGCGTAATAAGTGATTTTAGAATTTCGTGATTCGTTATCTGATGGTTAAGATCAAAAAATCCAATTCCTTTAAAAACTCCATCTTCTACAAGGATTACACTTTTTTCGTGAATATCCCTCCCTTTATCAATAAGAATCATATCCTTGTTATCATAACTGTTTTTTTCGATTACGGCATTTGCTCTTTTATTGTATTCTTCAGGTGCTTCTCTACCTATGCAGGCACCATAACAATTTTCTATTCCTAGATTGAAACAACTCGTTTTAGATCTATCTATTCCACACAACTTGTTGCATAATTGATAGGTTTCTACCATTTTGTTCATGAATGAGACACCACTTTTTCTATTGCTGAAGGTCGTTATCGCCTTATCTTTGGCATTAATGCTTTTTATCCTAAGATTTATATAACCATTGTCATCTATGAAACTATAAAGCCCTTGGGTAAATTTATTACGTTTTAAAGCTCTGTTTAATATAGGTTTGTTCTTTTTTATTTCTTCACTTTCCTTTAGTAGAGCTACGAGTTCGCTGCCAGTTTTTTCATAAGTAACGGTTGCGACTTGTACTTGAATTTTCTTTGATTTAGAATTTTTATTGGTGAAGTGTTGTATAATACGTTTTCTTATGTTGTTACTTTTACCAATGTAAATGATATTGCCTTGCGCATCATGAATATAATAGACACCTATATCACTTGGCAATTCTTCAACTATGTCTTTGAGATTTGATGCTAATTTTGACTTTTGCTCAATCTTTACAGCATCCTTTATAATTTTTTTATTAGTGTCCTTATTCAGTAACATTTTGAAGAGCTTCACTGTTGCGAGAGCATCTCCATTGGCTCTATGTCTGTCACTCACAGGAATACCTAACGCTCTTGTCAGCTTACCTAAACTGTAGGATTCCATTTCTGGCATAAGCTGTTGAGACAGCTCTACCGTGCAAAGTGTTTTTCGTTTAAAAGGAAAGCCAAGACGTCTAAACTCCGTTTTAAGTATGCGGTAATCAAAGTCCGAATTATGGGCAACGATTATACAGTCTTCAGTAATCTCAACAATACGTTTTGCAACTTCATAGAATTTTGGTGCGTTTTTGAGCATGTTGGAATTAATACCTGTAAGGTTTACAACAAAAGGTTGAATTTCGCGCTCTGGATTGACTAAGGATATAAATTGGTCGGTAACTTTATGGCCATCATACTGATAAATGGCTATTTCAGTGATGCCTTCCTCATTGTACTTTCCACCTGTAGTTTCTATGTCTAATATTGCGTAGATTAGCTAAAATTTAAAGTATAGTTTTGCTTACTAATAATTTCTTACACCAAATATACTACTTCCAACTCTAATCATATTACTCCCGCAATCAATAGCCAATTCGTAGTCTCCGCTCATGCCCATGGATATGGTTTGTAAGTCACAGTTTTCAGATTGTACTGATTTTAATTCTTCAAAAGTTGTATTTAAAAACTTGAATTCGCTTTCTACTTGCTTCATGTCATCAGTAAAGGTTGCCATTCCCATTAAGCCGGTAACCTTAATATTTTTTAATTCTGAAAATGCATTCGATTGAAGTAGGGCAGAAGCATCCTCAGCGGACATCCCAAACTTACTGTCTTCTTCGGCAATTTTTATTTGAAGCAGACAGTTGATAACCCTATCGTGACTTTTGGCTCTTTTGTTGATTTCTTTGAGTAATTTTAAGCTATCCACTCCATGGATTAAACTCACAAACTCAGCCATATACTTTACCTTGTTGCGCTGCACATGGCCAATCATGTGCCATTCTACATCTTTAGGCATATTATCAAATTTATCAACCATTTCCTGGATTTTGTTTTCTCCAAAAACGCGTTGGCCAGCATCGTAGGCTTCCATTAAGTCACTAATGGGCTTTGTTTTAGATACCGCTACAAGTGTGACATGTTGTGGTATATTAGATTTTATATTTTGTAAGTTTTGTTTAATACTCATAAATCGTAATTCCGCTTCTTAATTTAGGTAAAATATAAGTGCTTTTAGGTGGCATTTTTAAACCTTCATCTGCAATTTGTTTCATTTGCTCTACATTAGATGGGCACATGCCAAAACCAACAACAAATTCACCACTATCGACACTACTTTTAATGGTTATCATTTCGTGTTGGCCATTCACATATTCTATGCGATTGTCATTCCGAAGATCTTCAATACCTAAAATTGGTTGCAGTATCGTTTTGTATAATAATTGTGCATCAAGCTTATCTAAGGCGTTTTTGAATTTGTAATGGATTTTTCTTAAATAAAGCGAATAAAACTCGCCATCTAAATACATACTAAAGTGATGTGGTTTTGATGGCTTATAGGGCATCACTCCTCTATTCTCTATACGATAACATTCATCAAGCTTTATAAGAAATTCTTCCTTACTCAATCCATTTAAATCCTTAATCAAACGGTTAAATTCATGGATAACCAAATCAGACTCAGGTATTAAATAAGACATAAAGAAATTATAAGACTCACTACCATTATGGTTGGTGTTCTTTTCTTTTTCATGTTTATATAACAGGTAGGAAGAAGCTGACCTATGATGCCCATCTGCAATGTATATGGTTTCCATTTGCTTAAACTCATTTTGAATAGTCGCTATGGTATCTTCATCATCAATCTTCCATAGATAGTGTGTATCTCTATAGGTCATAGTAAACTCAAAAATAGCATGTTCTTTCTGGGTTTCTTTTATTATGGAAGAAATTATATCATTGTCTGGATAGGTGAGTAGTACAGGTTCTGCATTAAAGCCTACGGTTTTTAAGTAGGTTTTAAATGTTTTCTCGCGTTTTGAAATGGTATCTTCATGCTTCTTAATGACATCCTTTTCATAATCTTCTGCACTTGTTGCCGCTATGATGCCGTTGAATTCTTGTCCATGTCTATTTACAATTTTATAGACATATAGCGAAGGTTTTTTCTCTTTTACAAAAATTCCGTCTTCCTTGAATTCCTCGTAACGATTTTTTACCAATTTGTAGCGTTCCTTTCCTGTAACTTCCTGAGCATATTTATAACCAGGATTTACAATATGAAGAAAACTAAACGGATTGTAATCCATGCGGGATTCACGTTCATCTACTGTGTAGCTTTGATAGGGACGTGCAGCAACCAAGCCAACTATTGCTCGTGTAGGTTTAACTGCTCTAAATGGAATAACTTTTGCCAAGTTTAATTTCTGTTTTTATTTATAGAATCTGAAGGGTCTAAATACCCAGTGGTATCTGATGAATAGCCTCCACCAATATCTAAACCTACACTATCTCTAATTTCTAGATGTAGATGAGCATAATATGCACCATTACAATTTCCTATAGTCGCAATCTGTTCCCCTTTTTTCACAAATCTATTTGGTTCTACAATTATAGAGTCACAATGTGCGTAAAGGGATTCATAAAGCTTTCCCTTGTATAAATGAACTACTCTAACAACATTTCCCCAACCACCTTCATAATCTTTAACTTCACTAATATAGCCATTTCCAATAGCATATATTGGGTCACCTAAATCAGAATTTCCGCCACCAACGCCATTCCAGTCATCACCTAAATGATTGTTTTCTTGAAACTTTTGGGCGTTGTAGTAGCCTTTAGCATTTGGTTTTCCAACAGGGAAATCAAAACCATTAGTTATATGACTTGAATCTTTTATGACAATGTTTTTGAAATCTCGTTGTTTAACTTTAACTATTAAATCTTTTGAAACTTCTTTGTCACTTGGGACTGAAACAGTATTCTCAATATTATTTGTTCTGCTATTACAAGAAAATAATGTAAGGATTAGTAGAAAGTTGTAATAAATGAAATGTCTCATATAAAGTGTTTTTCCCGTCAAGAGATAGTCACGTCCTTCGCACCTGTTTGACGCTAGGCAGGCTCGCAATGACAGTTGCTTTTTACTTAGAGAATTGCGTTGCAACTTTCTCAGCTTTTCGACTTTCAGAATAATCGTAGAAGCCTTCACCAGATTTAACTCCCAATTTGCCAGCTTGTACCATATTTACAAGTAAAGGGCAAGGCGCATATTTTGGATTCTTAAAACCGTCGTACATTACATTTAGGATTGACAGGCAAACATCCAAACCAATGAAATCTGCAAGCTGTAATGGACCCATTGGGTGTGCCATTCCCAGCTTCATAACCGTATCTATTTCTTCTACACCGGCAACTCCGTTGTAAAGTGTTTCAATAGATTCATTGATCATTGGCATTAAAATACGGTTAGCCACAAAACCTGGGTAATCATTGACTTCGGTTGGGGTTTTACCAAGCTTTTTCGATAATTCCATTATGGTGTTTGTCACACCGTCACTAGTGTTATAGCCACGGATGATTTCTACCAATTTCATAATCGGCACTGGGTTCATAAAGTGCATTCCAATAACTTTTTCTGGTCTAGAGGTTGCAGCGGCGATTTGTGTTATTGAAATAGATGAGGTATTCGTAGCCAAGATGGTATTTTCATCACAAACTTCATCTAATTGCTTGAATATTTTGAGTTTGAGGTCTACGTTTTCGGTTGCTGCTTCTACAACCAAGTCTGCATCTTGTACTCCGGATTTAGAGTCTGTGAATGTATTTATTTTTCCAAGTGTTTCGGATTTATCAGATTCTGAAATTTTTTCTTTTGCCACCATTCTATCAAGATTTTTAGAAATGGTAGCCATACCTTTTTCCAGTGAGGCTTCACTAATATCAATAAGGTTTACATTAAATCCGGATTGAGCGAATGTATGGGCAATTCCGTTTCCCATTGTTCCTGCACCTATTACTGCTATGTTTTTCATATTTGTTTTTTGGTGACTGAGGCTCTAGAAGTCACATTAAAATTAAAAATAAGGCCACTTCGAGAGCCTCAGTGGCTAGTTGTATTTTTGAAATTAAAACTGATTAATAATCATATTGGCAATGCGCAAAGCTTCAGTACCGTCATGAAGTGTCACAATTGGTTTGGTGTTATTGTTGATAGCATCCGCAAAGGTTTCCAATTCATCTAAAATGGCGTTATTATTTTCAATTTTAGGATTGTCAAAATAGATTTGCTTTTTTACACCTTCAGCATTTTGAAGAATCATATCAAAATCACCAGGGTTTTCTGGCGCGTCCTTCATTTTTACGACCTCACATTTTTTCTCCAAAAAATCAACTGAGATATAGGCATCCTTTTGAAAGAAACGTGTTTTGCGCATATTCTTTAAGGAAATTCGACTGGCTGTAAGATTAGCTACACAACCGTTCTTAAATTCTATCCGTGCATTGGCGATATCTGGTGTTTCGCTGACTACAGAAACTCCACTGGCAGAAATGTGCTTTACAGGTGAATTGACAACGCTAAGGATAATATCAATATCGTGAATCATTAAATCTAATACCACAGGCACGTCAGTACCACGCGGATTAAACTCTGCCAAACGATGCGTTTCGATAAACATTGGGTTTTCAATTTTATCCCTTACACCGATAAAAGCAGGATTAAAACGTTCTACATGGCCAACTTGCCCTTTAACTCCGTGTTCCGCAACCAATGTTCTAATGGTTTCGGCTTCTTCAACCGTGTTCGTAATTGGTTTTTCTATAAAAATATGTTTCCCTTTTTTTATGGCTTTTTTAGCACAGTCGTAATGAGAAAGCGTAGGAGTTACAATATCTACGACATCCACAGCTTCAATTAAATTATCAATAGAATCAAAGTATTTGTAACCGAATTCTTCTACAACGCGCTTTGCGTTTTCAGGATCTGCATCGTAAAAACCAACTAAGTCATATTTTTTAGATTGATTGAGCAGTCTTAAATGTATTTTTCCAAGGTGACCGGCACCCAAAACACCAGCTTTAAGCATGTTTTTCTGTTTTTAACAAAAATAGGCGTTTTGAATTAGAAATTTAAAAAAGTAAATATAAAATACTGTGAATTCAATAATTCGGTTTTGGGATTGCATTTTGCTTTGCTTTGGGTTAATTTAGCATCAAACTAAACTAAGATTTGAAAGATACGTTTAAGCATAAAGGGATGCGACAGCAACTGGTTGAAACTCTGCGAGCAAAGGAAATTAAGGATGAAGCGGTTTTAAAAGCCATTGGTAATATTCCGAGACATTTGTTTATGGATTCGGGATTTATAGATCATGCTTATGTGGATAAGGCGTTTCCTATTGCTGCAGACCAAACCATTTCCCAACCTTATACAGTTGCTTTTCAATCAGAATTGCTACAAATAAAGTCTGGAGACAAAGTTTTAGAAATCGGTACAGGTAGTGGTTACCAATGCGCTGTATTGATTGAGCTTGGAGCTAAAGTTTATAGTATTGAACGTCAACAGGAATTATTTAAAAAAACGTCTAAGTTTTTGCCCAAAATAGGATACAGAGCCAAAAAACTCATTTTTGGTGATGGCTATAAAGGTTTGCCTGAAGAAGCACCATTTGATAGTATTATCGTTACTGCTGGTGCGCCTTTTGTTCCTAAACCGTTAATGAGCCAATTAAAAGTTGGTGGACGATTGGTAATTCCTGTGGGCGACGATGTACAGATTATGACACTATTTATTAGAAAAGGCCCAAAGGAATTTGAAAAACATGAGTTTGGTGAATTTCGGTTTGTGCCTTTACTGGAAGATAAAAACTGATATATGAAAAGAATTGTTTTAGTTTTTTCTGTTGTTTTACTTTTAGTATTAGGCAAGTTTTGGATTGGTATATACGAACATGATGAATTTGGTTCAGAACACATCTTTATAAAGCACAGAGCTATTTGGAAAACGTATTTTTATTCACCAGTTGGAATGAGTGATTTATTAATATCTGATTTGACAATTGAAAAACAAAAAGAGCAAATATTATTTGATGAATTTGTAAGTTCTAAAGGGCTTTCAAAATAAAAATTAATTCGTTACATTTCTGTAAGCTTCTTTTCCACCAACAATAGGCAAAGTCAGAGTCGTCTTGTCCAATTGAATGGTTAGTTCTGTACCAGCTTTTGGATGAAGTGTAAACTCTTGATCACTGGAAAATATCATTAACCCGATTTGCTGACCAGCCTTAATGATTTGGTCATCTGGTTGCAATTCAAAATTTACGGTATACGAACGACCTGGTATCAAATCTTCTTCCTTGGTTAAAGATTTGTAGTTTTTAGGATCAGCCCAGCCTCTTGTAATGATGTTATCCGTTATTTTTGTTTCATCTCCTTCTTCCCAAGGTAATGAAATCAACCAAACCGATAAATTCGCTGCAGATTTATTACTAGATAGTGAAATGCTCACCTTTGGTACTCCAGAAATGTGTAAATCCTCTTTTAACTGTGGTGTTACATAAAGTAAGCGGCTATTGGAATTTTTCGCTTTTGCTAAATCCTTTCCTGAAAAGGAAACATTGTCAGTTAGCGTTTCCTTAGCTGCGTCAACAGAGTTAAGAGTTAATCCTCCAACTGAAGTTCCTCCTGGTGTAAGATTTAAAGTAACATCTTGCGCATCAGGATTTGGGTAATCTAAATAAGCGGTTGGTTGCTGCCTGTCATCATACTCCCTTACTATGTATGCTTTATTTTTTTCCTTATCCACACCATTATCTACTCCATGTAAATATTTTGTAAACCATTTGTTCATCATAGAAGTAGGTGGTGGACCTCCATGTCCATTTTGGTGATAATAAATTTGAACTGGCAAGCCTTTTTCCTTAGCAGCTTTATAAATTCTGTAGCTGTGTTCTGGCATTACATTCCAGTCGTTAAAACCGTGTGACATGAGCATGGCAGCTTCCATATTGTCCATTTGATTGAGATAATCACGTCCAGCCCACCAATCGTTGTAGTCGCCAGTTTGCCTGTCCATATTGTTCATCATCTCTGTATCACGTACAACTTTATTGTTGTGGGCACGCTTATCTTCATCTCCACTATGAACAAAATCATAGAGAACATCGATATCCTCACCCAAATAACCACCTGGTGAACGTACCAAACCGTAAGATCGGTAATAATGATAATACGATGTGTTTGGTGCGATAGGGATAATAACCTCTAAACCTTTAACACCTGTGGTTGCTGCAGCCAATGGTAAGGTGCCGTTATAAGAAGTGCCTGTCATACCTACCTTTCCTGTTGACCAATAAGCTTTAACTTCTTCATCTCCATTACGCTCCGTAAAACCTTTAGCACGACCGCACAGCCAGTCAATGACCGCTTTTGGAGCTAAAGATTCGTTTTTACCTCCAATTGTTGGTGCTCCATCAGACAAACCTGTTCCAGGTGAAGAGGAATGCACCACAATATAACCTCTTGGTACCCATTTTCTGATATGGGAATTTGAAATAATCGGTCGTTCTCCTCTACGTATGACTTCTGGGTGAAAACGTTCTTCTCCGATTTCACCAAGTTCATGTTTTACGTTCCACATTGTCCCTGGTGCGTCAGCTGCAACACCTGCAAAATAAGGGCTGGTAACATAGATAACAGGTAGTTTTAAACCTTCAGTTTCGGTTTGTTTTGGTCGGGTTACAGAAACATGCATTCTATCTTTATCTCCATCTCCGTCTGTGTCGAATTCGGTTTCTACCCAAAGATCGTGACGTAACCAATTTTCAGGGTTTTGAAACGCTTCAACAATTTGTGCTTCTCCGTCTTTAAAAATGGGTTTGGCTTTTTCTGTTGTGGTTTGGGCACAGCTTAGAATTGAAAATGCTAAAGCTACAATTAGGCTGTATGCGGATTTGAATGTCATTTTATGTAGTGTTTTATTCTTTTATAAAAGTAAGGAGTTAAAATTGGTCTTCAAATTCTTTATGAAAAGTTTAGAGTTTTGAGATTTTGCGTCAGTTCGAGTGAATTTTCTGAGTCCTAACGAAGAAAATTTGTATCGAGAACTATAATTTATTGGTTCTAGTGGTTCTCGATACTATTTCGACCGAGTCGAAATCACTCGAACTGACGGAATGGGTAAATTTAAATTAATTCTTAGGCAAATACTCCTCAGGAATAGGATTCTCTTCGGACTCTTGCATCCAGTAAATGTTGATAATCCACCAACGTTCGCCATCATTCATCAATTGAATACTATTGATGCCTCGCATAAAGGGTTTTTCATCGTCCTTCTTTCTATAAGATTCGTAGGTGCTAAACACATGAGTTACATTACCAAAAGTCTGAACTTCTCTGTTAATTTCAACTTCATGGAATCCATTCTGTACCAACCATTCTCCGGAGGTTTTTATATAATCGTCTGGCGACATATAGCGTGCTACGGTATTACCTTCTTGGTCTTTACCTGTAGGGATCAATTTTGCCTTTTTGTGAAACAAGTGCTTAAACAGATCCCAATCGCGCTTAAAACCTTTGTCACCAGAAATAACCGAATATAAAGTTTCAATGGTGCTGTCTAATGTGGCGACGTTTTTAGAGTAGTCTTTGGTTTCTTCTTCTTGTGCTGAAAGGCTAATTGAAGCAAGTACGAATAGTAAACGGATATATTTTTTCATGATTTTTGATTTTATTCATATAATAGATTCCTGCCTGCGCAGGAATGACAACGTGATAAAGTTAAAAGAATTTCAACCCAAACAAAATAGCATCACTTTGAAATCCACTTTGGTACGAACGTATATAGTCAACTCTTAAGAATCTCCATTTTCCCCAGCCAATATTGTCAATTCCGATAGTGTATTCTTGATAGGGTTTAAAATCTGGCGTTGCCAATAAATGTGCTCCGACTACTAAATTAAAGTTTAGTTTGTTTAATAACGGTACTTTACCTAAAATAAAACCGTTAAAATCGTGCTCTGCATGTGCTTCTATATATGAATCGTTGGTGCTAGCAGCATAATAGGGCAGATTATTGAATACATTCGTATAATTGCCATCTGTACTCACATGGGTTTGGTTGCCGTTAAAATGTTGGTAATCCATAAAAGCAATATCATCGGCATTAAAAAATTTACCTGCTCTAATATTGTATCTAAAGCGTCCTTTATCTGCAATATTAAAAGACTGGTACAATCTTGCTTTAATTTGGTCAAAATTATAATCGCCGTTTGTGGCACCAAAGCCTTTTTCGTAGCTCAAGACCAGTGTAGGGTAGTCGTCATTTCCGATATTGAATTTACTATCAGGATAACTTAAATACTCCTGCCCAAAGTTAATTTGTGCACTAACATTAGTTTTAATGATATTATGCGTCTCGAAAGGAGCGATACCATAAGCAGTTTCGTCCAATGGGTTATTGCTGATGTACATATCATCATCTTGATTGAAAAAGACCTGATCTGTAGTATTGAATAATGCTTTTCGCCTTTCATAACTTATACCACCAAATAATCTAAATCCATTAAATAACTCTTCTGAATAATCGAGCTGAAGAAAACTTCTATCGTATAGCTTTATATGGTTGTCTTCAAAAAACAAAGAACTCACACTGTTTATAAGTGGTGTTATTGGGTTTGAAGGATTGAATTGTTGCGTACTTACGCCACCTGATAGCGTTAAAAACCTTCGATTGGTATTGTTGAACTTATAGCTTAGAGACCCTGTTGCTCTGAGTCGCTTATCGGAAAAACCATACTCCAAATTGGCATTGGCTCTAAAATAGCGTTTGAATTCATCGTAATTTTTATTGAAGAAAACATTGGCTTTAGCTGTATAGCCTTGTACCGTATTAAAATGTGAAGCTCCAGCAATATCGTAACCCAAACGAAAATCTTTATGTGAATTTTGATAGGTGTAACCCAAGATATTACGTATTTTAAATTTGTTATTGGCGCGGTCTATAGAGTCTAGATAAGGTTTGGACTCCCGCACAATCTGAATACTATCTTTCTTAATGTAATCTTTGCGTTCTTCAACTGTTAGTGGTACAGGTCTAATGGTATTCCAGAATAGTGAATCCTTTTTATTGGCTTCGTTTTCAAAAGCGACAAGTTCTCTACCAAAATCTTGTCGAGATAACCCAGTATTGAATTCGTAATTACTGTAAACTGCGGTATAGCGCCCATCACCTTTGATACCTAAAAATTTATACTTAAAATCGATACTTTGTGATATAACGGCCCAGATATCAATCGCTTCGGAGTACGAAAAACTTTGTTTAAGGGTTATAATGTCCACAACAGGAATTCGTGCTTGTACACCTGTAATATTAAGCTCTAAAGCGTATATGGTCCATTGGTCTTCCACAATGTAGATCGTACCTGAAAAAACCGGATCATTTTCACGCTTGGGAATAACATTGATTTTATTGATAAGGTTGCCGCGTTCGTCATAAAACACACCTTCTAGTTTGTAACGGTAATAACCAAAGGCATTGTTGGCGATTGGTGAGATAATTTCGTTACCAAATTCAACCGTATTGTTATAGAAGTTAAAATCAACATCTAAGGCAGAGTTAAAACTAAAACCATTGTCATTTCCGCTAACTTTAGAGGCTGTAATTTTCTCTTTTAGCTTATCTGGTCTTAAAAATTGAATTTTAGAAATGGTCTCGGACAAATAGATAATGCCACTACGCGTAGAGTCCAATCCGCCACCCAAATCACCAACTTCCTGGCCTAGAATTTTTTCTGGAGCGTCTTTTATTCGTATCAACCCTCTGGAATAAAAATCAGCCTTAAAGGACTGAATTTTTTCAAGATTTTCCTTTCGTTTGGTAATAGCCTGTCTTATGATGGCATTTGCAGGATTTTCTTCAGAATCTATAACCACTTCACCAAGTGAAACGGATTCTTCTTCTAAGCTAACATTTATTGTATATGGAAATTTATCTATGGCTACTTTTTTCTTTACCGTTTTGTAGCCCAAATAGGTGTAAACAATAGTGTAAGTCTTTGGCTCTGAAACGTTGAGCTCATAGTAACCGTCGTCGTTACTCGTTGTGCCCTTGTATGTGTTTTCCACAAGGATATTGACAAAAGGTAGTGGCTCGCCTTTGGCGTCGGTAATCGTTCCGACAACCTGTGCTGAGGCAAAATAACTAAAAGTAAGAAAGAGAAAACTGAGTAGAAGTCTGTTCATGTAACTTTATTGATGGTTTATATTATGATAGACGTATAAAAATGGATGAAGGTTGTCTATGTGTTCTCAAACATAGATTAAAAAAATTCATGTAAAGGTTATAACAAACTTAAAGTTATCAAAAACTTTTCTTAATGCGGTCTAGGCGACGCTTATTGTCACGATCTTTTATGGTGTCTCGTTTGTCGTAAAGTTTTTTTCCTTTTGCAAGTGCAATTTCCAGTTTTGCCAGACCTTTATCATTGATAAACAAACGCGTTGGTATAATGGCATTACCCTTTATGTTGACTTCCTTTTCTAATTTCTTCAATTCACGTTTATTGAGCAATAGTTTACGTTCGGCTTTGGGCTTGTGGTTGTAGTAGTTGCCAAATGCATATTCTTCGATAGTCATGTTGATGACAAAAAGTTCTCCACGATCGTTGAATTCACAAAAACTCTCGGCGATAGAAGCTTTGCTGGCTCTAATGGATTTTATCTCAGTACCAGTAAGCACAATGCCAGCAGTGTATTTGTCCAATAACTCGTATTGGAATTTTGCCTTTTTGTTGAGTATGTTTACCGTTTTTTTCATGGAATAGCAAAGGTAGCTTTTAATGTTTGAAGTTAAAAGTAATACGTTAAAAGTTAAACAGTGCTATAAATAAAGGGCTAAATTTGTTTTTCGTTAGTAAATGTGCAAGCCATGAAATACATCGTTATAATTGTGGTCTGTTTTGCAATCCTATCTTGCAAAGATCAGCCCAAAGAAATGCAATTAAGTGCTGAAGATATTATCAATGCTTCCATAGAGGTGTCTGGTGGTAACAACTTTGACAAATCGGAGATAAATTTTGATTTTAGGGATAAACATTACTATTCCAGAAGATTCAAAGGGGATTACTTATTAATGCGCTTGATGATTAACGATAATAAAGACTCAATTTTTGATATCATTACCAATGAGGGCTTTGAACGTAAGGTAAATGATAAAATAAAGGTTCATGTTCCGGACTCAACAATCCAAAAATACACAGCCTCAGTAAACTCTGTGCATTATTTTTCTGTATTGCCCTATGGTCTCAATGGCAAGGCAGTCAATAAAACGTTACTTGGAGAAGAGCGAATTAATGAAAAGACGTATTACAAAATCAAAGTCACTTTTGATGAAGATGGAGGTGGAGAGGACTACGAAGATGTTTTTGTCTACTGGATTGATAAAGAAAGCTTTAAAGTCGATTATTTAGCTTATTCGTATAATGAGGCCGACGGTAAAGGCATGCGATTTAGGCAAGCTTATAACGAACGTTATGTCAACGGACTGCGTTTCGTGGATTACAATAACTTCAAACCAAAAGTCTCATCCATAAATCTTCTTGATTTAGGAAAAGCTTTTGATAAAAATGAATTGGAATTACTGTCTAAAATAGAACTCAAAAATGTTACAGTAGATTTACTCGATCTTTAATAGTTCAGAGGTTTTTAAGTCTCCTGTGACTACCACTTTATAGAGACTCGTATTGTCATCTTCCTTCATCATCTCATATTTCTTTTCACCTAAAAGTGAATTGGCAAACATTGGTGTTGTATTGCTATGGCCAACAATTAAAACCGTTTTTCCTTCGCATTCGGCCATAAATTCCTTTGCATCCATATGGCGAGGATCGTATAGCGTAAGCTCAAGATTTTTTGACTTTGCTGTTGGTGTCGCTGTTGCTTTGGTTCTGTTGTAGTTGGTAGAATATACGGCATCCAAAGTTATATCTTCAAAATGTTTGGCCCAATTATTTGCACGTGTTTTGCCTGCTTCCGATAAATGTGGATCTCGATCTTCTTTATTAGAGCTGTCCTTTTCAGCATGTCTTATTAAATAATAGGTTGTGGTTTTTCCTAAATGTGATTTTTCCAAAGGCCCCTCCCAAATGACTTGTTCTATCATCCATGTACCTTCTTCCTTAGATAACAACATGTAGTCAATACCCCAAAAACCGATAACTTTTGCTGATGCAATATGGTTTGCAATCTCAAAAACCTCAACTTTTCTTATAACATCCTCACCCTTTTGCTGTTTCTTTTCAACAACACCTTTAGCGTAGGCAATGGCTTTTTCGTAAGTCATTTGGCTAGAATACTTGTATTCGCCAGACTCTTTATTTTTCCAATAGCCAAACTTGTACAGTCTTGGCTTTAAAGCAGCTTTTAGTTTTAATGTGTCTCCTTGATAGAAGCCGTCCAAATAATTATTTAAGGTGACTTCAATTTGTGCTTTGTCAGAAGTGTCTTGAGCAAATACATTAATCGAAAAAAATAACAATAGGGTAGCAAGAAGAGATTTCATATTGAGAGTGATTGATTAATTCTCTCAAATATAAACCAGAAGAACAATGTTTTTTTGAAATGTTTTGTTAAATAATCTTAAGCCAGCTCTAACGCAATTTCAATCATGCTCCTAAAGGTAGTTTCACGAGCTTTACTTGTAGTGCGTTCTCCGGTTACTAAAGAGTCTGAAATGGTCAGGATAGCCAAGGCATTAACATTGTGTTTTGCGGCAACTGTGTAAAGACCAGCCGCTTCCATTTCTACGCAAAGCACACCGAATTTCGACCATTTTTTGTAGGATTCAATATTATCTTCATAAAACTCATCAGAAGATAAAACATTGCCGGCTTTTATAGGTATACCTTTTGTTTCTGCAGCTTTAACCGCTTTCATAAAAAGACCAAAATCCGCAGTGGGCGCATAGTCGGCACCACCAAATCGTAATTCATTGACTCCCGAAGTAGAAGAGGCGGCCATTGCCAAAACAACATCTCTTAGACCAACTTCTTTTTGATAAGACCCTGCACTACCAACTCTAATAAGGTTCTGTACACCAAATTCTTTAATAAGTTCATTGGCATATATAGAAATGCTAGGGATTCCCATTCCGGTTCCCATTGCCGAAATTTTTTTTCCTTTGTAATAGCCGGTATAACCATACATTCCTCTGACTTTGTTAAAGCATTTGGCGTCTTCAAAAAAAGTTTCTGAAATCCACTTAGCTCTTAATGGATCGCCAGGCAAAAGTATGGTCTCTGCGATATCCCCTTTTTTGGCTCCGATGTGTACACTCATGCCATAAAAGTAAGAATTGTTTTTAAACTAATAAGTTGAATGTGAAATTTGACTTGTCATCATAGCAACTCCAGATGATGTGCCAATTCTATGAACGCCAACCTCGATGTATTTTAAGGCTGTTTCAGCATCTCTGATGCCACCAGAAGCTTTTAATTTGAGATGGTTTTTAACGCTCTTCTTCATTATTTTAATAGCGGTCAATGTTGAACCACTTGTAGAGAAGCCTGTTGAGGTTTTTACAAAATCAGCTTTGGCATCAATACATATTTCACATGCCTTTACGATTTCGTTTTTAGATAGCTCACTGATTTCAAGGATAACTTTTAATGTGGTAAGACCAATCGCTCGTTTTACATTGCTAATGTCCTTTAAAACAGCAACGTGGTTTTTACTTTTAAGACGACCGATATTTAAGACCATATCAATCTCTGAAGCACCATCTTCAATGGCTTTCTTGGCTTCAAAAATTTTAGCATCTGTTGACATGGCTCCTAAAGGAAAACCAACAACTGCACAGATTTTAACATTGGATCTTCCCAAGGCCTGTTTGGCAATAGGGACATAGCAACTGTTTACGCAAACGGCATAGAAATTATGTTTTAATGCTTCATTACAAAGCCTAAGTATATCGGCTTCGGTTGCTGTTGGACTCAGCAAAGTATGATCTATATATCTATTCAATTCCATATGTAATTATAAGTAGGGTTTTTACAAAAAAATAACTATAGTAACTCCCTCATGGTATGAGGGAATACCTTACAAGTTTAATTGTGTATCAAGTAATGTTGGAATTAAATAGCTCGGTAAAATTAAGGATTTCTTCGGTAAAATGCATGTTAAATTTTAGAAATTTAACATGCATTTCGTCGAAAAATTGGGATTGCTTCAGTAAGTTTTTGATTTTGAACTAGTAAAATGAAAGCATAATAGTAAATTTTTATTCTAAAACGGCAGTAACAGTAAAGCCTGCTTTTCTCAATAGGTTAATAACACCTTTTTCTCCTGCTAAATGCCCAGCTCCAACACCAAAGAGTGTTGGTTGCTCCTTTGCAAATTCACTAATTTTTGAAATCCAGTTTTCATTCCGTTGATCTAATAGAACGTCTTGGTGTTCTGCTACGGTGGTATTGTTTTCATCATCCATCATTGCTAACATTTCGTTGATATTTTCATCTTTATAAACCTTGAGCATTTTAGCAAAGTTGGTTTTGTCGTATTCTAAATTGTCTTCTGCCATTCGTATGAGGTCGGCATATTGGTCCTTTAGAGGGATGTTGTCAAAAACCTCTAACTGTTCTTCCATGGTTTCTAGGCCTTTAATGTCTTCCTTTTGTTCTTTTGCAATTCTCATAAGTTCTAGTTCAAAAGATTGCATAGGGCAATCCAATAGTTTTGGGTATAGGCTAGTGCTTAGGAAAAAGGGTTTCATATTTTCCATAAGTTTTAATGGCATTCCCAAATGATTGGTTAATAGTGAATCTATGGTTTTGTACTCTTCTTCAGTAATGTAATCCCTGATATTTTCTCCTTTAGGTAGATAAATACCAGACATCATTTTTGTTTGCATGGTTGGATCGTCCATATCCAATTCTAGAACAATTTGAGTGGTTTCATCCAAGGCTTTTTTTACATCGTTCTCTATTGTAGCGTCGCATGTCATATGAATTGTTCCAAAGAGATACGATGGTTTTTCCAAGCCGTTGCCCTCAATTTTCCAAAGGGTTGAATTTTCTAATTTTTGGGCATTGACTGAAAAAACTGATAATAGTGTTGCAACAAATACTGATAGAATGCGTTTCATTTTAAAGTTTTTGAATTTACTATAAGTAGCTAAAATCATTAATATGTTACAATAGGAAAGCAACATCTTACTCTACCGATTGCGACTCGGCTTGAGCTCAATGTTGCTTAACTTGCCTGCCAGTTAAGGCAGGACCAACCAATCATTATATAGACTGATTAAAGCGTTAATTGTTACACAATTCTAACGTTTAGCTTTTAAGTAATTTTTTAAGGGGAAATACAGTTGATAATACTATTTTACTTTTTTTGAATGGCAGGACCAGGTTCTTCTTTTTCCAAGACTTGCTGTACCCATATTATAGCTTCCGTGAGTGAGTCAAAAATCTCATAAGGTTTATCGTAAAAATTTCGCTCATACTCCGCGTTTTTACGCATAACGTCTGTCTTAGGAATCATCGCAATAGCTATGAGGTTGGGAATCGATTCTGTTTCAGTATATATTAGTGGATTGACCGAATAGGATTTTACACGGTTTGATATGTAAACCATGTCTTTTCCGCTGAAATGTTCTTTAATGATATTATTAAGCTCTTCGTTGTGGCTAGGCTCAACCACAACACCTTCCTTAATCTGATTGATAATGAAATCATCAAAAATAAAGCATTCTGCATCTTGGTTATTTATGTATTTTATGATTCCCATAAGACTTATTTGCCTATCTAATATAAGAAATAATAGCCGAATGCTAAAAAAAGCAACGCTCGTTCCGTAAATGAAACTAACGTTGCTCTTATCAACCAATCAATCAAAAAAATCTTTATTGAGTATCTTCAATTACCAAGTCTCCTTGGTTTCTAAAGACTAATTTGTTATCGAATTCATCAAGTAGAATAATACTATCGGTTGTTACTCGTCCTGCTAATATCTCTTTACTTAATTCATTCAGGACTTCTTTCTGAATCACACGCTTTACAGGTCTCGCTCCATACTCAGGATTATAACCTTTATCAGCTAAGTACGCTTTAGCTTCTGGTGTTGCATCAAACGTAATGCCTTGTTGCGCAATCATTTTTGAAACACCTTTTAATTGTAGATCTACAATATCTACAATGTTTTCCTTTGATAATGGAGTAAACATAATGGTATCGTCAATTCGGTTTAAGAACTCTGGTCTTACGCTTTGTTTTAGTATACCAAGTACATCGACTTTTGCAGCTTCCATTGCTGATTGAATATCCTTGGTCGCCTCAAAACGTTCTTGTATGATCTGGCTTCCCATATTAGAGGTCATGATGATGATTGTGTTTTTAAAATCCGCAATACGACCTTTGTTGTCTGTTAAACGGCCTTCGTCCAATACTTGCAATAAAATATTGAAGGTATCTGGATGCGCTTTTTCAATTTCGTCCAGTAGCACTACAGAATACGGCTTACGTCTCACAGCTTCAGTCAGCTGACCACCTTCATCATAACCTACGTATCCTGGAGGTGCACCCACCAATCTACTAACGGCATGTCGTTCTTGATATTCGCTCATATCAATACGTGTCATGGCATTTTCGTCGTCAAATAGATATTCTGCCAATGCCTTCGCTAATTCTGTTTTACCAACACCAGTTGTACCAAGGAACAAGAAAGTTCCTATTGGTTTTTGTGGATTTTGCAAACCAGCTCTAGATCTGCGTACAGCATCACTGACAGCTTCAATAGCTTCTTCTTGACCAACGACACGTTTGTGTAATTCGTCCTCTAGCTTTAGCAATTTCTCGCGTTCACTCTGTATCATTTTGGTTACAGGAATACCTGTCCACTTTGCCACAACATCAGCGACATCTTCGTAAGTTACTTCCTCTTTAATTAAGGCGTTGTCTTGTTGTTCTGCCAATTGTTTCTGGTAGTCTTCAAGCTTTTCTGTCGCTTCTTTAATTTTACCGTAACGGATTTCAGCAACCTTACCGTAATCACCTTCACGCTCGGCACGTTCAGCTTCAAGCTTATAGTTTTCTATTTCCTGTTTTATATTCTGAACGTTTTCAACCGTTTCTTTTTCAGATTTCCACTTCGCATTAAGCTCATTACGTTCCTCCTTGAGGTTAGCCAATTCAGCCTTTATGGACTTTAGTTTGGTCTCGTCCTTTTCACGCTTAAGTGCTTCATGTTCAATCTCGAGCTGCATTATTTTACGGTCTAGAACATCCAATTCCTCTGGCTTAGAGTTGATTTCCATACGTAATTTTGAAGCCGCTTCATCCATAAGGTCAATCGCCTTATCCGGTAAGAAACGATTGGTAATATATCGGTTTGATAATTCCACAGCACCAATAATAGCTTCGTCCTTAATGCGTACCTTGTGGTGTGCTTCATATTTTTCCTTGATACCACGAAGGATGGAAATGGCACTCTCTGTATCTGGCTCGTTAACCGTTACTTTTTGGAAACGACGTTCTAGGGCTTTGTCTTGTTCAAAATACTTTTGGTACTCATCTAAAGTGGTCGCACCAATAGCTCTCAATTCGCCACGTGCTAAAGCGGGTTTTAAAATATTGGCAGCATCCATCGCACCTTGACCACCACCTGCACCTACGAGTGTATGAATCTCATCTATAAAGAGTACGATGTCACCTTCGCTGGTGGTTACTTCTTTGATTACGGCTTTGAGGCGTTCTTCAAATTCACCTTTATACTTTGCGCCGGCAATCAATGCTCCCATATCCAAGGCAAAGATTTGCTTGTCCTTTAAGTTTTCCGGTACGTCACCATCAATGATTCGATGTGCTAAACCTTCGGCAATGGCAGTTTTACCAGTACCAGGTTCGCCAACCAAGATTGGATTGTTTTTGGTTCTACGTGAAAGGATTTGAAGTATTCTACGAATCTCTTCATCACGACCAATGACAGGGTCTAGCTTACCGTCTTGTGCTAACTGATTAAGGTTTTTAGCGTACTTGTTTAGAGCATTATAAGTTTCTTCCTGACTTTGGGACGTTACTCTATCCCCTTTGCGCAATTCTTCTATAGCGGCATTGAGGCCTTTCTCAGTAACACCTTGGTCTTTTAGAATCTGGGCAATTTTACTTTTAGATTTAAAAATTACTAAGATTAAATGCTCAATAGATACGTATTCATCATTCATCTTTTTGGCGATGATTGATGCTTCGTTCAGTGCTTTGCTTGCTTCACGAGAGAGCATGATCTCTCCACCAGAAACTTTTGCAAAACTCTGCAGTTCTTTATCTAATATTTGTTGTAATATAGATACATTAACATTCAATTTTTTTAGAATGAATGGTAACACGTTTTCATCAACCTCGAAGAGCGCTTTAAAGATGTGCTCATTTTCTATCTGCTGATGACCAAAGCCTTGGGCAAGCTGCTGTGCCTGCTGTATGGCTTCTTGTGATTTTATTGTATAATTATTAAAATTCATATAATGTTTTTTTTTGTTATTCGGAATAGTCTCTTGAGGTGTTTTAATTTGACTTCGACAGGCTCAGTCTGACAACTCGGAATAACACTATTGTTTTATTTTTTTGTTGTATTTGACTATCTTTAGTCAATTATCTTACCAATTCAAGTTGATGGGATAAAACCGACAAAATGACTGATTTTATTAGGGTTAGAGTGACTTTTTGTCTGTGTTGTGTTATGGTTTGCCCATGATTATGGTACTGCGTTTACCCGAATTGACCCGAAGTACACCCGAAGTACACCCGAAGGAGACCCGAAGGAGCTACGGGTGAACTTTAAGTTTGAGGTAGTGGTGGTTCTCGATACAAAATGCTGTTGCATTTCACTCGAACTGACGTTAAAAATAGATTTTAATATGTTTAAAAAATTATTTGGAACATCCTCTTCCGCTAAAGCTTCAGAGGATAAACAAGAAAAGCTATTGCCGTGGATTGCCTTAAACAGTGTAGACCAATTGGATGTCATCGCAGATCTATCTAAAACCAAAACACAGCTTATTTTTAAGCACTCTACACGCTGCGGTATTAGCCTAATGGTAATGAACCAGTTTGTTGCTGCTTACGATTTAGATTCAAATGCAGATTTATACTATCTCGACCTGTTGCGTTACAGGGAGGTGTCTAACGAGGTTGGTTATAAATTTCAGGTGCTACACGAGTCACCGCAGTTATTGGTGATAAAGAATGGAGTAGTGGTGGCGCATGCCAGCCATGGGGCTATTAACGATATGGATTTGGCAAAATTTGTCTAAAATTACGTAAGGTTACGTATTGACTTATTAACTTAAAAAGCCGAACTTCGCTTATCGTCTGATATAAGTCATTAAAACGACGTCATATCATTAAAGTTGTAGGTAATGCGCGAAAAACACTAAATTTGAAAAAACTAACAAATTGACAAAAACAAAAATAAAGTGTTACATAACAGGTAAATCTCGACCTGACACACCAGAAGAAAGAGTAAGACAAAATGTTTTACAACAATTAGTTGAAGATTATGGTTATCCGAAAGAACATATAGATGTTGAATTTACAATTCAAAGAGGTTCAAAGAAAAAAGGAGAAGCTGCTGACATTGTCATTTTTCATTCAAAGAAAAAAAATCAAAATAATATTTATTTAGTAATTGAAACTAAATCACCTTCAATTAAAATATATGATAATCAAGTTTTCTCATATGTTACTGCAACGACTGCATCTTGGTGTGCTTGGACTAATGGTACTTCTTGGAATTACTGGAAAACAAATATTGGGACAAAAAAAACAACAAAATTTACAGAGGTTTGGGACATTCCTTATTACGCTCAAAAATTAGGTTCTCTTAAAAAGGAAAACCTTGTTCCACCTATCAATATAATAGAAGTATTCAAGAAATTGCACGATTACATTTATGCAAATTCAAATATTAAAAAACCTGATAGAATAACAACTAACATAATCAACGTTCTTTTTTGTAAAATCTATGACGAATTAAGCTATGAGGAATATTGTAAATTCTATGTTCGATTAAATGATGATGATGAACCAGACATAAATAAAACTCATAAAGAAATAAAGGCTCTTTTTAAAGAGGTAAAAACCAAATACAAAGATATTTTTTATGAATCAGATGCAATTGAATTTGATAAGAATACGATTTTAGAAATAGTTTCAAAATTTCAAAAATTTGCATTTTTAAATTCTGAAATTGATAGTATTGGAGCTGCATTTGAAGTTTTTACTAATGAATCCTTAAAAGAAGATAATGGACAATTTTTTACACCAAGACAGGTTGTAAAATTTATTGTTGATTTTCTTAAACCTAAACCTGAAGAATACATTATTGACCCAGCTTGTGGAAGTGGTGGATTTTTAATTGAGGCACTTAAAGAAGTTGGAAATATTCTCGAAAATAAACTTTCAAAAAGATTGCCACCTGATAGATTGGTAACACACAAAAGAAATTTATTCGCTAAATATTTCTTTGGTCTTGACCAAGAAAGAGATTTAGTGAAAATCACCAAAGCATATATGTCTATTGTTGGAGATGGAAGCGGTGGAGTGTTTGCTGAAAATAGTCTTGAAGAAAGGAAAAATTGGGATACTGTAAATAGAGACGAACTAACTCACGACCAATTTAATGTAATATTAACTAACCCACCTTTTGGAAAAGATATTAAAGTAACCGGAAAATTACTTGAACAATATGATTTAGCAAGGTTTTGGGATTTGGATGACGAAACCTATTCACTTCCTTCAACTAAAAGGTTCAAAAGCGCATTAAGACCTTCTATTTTATTTATTGAAAGATGTTATCAACTTTTAAATAAAGATAATGGTAGAATGGGAGTTGTTCTTCCTGTTGGTGATTTAAGTAATGATGAAGACGAATATGTAAAGCAATGGATTTTAAACAATTTTAAAGTTATTGGAATTGTACAGTTACCATCTGAAACATTCCAACCTTGGACTGGAACACAGACTTGTTTATTATTTGCTGAACCAGGTAAAACTACTGATGTCGATTACAACATTTTTATGGCTCAAGCAGAAAAAGTAGGAAAAAATCAGAGAGGAAAAGACCTTTACAAAAGAAGTGAAACTGGAAGCTTAATTCTTGATGAAGACGGAAATAAAATTCTTGACAATGATTTGATTGATATTATTCAAGATTATAATCTCTTTTTAGCAGGTAAAAAATTAAAAACTAAACAATCTTTTATTGTTCCTTCAAAAGATTTAAAAAACAGTTTGCTTCCAAACTATCACAATCCTAAAAATTCTCTTTTAATTCAAACTACAACAAAAAGAAAGGTTACTTATGAAATATTGAATGACCTTTGTTTAAGAGTTTATACACCGCCAAGAACAAAGAGAATTTATGTAGAGCCACAATTTGGTGTTCCATTCCTTTCTGGAACTAACATAACTCAATTAATTCCTCAAAATTTGAAATATATTTCAAAAACAGAAACTAAAAACATACACCAATATATTGTTGAAGAAGGAGATATAGTTATTACCAGAGTTGGTACTATGGGTATTGTAAAATTAATTGGAAAAGATTTAGAAGGATATGCAGTTTCTGATAACATAAATATTATCAAAGTTAATAGAGAAAAAATAGACCCTGAATATTTATTCTCGATTCTAAACAGTAATATCGGAATACAAAGTGTGAAAAAAGTAAGTAAAGGAAGTGTACAGAATTATAACACACCGAAAGCAATACGAAATATGACTGTTCCGATTGTTCCTGAACCAGATTATTCAGAAATAGTCAATAACGTTAGAAAAGCGGAGGAAGAAAGATATAATGCTGTAACAAAAATATTGAAAGCTGATGATATATTCAACTCTTATTTGAATTAAGCACTACCTACAACAACGTATATAAAAAATAGCGGTTTAATCGCTTAATCGAAACAAAATGAATAAATTAAGGGTCAGTTATAATCCGAAAAGTTAGTGTATAAAATCCGCTACTTTTCATATACAAGACCGATAAGCGTCATACATAAATAGTGACTATCTAAAAAAGATCAAAAAACTGTTATTCTGAAATCGAAGACTCCACGTAGTCAATTTATTTCAGAATCTCCATTTACAGGTATTTAAATGTGTAATAGCATCTGAAACGACACTTTGACCACTTCGAGTAACCTCAGTGACCGAAGCTGAGTGTGACAGTTCAAGATTGACAGCACCATATCTTTTTAGACAACCTTTTTAATATTACTAACTATTCAAAACAATACGAACTGATAATGTTTTTTAATTTCAGTTTTAAATCTTCACTCGAGTTATAGATTATAAGCCAAACCTATTCCATAAGAAGGTCCTGTAAAGGTGTTGCGTCCATCTAGTAGGTGCGCATAAGTTATATAGCTTCCAAAGTTTTTGAGAATGTTATAATATAGGGTTACCCCAACTTTATGGTAACTCACACCAAGTTCCCTAAAGTTTTGGGGAGCGGGAGTACCTCTATAGTCTATGCCTCCTACGGCATATTGAAAATCGTAGTACACGTCGTAATACCAGTTTGCTGTGGCTTTTCCAGCCTTAAAAACAAAAGGAATACTATTTGGTACTTCCTCAAGTTTATAGCTAAAACCACTTTGTGCGGTTGTAAACCAATTAGAGTTCCATTGATAATGTAAAATCGCTCTGGTATCTATGACTGTGGCCTGTTGCCCAATATCGTTTAGTCCACCAATATTATAATCATTTAAAGGTGTAGAAAATCCTAAAGCAGCACTGAGCTGTAACTGTCCATTTTGAGTGGTTTTAGTATAGAATCTATATTTGGAAAACAATGAAATGTCCTGTAAACTTTTGTTGGTGTCGCTTTCTAGATAGGGTAAGCTTACCTGTACATCTAAATTGTCCGATACACCATGCGACGCAAAAACATTGGTATAGGTTAGTGTTCTGCTGAGTGATGAAGGCTCTCTGCCTATGAGATAGCTTTTGCTGTCTTCATAACCATAGCCTAATACCAAAGTTGTATTGCCTTGTCCGCGATAAAAGCCATCAATTTTTCCTTGGCCATAACTGCTAAGGGATAATAACATAAAACACAACAGGGCAAAAACTTTCATAAAACCGGTTGACTAGGATGTACAAGATATACGAAAATTTTGTTGACTTAGTTTTGTTTTATAAAACACGCACTAATTGTAAACCATAAAAAAAACCTCTCGCATTTCGACAAGCTCAATGTCCGTGAGAGGTTTTTTTGAGACACATTAATTTTTATAAACTAACTTCTTCTTATTCGATATGAAGTAATGATATCTTTTAGCTTTAACTTTAGATCTTCACCAGAATCATAGACCATTTGAGCGTCCGTTGGAAAACGTACTTGTCTTTGTCTTAAAAGCACTCTGTCATTTCTATTTAATGCTCTCTGGTCTCCTCTAAAGCGGCCATAAATATTTTCAAAAGTGAAACCACTATCTATGGTAAAGTTATCAATCACTTGATTTTGCTTTAAGTCCTTATAAACCACATCTGCAATTACTTGTGCTGACTTAGTCTGTAAAATCTCAAAGAATCTTGCTCTAACATTCACAATCTTATCAACCTTAATATCATTGCCAAGACTGTCTTTTGCAACATTACCATTGCTATCCAACACATATTCCCAACCATCAACAATCTGCTTTTCTCTCAACAACTGTCTTTCGTTGATTCGCTCTGGTGAAATATTGATTCGCTTTAACTGTAACTCCATAGCGTAATCGTAATCTATGTTGCTGTCTGTATTTGCGTGATAACTCGTCCAGAATTGATTAAGGCCATAAGTGTTAAAGTCCAATAGCTCAGCTTCCAATTGTTGCGGTATGATTTGATGTGTTTCGTTTTTTATTGAAACGTGTACATAATCCATACCAGCAACATGTGCTTCATTCATTAATGCCCTTACATCTTCAAAGTTTGGATTGATATTATCCACATAATCAAAAAGCTTATAAGCTTCTCTAGCATTGAATTTGTCGTTGGAATCCAACAGATCCAATCCTTTGTCCATAAGATAGTCAGACGTCTTATATCTGTAGTCCACTAGGTCACTACTATAATCATTAAATGTAAAGCTTATCGTTTTGCCACCAATCTGTAAAGGCATTACACGCTTTATGGCGTTTTGTCTTGCTTCTAGGTCAGCATAGCTTTCATAAATTGTCTTATACAGCTCAGGATTCCCATCTTGCTTTAAATGTGCAATGCGTGCCAAGTCCTCAGCTAAGACTTTGCCGTAGGCATCTTTTAGCATAACGATAAAAGCTTCCTTACGCTTTTTGTCTTTGTTGTTTTCAAGTTTGCTCAACGCTTCAGAAATGGCTTGGTCGTAGTTACCATGACTGATGGCGCTCTCGATTTGTTTTTTGGCACTACAAGATACGAGTACCGAAACAAGTGCTGTTAAAAGTAAAATTCGTTTCATAATCTTGTATTTAATGGGTTATACGTAGTATAAACCAATCATTGTGCCAAACTTCGACAAGCTCAGTTGGCTTCATTTAGTTTTTGGCTAATTATTCCACAAATAGCAACGACTAATCGCGTGGAAAATCTGTATAATTTTTTGATAAGTCTGGTAAGGTCTCCTTTTGATTATTGATTAAGGCTTCTTTCTTTTTTCTGCTCCAACCTTGTATCTGTTTTTCTCTATTAAAAGCTAAATCAATTCTTGAATATATTTCAACATAAACCAACTTGATGGGAAGATATTTTTTGGTATGATTAGCACCTTCACCTTTTTGGTGTTGCATAAACCTTAATGCCAAATCTATAGTACTACCAACATAATAACTTTCGTTTGAACATTCCAATATATACATGTAACCTTTAGGCATCGTTCTATGTGTTGACTTCGACAAGCTCAGTCAACAGTTTTGAATATAGTTGAATATTTAAAGGTAGCTGAGCTTGTCGAAGCTACTTTTTCTTTTTGGGATTAAAAACAGGCAAAAGCTGTGTCTTAACTTGACCAAACCCTATGCGCACATCATCATTTTCACAGTAACCTCGCATAACTACGGTGTCGTAATCATTAATGAATTTACGTTCTGTACCATCTTTAAGTTTAATGGGTTTGGTACCTTTCCATGTGAGCTCTAACATAGAGCCGTAAGAATCTTCAGTTGGACCAGAAATTGTTCCGCTACCCATCATGTCACCAGAATTTACTGGACAACCGTTAACTGTATGGTGTGCCAATTGCTGTGCCATGCTCCAGTACATATATTTAAAATTGGATTTACAGACCGTTGTTTCTTTTCCACCTTTTGGAATAATGCCAGCTTCTAATTTAATATCAAAACTGTGCTTCCCTTTGGTTTTTAGGTAGGGAAGAGGTTCAGGATTTTGTTTTGGGCTTTCGACTCTAAAAGGCTCTAAAGCATCTAGAGTTACAATCCATGGAGATATTGACGAGGCGAAATTTTTACCTAAAAAAGGCCCTAAAGGCACATATTCCCATTTTTGAATATCTCTTGCCGACCAATCGTTAAATACCACTAGACCAAAGATGTATTCCTCTGCTTCTTCTACAGGAATTGGTTCACCCAACTCATTGGCATCTGTGGTGATAAAAGCCATTTCCAACTCAAAGTCCACTAATTTACTTGGGCCAAAGACAGGTTTGTCTGCACCTTCTGGCAACGTCTGTCCTTGTGGTCTGTGAATAGGTATGTGTGTTGTGATTATAGACGAACTACGACCATGGTACCCAACAGGTAAATGCAACCAGTTTGGCATTAATGCATTGTCCTTACCACGAAACATGGTACCTACATTTGTAGCATGTTCCTTACTGGCATAGAAGTCCGTATAGTCACCAACATGTACGGGCATTTGCATTTCAATTTCATCTAATCTAAAGCAAATGATTTCTTTGTGTTTGGTGTTATTTTTTAACTCGTCATTGTTGGCATCAAAAATCTCAGCGACACGATTACGCACTGCTCTCCAGGTTTTTCTACCGTCTGCAATAAAATCATTTAATGAGTCCTGAAGGAAAATATCATCCGTTAAAGGTATGCCATCAAAATAGCCCAATTGGTGCAAAGCACCTAAGTCAATTGCTGTATCTCCGATACGAGTTCCAATGGTAATGATATCCTCTCTGGTTAAGAAAACACCAAAAGGAATGTTTTGTATCGGAAAATCTGAGTATTTATTAACGTATAACCAAGATGCTCTATTTGGGTTATTGGCTGATAATGACATATTAAAATTGTTGATTAAATGTTATTAATTTCTATTCAAACCTACATAATTTTTAATATTAAAACTAATTGTATTCCTTATTTTTGTTGCTGATTTAATAAAGACTTTATTTATGCAACGCGACCAACAAATTTTTGAACTCATAGAAGCTGAAAGAGAACGCCAAACCGATGGTATTGAGCTTATTGCCTCAGAGAACTTTGTCAGTGACCAAGTAATGGAAGCTGCAGGATCTGTATTAACCAATAAATATGCTGAAGGTTATCCTGGCAAACGCTATTATGGTGGTTGCGAAGTTGTGGATGAAGTCGAGCAAATTGCTATCGATAGAGCAAAAACCTTATTTGGTGCAGCTTATGCCAATGTGCAACCGCATTCAGGTAGTCAAGCCAATACAGCTGTTTTTGCAGCCTGTTTAAAGCCGGGTGACACTATTTTGGGATTTGATTTGTCTCATGGAGGACATTTAACGCATGGTTCACCTGTTAATTTTTCTGGGAAACTTTATAACCCGACATTTTATGGTGTTAAGAAAGACACAGGTTATATTGATTATGATATGCTTTCTGACCAAGCTGAAAAAGAGCAGCCAAAAATGATTATTGCTGGAGCTTCTGCATACTCAAGAGATATTGATTTTGCAAAGTTTAGGGAAGTAGCTGACAATGTTGGTGCAGTGTTATTGGCAGACATATCACATCCTTCAGGATTGATTGCCAAAGGTATTTTAAATGACCCAATGCCGCATTGCCATGTGGTAACGACAACCACCCATAAAACACTAAGAGGACCACGAGGTGGAATGATAATGATGGGTGAAAATATTGATAATCCATTTGGCATCACCTTGAAAAACGGAAAGCTTAGAAAAATGTCTGGTCTTTTGGATTCAGCTGTATTCCCAGGAAATCAAGGTGGGCCTTTAGAGCACATAATAGCTGCCAAAGCGATTGCTTTTGGTGAAGCGTTAACAGATGACTTCTTGCACTACATGCTACAAGTAAAACAAAATGCCGATGCTATGGCAAAAGCGTTTGTGGCCAAGGACTATAATTTGATTTCTGGTGGAACGGACAACCACATGATGTTGATTGACCTTAGAAACAAAAACATTACAGGTAAAGATGCTGAAAACGCTTTAGGAAAAGCAGACATCACGGTCAATAAGAATATGGTACCTTTTGATACCGAATCTCCGTTTGTAACCTCAGGTATCAGAGTCGGAACACCTGCAATTACTACAAGAGGTCTAAAAGAAAATGATATGGCTTATGTTGTGGATTTAATTGATGAGGTCATCAACAATTACGAAAATGAAACCGTATTAGAAGGTGTTGCCAAAAAAGTGAATGAATTGATGGGCGGAAGACCCTTGTTTAATGCTTAATAAAATAAAAGATGCTGAAACAACACTTCGACCACTTCGCGTAACCTCAGTGACCGAAGCTTAGTGTGACAATTAAAAATAAAGAAAACCTTTCGATTTATTTGAAAGGTTTTTTATTGATATTAGGAAATGAAATTTCTCAAGACCAAAGTTCCTGTTGCTTGCTCAGCTGAGGATAGAACATGAGATGTAAATACTACATTGGAGTTGTTAGGTAACCTAATTCAACCAATTCATTTTTATGGTTTAGTTTTTTTAAATACCCATTTTTCAAATAACTTAATTCGTCAGATATACCAACAACGTTTTCATAATCATGGTCTGTTATAATAAATCCTTTTTTTAGCTTCATCTTTTTGATATAGGAAACTACATAATTCTTTAGTATAGGGCTTAGACCATTGAAAGGCTCATCGAGTAAAATGAATTTGGCCTCAGAATGAATTATTAAAAGGATTTCTATAATCCGTTTTTCGCCTGTAGATAATTGCTGATTTTTTTTCTTTAATAGAGGTTCTATGTATTCATTGTTTAGAACTTCTTTTCTTTCATAGTTTTTTAGGAAAATATGGATTAAGGTTTTAATTAAAACACCATTAGGCAAAAAATTATCTTGAGGTAAGTAATTGATAATGTTTCTACCGTCTGCTACGTTTTTAATTATTTTACCGCCAGCTCTAACGAATTTATTTTCGGCACCTTCAATACCGAATATAATTTTGAGTAATGTTGATTTACCAGATCCGTTACGACCAATCAAGCCTTTAATCTCACCAATTTTACAATGGAGATAAACATCACTCAATATCACTTTGTCATTGTATGATTTTGCTAAGCTATCTATATGGAGTTGGTTCATAAGACAAAACAAATCAATAAGTTAGTTAATACCATGGCAATAGTAGAAACCCAAAGCATGGTTTTGGTCAATCCTAAATTGTAATAAAAGAAATACAGGTTCTTGTTTTTTACTTCATAAAAAAAGAGATGAAAAAGTGGAGCAATAAATAGAAAACTTGTGCCAAAGATTCTTGGTTTAAATCCAAATAAAAGGCATAATGCAATTGAGATAACACAGCTTATGAAAATAATTTTTCTTTGGAATAAAAAGATGATTTTTAGAAACCTCAATTACAATTATTTAAGTAAAATTCTTAATCTTCCTCAAAAACAACACTCTCATAAGCGCCAGCATCGGATGGAGTGGTACGAGCCACATTTAAAATATCAAAAGGTACCTGAATGGTAAATGTTGCATTGCCAATACCGTTCGCACCAGAATTTGCACCAATGCGCATGAGGTTTTCAAAAGGGTCTTCAAAATCTGGATCCTGGTTAAAAATATTACCCTCGTAGAACGTAGTGTTATTAAAGTCATAGTTGCCAGTTCCGCTGAGGTTATTGTTATCAAAACGCAAAAGGCAATTGGTGAATTTATAGTTAAAAACGGCTCCTTCATTTTCTAATAAAAACTCAGGGTTGTCATTACCGTAAATGACACAGTTGTTAAAGTTAGCTTCGGTCAAATCATTAGTGATTGGTACACCATTTTCATCTAATACAAAATCATTCAATAAGACCGCTGGAAATTGTCTAAAACTGTTATTCCAATAATTAGCAATGGTACAGTGCGTAAAGTTGTATTTACCACCAAGAGTTCCTGCAAATGAGGACTGCCCAGAGCTGTTAATTACTACGTTTTCTGCTAAAATAGAAGTGGCTCTACCCAAGATGCCAAATCCGCTTGAATTGTAAATTTGAGAATTGGTTATCGTTAACTTATCGTTTGGTGCTGCTTGATTGCCTTCGGATAAAATACCTATAGTGGCATTTTTTATGGTGGCATAATCAATGGTATTGTTTTCACTGCCGTTAAACAACCAAACCGTTCCCCATTGGCCTGGTACATCTTCAAAAAGGGGTTCTAAACGATCACCAGAAAGAATAACCTCATTCTCCAATATTTCTTGATCTGTACTGAATTCGCCATTTATATTAAGTGTGCCACCATCAGTGACAATGATACCAGAATCAGCATGAAAATGTACGCGAGCGCCAGCTTCCATAGTTAAGGTTTGTCCATCATCAACGCCAGCATAACCATAAATTACATAGGGTTTTTCGTTGGTAAAAGTGAGTTCTTCATCTTCGAGAAAACGACCTTGTAAGGTGGTTTCGTCTGGATTACCATCACCATCGACATCAAACGTCAAGGTTTCTATAATGCCAGTGGTTTCATCCCTTGCAGGATATATGAAAACGGCATCCTTTACCAATGTCACCAGATCTACATCTTGTTGGTTGTTGCCAGAATCAAACAGAATACGGTCTGTATATAAAAACTGCGTGTCTGAAGCAGATAAGGTTTCAATATCTATGGTCGTTTCAATGAAAATAAACAAACTATCATTTGCCAAAAGTTCTACGTCCTCAAAGAACTTGCCTTCTTGTGCGCCTTCTAATCCTGTAGTACCATCAACATTCATTCTGTAAAAGGAGCTTACTCCGTTTTCCAATTGAATTGTTGGTATAACGATATCCTCGTCACTTCGGTTATAAACCTTTAAATTATACGTGCTAGAACCAATATTGGTGAATACTGTATCTAAATAAACAGTGTCCTTGGCAAATTCGAGATTTCCACTATTAGGTGAGAATTCGAAATCCTTTCGACAAGAACTCCAAAAAACCAATACTATTAGGCAAATAAAAAATGATAGCAGTCGCTTCATGTTGAGATAAATATAATTTGGCTTAAAAATATAACTTTTGAAGATAGTATTTATTATGAACCCTGATTATTTAATTTGAGTTGTCATTCCTGCGAAGGTAGGAATATATTTGTTGATTAAGTTTTATGTGGATTCCTGCCTTCGCAGGAATGACAGAAGTTTGAAGTATATTAATCTTTAGTTGTAGCTTCCTCACCATATTGCTCTAAAAGGATTAAGAATAATTGGCTGTTGGTTACCAATTCTTCTATAAGCATCATTTTATTTTCTTCCTTTAACAACTCTGAACTTATGCCTCTCTCTGAACAAAAATCGAAAAAGAGTTTAATTTTATCTTCTGGGATTTTAAGGTTTTCAGTTACTAGCCTTTTATTGAAAAAGGAACTATTACCAAATAAGGAATCCATTTGTTTATATGAAATGGGTTTGTATTCAGGTATTTTTGACTTTTTCCTTTTAAATAGTTTTGCAACCTGACCTATGAGATACACAAAGTCCACACCATATGTGGCATTAGGTGATTGGTATAAACCTGGATTTTTCTTTATATCTTCTTTTATGAGATTATGAAGTTCTTCATTGTAAGTTTCAACTTCAAAAACAGGTTGCTCTGGCTCTACTGTCACTTCAACTTCGTCTAACTCACTTGTTATTTCCTTAAGTTCAAAAATATTAGGTTGTTCAAAATGGTTTTGGGTCAAAACCACGGTCTGTGGATGATAAAAAATAGACTCAAAAGAAATGGTGTCGTTTACTTTTGCAACTATGCTAAAGTTACCGTCTTCATCTGTAAAGGTAAGCCTGTTCTGAGTTTTGTTCAATACTTTAATGTCCTTAACCGTAGATTTTGAATCGTAAACTTTACCTTCTAAAGATTGAGCTAACACAATTGTATTAACCGATAAAAAGAAAATTGAAAAAAGTAAAAGACGCATGCAAATTTGATTGGTGCACTAAAGAAAGGCTTTTAAATCAAAAAATCTGAGCGCATTAAAAAAACTTTAACCTAATTAAATGTTAATCAAAAAGTTCAGCGATTTCCTTAGTAATTCGTGTTGGTCTTTTGGTTTTAACATCCATAAAGCACCACTTGGTTGTCGATGTGGTTATTAACTTACCATTGGCAAGATTGGTAATCTCTACATGACGAACGGAGATAACACCTTCGGATTTTGACACATAGGTTTTTATATTCAGCTCATCTCCAAGAACGGCCTGACCTTTATACTCAATATGGTGGCTGACCAAAACCCAAAAGTGGTTGTCTAAAATATCTTGAGAGGAGTTTTTTAGCCAATGTTCTTCAGCAATATCCTGCACCCATTGTACATATCTTACATTGTTGACATGATTGAGTTGATCTAAATCGTCTTTTGAAACGGTAATTGTTTTTTGATATATCTGCATCAATCAATTATTGATGCCTAAAGATATTATTTCTTTGAGAATAGGCTTTTAATCCCATAGAAGAATTTGCCAAAAGCTGTACGCTCTCTTTCGCCATTTCTAATGGCTTCACGTTTGGAGATACGTTCAGCCTTCCATTTAGCCCTTCTGGCCTTATTTCGCTCATTCCATTTTTGATTATATTCTCTAATGGCTCTGGACCTTTTCTGTTCTGCTTCAGTAGCTACTAATTCTGGGTCATCATAACTCATATTGCAATGGTTTGTATATTGTTGAACAGCAGTTATGCCACCTACAATAACCTCACCTAATAACATATCACCATCATACTCTATAGCAACATCATAAGTATTGGAAGCACCGATGGTCACCTCAGCTGTTTTTAATCCCACATAAGAGATAGTAAGTACGTCACCTGTATTTACTTTAATGGAATACTTGCCATCAAAATCAGTTTGGGCACCTTTAGAAGTCCCTTTGATAATTACCGAAGCGCCTGGCAGTGGCAAACCATCATCTGCTGTTGTAACAATTCCAGAGACTGTTCTTTGATTTATAATTGATGTTGCAATTTTCCCATTTACTTGTGGTGTATTTAAAGAATCAACCTTTACGGTTTTTGGTTCACCTTGAGCATTTATGTCTTGATGACCTAAAGCCATGAAAGCAAATAAACCTGAAGCGGCTAAGGACAAATAGTTGTTTTTGTCTTTTCTGGTTAAAACCATTTCTCTATTGAGTTGTTGCGTTTTAAATCTGCCGCAAAGGTTGTTTTCGTTTTCAAAAGTCTTTATGACTTGTTCATCTGTTTTTGACGTAAAGTCAATAACAGTTTTGTTGCAGGCAGCACAGTGACGTCCTTTTTCTTTTGGTGTCATTTTATTCCAATCTTCATGACAAGGTTCTGGAATGCTAATGGAAATGATTTTTTTCATGGTTGTTTGATTTATACATCAAAGAACCAAAACCAAAACAAAATATAAAACGCTGGATGAGGGAACTGCCCTTATTGATGAGTGAAGTTTACCTTTTTCTTATTTTGACCTCAAAGAGTTTATCCCAATTTTTACCGGTAACAAAGATAGTTCCACGTTCAGGATGGTAGGCAATACCATTGAGCACATCTAATTCGTCATGTTGTGTTACTAGTTGTTTTAGAGGTTTAAAATCTATAACACCTTCTACGCCTCCTGTTTTTGGGTTAACTAAAACAACACCATTTCTTTGATAGATGTTAGCGAAAATTTTCCCATCTACCCATTCCAATTCATTGAGTTGAGGTATTTTGCCTTTTTCAGTATAGACTTCGATATAGTTTTCTTCAGTAAGATTGTCAGGACTTAAAAACCATATTTTTTCTGTGCCGTCAGATTTATAAAGTGTAGTGCCATCATTGCAAATTCCCCAGCCTTCCTTGCTTTTTCCATAATTGAAAGTGCTTAGTTTTTCAAATGAATTAACATCATATACAAAACCCCTGTTTCCTTTCCATGTTAATTGGTATATCTTGTCATTGAGAATGGTTAGTCCTTCACCAAAATATGCATCATCTAAATCCACGTTCTTTAAAACCTCGCCAGTTTCATAATTTACTTTTCTAAGTTTTGACTCCTTATACTGTCCCGTACTTTCGTATAATTCTCCATTATAAAATTCTAATCCTTGTGTGTAAGAAGATATATCGTGAGGATAGGTATTCAATACTTCATAATCATAGATATCCGGGATTTTATTATTATATATTTTAATGGCTTTAGTCACTGTTTCAGAACCATCACCATAAGTTATAGTTGCTGAAATGGTTTTTTCGCCTAACGTAATATTGTTTAAAACCGCATCTTTGGTGATAGATTTTCCATCCAATTGATATCTCACATTGGTGACATTGAGTTTTTTCGGATTGTTAATACTTAAGTTGAGCGTATCTCCAAGAGCAAAAGATTTGGCTTGGGTATTTATGGCGAACCCTGTTTTTTTAGAATTGTCGTCTCCACAATTAATTAAAACAGTGCTTAAGCAAATGAGAATAAAGTATTTATATAACTGCATGGATTCAAAAAGATTTTTGGCAAGTTATTAATAAAAATTCAGTTTAAAAATCATTGTATAAGTATTAAAAGGTTGTATCTTTGCAGCCGGCAAGTCCTACACAACCAGCTCCTGCTTAATCCTCCAGGACGGGAACGTAGCAAAGGTACGCGGTCGTAGCGGTGTGATGTAGGTAGCTTGCCTTTTTTTTATTGTCCATCCTAACCTTCAAAATAGAAGGAATTCCCACTCAGACGTAAGCACTAGATTTTAAAAATGATTTAACTAAATTTGAAATTCAACATTACATTATGTCTAAAGTTGTTTTAATAACAGGTGGCTCTTCAGGAATAGGAAAATCGGTTGGTGAATATCTTACAGCCAAAGGTTTTAAAGTTTATGGCACTAGCCGTAATCCAGATAGGTACCCAAATAGTAAATTCCCAATTGTAGCTTTAGATGTTACACAGCCAGAAACCATAAAAAGCTGCATTGCCGAAGTTTTAAGTTTAGAAAATAGAATTGATGTCTTGGTGAACAATGCTGGAGCAGGAATTACAGGGCCAATTGAGGAAATTCCCGATGCGGAAATTAAACGAAATTTTGAGACCAATTTTTTTGGACCTGTAAATGTTATAAAGGCTGTATTGCCGAGCATGCGTCAACAAAACGCTGGTTTAATAATTAATATTACTTCCATAGCAGGTTATATGGGTTTGCCATATCGAGGCATTTACAGTGCGAGTAAAGGAGCTTTGGAGTTAGTTACAGAAGCGTTTAGAATGGAGCTCAAGGACTTCAATATTGAGATGACCAACGTGGCACCAGGCGATTTTGCGACCAATATTGCAGCAGGTCGCTATCATGCACCTGTTTTGAATAACTCTCCGTACAAAGAGAAATATGGACATTCCCTAAGGACAATGGATGAGCACGTGGATGAAGGTGGTGACCCAAACGACATGGCAAAAGCGATTTACGGTATTATTAAAACTCCCAAACCTAAAATCCATTATAAGGTTGGTGCATTTATGCAAAAATTCTCTATTGTTTTAAAGCGCGTACTTCCAGATAAGGTTTATGAAAAACTTCTGATGAAGCACTACGACCTGCGATGAATCGTTTTGTAACTATATCGATTCTTTTTCTTTTTACATCGTGTCTTTTGATGCCACCAGGTGCACCACACTATCATAGCTATCAATCAAAAACTAATAATATTAAAGTTGAAGTATTCTGTACTGCTGGAAAAAAGCGCTACCACTTATTTTATGATGACTATGCCAACGTTGAAGTATGCTCCAAAGTTTTTGGGAAAGATGATTGTTTCATTTTTAAAAGAGATAGTTTTTTTAAGCAAATGAAATACCAAAAAACGATTAGAATAGGAGATGTTAAATTTCATAAACTATTTAAAAAGGACACATTAAAAGTCAGTTTAATAAACTCTGGCAAAGTGTTTGAATTATTTCCTGTGGAATAATTAGTTCGGTATATTATTTGACGCATACACTTTAAATCGAGCTATTATGAAATCTCTCAAACTTAAGTTATTGTTAGTTGCTTTATTATGCTTTGGCTGTGAGGATTTTTTAGATTGTGTTGCCGGTCGTAATCCAAGTCTGCCAGATAAATCTTTTCCAGTAGCCTCCACTAGCAACTATTATTATGTCGATATTTCCGCTGAGATAAAGAATGAACCTAGGGACGACGATTACGATTACTTTTTTGAAATCGACGAGGACCATTTGCCAGATGGCATGGATTATTTTATAAATAACAGAATTGTTAGTTTTGAAGGACAACCCTTAGAAACCGGAACATTTGATATTGAAGTCTTTTTATATGTCGATGGACCAGTTAGGGTGGATTATGATGAGGATGGGAACGCCTATTATGAAGACGTTTTATGCAATCACAGCACCTTCAAAACCTACACTTTAGTTGTTCAGTAAGTTGTTAATATATTTTAACCATATCTTTCAAGTGAAACTGACGAATAGTTGTAAATTTGCAACAACTAAAAACACAGCAATTTTTTATGAAATTTTTTATTGATACAGCAAACTTAGACCAGATTAAAGAAGCCCAGGATATGGGAATTTTAGATGGAGTCACAACCAATCCATCTTTAATGGCGAAAGAAGGCATTACTGGTACGGATAATATTACGAAGCATTACGTTAATATCTGCAATATCGTGGATGGTGATGTTTCTGCTGAAGTAATTTCTACTGACTTTGATGGTATGGTAAGAGAAGGTGAGGCATTGGCAGACCTGCACGACCAAATCGTTATTAAGTTACCAATGATCAAAGATGGTGTAAAAGCTTGTAAATACTTTTCGGATAGAGGTATTAAGACTAATGTTACATTGGTATTCTCTCCAGGTCAAGCTCTATTGGCCGCAAAAGCTGGTGCAACGTATGTATCTCCTTTTATTGGTCGTTTAGATGATATTTCTACAGATGGTCTCAACCTAATAGCAGAAATACGTCATATCTTCGATAATTATGCGTTTGACACGCAAATTTTGGCAGCATCTGTTCGCCATACTATGCATGTGATCGATTGTGCAAAATTAGGTGCTGACGTTATGACAGGGCCTTTGAGCTCAATTGTTGGATTATTAAAACACCCTTTAACCGATATAGGTTTAGAGAAGTTTTTGGCGGATTATAAGAAAGGAAACTAGGAATTTAATAAAACAAAATAAATTTTAAAGCATCTTATTGTTTAGCGATAAGGTGCTTTTTTTGTAGAAGCTCTCCTAATGTATCGGTAAAATCAGATTTATAGATGTTAACATTAGGGTGCAAAATAATGGCGTCGGCATCAACTATTATAGCTTTATTTAAATAATTAACAGCTAAGGTTTTTCTCGCCTTGTTTGGGTCTTTAAACTTATACTCGTTTTCTCTCGGAAAATCATAGTTGTCTATAATGGCTTTCCAAGTGCTGTCATCATTCTTGTTAAGGTTGATTGAAATAAAATCCACTTCTGGAAATTCCGATTTCAACTCCCTTACTTTATAATGGCTGTTTCTATATTGCATCTTAGAGTTTGATGACCAAAAGTAAATAATTGTTGGTTTCTCAATAACGGAATTTAAGTAATGCTCAGTATTATTATAATTAATTATGGCGAGGTCTGGTAACGGATTGCCTTGCCTTAACAATTTTAATGAAGATACCAGTTCTTGCATATATTTTTTATCCTCTTCGTTTGTACTTTTGGTTAGGTAATAACCTAATATCTCATCAGCCTCAGCCTCAGTGTGATTATGGCTTACAAAATCTCTGGTTTTGTATTTTAAGAGGTTGTTTTTTATGGTTTCGTCAGAAATAATACTGTCCACTAAATCCAATTTAGACTTGTTGTAATCCATAGAATGTCTATCAAACTTGCTATGGAAAGGGTGGTTTTTATAATAAGAATGTGTGGCAATATTATCTATGTAGTGAAACAAGAAGCGATTATAAGCAAAAAATCTACTTAGGTGGTTGATATTAAAGTCAACATCAGACCTGTAAGCATAGAAGTTTTCGGGCAAATCCTTAATATGTATAAGCTTGTTGTTACCAAAATAGGCAAAAGGATAAATTTCCTTATCTGCGTAATTGTTGTAGTTAATATTGGCTTCAATAATGGATTTAAAAAATTCAGACTCTTCATTAACATCTAAAAAACGTTGAAATTCATCGAGTTGATCCTGTCTTCTTTTTTCAATAAACTCATTAAAAGCTTCAGGCTCCATTTTAGAATATTTGACCAACTTTTTGGCTTCGGATTCATTAGAAAGATATGTTTTAATGAGGTAATTATTCTTTTTAGCGCCATCTCCTGTAAACACTAATGATTCGTCAAAATCGTAAGTGTTAAGCCTAAACATTACACTATCCTTAGGCTCTAACAATATCATTTGGTATTCTCCGCCATGGGTAATGGAATATAAACCAGGTTTAAGATTAGTTATTTTGTGCAAAAATCGGTTATTGACATCGAGCGTAAGGGAATCGACTACGTCTCCTTTGGCATTGTAAAGTACAATACTTTTATTCTTAGGATTAACGATTTCACCACCAATGTAAGCATAGTCGCCAGTATCACCATTATTTACCTTACATCCAAAAATTAGGGATAGTAAAACGGAAGTTAAAGCGACATATCTAGTTATCATGGGGAATATCATCAATTTTGTACAGCAAAAATATATGTTGAGAGCATCATCTCTTGTTAATGCCTCGTTAAATCTTGTTAAGAGGTATATTTATTTCGTTCAATCGCTTTTATTTTCTACTTTTGCGCCAAATTTAAAACCTATATAATGTTATCAGTTTCTAATCTTTCTGTACAGTTCGGTAAACGTATCCTTTTTGATGATGTTAACACTACATTTAACAATGGGAATTGTTATGGAATAATCGGAGCAAATGGTGCTGGAAAATCTACCTTTCTTAAGATTTTATCAGGAAAAATGGACCCAACTTCTGGGCATGTACATTTAGAGCCTGGTAAGCGTATGTCTGTATTAGAGCAAAATCACAATAAGCATGATGAAGACACAGTTTTAGACACGGTTCTAAAAGGTAACAAACCATTATATAGATTAAAAACTGAAATTGATGCGCTTTATGCGGATTACACAGACGAGAATGCTGAAAAGATAGGAGAGCTTCAGGTAGAATTTGAAGAGATGAACGGTTGGAATGCCGATTCTGATGCAGCTGCCTTACTATCGAACTTAGGCATAAAAGAAGATCTGCACTACACATTGATGGGCGATTTAGATGGTAAGCAAAAAGTGCGTGTACTTTTGGCCCAGGCCTTATTTGGTAATCCGGACGTGTTGATTATGGATGAGCCTACTAACGACTTGGATTACGAAACTATTTCTTGGTTAGAAAACTTTTTGGCAAACTATGATAACTGCGTGATAGTAGTCTCTCACGACCGTCATTTTTTAGATGCGGTTTGTACACATATTTCAGATATTGACTTTGGAAAGATTAATCATTATTCGGGTAACTATACGTTTTGGTATGAGTCTTCACAACTAGCTGCAAAGCAACGTGCCCAACAAAACAAAAAAGCCGAAGAAAAGAAAAAAGAACTCGAGGAATTTATCCGCCGTTTTTCTGCAAACGTTGCAAAATCCAAACAAGCAACCAGTAGAAAAAAGATGATCGATAAGTTGAACATTTCTGATATAAAACCGAGTAGTCGTCGTTATCCTGCTATTATTTTTGAGCGCGAACGCGAAGCAGGTGACCAAATTTTAAATGTTGAAGGCTTATCGGCAAGTTTAGATGGTGAAGTATTGTTCAAGAACATTGACATCAACTTAGCGAAAGGGGATAAGGTTGTAGTGTATTCCAAGGATTCGAGAGCTACTACGGCATTTTATGAAATCATCAACGGAAAGCAGAAAGCGGATTCAGGTAAATATAATTGGGGAGTAACGACAACACAGTCTTATTTACCACTGGATAATAGTGAATTTTTCAATAACAAGTTAACCCTTGTGGATTGGCTACGTCAATGGGCAACCACAGAAGAAGAGCGTGAAGAGGTTTATATTAGAGGGTTTTTGGGTAAAATGATTTTTAGTGGTGAGGAAGCTTTGAAAACTTCAGATGTGTTGTCTGGAGGTGAGAAGGTACGTTGTATGCTTAGTAGAATGATGATGATACGAGCCAACGTGCTGATGGTAGATGAGCCAACAAACCATTTGGACTTAGAAAGTATTACAGCCTTCAATAATGCACTTAAAAACTTTAAGGGAACAGTGTTGTTGACCACGCATGACCATGAGTTTGCACAAACCGTTGGTAATAGAATCATCGAGCTCACTCCTAACGGAGTTATTGATCGTTATATGACCTTTGATGAATATATGAACGACAAGAAGATTAAGGAGCAGCGTGAGAAGATGTATGGTGTTACGGTTTAGTAAGTAAACTCAATAACAACTATTCTTTTGTGGAAATAATTGTGGAAGTCTGGTTTGGAATGAAGTATGCCTTTAACGAAAATTTTATTTGGCATTAAGCCACCTATTTCTCGCCTTTTGAAATAGTCCATAATTAAAGTGTCATGGTCTTTTATTTCATAAAGCGCTCTCATATATTTACCTATTCCATTTGAATAATATGTAGTTAGAGAGTCTTTTTTTTCTTCGACGTACTCTAATTCAATATTATAAATCTCTTTTTTTAATCCACTATTTTTAAATTCCGCAAGTGTTTTATCGGATAGAAATCTGAACTTATCCCAATTAGATTCTTTGGGATCAATTATATCTTTTAGATATTGTTCGTATGCTTTTTGAAGAGTTAAATTGGGATATATTTTCTCTAGATTTTTTTCAAAATCAAAGACCATTAAGTTTAGTGCTTCAGTTTTTCTTTCTCCTAAGGTATTTTCAAACTTTTGAATGTGCTCATTAGTTTGCTCATGGCAACTAAAAAATAGAATAATTAGAGAAAAAATACATGTAAATTTGATCTTCACGCTTCCATCTCAGCCTTAACCTGTTCAACAATTTCAATAGCTCTGTCCAATTCGTCGTTATGAACAAAAACTTCCTGAAAGCCTTGGTTCATGGAGCCGTAGCCAGCTAATCGTTGTGATTCGCCTTCATCTTTTATAATAGGTATAATGCCAGAGCGTTCTAGTTCATCCTTAAGACATGTTATCATAATAAAATTACCGCTATATATTTTTGTGTATTCTGAAGTGCTCATATTTGTATGTGTTAATTGACAGTATTAAGTTACAACATTTTAAAAATATTTCCTATAAAAAAGTTCTGTAATATTGTATAATGTTATTGAAATTTTAATACGCATAGTTTTTAGCTATTAAAATATAGCTTTAAAAAATATTCCGATTTATTATAACGCTTAAAATTTCATAACTTTATAACTCGTAAAATTCTAACTAAAAATTTTTTCTTCAAATGGATAATAAAAACACAGAAACGTTTGAGCTTAATGAGAGTGCAGCAAGTAAATGCCCTTTTTTAAGCGGTAAGCAAACTACTGTTGGTGGAGGTGGTGTAAAGAACCGAGATTGGTGGCCCAATGAGTTAAAGCTAAATATATTGAGACAGCATGCGTCTAAATCTAATCCGCTAGGAGATGATTTTAATTATGCTGAGGCTTTCAATAGTCTTAATTATGATGAGTTAAAACAAGATTTAACAAAATTAATGACCGACTCACAAGATTGGTGGCCAGCTGATTATGGGCATTATGGAGGGTTTATGATTAGAATGGCATGGCATAGTGCTGGAACATACAGAGTTGGCGATGGTAGAGGTGGAGCTGGTACAGGTAATCAAAGATTTGCTCCAATTAATAGTTGGCCAGATAATGGTAATCTAGATAAAGCCAGATTGTTATTATGGCCAATAAAAAAGAAATACGGAAACAAAATTTCATGGGCAGATTTAATGATTTTAGCTGGTAATGTAGCTTTAGAATCGATGGGATTTCCAACTTTTGGCTTTGCAGGTGGTAGAGAAGATATTTGGGAGCCCGAACAAGATGTTTATTGGGGAAGTGAGACTGAATGGGGTGCCAATGAAGAGCGCTATGGTAATAGTGACGATTATAATAATCGTGATTTAGAAGACCCTCTTGCAGCAGTTATGATGGGTTGGATATATGTAAATCCAGAAGGTCCAGACGGTAAACCAGATCCTATGGGTTCTGCCCGCGATGTAAGGGAAACTTTTGGTCGTATGGCGATGAATGATGAAGAAACTGTAGCTTTAGTAGCTGGTGGTCACACATTTGGTAAGGCTCATGGTGCTGCGGATCCTAATAAATATGTAGGTGCCGAACCACATGGGGCGCCAATGGCAGAAATGAGTACTGGTTGGAAAAATTCATATAATACTGGTGTTTTAGACGATGTCATTACAAGTGGCATAGAGGGTGCTTGGACACCAAATCCAACACAGTGGGATGCCGACTATTTTGATGTTCTTTTAAATTATGACTGGGAGTTAACCAAAAGTCCAGCTGGAGCACATCAATGGACGCCTACTGCAGCCTCAAAAGCTAAAATGGCACCAAAAGCAGGTGATCCAAATGGTAAACAGGCACTAATGATGACTACAGCCGATATTGCCTTAAAGACAGATCCTGAGTATTTAAAGATTTCAAAAAAATTCCATGAAGATCACAAAGCTTTTGAAGATGCTTTTGCAAGAGCTTGGTACAAATTAACGCATAGGGATTTAGGTCCAAAAGATCGTTACTTAGGTCCAGAAGTACCAAAAGAAGATTTAATTTGGCAAGATCCAATTCCAAAGGTAGATTATCATTTGAGCGATGCTGACATAGCATCATTAAAGAAGATGGTTTTAGCCTCTGGATTAAGCATTCAAGAATTGGTAAGAACTGCTTGGGCTTCAGCCTCAACTTACAGAGATTCTGATAAACGTGGTGGCGCCAATGGTTCACGCTTACGATTAGAGCCTCAAAGAAGTTGGAAAGTCAATAATCCAGAAGAATTAGATAAGGTCTTTAACGTTTTTGAAGGGATTCAAAAGGAATTTAATGGTACAGTGTCAATGGCAGACTTAATTGTATTGGCTGGTAACGCGGCAATTGAAGAAGCTGCAAGTAATGCTGGACATAGCATTTCCATACCATTTGCACAAGGTAGAGGTGATGCAACGCAAGAACAAACTGACATTGAGCAATTCAATTATCTGAAGCCACTTGGTGATGGGTTTAGAAATTATATGAACCCTAATTTAGATTTAAAGGCAGAAGATTTGTTAATTGATAAAGCTAATTTAATGGCGTTATCAATTCCTGAAATGACTGTCCTTGTAGGTGGTATGCGTGTTCTAGGAGCCAACTACGATGGCTCTAAACACGGTGTATTCACTGAAAACGTAGGTCATCTTACTAACGATTTCTTTAAGAACTTGGTAGATATGTCTAATACCTGGAGTGCGACTTCAGATGACGAGAAATATTTTGAAGGTAGAGATCGCAGAACAGGCGAAGTAAAATTTACAGGAACTCGTGCCGATTTAATTTTCGGGTCTAACTCTGAGTTGAGAGCTGTTTGTGAAGTGTATGCTGCAGACGATGCCGAGGAAAAGTTCGTAAGAGATTTTATTAATGCTTGGACTAAAGTAATGAATGCAGACCGATTTGATTTAGATTAAAACTGATTAATAGCATAAAAAAAGAAGGAATGTACCAATGTACATTCCTTTTTATATTTATATTAAAAATTGTAATTGATGAACGAACAAGAACTATTCTTTAACACCATAAGATCTGGTAAGGAGGAAAATGTAAGGTTACAACTCAAGAGAAATCCAGAGTTGGTTAACATAAAGGATTCGAGAGGGTTTACGCCATTGATTTTTGCCACCTACTTCAATCAAGAGGCTATTGCAAAAACACTTTTGGATTACAATGCAGATGTCAATGCTACTGACTCGGCTGGGAATACAGCTTTAATCGGTGTGTCTTTTAAAGGTAATACTGATTTGGTAAATTTACTTCTTAGGAATAAAGCGGATGTCAACGCTCAAAATAACAATGGAGAAACGGCTCTGATTTTTGCAGTAATGTACAATCAGCAACTTGTAGTAAAAATGCTCTTAAATAAAGGAGCGGATAAGTCTATAAAAGACAATAATAACAAAACAGCATTGGATTATGCTGTTGAAAAGGGGTTTAAAAACCTTGAAGATATTCTTAGTTAAGATACTAAGTCAAAAAATATAATTGCCCACAAAGTATATACTATCTGTCATTTTGAGCGTAGTCGAGAAATCTTTCTAAGTAAAAATCCAAGACATTTCGACTGCGCTCAATATGACAGTTTATTGAGTTTTAGTTAACATGTTTCTCTAAAAACTCAGCAACACCTTCATGTGTAGCCTGCATACCGGTTTTGCCTTTGTTCCAGTTTGCTGGACAAACCTCACCATTTTCCTCAACAAATTGTAAAGCATCTACCATACGTAGCGCTTCGTCAACGTTTCTTCCTAATGGTAAATCATTCACGATTTGATGACGAACTATACCTTCTTTATCGATTAAGAACAAGCCTCTGTAGGCAATTAATTCACCTTCAGCTTGTAACATATCATTTTCATCATAGTAGTAATCACCAGCTAAGACGTCATAATTTTTTGAAATGGTTTTATTGGTGTCAGCAACTAAAGGATAGGTAATACCTTTAATACCACCTTTATTTTTCTCTAATTGCAACCAGCCAAAGTGCGATTGCTCAGTATCTGTAGATACAGCAACAACCTCAGTGTTGCGAGATTTGAATTCCTCTAATTTTTCTTGGAACGCATGCAATTCCGTTGGACAAACAAATGTAAAATCCTTAGGATAAAAGAATAATACCACGTGCTTTTTTCCTATAAATTGATCTAAAGAGAAATTTTCTTGAAATTCGCGACCATTTACAACCGCTTGTGCATTAAATTGAGGTGCTTTTTTTCCTACTAATACAGCCATCTTTTAGTTTATTTTTTATGTTAAAATTTAAATTTGGCTGCAAAGGTACGTATCAATATAGTTTTGACAATGAGGATATATTTTAAATTTTAATTAATAGATTAATTATACCAACTTACCTGAAAGTTGTCTAATTTTGATTCTGAATGCTGCAAAAAGTAAGGTGGTAAATGGGCTTAGCCAATTAAAAATGGCATAGAAAAAGTACTCTCCAACCCCAACACCCAAAACACCGCTTTGATAAGCTCCACATGTGTTCCAAGGAATAAGAACTGAAGTTACGGTACCGGAGTCTTCAAGTGTCCGGCTCAAATTTTCTGGCGCCAAACCTTTGTCCTCAAAAGCTTTTTTGAACATTTTTCCTGGTATTACTATAGCTAAATACTGATCTGAAGCTATAGCATTTAGCCCCAAACAACTAATAACTGTGCTTGCAAATAATCCAAATATTGTAGTTGCAATGGACAATAATGCTTTTGTAATTCTTGCCAAAGCTCCAATACCATCCATAATGCCTCCAAAAACCATAGCACATATTATAAGGAATATGGTCCAAAGCATGCCTTTCATACCTCCAGCACTGAATAGTTTCCTTAAACGTTTAATGGTTATTAGCTTCTCTAAGTTCTCGGCTTTTTTCTGTACGACATTTGCGTCTTTGTAATCGGATGAAAAGAATGCTTTTAATGATTTCATTGTATAAACACCTTTTAGGTCATCATCTGAAAAAAGATTTGCTAGACCATTGTCGTCAGTTTTGATTCTCTCCATATCTGCTTCTGAAAAGACAGTTAAATACTCTTTATCGATAATTTCTATATTGGTGTCTGTAAAAACAGAATTAACAACTGTTTTAGTTGAAGATTCGGTTATTTTGCTAATGAGATTAGATTGGAAAATGAATGCAAATACTATAGCTAACACTACACCGGAAGCTAATGCTACCAATGGTTTGGTTTTTAATAAAATAAGGCCTACAACAGCCAACGGAACTAAAAACAGCCAAGGATTAATATTGAAATATTTATCTATTGTGCTAAGTATAAATTTAGTGTCTGAGCTACCGGTTGGTTCTATTGACGTACTAATAATTCCGAAGACTACCAAGGTCACAATTATAGTGGGTACTGTGGTAAATGCCATATATTTTATATGCGTAAACAAATCCGTACCAGCCATTGCAGGTGCAAGATTTGTAGTGTCGCTGAGAGGTGACATCTTATCCCCAAAATAGGCTCCCGAAATTACTGCACCAGCAATCATCCCTGGATGAATACCAAGTGCCGTTCCAATCCCTACCAAGGCAATACCAACTGTAGCTGAGGTAGTCCAAGAACTTCCTGTGGCAATGGAAATAACCGCAGCAATAATAACAGATGCAGGCAGAAATATTTCGGGGCTCAGTACTTGAAGCCCATAATAAACCATAGCAGGAATTACTCCGCTAATTAGCCATGTGCCAGCAAGAGCACCAACCAAAAATAAAATCATTATAGGTATAAAGACACTTTTAAGGTTTTCCCAAACTTCCTGTGCCATCACCAAAGGAGTGACCTTATTAAGCATACCTCCAATGAAAGCTACAAAGCCTCCTATAAGAAGTATGTATTGATTGGAATATTCACCAAACATCTCTCCATCAGCAAAAAAAATGTTGTATGCCAATAATCCCATGAGTACCACAACAGGGACAAAAGCTTCCCAAATATTAAGCTCTTTATTGTCAATAATCTTTTGGTCTTCCATATCAATCTTTGATAAGTCGTCGTCTTGCATTTTTTTTAGTTTAGTTCTGTAATGTTACGACTTTCTCATTTTTATCACAAATAATGTACAATTCAATTTCTTTTGTGCTGTAGTAAATGATGATTATAGGGTAAAAGTTATTTAGTGTGTCTTATGTGAACACAGGGTGATTTATGATTGATGATTTGTTGAGATATGTGCATCTGTTAAAGGTGTTTTGCATTTTGTAGAAAAGATGTGACTTAAAATTAGATTCTCTGTGTCATTTAAACATCAACCCTAAAACTGATATTTTATGATTTCTGCTTTGTACTTTATGATATCTTTTGTAGCGATACTTTTATTTTGTGTTTATTTTGTTGCATTTGGCATAGGTTCGGTCGCTCTCAATAATGCTTCTCAACCAAATATTTTTCAAATGGTTAATGCTAAGGATAAGCTTAAAGGAACTTTAAGTAAAACATCAGAAATTGAAAACAAAGCATTGAACATTAATTCACCTAAACAATTCCAAGTTCTGGACTTAAACTTTGAAATAAAAAAACAGAGTCACCAGCTTAGAAGAAATCTTAAAACCTTAGATTATATCTCTCGCCTAGAGGCAAATGCAGGTTTAGATGATAATGCTGAGCGGCTTGAGGAAATCAAAAACTTAAAAAATGGAGTACAGCGTCAAATTATTAAAAATACCAGCTTGTTGAATAAATACAGATTAATGTAAGCATTCGATATAGTAATTATTGCCTAATAAAGCGTTATAATTGTATTTTGCAGGTCTATATGGATTCATTAACTCAGATCGTTTTAGGTGCAGCTTGTGGCGAAGCAATACTTGGTAAGAAAATAGGCAATAAGGCACTTTTGTTTGGCGCTATTGGAGGTACAATTCCAGATTTAGACGTCTTTGTAGGTTCGTTGTTGTACGGCAATGAAATTGACGCTATGCTGTTTCACAGAGGATTTATGCATTCCATTTTGTTTTCAGTTTTAGCAGCTTTTTTGTTGGGTTGGTTGGTACATAAATTATACGATTCTGGTAAACGATTGCAAACCACAACTCAAAAGGATTGGACCAAACTTTTCTTTTGGTCATTGTTCACCCATCCAATTTTAGATTGCTTCACGCCTTATGGCACACAGCTATTTGCGCCGTTCTCAAATTATCGCGTAGCTTTCAATAATATTGCTGTTGCTGACCCTTTATATACAGTTCCGTTTCTAGTCTGCTTGATTATTTTGATGTTTTTCAAAAGAAAAAGTCAACGAAGGCGTTTGTGGTTAAAAATGGGAATTGGTATCAGTTCGTTTTATATGCTCTTGACTATTTTCAATAAGATATATGTCGATAATATTTTTGAAAATTCTCTTTCTGATAAAGGCATAAGCTATTCAAGATATAGTACACAGCCAGCCATATTAAATAACGTGCTTTGGTATGGTATCGCAGAGACCGAGGAATTCTACCAAGTTGGTTTTTACTCTTTGTTTGATTCCTCTAAACGTTTTTCTGATTGGCAAACTATACCAAAAACAAGAGCGTTGACAAAGGCGGAATACAATGATATTGAAGGTTTGGCTTGGTTTAGCAATGACTATTTTAACGTAGAATCAATAGATGATGACAACTATTTGTACAAAGATTTAAGATACCCGTTGGTAGAGACACGCCAAGGTTATAAAGCAGTTTTCAATCTAAAGTTATTCAAAGAAGGTGATCGATTGAACATGAAACCTTTTGCCCCAGAAATGGAAGATTTTGATTATACTTTTAATGCGCTTTGGAGACGGTTGAAGGGAAGGTGAAAAGTTGAGTCACTTCGAGTAATTCCGAATTATCAGTTCGGAATTACTCGAAGTGACCGCTGGTTTAAGCCATTTCAGACTCAAGAATATTCAACTCAATCATACAAGCTTTCATCATATTATAAGTACGCTCAATGTCTGCATCCAATCCAATTGAAAAACGTATCAATCCGTTGTTTAATCCCATTTCGGCCTGCTCGTCTTCAGGAATTTCTGATGACGTTGAACTTCCAGGTGCACTAAATAAGGTTTTATAAAATCCTAAACTTACGGCTAAATACCCTAGGTTGCGTTCTTGCATCAATTCCATAAGTGCATTGGCTTTATCCAATGTTCCCACATCTATTGTAAGCATACCACTAAACCCATATTTTTCATTCATCATGGATTTAAACAGCTCATGCGATGGGTGAGAGGATAACCCTGGGTAAACGGTCTTCAATCCATCTTTTTCGAATTTCTCAGCCAAATATTGTGCGTTATGACTGTGCTGCTGCATTCTAATATGGAGTGTTCTTAAGTTTTTCAATACAGAGGCAGAGCGTAAACTATCCATTGTAGAGCCTAATAACATAGCAGCACCATCATTGACATTTCTCAATTGGTCGATCAATTCTCTTGTGCCGCAAACAACACCACCAACGGTGTCGGATGAGCCATTGATGAATTTTGTTAGACTATGAACCACAACATCTGCTCCTAATTTTAAAGGCGAAATGGACAATGGTGAAAACGTATTGTCTACAACGAGTTGAAGATTGTGCTTTTTTGCGATTTTGGATAAACCTTTTATGTCTGCAACCTCGAGAAGTGGATTGCTTACCGATTCACAATAAAGTACTTTTGTGTTTGGTGTAATTGCAGCTTCAACGACATCTAACTTTGTTATGTCCACAAAAGAGGTATTAATACCCAATCTAGGTGCGAAATTTTTAAGGAATGCATAGGTTCCTCCATATATGGTACGGCTGCTAACAATATGTTCTCCAGATGCACAAAGTTGTAATAAAACTGGTGTTATGGCTCCCATTCCAGAAGCTGTAACCGTAGCGGTTTCTGTGCCTTCCATAGCAGCAAGAGCTTCACCTAAATATAAATTTGAAGGTGATGAATGACGGGAATACAGATAGCAACCATCTGCATTGCCTTCAAACGTATCAAACATCGTTTTGGCCGATAGAAATGTGTACGTGGATGAGTCTGAAATGGATGGATTAACACCACCAAACTCCCCAAAGTATTGTAAGTCTTGAATATGATTTGCAGGTTTAAATTTCATGAATAATTTAATTTTGATTGTAACAAATTTCATTAAAATCAGATTAAAAATCAATTGAAAGTATTATATTTAGAAAATAAAACTATATTTATTATATTGAATAGATTTATATTCTAATCTATTTGGTTTGTGAGTGTAGAAACAGAAAAAAATAATTTATGGCTTACGATGAAATTGACAAAAAACTTCTCGAACTACTACAAGTAGACAGTAAACAGACTAATAAAGCATTGGCTTATGCTTTGGGCCTATCAGTAACGGCAGTTTACGAGCGTATTAAAAAACTCGAAAATAATGGAGCCATTAAAAAATATGTAGCCTTAGTAGACCAAAAGTGTGTGAATAAAGATTTTGTAGTATTTTGTAATATTAAGTTGGTACAACACACAAAAGATTATGTTGTGAAGTTTGAAAGGGAAGTGGCCAAACTCAATGAAGTTTTAGAGTGTTATCATATTAGTGGAGATTATGACTACCTTATAAAGGTTTTGGTTGAGGATATGGAAGCGTTTCGGGAATTTATGGTAAAAAAACTCACAACAATAGATCACATTGGTAGTACCTATAGTATGTTTATGATTAACGAGGTAAAACACACCACAGTAATTTCAATATAGCGTATGCAAAGTATTAGATACAGGCTCATTGAGTTCTTTATAATTTTTGTATTGGTTCCCATAAGCTTCGCTTTAGAGTTCAATATCTGGATTAAGGTGGCTATAGGTTGCCTGGGTTTTGTATATGTGGTCTATGTACTGCTAGAGGTCGAGAACAACAAATTCAAGATTAGACAACACATCAACTGGAAACAATTTTGGATGCGGACATCAATTAAGCTATTATGTATTGCTGTACTAACAGCATTATATGTGCAAATAGTAGATATTGAGAATCTATTTATTGTAGTTAAGAACAAGCCATTGTTTTGGGCCTTAATGTTGTTTATCTACGCCTTTTTTTCAGTATATCCACAAGAGCTGATCTATAGAACATTCTTCTTTCAGCGTTATGAGTCGTTATTTAGAAATGATGCACTTTTTATTTTGGTGAATGCAGCAATGTTCTCCCTAGCGCACATTTTTCTCAAAAACATATTGGTAATGGTGCTTACTTTTATCGGTGGTATTTTGTTTGCGCTGACCTTCAAAAAGACAAAATCCACGTTATTGGTTTCTATAGAGCATGCTATCTATGGCTGTTGGTTGTTTACGGTTGGTATGGGTACCATGTTGGGTTTTCCTTCGTGAGAAAGTTTTAACATAGCGTTAATTCTATGCTAATTGTACAATAAGAATTGTTCAATATTTATAACTTGAAGCTGAAATTAATAATCAATCAACATGAAATCAGTGATAGTTGCACTTCTTTTTATTTTGTTTTCATTTTTTGGTATTGCCCAAACAAAGGATTCCATACAGATAAAACACGAAACTTTATTTAAAAGCATATCTGATAAAGGTGGAATATGGGTTGCTGAAAATCCAAAATACGACGCATCTAAGCCCGAAGACTTCAAGGAATTTATTTTAGAAGTGAGATTGAAAGACCCGTTAAAAATTGAAGCTGATATTTTAGGGGTAAATACAAAGAACGATAGGATTTCATTTTGGCAATTTTCAGAATTCTACGCACCGGATAAAAAGAAAAATATTTTTTACCAACGCTCTATGGACGGTTCTTACTATGCATCTGGTGAAGCAACTATGACAGAAACCGAGCGTTATTGCGAAATGACATTTTATTATTCAGGCGGTGTATATCTTAAGCATAAGGATACTCATACATTAACCGATGAAAATACTATGAAATCCTTAAGCTATGACTATGATCCAAAATCACAATCTTGGATAAATGAATCTAAATTGATTTGGAAACGCAATTAACATATACATTATGAAATCATCTAAATCAATATCGAGAAGAGCAGTCATTAAAAGTTCAATTTTTGGAGCACTTGCGGTTTCAATTCCTAGTATATCTTACGCCAAACATATAATTTCATACGAGAATAATGACAAAAAATTATTTCACCGTTATCCTTCAATTGATGATAAGATTGTTAATGAAGTCGTGGGTAAATCCCATTTCGATCTCGATCGCGTTAGGGAATTGGTGGATAAACGCACAGAACTGGCACGAGCCACTTGGGATTGGAGCTTTGGTGATTGGGAATCTGCCATAGGTGCAGCTTCGCATGTTGGCAGAAGGGATATAGTGGAATATTTGATTGGTAAAGGTGCAAGGCCAACAATGTTCACCTATGCCATGCTTGGTGGTTATGACATTGTTAAATCCATGATAGAACTGACACCTGGTATCCAGAAACTACAAGGGCCACATGGTATTAGTTTACTGGAGCATGCTGAGGCTGGCTTAAGGATGAAGGACAAAATGACAAATGAGCAGATTGTAAATTCGGAAAAGCTTATTGACTATCTTAAAAAACTAGGTGATGCTAATGGTAAAACTTATGATAAGCTAAATGAAGATGAATTACCAAAGTATCTAGGTGATTATCGTTATGGTGAAGGTGAACATGAAGGCTTTTCCGTAAAAGTGAATATGCGTAAAATGTTATCTCTCGGTAAGCTTGGTAAATTTGGTGGAGGTCTTCATCCCGTTGGTGAGAACAAGTTTTTATACAATGGCATAAGTTCGGTCTATATTACATTTCAAGTTGAAGGAGATATGGTTAAGTCCTTAACCATTCATGAACCAGACCTTACCTTGGTGGCGAAAAAAGTGTGATATTTTAAGGTTTTTTCTAGATTTCTTTTCCATTGTCTTCCCGTAAAACATTCGTATTTTTGCATCTCATTTGATTATAATACATGAGATACTTCTTTTATCTAATTATCCTTTTTAGCTATAGTATAAGTGCTCAAGAGCATCCTATAGGTGTTAAAGTTGGTGGAAATATTTCCAGTCTTGCTGGAGATGGAACAGAAAATATATCCTCAATGCCCAATTTTCATGCGGGATTTTTTATGGAGATAGATGCAGCTAAGGATTTGAAAATTCAACCAGAACTTTTGTTTACTGTTTACGGCTTTAGACAAAGTGAGGATGGTCCACCAAAAGTTAGATTAAATTATGTGGTTCTACCAGTTATCGCAAAATATTTCGTTTCAGAAACATTTAGTTTTGATGCTGGCCCACAAGTAGGCCTGTTGGTCACAGCTAAAAACGGAACGGGTTCATTGGCAGATGTAAAATCGGCTTTTTATGATAGGGATTTTGGGGTTAATGTTGGTGCAAGTTTGGCCATTTCTGAAAAAGTAAGTGCATCGGCAAGGTATTATTTTGGCTTAACGGATGTTACGTCGGCAAGCACCAAAAACTTTAATAGAGCATTTCAAATAGCATTTCAATTTAAAATAAACTAAAACATTATGAAATCATACGATGTAGCAATAATAGGTTCAGGTCCTGGTGGTTATGTAGCAGCAATACGTTGTGCACAATTGGGCATGAAAACAGCCATTATTGAAAAATATACAACACTTGGAGGAACATGTTTAAACGTAGGATGTATTCCGAGTAAAGCGATGTTGAGTTCTTCGCATCACTACGAAGAAGCTACAAAACATTTTGAGGAACACGGTATTGAGATTCCTGGTGAGATAAAAGTTAATCTCAAGAAGATGATAGCGCGTAAACAAGCCGTTGTTGACCAAACCACGGGTGGTATAGATTTTTTGATGAAGAAAAACAATATTGATGTATATGAAGGTTTAGGAAGTTTTAAGGATGCCACACATGTAAAAATTGAAGGTAAAGATGCTGGCGAAATAGAGGCTAAGAATATCATTATCGCTACTGGCTCCAAACCATCCAACTTACCATTCATTAATATTGATAAGGAACGCATTATTACATCAACTGAAGCGTTAGAATTAAAAGAGGTGCCAAAGCATTTAATGATTATTGGTGGAGGTGTTATTGGCTTAGAGCTTGGTCAAGTGTATCGTCGCTTAGGAGCTGAGGTAACCGTTATAGAATATATGGACAGAATATTGCCGACCATGGATGCTGGTTTATCTAAAGAGCTTAACAAGGTCTTTAAAAAAGCCAAATGCAAAATGGAAGTGTCCCACAAAGTACAGTCTGTTGAAAGAAAAGGTGATGAAGTCATTATTAAGGCTGAAAATAAAAAAGGGGATGTTGTAGAGTTTAAAGGAGATTATTGTTTAGTCTCTGTTGGTCGTCGACCTTATACAGATGGTTTAAATGCGGAAGCGGCAGGAGTAAAAATCAACGACAGAGGACAGGTTGAGGTAAACGATCAGTTGCAGACAAGCGCTAAAAATATATACGCCATTGGTGATGTGGTAAGAGGAGCAATGTTGGCACATAAGGCAGAGGAAGAAGGAGTGATGGTAGCTGAAATATTAGCAGGACAAAAACCACACATCGATTATAACTTAATCCCAGGTGTGGTTTATACATGGCCAGAAGTTGCAGCTGTTGGAAAAACTGAGGAAGAACTAAAAGAAGCGGGTACGGCTTATAAAGTCGGTCAATTTCCATTTAGAGCTTTGGGTAGAGCAAGAGCAAGCGGTGACACTGATGGATTTGTAAAAATATTAGCAGACAAAACAACAGACGAAGTGTTGGGTGTACATATGATTGGTGCACGTTGTGCAGATTTAATTGCAGAAGCTGTTACGGCAATGGAATTCAGGGCATCAGCAGAAGATATTTCAAGGTATTCGCATGCACACCCAACATTTGCAGAAGCTATTAAGGAAGCTGCTTTAGCTGCTACAGATGATAGGGCTTTGCATGTTTAAAACGTTGGTATTGTCATTTTGAAATTACTTGTGCTGAACCTGTTTCAGTATTTTAAAATCTAAAAGTGAACTTAACTGTTCACTTTTTTTAATTTTGCTTCCATGACTAAAAGACTACTTTATGGACTGTTATGTGTATTTATTGCATGTTCTCCAAGGCTAAAAAGTACTATAGCAAAAACATTTCCACCATTATCTGATGATGCACTAGTTGTGGTTTTGGATATCTCAGACGAGCAATCTATTGAAGGTGAGTTTGTTGGTGATTTAGAGGCTAACCATGGAGGTTTTAATGGAAATTGTACCTATTACGAAAACATACGTAATCTAAAGGCTTTAGCAAGACAAGCAGGTTCTAATTTGATAAAAATCACGGAACATAAACTGCCTGGAGCTAATAATACGTGCCATAGACTAGAAACTAAAATATATAACGTAAATGAGCCTAAAAAGTACGAAGCAAAGATACACTGGAGCGCGGATAGAAAATTAACTTGGGATGATTTTAAAGGTGTACCAGATACATTAAATTATCCTAACACGCTTGCACTTACTAATTCTGGGTTTGGTTACGAGTCTGGTGTAAATATGTTTAAGGCAGGCAAGGTTTTTGTGCAAAGTGTGTTCAATACTAATGAAAGTTGGGTCGTCCCAGAAGGTAGAAATGATTATGTATTAAGACATGAGCAAATTCACTTTGATATCACGGAAATCTATTCTAGAAAATTGAGAAAAGAATTAGACGATGCCAATATAACAAGTGATAATGCAGACAAGGCAAAGCCCATTTTTGAAAAGATATTTAATGAGATGGAGCGTCGCCAAATACGTTACGATCAAGAAACCCAAAGAGGTGATAAAAGTGAAACTCAAGAACATTGGGAAGCTGTTGTTGAATTAGAATTAGCAAAGTATCAATTCTATAAAAGCAATTAAAGTTCCTGCATGAGATCAACTATACGCAATCGTTTAGAGTAATCACCTTCATTGACATCACGCACAAAACAGTAGGCACTAATTTCTTCACTTTTTACTTTTTCAGAGAGCTCTTCAACCGTGTTTGGTCCGAATTCTTCAGATTTTGAAATGTAGTAGAATTCGTGTTTGTGTATAATCTTATTTACTTTCCTTTTGTACTTTTCTTTTAAATAGGATTGAATGTCGTCAACAGAATTTAGCTCTTCTTCATAATTTGTTGTGTTGATATACATGGCAAATTCTTGCTTATCCTGATGGTTAAGCACTAAAATATCATCATCCTTAAAATATGCTTTAACCGTAATGATACCATCTTCGGTTTCGATGGTAAAAACATTTTTAATGCTCAAGGTCCAAGATGTTTTGATTGAGGCATCTTTTCTTTCAATCTCTAAAATGTTATCTTTTCTAAAGGTGTAGATGGATTTTTTATCAGAAATACCGTTTACCAAAACCCATTTTTTATTTATAAAGAGCGAATCGTGATGACGTTCGTAATCAAAAGGCTTTAAATTAGGGATGGTATTGTGTAGATAAGCACTCATTATAAGCGGTTAAAAAAGTAGTCAGAGACTATGATAACGTTAGATTTGGTGTTTTAATATCTACTAAAGTTAAAATTTTTCGAGATGTTTCAAAACTTCTTTCTTATAACTTCGACTAATGGGCAAAGCTTTTCGATTAACAGTAACCTCTTCATTAGTAAATGATTGTATTTTTGAAAGACATATGACATAAGAGCGATGGATTCTTATAAACTTTGTTTTAGGTAGTTTGGCTTCTATAGCACTTATGGTTTCCCTGGTCACAATCGTCTCATTTTCGAGATGAATTTTTATGTAATCGCTGTAGCTTTCAACATAGAGAATATCACTAAAATCCACCTTTAACATCCTTCTATTAGAGCGCACAAAAATGAAATCATTGGGATCAATAACCTTAGTGTTAGTATTTTTAGAGTCATTGTTGACGTCAAAAAAACGATTGACAGCTTTGAGAAGTCTCTCAAAGGCTATGGGCTTTAATAAATAATCTACGGCTTGCAAATCAAAACCTTCGACGGCATAATCTCGGTAAGCCGTGGTAAATACAATTTTTATGTCTTTATTAATGGATTTGGCAAAGGCTATTCCCGAAATTTCTGGCATATTAATATCCAAAAACACCAAATCTACAGTGTTATTACTTATAAAATTGAAAGCTTCAATTGCGTTTTTACATTGCGCAGCCACTACTATGTTATCAATTTGAGATAAGTGTGAAGCAATAATTTCTCGAGCAATGACTTCGTCATCAACAATTATACAAGATATGGGTTTAGCCATTTTTCTCATTAGCTTTCAGGTTCAACTTCAAAAAAACTTCAAACATATCTTTATAATTATGGATTGAGAGCTCATAACGGTTTGGGTACAACAACTCTAGCCTTTTTTTTATATTCTCCAAACCAAGACCATCAATATAGCTAGTATCTTTAGTACTGCTATTTTTTATTGTAAATAAAATCGAATTTGACTGTATTTCGATATTGATATCAATTCTTAAGCTCCCATTTAAAATAACACCATGCTTAAATGCATTTTCAACAAAAGGAATAAAAAGCATAGGCGCAATTTCTACAGTTCCATTGTTTGTGTTTTTGTGGATGTTGACCTTCAGGGTATCATTAAAACGCATTTGCTCTAAGCTTATATAGTCTTCTATATGGTTGATTTCTTCTTGTAAATCCACAAATGGTTTATCGACCTGATACAATAGATAATCCAGAAGATTGGAGAGCTTTAGGATCATTTCGGGTGTTTCGTCAGCTTTCTTTAGTGCAAAACCATACATTGTATTTAAGGTATTAAATAGGAAATGCGGATGAATCTGCATTTTTAAATACTTTAACTCTTGTTCTTTTAATTTTAGCTGCGTGGCTAATATCTTGGATTGAAGTTCAGCATTATTTTTCGATTGCTTTAAATTCAGCTTTAAGAGTTTAAAAGCACTTACAATTAAGACTACAATGTAAATGCATGCCATTATAAAGACGGCACTTCTGCCAACGGTGTTCATTTTTTCAAATTTAAAATCACTGAGATATGCCAGTGCAAAAAATATAGAAAGACAGATGCCGAAGATTGAAATTATAAAGGTATAAATACTATAAAGCCCAAATAAAAAATAGCGCTTTGCCATTAGGTAGTCTGGAATCAATTTATAGATAGATATATAAGTTGTAGCAATGGTAACAGGCATAAGAAACAATGAAAAATAGAAGACATTACTGTCTATGTTGTTATCGACATCAAAAACAGATGTGAAAAAAAATAGAACAGCACACCAAAACATTAGATGGAGTAGTATTTGCTTTGGCCTTTTGTATTTTAATTGTTTTACAGTCAAAGGAATGTAATATTAGTACAATAATAGTTCATTTTTATATGTCGTTTTTGGTTTTGTAGACGAATAACAAGATTAGCACCCTTTTTAACCTTGTGGTTAAATCCCGATTGAAAATCGTCATTCGTCGCATTGTTTTATATGGCAAGTCGATAAAATATACTTTTGAAGTATTGAACCTTAAAAGATATGATTATGATTTCAACTATTATTACAAACCAGTTTTCGGACCGAATGAGCGAAGGCGGACCAGCAATGTACATTATATTAATTGCCTTTTTGCTTTCTCTGTTCTTCATTGTAATGGCCTTTGTTAAGCGCAATAAAAACAATGCATTAGCTCAGAAAATGATAGGCCTTGCTGTAGAGTCAAGCCTTATTGCTTTGGTAATTGGTTGTTTAGCATCCGTAATGGGAATTATTCAATTGTTTGACATGGTAGAAGCTCTGGGTGATGTAAGTCCATCGTTGTTCTCGGGTGGTTTAAAGGTCGCTTTACTCACCATAACATTCGGTTTGTTTTCTTTTGTAGTGGCGCGTACTGGTATTTTGATTTATAACTGGAGTTTAAAATCTAACGAAGAAAATTTAAAAAATAAAAGCATATGAGATTTTATTTAAAAAGAAAAAGAAGATTGCAGTGCTTAGTGACCATCTCAGTGATTTCTGTTGGTCTCTTATACTTCTCTTGTAAGGAAGTGCCAGACTCTTCACATAATGCTGAAAGCGAATTAATGATAAAAATCAATGCTGTTCAACAAGAGATTATGGGCAAGGAAATATGACAGACAAAGAGGAACAAGCCATGTTAAGTTTGTGCAACATTATATCGCATGATGACGGCTTAGCAAATTTTAGTTCTGAAGAAAGAATTATTTTAAAAGATGTAGAAATAGCTCCTATCTATGAGGGTTGTGAAGGACTTTCTAATGAAGAGGTTGGGGAATGTTTTAAGAATAAAGTATCGGCATTTATAAAACGTGAGTTTAACTTAAGTGCCTCTAAAGATTTAAACCTTTCAGAATCAAAGCAGGTGGATGCTTTTTTTATAATTGACCAAAATGGAAACCTTACAGGTATGAAAGTCAGGGACGCTGAGGTAACTATTCAAGCAGAAATCTTGAGAGTACTTCGAAAAATACCAGTGATGAAACCTGCTAAACACAAAGGGAAAAGCGTTTCTGTATTATGTTCAGTAGTAGTAAAATATGGAAATGATATCGAAGTTGATATTATTTATATTCCTGAAAGACCAAATGATTAAAGGTTGCTTCACTGTTAAGAAACTGTTTAGGTTAAAAATTGAATAATCCAGCTAAGCGAACTTTTTTAAAGTTCGCTTTTTTATGGATAACAGTTTTATTAAGTAATTTTGTGAAAATAGCGATATGGAAGAATTAACCCTCACAACACCAGCACTTTTATTCTCAGCAATATCCCTAATAATGCTAGCTTATACCAATCGTTTTTTGGCTTATGCTGCCGTAATAAGAAACTTAAGCGAAAAGTATTTGGAAAAAAAAGACAGTACTTTAATGCGCCAGATAAACAATCTTAAGTTAAGACTAAATCTAACGCGCTACATGCAGATACTTGGCATTACGAGCCTATTGCTTTGTGTATTGACCATGTTTTTAATCTATATTGACCAGCATCTAGTGGCTGTTTGGGTATTTGGTTTTGCATTGGTTTTACTGATTTTGTCGCTAGCTTTTTTAATCATGGAAATACAAATATCGGCTAAAGCATTACAATACCATTTAAATGATATGGAAGCCAACATAAAAAAGTAAGAATTTTTTTAAATTTATAGTGACCTCTCCATAATCTCTGTGTCTTAACTTCAATAACCAACGTTAATAGACTAGCAAACCAATTGACAACAGACGCTGTTCATAGCCTAACCGATGAAGCGCTCGTAGAAGCAATAGTAAAAACCAACGACACTATGTTGTTTGAAGTGCTGTACGATAGATATGCCTCAATGGTTTACAATAAGTGCTATGGGTTTGCCAATGGAGTTGACGAAGCCAAAGATCTGACACAAGATGTTTTTTTGAGGGTTTTTATAAAACTGGCTAGTTTTAAGGGTAAATCCAAATTTTCTACTTGGTTGTATGCGTTCACCTACAACCATTGTGTAAATTATGTCACCAGAAACACGGCCAAAAAAATTGAGAAGCAATCTGTAAGTTCAGAAAATTTTGATATTCAAAATATAGGAGAGGAAATTGATTCTGCACGTGAGTTCGAAAGTATGCGTGTTGAACAATTAAAAAAAGTGATGGAATTAATTTCTCCTGAGGAAAAGATGATCTTGTTATTAAAGTATCAAGATAATTTGACCATAAAGGAATTATCCGAAGCCTTGGATATTGGTGAAAGTGCTGTAAAAATGCGCTTAAAAAGAGCAAAAGATAAACTTGTACAGAAGTACGATAATTATACGAAAGATGGAAAATCCATTTAAGCAAATAAATCAGCCTTTAAAAGAAGTTCCACCAGAGCTTAAGGCTAAAGTCATGCACGACATTGCGATGGCCAAGCTTTTTATGGAGTTGGCTGAGTTGTTTTCGTATAACATTGGTCATATCATTGATAGTGTAACCAGTAAAAGAAAGAAGTAATACTTAATAAACCCTAACATTAAAATTAATGAGTATGGACAAAGTAAACGAGTTTTCAGAAGTTGCAATGAATTCCCTAACCAATATATGGTTAGAGATAACCGAAATTTTCCCAAATATAATAGGAGCACTCATTGTGCTTATTATAGGATGGATTGTTACCAAAGTGGTGGTTAAACTGGTAAAAAAGTTATTAAAACTTGCTAAAGCCAATAAACTAGATGATAAGCTAAACGATATCGAAATTATTGAAGGTAAAAAACTAAGTTTTGATACCATTAAGGTGGTTTCTAAAATGGTTAAATACCTTATGTACATCATCATTTTTGTTACGGCTTCAGATATTATGGGCTTAGAGATTATTACTGAACAAATCAGTGACCTGCTCTCTTATTTACCGCAATTAATAGCGGCACTGGCCATTTTTATTATAGGACTTTTGTTTGCCAATTTTGTTAAGAAAGGCCTTAAATCCTTATTTGAATCTATGGATTTGTCAGGTGGTAAAATAATAAGCCAAGTGGTATTTTTCTTAATTCTAACATTTATATCTATTACTGCACTCAACCAAGCTGGCATTAATACTGACATTATAACCAATAACATAAATATGATTATCGCTGCTTTTCTTTTAGCGTTCTCATTGGCTTTTGGTTTTGGGGCGAAAGAAGTAGTCGGAAAATTGCTCAGAACGTTTTATGCCAGAAAAACATTTGAGGTTGGCCAAAAGATAATGTTCAACGATAAAATTTACACTATAGATGAAGTTAAGAGCATCTCAGTAATTCTAAAAAACGAAAATGGAAGATTAATAGTGCCGATTAATGATATAACAGAAAATCAAGTACAAATGCAGGACCAACTATAAGGTTAGGGTTATAGATTTTATTTTTACAATAAAATGCGGTCCTGCCGTACTTGGAGTACAGGAAGCACTTTTCATTAATTTGATCAGTGCTTTTCTTTTTGCACAAGACACCAGACGCTATCTTCGCTTTTTATTCTTGCGATTATAGTTTTTGTCACCTCGGGTTTTAGGCTTTTTGTATTTTTTTGATATTTCCCTTCTGTACGAGCCTCCTAAATTTACCTTTTTGTTTTTTTCCTTTTTTTCATGGAATGCAGGACCGACTTCATCATCAGTTTTACGTCTGATGGGATTGTTACGCTCTCTAATTTGTGGCCGTTCTTCTTCAATAAGTTCTGATGAGATTTTTACCCCTTCAGGAATACTGAGTTTTTCAATCTGCATTTGCATCAATTGTTCAATACGTTCTCGGGCTTCTTGCTCTTTTTCTGTTGAGAATAATAAAGAGTGGCCTTGTTTTTCGGCACGACCAGTTCTGCCAATCCTGTGCATATAGTTTTCAGGATAATCTGGGGTATCAAAATTTATAACATGTGTGATGTTATCAATATCCAGTCCTCTAGCCATTACATCGGTTGCAACAAGTAATCTATGTTCTCCTTCGCTAAATTGCTCAATACTCCGTAATCGGTAATTCTGGGTTTTGTTAGAATGAATTACACAACTTTGCCCTGGAAATAATTCTTCGAGTTTGTCAAACAATCGATCAGCCATTTTCTTATAGGCGACAAAGATTAAAACTCTAGAAAACTCATCTTTATCACGCAATACATAATCTAATAAATTGACTTTAGTATAAAAGTTGGGAACATCGTAACGCTCTTGCTTAATGTTCTCTAATGGAGTGCCAGAAACTGCAATTGAAATCTTTGTGGGATTGATAAAAAAATCCGTAATCAATTCATCCACATCTTTTGTCATAGTTGCAGAGAACATAATGTTTTGCCTGCGCTGAGGTAGAATATCAAAAATATTCATCAGTTGATGTCTAAAACCTAAGTCTAGCATCACATCTACTTCGTCGATCACCAATTTCTGAATAGACTTTAACTGCAAAACTCTACTCACGGCTAAGTCATACAGACGACCAGGAGTTGCAACTATAATATCCTGACCTTGTGCAACGGCTTGTTTCTGAGTGTTAATATTTGTACCACCATAAACACCTAATACACGATTGTTAATGTATTTTGACATTTTTTCAATCTCTTCCACAACCTGTACTACCAACTCTCGTGTTGGCACCAAAACCAAAACCCTTGGATTGTCTTGCTTCGAATACTTAAGATGTCGTAAAATCGGAAGCATGTAAGCGAAGGTTTTACCAGTACCAGTCTGAGCAATACCAACGACATCCTTACCAGAAGCTACAACATTAAAAGCCTCTGCCTGTATTGGAGTAGGGCTTTGAAAGCCTAAGTCTTCAATGGCATTATACAAAGGTGTGTTTAGATTTAAATCCTGAAATGTCACAATATAATTTTAAGCCACAAAGATACATTTTATCTTTTCGCTATCCAGTAAGGTTTCAAAAATCTTGTAGGTTTATATTATTAAAACTCAGTTTTAATCCAAGTTTAATTTTCGGTAAATTGCACCAATTATTTTCCTGTTGAGAACAATTCATAAACATTCTTTAGGACAGCCTGAAATATTTAAGCAACAATTGTTAGTGTGGTCACAACAATTTGATGATGTAACTTGGTTAGATTCTAACGATTACAAAGACCAATACAGTAGTTTTGATGCTGTTTTGGCTGTTGATGCTTTTACTTCTATCAAAACCGGCTACTTAGATGCTTTTCAACGGCTAGAAGAATACCAATCTTCCACTAAAGACTGGATTTTTGGTTATCTCACTTACGATTTAAAGAACACCTTGGAAGATTTAAAATCTGAAAATTTTGACGGTTTGGAATTTCCGGATTTGTATTTCTTTCAACCAAAAAAACTTTTTTTGATAAAAGGTAATGCGGTCGAAATTCAATATTTAAAACTTGTGAATGATGAAATCGAAGGTGACTTAAAAGAAATTTTAAACGCATCTCTAAATGGTCTTGAACGAAGTCAAAGACAAACAGACGATATCAAAATCAAACTAAGAATACACAAAGACGACTACTTCGAAAAAGTCAATAATATGCTAGCTCATATTCAACGTGGAGATATATATGAAGCTAATTTTTGCCAAGAGTTCTATGCTGAGAATAGTACAATAAGCCCACTAGAGACATTTAGTAAGCTTAATGCAATTTCTAGGCCACCTTTTGCTGCTTTTTTTAAAACAGAAGACAAGTATTTATTGTCTGCATCACCAGAGCGTTACATCAAAAAAGTAGGGCATAAGATAATATCGCAACCTATTAAGGGTACAGCAAAACGATCAGCGAATAAGGAAGAAGATAAACAATTGGCAAAGGATTTGGCTAATGACCCTAAAGAGCGAAGCGAAAATATAATGATAGTTGATTTGGTCCGTAACGATTTGTCTAAAACAGCCATAAAAGGGAGTGTTAAGGTTGAAGAATTATGTAAGGTATATTCATTTATGCAGGTACATCAAATGATTTCTACCATAACTTCAAAGATTTCAAAAAGCACCAACCCATTAGATGTTTTAAGGACGACTTTTCCAATGGGAAGCATGACAGGGGCACCAAAAATTTCAGCAATGAAAATTATTGAAGAGTTAGAGGAAACAAAACGTGGTTTATATTCTGGTGCGGTCGGCTATTTTACACCTGAGGGAGATTTTGACTTTAATGTGATTATACGCAGCATTCTTTATAACGAGACAAAAAAATATGTATCGTATTCTGTGGGTAGCGCTATTACTTCCAAGAGCAATCCCCTTAAGGAATATGAAGAATGTTTGGTAAAAGCCAAAGCGATGCGCGAGGTGTTAGAATCCTAATTAATCAATATGTGTTCTAAAACTCTTTTTAACACGGTCAAAAATTAATTCTACTCTTGAGGTCGTAATGTGCTTTATTTTGGAAATCTCATCAAATTCAAGATTTCCGAAAATATATAAATCAATGATGTTAGAGATATTTATTGGCAGCCAACTGTAAAAACGTCCAAAGACTTCTGGTGTTCTTTTTGCAGGTAGGCTAGAAACTTCAAAAGCTCTTAGTATTGAGGTCTCTTTGTCTTCATACAAGTATAGCTCGTTGTCTTTTTCTCGTTGGTATGAAATGTCGTTAAGTTCAGTATTTAATATTAAATCCAAATCAGCATCGATTGTATATTCTTCACCGAGCTTAGCGATTTCTCTTTTCCGCATTTCACTTGTGCTAATCGTATTTTTATGAAAAACTTCTTTTTTAAAGAGATCATTCATGTAATTATCAATTAGTTTAAATAATTCCAATTTTACTGCTTTGCGTTCGGCATCGATATTAAACCCATTATTGTAGAGCTGTATAATGCATTCATCAATGATTCCGTTTGAAGAATACATGTTTTTTGGTAGAATACCAGAGGTTTCAGCAATATAAATGCGATGTTTTACATACGGATGTAAATGGCTTACTGCAGAAAGCACTTTTTTATCAAAGGTAATTTTTGCAGATTTGGAAGAGAGTTCTTGTAATGTGCTCATAACCTTTTGTTTTTGTGTTCTTTAAAGTTATCTATAAATAATCATATTTTCAATGATTTTTATCATTTTAACGTAATTGTACGAGTATTACATTATCGTATCTTTACACTATGCTAAATGCTTTCAAAAATCATATTGAGAAACGGTTCCCATTTCTGAAAAATTCTCGACTAGTCATTGCCATTTCAGGTGGGATAGACAGTGTGGTATTGGCACATCTATGTCATAAATTGAATTTTGATTTTGCTTTAGCGCATTGCAATTTTAATTTAAGAGGAAAGGAAAGCGACGAAGACGAAGCCTTTGTTTTGGACTTAGGAGAGCAATTAGATGTTGAAGTATTTGTTCAGAATTTTGATACGGAAGCCTATGCTGAAGAAAACAAATGTTCTATTCAGATGGCAGCACGCGAGTTGCGATATGATTGGTTTTCTGAATTAGCGCAACAGTTAAATTTCGATTACATCTTAACAGCACATCATGCAGATGATAATCTCGAGACCTTTTTAATCAATTTCACTAGAGGAACTGGACTCAACGGATTAACCGGAATTCCAGAGCTGAATGATAATATTGCGAGGCCTTTACTGCCATTTGCTAGAGAAGCTATTGAAGCCTATGCAGAAGCAGAACACATTAACTGGCGAGAAGATCTAAGCAATACATCTCGAAAATATCTAAGAAACAAACTGCGTCACGACGTGGTGCCGATTCTTAAGGAAATTAATCCGCAATTATTAGATAGTTTTCAGAGTACATTAGAGTATTTAAATGATACAGCGGATATTGTAGAAGAAAGCTTAAATGCTGTTGCTAAAAGAGCCATAAAAGATCTGGATGAAAACCATATAACTTTTAAAATTTCAGAATTTAAAAAAGTAAATAATCCTAAAGCTTACTTGTTTGAAATGTTTAAGGATTATGGCTTTTCGGAATGGAATGATGTTGTTAATCTGCTTGATGCAGAAACAGGAAAGTATGTAACTTCAAGCAATCACAAACTTACCAAACATCGCGAATTTTTAATTCTAACAGACTGTCATTCTGAACTTGATTCAGAATCTATTCCAATAAATAAATCTGTCACACTGAGCGCAGTCGAAGTGCAAAAAGGAAAAGTTCAAACACCAATTGGCATTTTGTTTTTTGATGAAGCGGATGCTTTAAAAGATAATGCTCAAACCACAATTTATGTAGATGTAGAAAAAATGAATGATCCCTTAGAATTGAGACTGTGGCAAAAAGGTGATGTTTTTCAGCCAATAGGCATGAAGGGCAAAAAGAAAGTAAGCAAATATCTAAAGGATGAAAAATTAACACCTATTGAAAAAGAAAACACATGGATTTTAACTTCAGAAAACAGAATAGTTTGGGTTGTCGGAAGAAGAGCTGATGAGCGTTTTAAAGTTACAGACCAAACCAACAAAATTTTAAAAATAGAGCTAAAATAATACTGTCATTCCTGCGAAGGCAGTAATCCATTTCTAATATGACATTAAAAGGAAACATCGTAGATATCCAAAACAAGATTATCTACAAAGGAGAAATCACCATAGAAAATGGTAAGATTAAGTCCATTGAAAAAAAAGACTGTGAAGAAAACCACTACATCTTACCAGGTTTTGTCGATGCGCATATTCATATAGAAAGTTCTATGTTGGTACCAAGCGAGTTTGCCAAAGTTGCTGTAAAACATGGCACAGTAGCCACAGTTTCCGATCCACACGAAATCGCCAATGTCCTTGGTGTTAAAGGTGTGGAGTTCATGATAGAAAACGGAAAACAAACCCCTTTCAAATTCAATTTTGGCGCACCAAGTTGTGTGCCTGCAACAACTTTTGAATCTGCTGGAGCTGTAATAGATTCCGATGCTATTAAAACGTTAATGGCAAATCCAGACATTAAGTATTTGGCGGAAATGATGAATTACCCAGGAGTCATTTACGACGATGCTGAGGTGCTTAAGAAAATTGAATGGGCGAAACATTACAATAAGCCAATCGATGGCCATGCACCAGGTTTGCGAGGAGATGATTTGAGCAAATATATTTCTGCAGGTATTTCTACCGATCATGAATGTTTTACCTATGAAGAAGGTTTAGAAAAACTTCAAAAAGGCATGAAAGTCATTGTGCGAGAAGGCAGTGCTGCTAAAAATTTTGAAGCTTTAATTGGTTTACTGGATGAACATTACCAAAATATGATGTTCTGTAGCGATGATAAGCATCCAGATGATTTGTTGGTAGGACATATCAATCAACTTTGTGCAAGGGCAGTTGCAAAAGGTAATGATGTTTTTAAGGTTCTTCAGGCGGCTTGCGTTAATCCTGTTAAGCATTACAAATTAGATGTTGGTTTGTTGCAAGTTGGCGATACAGCAGATTCTATAGTGGTTGAGGATTTAACCCATTTTAAAACCCTTCAAACCTATATCAATGGAGAATTGGTTTACAATAATGGCGAATCTAAAATACAACATGTCAATTTTGAAAACCTAAACAACTTCAATACAAGTAAAAAAGCAGTTGAAGATTTTAGAGTTGAAGCTAGTATAACCAAAATCAGAGTGATTGAATGTTTAGACGGAGAATTGGTAACCAATCAAATCATTGGAGATGCCAATGTTGTAGATAATAACCTAGTCTCAAACATAGAAAACGACATCTTAAAAGTGACCGTTGTTAACCGTTATCAAAACGAAAAACCTGCTATGGCATTTATAAAGAATTTTGGACTTAAAGAAGGTGCTATTGCAAGTTCCGTTGGTCACGATTCGCATAACATTATTGCGGTTGGAGTTTCTGATGAAGCTATTTTTAAAGCGGTTAACCTGTTAATAGAAAATGAAGGTGGTATTTGTGCAGTAAGTAATACAGAGCAAAAAATAGTGGCACTACCTGTAGCTGGTATTATGAGCGATAAAGATGCCGAAACCACTGGGAAACAATATTCAGAATTAGATAAAATGGCTAAAAAACTAGGTAGCAAACTTCACGCACCATATATGAGCTTGTCCTTTATGGCATTGTTGGTTATTCCATCTTTAAAACTAAGTGATAAAGGTTTGTTTGATGGAGGGAAGTTTGAGTTTACGGATTTGGTTGTTAATTAAATCATAAACATCTTAGTCTTGTAAATCTAAATTATCTAAAAGTCTAACAATCTCACTATATTTAAACTTTCCAAAAAAAACCAGCCTAAGTATGATTAAGAATTTTACACTCGCTTTATTACTATGTCTCGCTTTAGTTAATTGTAAAGAAGAAAAGCACCAAGCTATAGATTCACCTGAAATAGCTAAAGAGGATGACACCTATGCCAAAGACAATTATACCAAGCAAGAAGTAATGATACCGATGCGCGATGGTATAAAATTGCACACAACCATTTACTCTCCAAAAGACACTTCTAGAAGTTATCCTATTTTAATAAAGCGCACTCCTTACAGTTGCCGACCTTATGGAGAAAACGAGTTCCCAACTAAAGTAGGACCAAACAAATATCTGATGGAAGAAGGTAATATTATGGTCTATCAAGATGTGCGAGGCCGTTGGAACAGTGAAGGTGTTTATGATAACATGCGCGCTTATATTCCAAATAAAACAGGAAACGAAACTGATGAAGCCAGTGATACTTATGATACTATTGAATGGTTAATCAACAATGTTGAAAACAATAATGGCAGGGTTGGTACCTATGGTATTTCGTATCCAGGGTTTTACACAACGTATTCACTGTTAGATGCGCATCCAGCATTAAAAGCGGCTTCACCACAAGCCTGTATTGGAGATTTCTTTTTCGATGATTTTATTCATAACGGAGCATATCTCTTGAGTTATTGGAGGGCGACTTCGGTATTTGGTTATATGAAAGATACACCATCTAAAGAAGCTTGGTATGAGTTTCCAGATATTGGTACTGAAGATCAACATCAGTTTTTCTTAGATCATATGCCATTAAGCAAATTGAATAAATTTTACGACAGTACAAATGTGTTTATGGAGCAGTTAAAAACACATGTGACGTATGATGAATTCTGGAAAAGCAGAGGCATTATTCAGCATTTAAAAGATATAAAACCAGCAACTATGGTCGTTGGTGGTTTCTTTGATGCCGAAGATTTATATGGGCCATTCAATACCTACGAGAGTATTGAAATGAATAGCGATAATTATAATACAATTGTTTTTGGGCCGTGGAGTCATGGAGATTGGGCTAGAACCAATGAACGGCAAGTCGTTGGTAATATTCATTTTGGTGATAGTCTGTCAGATTATTTTCAAAAAGAAATTGAAACTAAATTCTTTAATCATTTCTTAAAAGGTGAAGCAGATGGTAAAACAGGATTGCCAGAAGCACATATGTTTAATACGGGTACAAAATCATGGCAATCTTTTGAAAGTTGGCCGCCAGAAAACACCACGAAAGAAAGTTATTATTTACAGCCTTATGAGCGCTTAACGCAACGTGCCACAAGAAATATCGCGACATCAGATTTTATTAGCGACCCAAAGAAGCCAGTACCCTATACTGAAGATATTAAAGTCGGATTTACACCACGAAAATTTATGACAGACGATCAGCGTTTTGCCTCAAGACGTCCAGATGTGCTAACTTTTGAAACCGAGGTTTTAGAAAACGACATTACACTTGCTGGTGACATTTTAGCTAAGCTAAACGTGTCCACTACAGGTACAGCAGCTGATTGGATTGTAAAGGTTGTTGATGTTTTTCCAGCAGATACAGAGAACACGGACGATGTGCAAGACCATTTAAAGTTAAGTAATTACCACATGATGGTACGTAGTGAAGTGTTACGAGGTCGTTTTAGAAACAGTATGGAAAAACCTGAGCCATTTGTGCCAAATAAAAAGACAGCAGTAAATATTAAGTTGCAAGATGTGTTTCATACCTTTAAAAAAGGACATAAGATTCAGGTACAGGTACAAAGTACGTTTTTTCCTTATATCGATGCCAATCCTCAGACGTATGTAGATAATATTTTTGAGGCGAAAGAATCAGATTTTAAAGCGCAGACGCACAAGGTATTTAATGATTCGTCTATAGAGTTTACAGTTTTGAGATAAACCAGTCTTTGAGCCAATTGCCAAAAGCTATAAGCTAATAGCTAGAAGATGCCAATAATAGAATCCACATACAAACCACCATTTTGGGCAAAGAAAAGCTTTACATCGACAGTGTTTTCAGGCTTAGCAAGACGTGTAAAAGGGGTGGTACAAACCAGAGAGCGCATTGATTTAGATGATGGCGACTTTATTGACGTGGATTGGAGTTATGCAGAGAACCCTTCGGATAGAGTAATTATTCTGCTTCATGGTTTAGAAGGCAACGCCCAACGACCATATATCACAGGAGCATCAAAATTGTTCAACCAAAATGAAGTTGATGCATGTGCCGTAAATTTTAGAGGCTGTAGTGGTGTACCTAATAAATTATATCGCAGTTATCATTCAGGCGCAACTGAAGATTTGGACGCAGTTATTAAATATGTTTTAGAAAAAAACAGATACAAAGAGATATACATAAAAGGCATAAGTTTAGGTGCTAATATGGCTTTGAAATATGCAGGAGAACGTAATGATTTGCCGAAAGAAATTAAAGCAGTTGTTGCTATTTCAGCACCTTGTGATTTAAAAGGGTCTTGCGATGCATTGATGCATTTAAAAAACCGACATTATGCGATTAGGTTTTTAGCACATCTTAAAGACAAGCTAAAGCCTAAACTAGAGCAATTCCCACAAAATATTTCCCTTAGAGATCTTAATTCCATAAAAAGCTTGGTAGACTTTGATAATGTATACACCTCAAAAGCACATGGTTTTAAGGATGCTATTGATTATTATGAGAAAGCAAGCTGTTTACAGTTTTTACCCAATATTAAAGTACCAACTTTAATTATTAATGCATTAAATGATTCTTTTTTATCTGCAGAATGTTATCCTGTAAAAGAAGCAAAGCAAAATCCCAACCTTCATTTAGAGATGCCAAAATACGGTGGGCATGTAGGTTTTATTGATAAGCGGAATGTGTATTATAATGAGAGAAAAGCATTGGATTTTATAAATCAACTTTAATTTGTAGATTTATCCAAATCAATTCTTTATGCTCAAAAAAGTTTTTGGAAGTGCCGTTTTTGGTGTCGAGGCTACAACGATTACAGTAGAAGTAAATGTAGATAAAGGTGTAGGATACCATTTAGTCGGACTTCCAGACAACGCCATAAAAGAGAGCAATTATCGTATTGCAGCAGCTTTGCAAAATAACGGTTACAGAATTCCAGGAAAGAAGATTACTATTAACATGGCGCCAGCCGATTTGCGCAAGGAAGGTTCTGCTTATGATTTGACTTTGGCAGTTGGAATCTTAACAGCATCTAATCAAATTAAAGCCGAAAATCTAGACGAATATCTCATTATGGGAGAGTTGTCTTTAGATGGTAGCTTGCAACCTATCAAGGGTGCTTTACCTATTGCTGTAAAAGCAAGGGAAGAAGGTTTTAAGGGCTTTATTCTACCAAGCCAGAATGCTAAAGAAGCAGCAATTGTTAATGATCTTAAGGTTTATGGTGTGGATAATATAAAGCAAGTCATCAATCATTTTGATAACGATGAAACCCTAGAGCAAACCATCATCAATACACGCGAAGAGTTTTATAAAAACCTCGATTTCCCAGAATTTGATTTTGCAGATGTCAAAGGACAAGAAAGCATAAAACGCTGTATGGAAATTGCGGCAGCTGGTGGTCATAATATTATTCTTATTGGTCCGCCAGGTTCTGGTAAAACCATGTTGGCAAAGCGTTTGCCTAGTATTTTGCCGCCAATGACTTTGCATGAAGCTTTAGAAACCACTAAGATTCATTCTGTGGTTGGTCGTGTAAAAGATCATACAGGATTGATGGCACAACGACCATTCAGAAGTCCTCATCATACGATATCAAACGTCGCCTTGGTCGGAGGTGGAAGCTATCCGCAACCAGGTGAAATCTCACTATCGCATAATGGTGTTTTGTTTTTGGACGAATTACCAGAATTTAAACGTGAAGTTTTAGAGGTTATGCGTCAACCGTTGGAAGATAGAGAGGTGACGATTTCCAGAGCAAAATTTACGGTCACCTATCCAAGTTCTTTTATGTTGGTGGCTAGTATGAATCCCAGTCCAGGCGGTTATTTTAACGATCCTGATGCTCCTGTAACATCTAGTCCTGCAGAGATGCAACGTTATATGAGTAAGATTTCTGGGCCATTATTAGATCGTATCGATATTCATATTGAAGTGACTCCTGTACCTTTTGAAAAATTATCAGATGACCGAAAAGGCGAATCTTCGGTAGATATTAGAAAGCGTGTTACTGCTGCAAGGGAATTACAAACCAAACGCTTTGAAGCTTTAGAAAACGTGCATTACAACGCGCAAATGAATACCAAACAAATACGTGCGTATTGTAAGCTAGATGAAGCTTCTCTGGAACTATTAAAATCTGCTATGGAGCGCTTAAACCTCTCAGCCAGAGCCTATGACAGAATCTTAAAAGTGTCTAGAACTATCGCTGATCTAGAAGGTTCTAATGATGTAACTGGAGCGCATATAAGTGAAGCTATTCAATATAGAAGTTTGGATCGCGAAGGTTGGTTGGGATAATTTTTTTTAAAAAAACTGCAACCTTTTGTAATTTTTTCATCTTATAAATAAACAGTGACTACGATATGCATTTTAAGAATCTCAATATAATTGAGAATTGCTATGAATTCAAAGTCAGTTAACCAAAAAAATCAAACAGATGAAAAACAAAATTTTACCTTTAGTATTAGTTGTATTGTTAGGTTTGCAGCTTACCAATTGCAATAGCGACGATGATGGTATCGGACTAACAGACCCTGTAGCAGTAACCGTTCCGGTGATAATGTCAAAAACAGAAATGAGGAACTCCATATCTGTTCAGAGTGCGCAATCTACAAATTCAGATGGGAAAATCTATGTCTATAATGACCTGCTTTTTTACATCGCACAAAATTCTGGCATACATATTTTCGATAATCAGAACCCTGCATCTCCTCAAAACTTAGTGTTTATTCAGTTAGAAGGTGTGAATGATATTTCGGTAAAGGACAATATCCTCTATGCTGATAATTTTATGGATTTGGTGGTTTTCGATATCAGTAATATTTCAAATATTCAGCTACTAAATATCGAAGAGGATATGCTAACGTTTTATGCAGCATTCCCAGATGATTCACTTTATTTTCAGTATAATCAATCCTTGGAAGAAGACGAATTTATTTCAGCATACGAAACGGTTTATATGGAAAGGGATGACGTAGAAAATGATCCAGATATATTCTCATATACAACTGATGTTTTTGTTGATATCGCTTTATCAAGTGAGAATGGAGGATATAATATCGGCACAGGTGGATCTTATGCTAAATTTCAGATTTTCAATAACGCTTTATATACTATTGATGATTTTAGATTGTTCACGTTCGATATTACCGATTACAATAACATTTCTTTATCAGCTGAAACATGGATGGGAGGCTGGTTTGGTGGTGCTGAACTCGAAACCACATATATACTAAAGAACAATTTATTTATTGGCGCAACCAACGGTATGCATATTGTGAGTTTGCAGAATGAATTCAGTCCAACTTACATGTCATCTTTCTTGCATGCTACAGGTTGTGATCCTGTGGTAGTTGAAGGAAACACTGCATACATCACTGTAAGGGGAGGCAACGGTTGTGGAGCTATTGAAGATCAGGTGAACATCATCGATGTTACGGACCTTAGTTCACCTGTAGAGTATTCCACATACTTTTTGTCGAGTCCTTATGGGCTAGGTGTTAAGGACCAAGTACTTTATGTCTGCAACGATAATGGTATTAACGTTTTTGATGCTCAAAATCCAAATGGAATTACGTTAGAAAATACTTATAGCGTTAATGCAAAGGACGTAATTGCATTATCAACGCATTTAATTGCTGTAGGTGAAAATGTAATTCATCAGTACAATTACACGGATAATTTTGGTTTAGAGCTTATCGATTCTATTCAATTTTGAGCAGCACCCAAGACCTTTTTATAAGATGGTCACTTCAATTCTTTATATGAAAGTGTCGGATAAGTAAAGCTATATTAATGATTTTAAAGCCAAATGTTTATAAATTTAACCTATCAGTAAACATATAGATTAAAACCAACTTGGATAAAGAATTACGAGTACTCATACAAAAATGTGTTGAGAGGAATAGGGAAGGGCAGCGTGAATTGTACACATTGCTTTCACCTATAATGTATGGTATTTGTCTAAAATATATGAAAAACAAAACTGAAGCTGATGATGTATTTCAAGATGCTTTTATCATTCTATTTCAAAAAATTGATCAATACAAGTTTAAGGGAAGTTTTGAAGGTTGGGCAAAACGCATCTTTGTAAATGAAGCTTTAGAGGTATTACGAAAAAAACAGCGTCAGCTATATGTTGAAATTGAAAATTCTATCGAGAGTAATCCAATAGAAGATAAAAAAGAAAGTCATGGCATTGCCATAAGCCGAGATGAATTGTTAAAGCACATTCAGCAATTGCCAGATAATTATAGAATGGTATTTAACCTTTATGTGTTTGAAAATCAAAGTCATAAAGCAATAGCAAAGAAATTGGAAATAGCAGAGGGAACATCCAAGTCGTTATTAAGTAGGGCAAAAAGTGTTCTGAGAGCAAGGATTAATGAAGAATTACGTAAAAAAGTATCATGAAGAACGATAATATTGAAGACATATATAGCGAATTAAAAACTTTTTCTAAAGAGCCTCCTAAAGAGCTTTGGGACAATATTGAAGCAAGACTTCACCCTAAAAAGAAAAGGCGAGGAATCTTATGGTTTTGGGGTTCTGCAGCGGCTATTTTGTTATTGCTTCTTGGCTATGTGCTTACAGATTCGGCTATTGACGATAATCAGCCTATTGACAAGGTTTCAGATATAGAACATTTTGAAGAAGATACAAATAGTGGGTTGGATTCCAACAACACAAAATCGACGGATGGAATTGTTACAAATGAAACCGATAAAAATGATTTGAAAGAAAGCATAGGTAATGAAAACATCCATTTAGATAAAAACGTTAGCCAAGACCAGTTATCCGATAGATCTCACACCACCAAACAAAAAAACCAAGAGGAAAATGTGATAATTGATGCCAGTAATAGAAGCATTAATGATAAGCAAGGAAAACCCGAATCTAAACTTAATGAAGACTATGCGCAGCGAATTGACGAAGAGGTGCAAAGAGATCGTAATGACCAAGAAATTATTACCGAAAAAAACAAAAGCATTATTAATACAGACCCTAAAAAAGACGCAGTAGTTGCGGCTATTGATTCTATTTCCAAAGTTGAAGAAAAACCACTAACAGATTTATCAGAAACGCTATTGGCTGAAAACGCAAGAGAGGAAGATTCCTTAGGTAATAATGTAGCAGAGGTATCGAAATGGTCATTTGAGGTTTTGGGTGGTTTGTCAAATACTACTTCCGAATCGACTATTCAAAACACCAAGGTTAATACAACACCTCAAAATGATTTTGTGTATACTTTTAAGGTTGCTTATGCCATTTCGGACAGATTGGTTGTTAAATCTGGAGTAGGAAAAAATGTGTTAGGGCAAGAAATTGATAATATAAGATATGCAAGTTCAGGTGATGAAGTTTTTGCTGAAACTCATCAGGGTATAGTGAGCAATGAATCTATTTCGTTTTTTGCATCTCCCGAATTGGCAACTGATGGCTCTTTGTCAAATGATAATTTTAATGAAGGAAACCTGCAGCAGCGGTTCGACTATATTCAGATACCATTGGAGGTTTCTTATAAGTTACTTGCAAATAAAAGATACAACGTATCCCTTGGTATCGGAGGGAATATTAATTTTATAACTGCTAATAGAGCCTTTTTAGATGATGATGAAATTGGTGAAAATCTAGACGCCAATAGTACGGTTTTAGGAGCTGCCCTCAACACCAATATGTCATACGAACTTACAGAAAAATGGATATTGTTTATTGAGCCAAGTTATAACTACTTCCAAAAACCAATAGATAATAATAACCAGAGCTTTAGTAATTCTCAGTTAAGATTTTTATTCGGACTGCGATTTCGACTATAACAAAGCACCTCTTAATATTTTGGTGTAGTAGTTATTTGAATTGAAGACTGGTTCAGGGCATATTTCAAACATGGCATTTACATAGAATTACATTTTAGTGTATTTTTACTAGTATCTTATTCTATGCTATGAAACATCTTTATCAAGTTTTCGCTTTATTAATAGTTTTCAGTTGTCAAAATTCTGAAAAGAACCAAAAAGAATCTAATTATAACACAAAAGTTGAAATTGCAGATGTTCCACAGCTCAATTTAGAGCAAGCCAATAGACTAGCAACATTACCGATTCATTGCATTAATACAGAATACCCTAACAAATTAGGACAGGTTTTAGGAGGTGATGATGATTTAAAGTCTCCACAAGAATTGCATCCTGCTTTTTATGGCTGTTTCGATTGGCATTCTGCAGTGCATGGTCATTGGAGTTTAGTAAAACTACTGAAAGAATTTCCAAAGTTGAATAATCGCGAGGGAGTGATTCAAAAACTATTGGCTAACATTTCAAAAGAAAACATAGAGCAGGAGGTCTTGTATTTCAAAGGAAAACACAATGCTTCCTATGAGCGTACTTATGGTTGGGCTTGGTTGCTGAAACTGGCTGAAGAATTGCATACTTGGGACCATCCTGAAGCTAGGGTTTTAGAGCGAAACCTTCAGCCTTTAACGGATTTAATAGTGCAGCGCTATTTAGAATTTTTACCTAAGTTAAACTATCCAATTAGAGTAGGAGAGCATCCCAATACAGCTTTTGGGTTAAGTTTCGCATACGATTATGCTTTAGCTGTAGAGCATACCGAATTGCAAGATTTAATTGAAAAACGTGCTAGACAGTTTTACTTAGACGATCAGGATTGTCCTTTGGAATGGGAGCCAAGTGGTTTTGATTTTTTGTCGCCTTGTTTGGAAGAAGCCGCTTTAATGAAACGTGTGTTGCCTAAAGAAGATTTTGTGGATTGGATAAATGATTTTCTTCCAGAACTCAATAACAAGGATTTTGATATTGAAGTTGGTAAAGTTTCAGACAGAACCGATGGTAAATTGGTGCATTTAGATGGTGTTAACTTTTCCAGAGCATGGAGCTTAAACCATATCGCAAAAGGCTTACCAGAATTTAGTCATCTTCAAAATTTAGCAAACAAGCATATTAATTATTCTTTGCCAAGTATCGTTGGCGATAGTTATGAAGGAGGACATTGGTTGGGAAGTTTTGCAATTTATGCTCTAAACTCTATGGATAATTAATGAAAAACTGGTTCAGAAATATAGGTCCAGGTCCTTTAGTTGCTGCTGCTTTTATTGGCCCAGGTACTGTTACGGTTTGCACTTTGGCAGGTGTCAACTTTGGCTATGCCTTGCTTTGGGCAATGGTCTTGTCGGTTTTAGCAACCATTGTATTGCAAGAAATGGCTGCAAGATTGGGCATAATCTCCCAAAAAGGTTTATCACAAGTCATCAGTGAAGAGATAAAAAATCCGGTTTTAAGAGGATTGGCCATTGGTTTAATGTTGTCAGCTATTGTGGTTGGTAATGCAGCCTACGAAGCTGGGAACATAAGTGGTGGTGCATTAGGATTGGAAACCTTAATTGGTCATCCGACAATTCACTTATACGGTCTCGACATATCTGTAATTCCTTGGATTTTAAGTTCGTTGGCTTTTGTGCTTTTGTACATAGGAAAATATAAAGTGCTAGAACGCGTGTTGGTGGGATTGGTGATTTTAATGAGCTTGGCATTTCTTTCAACAGCATTACTTACTAAGCCAAATATCTTGGATGTACTTCAGAATATGGTAATCCCAAAATTTCCAGAAGAGAGTATATTGACCATTGTAGCACTTATAGGTACAACTGTGGTGCCTTATAATTTATTTTTACATGCCTCATTGGCAAAGACCAAATGGAAAACGAGTTCAGATATTGGCTTGGCAAGAAAAGACACGGTCTTGGCAGTTGTTTTAGGAGGCGTTGTATCTATGTGTATCATCATTTCAGCCGCAGCTATTAAAACAGAAAGCATTGCAAACGCGGCCGATTTGGCAAAAGGACTAGAACCACTTTTTGGCATAAATGCCAAGTTTTTTTTGTCACTAGGATTGTTTGCCGCAGGTATAACAAGTGCAATTACAGCACCTCTGGCAGCAGCTTATGTGGCAACGGGTTGTCTGGGTTGGGATACCAACTTAAAATCGAGTCGTTTTAGGGCAGTTTGGATGTTTATTTTAGTTTTAGGCGTCATATTTTCTTCAATTGGGTTCAAATCTATAGAAATTATAAAATTTGCTCAGGTGGCAAATGGTCTGCTATTACCTATAATTGCAGGATTTTTGCTGTGGGTCATGAATAAAGCTTCGGTTTTGGGAACCCATAGGAACTCTAAAATTCAGAATTTATTTGGCTTAATTATTTTGGTAATCACTATCTTTTTAGGGCTGAAAGGAATTTTGAGTGTTTTTAAATTAATATGAATTTTAAAATCATAGACATAAATGCTGATGTTGGTGAAGGTATTGGTAATGAAGCAAAGCTAATGCCTCATTTATCTTCATGCAATATTGCATGTGGAGGACATGCTGGTGACACGTTTACGATGGCTGAAGTCGTTAGATTGGCAAACGCTAACAACGTTAAGATTGGCGCACATCCATCGTTTCCTGATAAAGAGAATTTTGGAAGGAAAATAATGGAAATCACGGCTGCGGATTTATATACAATTCTAAAACAGCAAATTAGAGTACTTCAAAGCGTATTGCGTTCAGAAAATGCTTTGTTGCACCATATTAAGCCACATGGTGCTTTGTACAACTTGGCGGCAAAGGATGAAAAAACAGCAAAAGTTGTAGTTGAGGTTTTAAAAAGTGTCGCTTTGCCAATAAAACTATATGCTCCTTACAATTCTGTAATTGCCAAAGTAGCTAAAGCCGAACAAATCGAGGTGACTTATGAAGCCTTTGCTGATAGGAACTATAACAAAGACCTCTCTTTGGTCTCTCGCCAAAAGTTCAATGCAATTATATCAGACAAAAATAAAGTGCTTAATCATGTTCTAAAGATAATTGAGCATCAAAAGGTCGATACAATTGATAATATGGAAGTGACCCTAAAAGCATCAACTTTCTGTGTGCATGGCGATACCAAAAATGCATTGGAAATTTTAAAATTTCTAAATGAAAAACTGCCTGAATATCACATTCAAATCAATTAAAAATTTATGCCTTATAATTTAAAGTTTTCTCGTTTCAACGATCGTTCTATATTGATAGAATGGCCAGAGAAAATTGATGAAAAGTTGCTTGAGGATATCTTAAACTTTAAAAATTCCATAATAGAAAAAATATCTAAAGAAAAAATTGAAGTAATCAATACATACAACTCAATATTAATTATTTATAATGAAACTATTGATAATATCAATGATAATATTTTAAACCTAAAGACCATTTATAAGCAAAAAAATGAAGAAAAATTTATCAGTTCTGCCACTTGGGAAATTCCTGTTTGTTATGATCTTGAATTTGGTATAGACTTAAAAGATTTTTCTAGTCAAAAAAAGCTTTCAATTGATGATATTGTCAGGTTACATTCGAGTGAAATTTATACAGTTTACTTTATAGGGTTTTTACCTGGATTTTTATACCTAGGAGGACTGCACCCAAAGCTGCATTTTGAAAGAAAGTCAACACCAAAATTAGATATAAAAAAAGGGGCTGTAGCTATAGGTGGACAACAAACGGGAATTTACCCTCAAAATAGTCCTGGTGGTTGGCATATTATCGGCAGCACACCAATTGCCTTATTTGATTCAAGGCAAAATCCTCCCTGTAGAATCAAGGCAGGTGACAAACTTAGATTTAAACCTGTCAATAAATCTGAATATTTGAATATAGAATCTCAGGTGGCTAAAAATTTATTTCAATTTAACCCAACAGACGACAATGCTTAAGGTTTTACAATCTGGGTTTTATACTAGTATTCAAGATATTGGACGTTTTGGGTTTAGGGAATATGGTGTGCCTTTCTCTGGTGCTATGGATGCTTATTCCTTAAAGTATGCTAATGCAATCCTAGGGAACAACGAAAATGATGCTGTCATAGAAATGACTATGGTTGGTGGCATATTTCAATTTACTGAAGCTACGGTCATTGTTATTTCTGGTGCTGACATGGAACCAAAGTTGAATGATAGGGTGGCTCAATTAAATAGTCCTATCAATATAAAAGCTGGAGATATATTAAGTTTTGGAAGAGCTTTGAAAGGTTTTAGGTCTTATTTGGCAATTAAAAATGGTTTTAAAACACCTTTAATCCTTAGAAGCCGAAGTCTATACAAGCCAATAACTGAATCTAGTATGATAGCCAATGGTGATATGATACAATATACTGGTTATAATGAGTTTTATCACCAAAATGCTTCCGTTAAATATGACAGCTCGATTTTCTCAAATACTTTAATTGAAGCTTTCAAAGGTCCCGAATTCAATAGGTTATCAGAGATACAGAAAGCAACTTTATTTAATAGTGAGTTAAAAGTTTCGAGCCTCAATAACAGAATGGCCTATCAGCTTGAACCTTTATTAAAAAACGATATGGGGCCTATTTTAACATCACCAGTTTTGCCTGGGACTGTTCAGTTAACACCTCAAGGTAATATCATAGTTTTAATGAGGGATTGCCAAACTACAGGAGGCTACCCTAGAATCTTGCAATTAACTGAAAAAGCCATAAATATCCTTAGTCAAAAAACTACTGGAAACACCTTAAAAATCAGACAAAAAGTCTGATAACGTAAGAAAATTTGTAATAAAAACTTGCTGAATGTAATTAATTACATAAATTTATGTCAAATTCCTTAATCCCTATAACCCTCAATTAGTACGCTTAATACTAATTATCAACTTCATAACTAACTAAAATGAGTAATCCTAAAGGCTTAATTTCGCCACTGCAGGCAAAAAAATTAAATGATGCCTACACCTCGCGCTGCGAATTGGTAAGCAGAGACATAACAAAGCGTCCTGACAACAGATCTACTTGGTATGCTCTAGAAGACATTAAGAACTTCCTAAACTTAGCAGAAGCCCAAGCAAAAGAATTGGGTTATGAAATGGATGGCATACGAATTTATTGTGGTGCCTATGAATCAAAAGATGGCCAAGCGGGCTATTCTACGTCATTTATTGTTCCGACCGCAGGCAAAAAAACTGGAGAAGAAGGGGATGGTGAAAGTCATGATATAAATGATGCAGACTGTTTGAATTTTGGGCAAAATGGATTTCCGCCTGATGCTAATTATCCGCAATAGCTAAAAAAATGAATATTTTATATTATTAATTAACCAATATAAATTGACTTACTATGAAAAATTTTGGACTGTTTATTTTAGGTGTCGTATTAGGTGCCTTGGTTGTGTATTTTTATTGTTGTAATGATTTTGGTGTCACAGATCCTCCTGAAGTACTTGAACCTAAAGGATTAATTACACCAAAAGAGGCTATGGTATTAGATGAAGCCTATAATTTACGATATAATATTATTAATGATTCACTTTTTAAAAACAGTGAAACTGGTGATAATAGATCATCTTGGTGGTCTATTGAAAATATAAAGAATTATATTGATTATGCCGAAAACCAAGCAGGCGAACTAGGTTATACTTTGGATGGTTTGCGCTTGTATTTAGGTGCACATCCAGATGTGGAAGGTGAGACAGGCCTAACCACATTGTTTTTTATTCCAACAGGGACTAAGAATACGTCACAGGGAAGTTTATTACCAATGCCCCAAGGCGGAAGCGGAGATATACCAGGAGGTAATGGTTTAAATTTTGGACAAAGTGGTGTTCCGCCAGATGCAAACTACCCTCAATAAATGATATTGCTTAATGAAATATGAAGGTTTTATCATTACGTTATTCGAATTATTAGCAGCATTTGCAGGGTTTTATCATTTATCAAAAAACAAAAATTCAAGATTAAGGCCTCTGGTCTATTTTTTAGTAATAACTGTTTTTGTTGAGGCCATTGGTTCTTACAGGAATTTTTATGGCAAACTAGAATTTTTAGATATTTTAATAGGGACAAAATTTGAATTTAATGCATGGTTATACAATGCTTATTTAATCCTCTCTTTATTTTTTTATCAAAAGTTTTATCTTTCTATAGTCGAGAATGACAGGAACAAAAAAATTATAAAGACCTTAATCATTCTTTCAGTCTTTGTTGTTGGTTTTGATTTGTACATTTCAGGAGCGAGTTATTTTAAACGTAATTTAGAAATCAGTTTTATTTGGACCACCTTTACTGTCTTTGTTTGTGTAGTGATATATTTTTACGAAGTTTTATTAAGTGATAAAGTGCTTAAGTTTTATAATTCAGCGTTATTTTATATTAGTATTGGGCTATTGATTTGGTGGTTGGTTTTGCCACCAATGATAGTCTACATGCCACTTTACAAAACAACCAACCCGGGTCTTGTAAATATGAGAACATATATTTTCGTAGCTTCTAATATTATTTTGTATGGTTGTTACACATTCGGATTTTTATGGAGCAAGGAGGAGTAAATAAAGAAAATTTAGATTTAACCATCTTAATTTATTCAATCGCTGTTATGTTGATAATATCAATAACAGTGGTAGTATTCTTCATTGTATTCCAGAAACGAAAAAATCAATTATTGATTGATAAATTAAAGCAACAGCAAGAATTTGAAGAAGAGCTTTCTAAGACACAGCAAGAGATACAAGAGGAAACCCTAAAGCATGTGGGTAGGGAATTGCATGATAATGTGGGTCAACTTCTGTCATTCGCTACAATGCAAATGAATGTAGCTGCAAAAGTCGTAAAAGAAGAAGTAAAGTCTAAGGTTGATAATGCTTCAGAGGCCTTAAAAGAAAGTTTGGCAGAAGTTAGGGCTTTGTCTAAATCCTTAAATAGCGACGTCATATCTAAATTAGGTTTTGAAGCGTCTATAAAAAATGAAATTGAGCGCTTGAATAAATCTGGATTGATTAAAGCCAACCTGGTCATTGACGGAGAAAAAGCAAATTTTAAAAACAAAAAGGATGAAATTATTTTCTTTAGGATTTTACAAGAGTTTTTCTCTAATACCTTAAAATATGCAGAAGCACAACATTTAAATATTAACATATCTTACAAGTCAAATGAGCTGCTTATTAATATAAAAGATGATGGTATAGGCTTTGATATGGAAAATGTAGCTCAAGGTTCTGGCTTAACCAATATGAAAAAGCGTGCAGAATTAATAAATGTAGCATATAAATTAGAATCTCAGAAAGGAAACGGAACAGTGCTTCAGCTTAATTACCCTTACAGAGGAGTCTAGGATTTACAAGCTTGCCACAAAGTGTCGTTTGGTAATGGAGCGGTAATTGATATTTTTTCCTTTTTTACAGGATGGATAAATTCTAACTGTCTAGCATGAAGACTGATACTTGCATCCTTATTGCTACGGTCAAATCCGTATTTTAAATCTCCCTTAATTGGGCAACCGATTTTAGACAATTGACAACGGATTTGATGGTGTCTTCCGGTTTCCAGGTCAACTTCGAGTAAATAGAAATTATCTAATGCTTTAATAATTTTATAATGCAGAATAGCTTTTTTACTACCATCAACCTCTTTGTTATATGCTGTTGACTTATTGTTTTTCGGATTCTTTTTTAACCAATGTGTAAGTTTATCCTCAGTTTTAGGAGGTGGATTTTTCACTAATGCCCAATAGGTTTTATTAGCTTTTTTTTCAGCAAATAGTTTGTTGAGTCTTGGCAGTGCTTTACTGGTCTTTGAAAAAAGAACTATTCCTGTAGTAGGTCTATCCAGTCTATGAACAACTCCAAGATAGACGTTACCAGGTTTATCATATCTATCTTTTATATAGTCCTTAACCACATCACTTAATGGTTTGTCTCCTGTTTTGTCACCTTGTACAATATCACCAGCACGTTTATTAACCACGATGATGTGGTTGTCTTCGTAAAGTACTTGGAGATTGTTCTTGTGAGATAGAATTTTGTTTGACACTTATTTTATAAATTTTCACTAACCACTAACCACTAACCACTAACCACTAATACTGCTCTTTAGCATTAGGGAAATCCTCGGATTTTACATCCTTTACATATTGTGATATAGCGTTGGTCATATCCTCATAGAGATTCATATAACGACGCAAAAATCTCGGGTTGAACTCGTGAGTCATACCAATCATATCGTGCAGTACCAAAACCTGACCATCTACACCGTCACCAGCGCCAATTCCAATTACCGGAATAGAAACACTCTCTGCGACTTCTTTAGCCAAATCTGCTGGAATCTTTTCCAATACAATAGCGAAGCAACCTGCTTTCTCAAGCATAAGAGCATCTTCTTTTAATTGTTGTGCTTCTTGTTCTTCTTTAGCTCTAACGGTATAAGTACCAAATTTGTATATGGACTGTGGAGTAAGTCCTAGGTGGCCCATAACAGGAATACCAGCATTTAAAATACGCTTTATAGAATCCTTTATTTCTTTACCACCTTCAAGTTTTACGGCATGCCCACCAGATTCTTTCATGATTCTAATAGCAGAACGCAGAGCTTCCTTTGGGTCACTTTGGTATGTTCCAAACGGTAAATCCACAACCACTAACGCTCGGTCTATTGCTCTTACAACTGACGATGCGTGGTATATCATCTGGTCTAACGTAATTGGCAAAGTGGTTTCGTGACCAGCCATAACATTACTTGCGGAATCACCAACCAAAATCACATCCACACCAGCACCATCAACAATCTTAGCCATGGTATAATCGTAGGCAGTAAGCATGGATATTTTCTCTGCTTTAGATTTCATATCCACTAAGGTTTTTACGGTAATTCTTTTATATTCTTTTTTGGCTATTGACATGTTCGGTATTTTTATATTCGTAAAAATAATGAGTTTAGTTAAACTTTTCTTTAATCTAAACAATAAATACTGATTAATCCTTACTTTGAAATAAAATTAATCTATCATGAAAAACGCAGTAATTATATTTCTTTTCTGTTCAATTTGGAGCGTTAACGCCCAAAAATCAGACTCTGATAATGTAAAAGCAACAATAATAGAATTCTTTAAGGCTTTCCATAAGCAAGACACTACAAAACTAAGAGCTATGGTGAAGGGTGATATAAAACTACAATCTATTTCTATCAATAAAGATGGAAAAACAGCTTTGCAAGAGAGCGATTATGGCCAATTTCTTAAGAATATAGCAAGTATCCCAGAGGACAGAACTTTTGAAGAAAAACTTCTCGATTTCAGTATCCAGATAGATGGTGCAATGGCAAATGCTTGGACACCTTACGAGTTTTGGTACGATGGTAATTTTAGTCATTGTGGAGTCAATTCGTTTCAACTTATAAAAGAAGGTGATGAGTGGAAAATTATTTATTTGGTGGATACCAGACGACGAGAAGGGTGTAAAAATTAGAGTATTAGATTCTTACATAATTAAATTAGCTAGACTTTTCTCTAGAAATCCTGCAACCTAGCAGTCGGACATATTGACTCCAACTGCCAAACCACCTTCCGAAGTTTCCTTGTACTTGGTATTCATGTCTTTAGCCGTTTCCCACATGGTGTTGACGACTTTATCCAATGGCACTTTTACATTTTTGGGATCTGTGTCTAAAGCTAATTCAGCAGCATTAATAGCTTTTATGGCACCCATGGAATTTCGTTCTATACATGGAATTTGTACTAATCCACCAATTGGATCACAGGTTAAGCCTAGATGATGTTCCATGGCAATTTCAGCAGCTACCAGAACTTGTTCTGGTGTTCCGCCCATTAATTCACAAAGTGCTCCAGCAGCCATTGCTGAGGAAACACCAATTTCTGCTTGGCAACCTCCCATAGCAGCACTGATCGTGGCTCCTTTTTTAAAGATGCTACCAATTTCACCAGCTACAAGTAAAAACTTTTTAATATGCTCAAAATCCGCATCGTGATTTTCAATCACCATATAATACATCAAAACAGCAGGAATAACTCCAGCACTGCCGTTTGTAGGTGCCGTAACTACTCGCCCTAACGATGCGTTAACTTCATTCACAGCCAGAGCAAAACAACTTACCCATTTTAAGATTTGTCTGAATTTAACTTCTGTTTTTCTAATGATTTGTAACCATTCTTCCGGATTTTCATATTTATAATCACCAATAAGATTTTTGTGCATGTCATAAGCACGACGACGTACATTGAGGCCACCTGGTAGATTTCCTTCGGTATGACAACCAGTATACATGCATTCCAACATCGTGCTCCAAATACGTTTTAGCTCAAAATCAATGGAGGCTTCTTCACGAATGGATTTTTCGTTCTCTAATACAACTCCTGAGATTGGTAGATTGAGTTGGTGGCAAAACTTCAATAGTTCATCACCATAAGAAATAGGATAAGGAAATGTACAGTAGAAGATTATTTTGTTTGCTTTTGAAATCTTTCGTTCTTCCTGTACTACAAAGCCACCACCAATGGAATAGTAGGTCGATTTATAGTTTCTGCCATTGATAAGTGCTGAAAATATTAAACCATTGGCATGAAATGGTAAAAATTTTCGGTTGAACCTAATCTGTTCTTTTGGTTTAAATGAAAGCTCTTTTTCGCCATTAAAACTTAAGGTATTCGTGTTTTTTATATGGGCAACAGTTTCGTCAATATCTTCAACGGGAATACGTTCTGGGTCAGCACCACTTAATCCCAGCATTATGGCATAATCTGTAGCATGCCCTTTTCCTGTAAGCGATAACGAGCCATAAAGATCAACAGTTATATGCTCAACCTTGTCAAAACGTTTTTTGTCTTTAAGTTCCTTTATCCATCGTTCTGCAGCTCGCCAAGGACCAAGTGTGTGGGAACTAGATGGTCCAATGCCAATTTTTAACATATCGAAAACAGAAATGCATTCCATGTAATAAAGGATTTATACTTACGCAAATATACATTTGTTTAGTAGGATTTCTGCATAAAAAAACAGCTTTGATTTTGATTCAAAGCTGTTGTAAAGATAAAAGTTTGTTATTGTATAATATATTGTTCTATTGAATTGTAATTGGTTATATCTAATCTATTGTTATTCACAAAATCCACTGGTAATATTACTACTCTGAAAATTTGGTCTAATCTCTGATCATCTGTTAAAGTATTAAAATCAAAGGAAGGAGGAGCATCTAAATAAATTGTTACAAAATCAAAATTGTGCTCAAAATTATATTGAAATTCACCATTACTGGTGTAAACGGTTTCGGGAAGTAATCGCCAAACGTCAAATCCATCTACTTGTCCTATAAATCGATAAGTTAATACCATATCGGTCTCAAATAAATCTATATTCAGAGGGATTTCAACAGTTTCTTGATATCCGTTTGTGGATGTAAAGTTGATTGTGGTCTCAAAAGACTGTCCGACAAAATTCACACCATTTTCTCCATTTAATCCATTAAGTCCAGGTGGGCCTTGAGGACCTTCACAAGCTGTTAATAATAAGGCAAATACCGAAATAAGAGTTAAAATACGTTTCATAATTATTAGATTTTTTTATTTGTACATCAAATCACATTCCAAAATTGAGTATTTAAAAAATACTTTTCAAAAAAGTAATCTGACATCATGTCACATTTTTTGCCATGGCATAATCATTGACTAAAAGTAATCGAGTTTAAAATTTAAAATTATGATACTTTCCGTTAGTTCGGAAAAACTAAATAACAAATAAAATTATGAGTAAGATTATTGGAATTGATTTAGGTACAACCAACTCTTGTGTTTCTGTAATGGAAGGTAACGAGCCGGTTGTAATCCCAAACGCTGAAGGTAAGAGAACTACACCTTCGGTTATCGCTTTCGTAGAAGGTGGTGAAATTAAAGTTGGTGATCCAGCTAAAAGACAAGCAGTAACTAACCCAACAAAAACGGTTTATTCTATCAAGCGTTTTATGGGTAATAAATATTCTGAGTCTAAGAAAGAAGCAGAACGTGTACCATACAAAGTTGTAAAAGGTGACAACGACACTCCAAGAGTAGATATTGATGGTCGTTTATATACACCACAGGAATTGTCAGCTATGATTCTCCAAAAAATGAAGAAAACAGCTGAAGATTATTTGGGTGCAGATGTAACTAGAGCTGTAATTACTGTGCCAGCATACTTTAACGATGCGCAACGCCAGGCAACCAAAGAAGCTGGTGAGATTGCTGGTCTTAAGGTAGAAAGAATCATTAACGAGCCTACAGCTGCTGCATTGGCTTACGGTTTGGATAAAAAATCCAAAGACCAAAAAATTGTTGTTTTCGATTTTGGTGGTGGTACGCACGATGTTTCCATTTTAGAATTAGGAGACGGAGTATTTGAAGTATTATCGACAGATGGTGACACACATTTAGGTGGTGATGATGTAGATGAAAGAATCATAGATTGGTTAGCTGAAGAATTTAAGAACGATGAAGGTATGGATTTAAGAGAAGATCCTATGGCCTTGCAACGTCTTAAGGAAGCTGCTGAAAAAGCTAAGATTGAGTTATCATCTTCTGCACAAACAGAAATTAACTTGCCTTACGTAACAGCTACGGCTAGTGGACCTAAGCACTTGGTACGTACTTTGTCACGTTCTAAATTTGAGCAGTTAATCGACGATTTAATTAAGCGTACAATAGAACCTTGTGAAACTGCATTGAAAGCAGCTGGCTTATCAAAATCTGACATTGACGAGGTAATTTTAGTTGGTGGTTCTACACGTATTCCTGCCGTACAAGAAGCGGTAGAGAAGTTTTTTGGAAAAGCGCCAAGTAAAGGTGTAAACCCAGATGAGGTTGTTTCTTTAGGTGCTGGTATCCAAGGTGGAGTTTTAACAGGTGATGTAAAAGACGTTCTTTTATTAGACGTAACTCCGTTATCTCTTGGTATCGAGACTATGGGTAATGTAATGACCAAGTTAATTGAAGCTAATACCACGATTCCTACAAAGAAATCACAAGTGTTCTCAACAGCGGCAGACAATCAGCCATCGGTAGAAATTCACGTATTACAAGGTGAGCGTCCAATGGCGGCAGATAACAAAACGATTGGGCGTTTCCACTTAGATGGTATTCCACCAGCAAGAAGAGGAACACCTCAGATTGAAGTAACGTTTGATATTGATGCCAATGGTATCATTAAAGTTTCTGCAGAAGATAAAGCGACTGGAAAGAAACAAGATATTAGAATTGAAGCGTCATCCGGATTAACGGAAGAGGAAATCCAAAAGATGAAAGCTGAAGCTGAAGCTAACGCAGAGGCAGATGCTAAAGCGAAAGAAACTGCTGATAAGTTAAACCAGGCAGATGGTATGATTTTCCAAACTGAAAAGCAATTGGAGGAATTTGGTGATAAGTTATCTGGTGACAAGAAAAAGCCAATTGAAGATGCGCTTGACGAATTGAAGAAGGCTTATGAAACTAAAGATATTGCAGTAATTGAGCCAGCTTTGGAGAAAATCAACGAAGCTTGGAAAGTCGCTAGCGAAGAAATGTATAAAGCTCAGCAAGAAGCTGGTGGTGCGCCAGAAGGTGGACCAACTGATGCAGGAGCAGGAGCTAAAGGACAAGCTCAAGATGCTAACGACAACAGCGATGTAGAAGATGTAGATTTTGAAGAAGTGAAATAACAATTGTCTTTCTAAAACGTCACACTGAGCTTGTCGAAGTGTTGTTTCAGAATTACATATAACTAAAACGCAATCATTGATTTGGTTGCGTTTTTTTTTCTTTTAAAATTTATTTTATATTATCCCATAATTATAAAGGAATTAACCCATCGTACCTAGATAATGAGAATAGGAGAATACCTTAGATATAAAATCTTTTGGCTACTAGATAGGTTAAAAGGCGGTCCTTTAAAAAGTAAATTAAACTATACCGAAGATATTTTAACGAGTAGAGATTTGTCTCATGTAAGCCAAGAGAACGAAATGAGACTTAAAGAACTTTTGTATCATGCCATTTCTTCTACAAATTATTATAAAGACAAGACATTTAGGTCATTAGAAGAATTCCCGATTGTTAATAAAAATATTATTCGAGATTATCTGTCTAATTTTGTATCTGACAAGTTTACCAGAAAAAACCTTTTCAAAGTTTCAACCAGTGGATCAACAGGGGCACCTTTTAGTATTTATCATAGTAAAAATAAAATATATAAAAGTATAGCTGATAACATCTTCTTCTCTTCAAAATCTAACTATCAAGTAGGAAACCATTTGGTATATATAAAAATTTGGAACAGTAAATTCGATTTTATGACGCGATATGGGTTTATTATGAAAAACATATATGCCTATAGTGTTTTTAATTTAAGTGATGATGAAATAGACCATCTAATCAGTCATTTAAATAAAAATGGAAACCCTATTAGCTTCATTGGGTATGCTTCTGCTTTTGAAAAGATTTGTCACCATTTAGATGATTTAGAATCTAATCCTATTAAGTTTAAAACAAAATCTTTAATTACTATTTCAGAAGCTCTAAATTTTTATACTAAAGACGCTATACAGAAGTATTTCGGAATTCGACCTTTATCGAGATATTCCAATAACGAAAATGGTATCATTGCTCAGCAAACTAAGGATAGCGGCTCAAAATTTAGAGTAAACGACTCAAGTTATGTTGTTGAAATTTTCGATTTGAAAAAAGATAAAAAGCTTGACTATGGCCAGCTAGGCAGAATTGTAATAACCGATCTTTTTAACAAAGCAACACCCATAATTCGTTATGATACGGGTGATGTTGGAACACTAGAATTGAATGAAGATGGAAGACCCTATTTTAGTGAAATTTACGGAAGAAAGTTAGACTTGTTATACGATACAAAGGGTAAAATTGTTCCGTCTCATCTTTCGGCGAAACTAGTAAAGTATGGTGATTTTAAACAATTTCAGTTAGTACAAAAAGGTCTAAAAGATTATGAAGTAAACCTCAACACCGATAAAAAAATCGATGAAGAAGCATTAATCGCCGAATACAGAGGCTACTTTGGTGATGATGCAAATATTAAGATCAACTATGTAGACGAAATACCATTATTGGCTTCTGGTAAAAGGCGCGAAGTTGTTAATGAATATTATGCTTAGAGGCCTTAAAATAGGTAAATTATAGATTCTTTACCCTTTTCGTCGGAATAATTATTGTAATTCAAGGCTTTAATTTAGATTTCAACTTCAATTAACCTCAAATCATATGCATAAGCTAATTATAAACTTCACTCCAACTGGAATGATACCTACTAAGGACATGACTCCTCATGTACCTATTACTGTTAATGAGATTGTTGAAGATGTCCATCGCGCGTATGAATTGGGCATAACCATGACCCACATACATGCCAGAGATGAAAAAACAGGTGTGCCTACTTATGAAAAAGAGGTCTATGCAGAACTTATATCTGGTATACGAAAGTACGCACCAGACTTAGTTATTTGTACATCACTTAGTGGTCGTAATTTCAATACGTTAGATAAAAGAGCAGACGTACTGTCTTTAGAAGGGGGTTTAAAACCAGATATGGGCAGTCTAACCTTAAGTTCTTTAAATTTTAATAAGGTAGCGAGTATGAATGCTCCAAGTATGATTGAAGACTTGGCAAAGACCATGAAATCAAGAGGCATAGTACCAGAGTTAGAGGTTTTTGATGTGGGTATGATCAATTTTGGAAAATACTTAGTTAAAAAAGATTTCATAAGACCTCCATTGTATTATAATCTTCTTTTTGGAAACATTGCCTGTGCGCAGACAAATTTGTTGCACACAGGTGTTATGCTTAATGACATTCCAGAAGATGCTTTGGTTAGTATAGCAGGTATTGGTAATGGACAATTAATGATGAATTCTTTGGCTATTGCTATCGGAAAAGGAGTAAGGGTTGGCCTAGAGGACAATATCTGGTTTGATGCAGAACGTACAAGATTGGCAACCAACACGGCACTCATAGAGCGCATACATGTTATCGCTAAAGCCAATAATAGAGAGATTATGACTCCTTCAGAATTTAGAAGTCAGATGGATATGGAACCAGGCAATGGTCGCTACGGTCGTATTTATAAATAAAAATTGACATGGAAGGAGATAAAGGCGGCTTGTCCTATAGAATCAAATGGATGTCTAATATCATTAAGCATGGCTTATTTTGGCATGGAGTTCGGAATAATTTAGCCAAGATTGGATTAGATTTTATGCCATATTACTGGGTTAGGGAAGCTACCAGTCCAGTTACACCTCCAGTAATTAGAGGGGAAGATAAAAATTTTGAAATCACCACCTTTGGGGAAGCTGAAATCAATTACATTAAGAATACTATTATTGGTATTGAACAAAAAGATCTACTGGCTGACCTTAAGAATGGTGAAATATGTATCGGACTAAAAAATAATGATGAAATCGCTGCATATATGTTTATAAAATGCAGGCCATTTACTTTTAGGAAACGTTTTTTTGATTTAAAACCTACAGACAGCTATTTGCATAGCATGTACACATTTGAGGCCTATAGAGGCAAAAATTTGGCGCCCTATTTAAGATATCAAAGCTATAAATATTTGGAAGATAAAGGCATATATAATTTTTATAGCGTAAGTGAATACTTTAATAAGTCTACTATTAGGTTTAAGAAAAAATTAAACTCTAAACCAATTCAACTCTACCTAAGTTTGGAACTCTTTAAAAAGTGGACACTAAACTTTACTCTAAAAAAATATTGATTTCCATGTACCAAACATTAAAAAGAGTTTTTTTAGGTAAAGTTTTATATTACCAAAGGGAGTTGATAGCTTTTAATTCTAAAATGAATTCTCGTAAGATTGTAAAAGATATCTTGCGTAGAAATAATATTCCAAAATTAGAGCCACATGAAGTAAAAGAGGCTAAAGCCTTTTATAAGTCCAAAGGTTATAAACTAAAAAACACCTATTGGCATAGATTTTATAAGTTTGCTAATGGTGAATTCCATAAAGACTATCTTCCATTAGATATTTTTAGAGCAATAATAGAACCAAATATAAACAGAAGATTATATTGGCCAGCATTGGTAGATAAGAATTTAACACCTAATATCTTTGATAAATTTAACCAACCAGAAACTGTTGTAAGTAACATAAATGGCTTTTATTATGTAAATAATGCCATAGTTAATGAAGCCGTTGCAGTTGATGCTTGTAATAATGCTAAAGCTGAACTAATTATAAAACCCACTGTTGAATCTGGTCAAGGAAAAATGGTTAAAAAGTTTACCTTGAATAATGACATGTCTTCTCGTAATAATTTCGATATCATTGATTTATTTAAATTGTACAAAAAAGACTTTATTGTACAAAAAGTAGTTGAGCAAAGTAAACTATTAAGTAGTTTGAATCCGACAACTTTAAATACATTAAGAGTTGTTACTTACCTTGATAAAAACGGAACAGTAAATGTTTTATGCACTTACTTAAGAATTGGAAAGCCTGGTTCTGATACTGACAATATTTCTATTGGAGGCATGGGCTGTGCTGTATATAATGATGGATCATTGCATAGAAAAGGATTTGGTCATAGAAAAGACGGTGGCAAATCTGACATAACAACAGCTCCATCTGGGGTTTTGTTAGAAGGTTTTAAAATCCCTAATTACACTGCAGTTTCTAAAATGGTTAAGCAGATGCATATTATAATCCCTATGTTTAAAATGGTATCTTGGGATATTGGTATTGATAAAAATGACTCACCTATTTTAATCGAGTACAATACGTTGTACCAAAGCATAGATATGCAAATGTTTATGGGTCCTTTTCTGGGTGAGTTTACAGATGAGATTTTGCATTTAGGCAGAATTAATTCGTAATTAAACTCAATTTTTGCGAATAGTTGTAAAAATTGATTCCGCAACTAATAGAGAAGTTATGGAAAATAACAATAAAGGCATCGTTAACAGAATAAAGTGGATATATAAGCTCACCAAACATGGTTTGTTTATGCAAGGTCTGCGAAATAATTTGGCAAAGCTTGGTATTGATATAATGCCTTATTATTATTTCATTTCAACAAAAGAGAACGCTGTACCACAACAAATTAGAGGAGAAAAAATAACTTCTGAAGTTACAGTTTTTGATGAATCTGATTTAAAATTGATAAAGGAGTCAATTAGTGGATTGGATCAGAAAGACTTTCTCGAAGATATAAAGAATGGAGACATATGTATGGGGATAAAGCATAATAATGAAATTGTTGCCTATTCTATGATTAAAAACAAACCCTTTTATTTTAGAAAACGCCATTTCCATTTAACCGAAAAAGATATCTATATTCATAGTTTATATACTTTTGATAAGTATAGAGGGAAAAATATTTCTCCCTATATGAAATATAAGCGTTATGGATTGTTTGAAAAACAAGGAGTAATTTACCACCATGCAATTACAGAGTATTTTAACAAATCTGCTTTAAGAATACAGCAAAAGTTAAATGCTAAGACTGATGCACTTTATCTAAGTATTATCTTATTTAAAAAGTGGACATTTAACTACACATTAAAGAAATATTAATTTCATTATATGTATCATTTCTTTAAAAAAATAGTGATAAAGTGTTTAGGATATTTGAGAAAACGTATTCTCGATTTTAACCATGTAATGAACTCTCGAAATAGAGTTAAGGCTTTACTTAGCACTATTGAGGTTTCTAAATTGACTGTAAATGAAATTAAAGAAGCCAAATCATTTTTTAAGTCAAGAGGTTACAAGTTAAAAAATACCGATTGGCACACGTTTTATAAGTCAATGAATGGGGAATTTCATAAGGACTATATTCCTTTAGGGTTATTTAAAACTAAAATTTCACCAAAACTAAATGAATCTACTCAGTGGCCAGCTCTCTTGGATAAAAATATAATATACCGAATATTTAGAGATTTCGAACTGCCAAAGCGTGTAGTCCAGAATATTAACGGTTTTTATTACATAAACGATAAACCGGTCAATATTAATGAAGCCATAAATGAAATAGACAAAAACGGAAAGCAACTTATTATCAAACCAAGTATAGATTCAGGTGGTGGTAAAAAGGTTGTAGCTTTTAAAGTCACAGGACATACAACTTCATACAAAAATCTAAGTATTGAGGAGCTTTTAAAGGTTTATAAAAAGGATTTCATTGTACAAGAGTTTTTAGAACAGAGTGATACTATGGGTAAACTCAACCCTTCAAGTTTAAATACCTTACGAGTAATTTCTTATCTAAACGACGATGGAGTAAATATAATCTCTACTACTGCAAGAGTAGGAGGCTTGAATAGCCATACGGATAATTACTCCTCGGGAGGTCTTTTGTGTGGTGTTGATGATGATGGAAAAATTAAAACTAAAGGTTATTCTAAAAAAGGGGAAGCCTTAGATCACACATTCTTTGGTGCAGAACTTATGGGATACGTTGTGCCCAATTATAACTTAGTAGTGGATATGGTAAAGTCCATGCACGTTAGACTTCCTTATTTTAAGCTGGTATCATGGGATATCGCTATTAATAAAGACAATAAGCCAGTTTTGGTTGAGTATAATACCTATAATCAAGGTTTAGAAGTTCAAATAGTAACAGGACCGCTTTTCGGTAAGTTTACGGATGAAATCTTAGCAAAAGCACTAGAATAGTTTAATAAATAGTACACATTTATGGCTTTATACCAACGTTTTAAAAATTCATTCGTTAAAAAAATACCTATTGTTCAGCAACGATTAGAGCAATTGCAATTAGAAATAAGTGCTAGACGTTATATGAAATCCTTAATGGCAAAAAGAGAATTGCCCAAATTAAATGCTGCGGAAATTGAAGAAGCCAAATCTTATTTTAAATCAAGAGGTTATAAATTAAAAAACACTTATTGGCACAGGTATTACAAAGGTATTAACGGTGAGTTTCATAAAGATTATATGCCCTACGACATATTTAACCCTAGGATTAATCCAATGTTGAACCAAAGAAGACAGTGGCCTGCTTTACTGGATAAAAACTTCACTTATCACTTATTTAGGGAGTTTAACCAACCGAAACGTATTGTTCAGAATATTAATGGCTTCTATTATGTCAACGATAAAATTGTCGATTTACAAAAAGCAATTGATACTGTTAGAGTTATTAAAAGCAAATTAATTATTAAGCCTACTATAGATACGGGTCGCGGAAAAATGGTAAATACATTTAGTGTAATTAATTCTAAGACCACACATAAAGATTATAGTATCGAAAAATTGTTCAGAATATATGGTAAAAATTTTGTGGTTCAGGAATTTCTAGAGCAAAGCGATGTGTTGAAAGCTCTTAACCCTTCAAGCTTAAACACCCTTAGAATATTGACTTATTTAAATAATGAGGGGGTTCATATTTTATCCTCGGTACTGAGGGTTGGTAAGCTCGGAAGTTCTACCGATAACTTTTCTACTGGTGGCCTTTTTTGCGGCATATTAAATAATGGTGCATTAAAAGGTAAAGGTTACAACCCAAAAGGCGATGTGGTAACAGAAACTCCTACAGGTGTAAGCTTAAAGGACTGTAAGATTCCCAATTTTAAAAATGTTCAAGAAATGGTAAAAGCCATGCATCACATAGTTCCGTATTTTAAGATTATTGCCTGGGATATAGGCTTAAACAAGGATGATTTGCCATACTTAATAGAATATAATACACATAAGTTAGGTGTTGATATGCAAATTGCTGATGGACCTTTACTGGGTAATTTTACAGATGAAATTTTAGCTTTAGCCTTAAAAAAACCTAGGCTTTCTTATAGTTATTAATAACCTTTCTTCTTTTACCCGAAGATAACGGTGGGATTTCATCAACATAAGTGATAGTAACTTCAGCGTCACTACCAAAGTCTGATTTTATGCTGTTTATTAATTCCTCTTCAAACTCAAAATTATCGCCTTGTAGATTGAGTTTTACTTCATATGCTTTTTCCCCTTGTTGTATAAACTGATATTGTTTTAATAAATGGTAGTAGTTATAAAACTTAGTATAGACCACAAATGAAGACACAATATTTCCTTCAGAGTCATGGATAACATCCATTTTACGACCTTCAATTTGTTCTAATATCTCGACGCCATTTTTATCTAGAGCTAGTTTTGCGATATCACCGGTATCATATCTAATTATTGGCATGGCATAGTTAAACAGATCCGTGACCACAATTCTTCCAAATTCTCCTGGCTCTACTGGCTTGTCATTATTTAGATTTAAAATTTCCACATAGTAACTGGCGTGATTAATAACAAAGTTATTTGGTGATTGCAGCGTTTGCTGGGCAATCATACCCACTTCTTCACTAGAATATCTCGAAAGTACTTGGGTGTCTAAATGTCTGCCCAAGGTTTCTTTGGTATAAGGATTTAAGTACTCAGAGTTTGCAATAGCGGCTATTATGCCTGTATCTTTTAAAAATATATTGTTTCTTTCTAAGTATTGGGCAATCAATTCATATGAAGATGCAAAGCCCAGCATGGTTTTTTTGGATTGCCTATCTTTTTTTATAAGATCTAAAAATGCTTCAATTCTCTCATCGGTCATTCTAGAGATGTCAAACTGAACCGCATTTTGTAACCAAGCTTTTAATTTCCCCTTTTCGTTGTGCCCACGCCAAACTTCAAGCTCATATAATCTATTTCCAATTTCAAAATTGGCAGCATTAAAAAAGTAGATAATATCTGCATGATTTCTATGACGTTTCCCTTTATCTTGATATAAGAAAAAAGGGACTCCAGTTGATCCACTGGTTGAGACTTTGAAATTATCCGCACCCTTAAATTTTGAAGACTGAAACTGTTCAAAATTATCTTGAATGGTCGTCTTACGTATTACGGGAAAATCTGAAATAGCATTGGCACCAACAAAATTTCCGTAGTACGGAGTAGTTTCAACAGCATGATTAATGATGTTGTTGATATGTTGGTTTTTTAAGTTTTTGGCTTTATCAGAATTAGGGTATTTTACGCCAAGTTCAACTTCTTTGAGTTGGTTTTTTATAAGTCCACCTTTAAGACTATCTAAGGTCCAAAAAAACTTGTTTCTCAAGGCATTAAGAAGCATATGGCACTTTTTTTACAAGATGCTTATAACTCTTTTTTTTATCCTTAATTGTATTGATTGGTACACCAAAAGCCAATTTATGATCTCCTATAGGCTTCAGTACCAGAGAACATGCTCCAATTGTAGTGTAATTGCCTATGGTTGTATTTTGGGCTACCGATGCACTAAGGCAAATGGCAGAACAAAACCCAATCTCTACGTTGCCACCAATGGTCGCACCAGATGCTAAGCTCGAAAAATCAGACATAGTAGAATCATGACCCAATGACGATTTAGTATTTAATAAGCAAAATCGTCCAACCCTGGCATCGGCATTTACTATAGCGCCAGGCATAATTACTGTGCCTTCAGGTATTATTACACCATTGGCTAGTACAGCGGTGGGATGCACAATTGGTACAAACTCTAAATCGGGAGCAATATCAATAATGTTTTTGTATGCACGCAACCTTGTAGTGTTGCTGCCAATACCGATTACAATTCCTTGGATGTCAAACTTATTTATTAGACTTGGAAGTAATTCTAGATTACCCAAAACTTTATACCCATAAACATCTTCGCCAATAGGTTTGTAAGAATCAACAAAGCCTATGAAGTTGTAGGTATTATTCTTTAAAATAATATCCACAATCATCTTTGCGTGGCCAGAAGCACCATAAATTAGAATATTTTTCATTTGCTATTAATTAAGTCACGACTATTATTGGTCTTATGTAAAACATAATTTAGAGTCGTAATAGATTTGGTCACTGTCAAAGATATTAACAATTGTTAATAAACAACATTTATAAGGCTAAGAGTAAGTTTTTATCTATAAAAAGACATTTTATTGAGGTATTTAAGGTTAATTTTACCTTCATTATATAAAATAAGAGTTATAATAATATAGAATATTTATGCCTTTTAATGTTTCATTTAAGGAAAATGTTAAACCAAAAAACTTGGCTGTAAAACTAAGTTCCAAAGGTGAACAGTCTGTAGTAAAGGGTCATCCTTGGGTGTTTTCAAATAGCATTGTAAAACTTAATGATAGCGCTAGAACAGGTGACTTGGCTATAATTTTCAGTAAAAATAAAAACAAGGTCATAGGGATTGGCCTGTACGATGCCAAATCACCCATTCGTATAAAAATTATTCATAATGCCGAAACCAAGGCAGATATTAATGCAGATTTTTTTCATCAAAAAATAAAAAGTGCTTTTGAGAAACGTTCAGAGTTATTGCAGTCCAACTCTAATAGTTATCGGCTCTTATTTGGTGAAAATGATGGCTTCCCTGGTCTTATTGCGGATGTTTATAGTTCTGTTTTAGTCGTAAAGTTGTATTCTGAAATTTGGCTTCCGTATTTAGAGTCTATACTAAATAGTTTGAAACAAGTTTCTAAAGTAGAGACCGTAGTGATACGTCTTAGCAGAAATATTCAAAACAGTAAAAACCATAATCTTGAAGATGGTAAGGTAATCTATGGCACTTTAGAAAATGAAGTTGTGGAATTTATAGAGTATGGAGTTAAATTTTCGGCTAATGTCATTAAGGGACATAAAACCGGTTATTTCTTAGACCATAGGCATAATAGAAAAAGAGTAGGTGAATTAAGCAATAATAAAACAGTTTTGGATGTCTTCTCTTATGCCGGTGGTTTTTCGGTACATGCCTTGGCTAATGGAGCTACTGAAGTAACAAGTATGGATATAAGTAAACAAGCCTTGGAACTTGCCATAGAAAACGGAAAACTGAATGATTATTCGGGAATCCATAAAACCATAGCTGGTGATGCCTTTAGCGAAATGAAAAACTTGATTAAAAGAGGCAAACGTTTTGATATTGTGGTTATTGACCCACCAAGTTTTGCCAAACAACGATCCGAAGTGAATTTGGCAAAGAAAAAGTATGCGCAATTAGCAGAACTAGGTGAGAAGCTTACAGCAAAAAAGGGGTTATTGGTGTTAGCATCATGTTCATCTAGGGTTTTGGCACAATCGTTTTTTGATTTAAATAATAGAGTGTTGAACGAACAATCTCGGCTTTTTGAAACTGTTTTAAAAACCCAACACGATGTCGACCACCCGATTTCATTTCCTGAAGGTGCATATCTAAAATGTGGATACTATAGATTTTTAGAATAAAAAGTGTTATGCGTGCATAGCAATTATTAGTATATTTGCCTAAATCAATTTTTGGAATGAGCACTCAACTAACCCAACTCCTAAGCATAAAATACCCAATTATACAAGCACCGATGTTTTTAGTGTCTAATGTTGCCATGGTGAAGGAAGCTATGAAGTCTGGTATTGCTGGTTGTATCCCTGCACTGAATTATAGGACACTGGACGAGTTAAGATCAGCTATCAAGGAGCTTAAGGCCAATAAAGTTGAAGGTGGGTCTTTTGGTTTTAATTTAATTGTGAACAAATCCAATGTAAAGTACAAAGGGCAGTTAGAGGTACTTTGTGAAGAAGGTTGCGATTTTATAATTACCTCTCTGGGAAGCCCAGAAGAAACCATAAGACAAGCGCATGCTGTTGGTATTAAAGTGTTTTGTGATGTCACGGATTTAAAGTTTGCCAAGAAAGTAGAAGGTTTAGGAGCCGATGCCGCAATAGCTGTTAATAATGAAGCAGGTGGTCATAGAGGTAACTTCTCTCCTCAAGAATTAATAACGCTATTAAACAAAGAGCTCTCAATTCCTGTTATCTCTGCTGGTGGCGTAGGGTGTAAAGCCGATATTGACAAAATGTTGAGTTATGGTGCAGCAGGTGTTTCTGTCGGAAGCCCATTTATTGCATCAGAAGAAGCAAATGTAACGGATGAATATAAACAAGCCTGTGTAGATTACGGTGCTGATGATATCGTTATGACCGAACGCATTTCTGGTACACCTTGTACGGTAATAAATACACCTTATGTTCAAAAAATAGGAACTCAATCACCATGGTTAGAGCGAATGCTCAACAAAAACAAGAAGCTTAAGAAATGGGTGAAAATGGTACGTTTTTATATTGGCATGAAGGCTACTGAAAAAGCGGCTCAACAAGCAACTTATAAAACCGTTTGGGTTGCAGGCCCTAGTATAGAGCATACCAAAGAAATTCTTCCAGTAAAGGATATTGTCGCAAAGCTCATCAATTAAACGTAGCAATAAGCTCCTCTCTCTTTTTCTTTTTTTGTTTGCCGGTAAATATATCGAATGTGTAACTAGCGGTCAGGCCACCTAACATCGTGGACACAAATTCACTGGTATCAAATTTGCCACTAATAATATTACCATCATAGAATTCTTTAGAAAATCCGGCCAGTGAAGAAAGAGCGAAGCTATACCAAAATGCCTTCTTTTTATTTTTGGTTTGGGAATAAACAAAGGCGTAGGTTCCTCCCGATATTGCTGCACCAATAACATAATGCAAACCATCATCTTCTAACGTGATTTGTGCTGAGCTAAAGTTGAACATTCCAAAAATAAGGATTGGGAATATGATTTTCATGGTTGATTTTTGTTGGTTTTTTAGAATGTAAGTCTTTTATGTCTTATACCTCATTTTATTCGATTGGATTAACATTTATTTGGTTAAAATGATAGTGCTAAGTGCTACTTTATAAAATATGATGACATTTTTATTTTTATCCGATGTATTGGAAAACCATAAATCCGCTCATTATGAAGACCCTAACTTTTCTATGCATTTTTACATGTTTTAGCTTTTGCTTTTCCCAAGTGGGAATAGGTACAACCAATCCAGATACATCTTCAGCCTTGGATATAGAAAGTACAACGACAGGTATTCTCATCCCAAGAATGACACAAGCGCAACGAATTGCCATAGTCTCACCCGCTGTTGGTCTTATGGTGTATCAAACTAATGCATCATTTGGTTTGTGGTTTTATGATGGCTCTAGTTGGAATCAATTAACATTTGGATCATCAGGTGAATTTCAAAGTATTGGTGGAATAGTACAGAATACAACTAATGTTGGAAGTGATGATTTTGTATTTGGAAGTACCATTTTGTCAGGGTCGGGTTCACGATTCTTTTTTGACAAAAGTAAAGCCGCTTTTAGGGCTGGTGAAGCTTTTGGAAATGAATGGGATGATGTCAATGTCGGTTCGTCATCAACTGCTTTGGGCTTTGGTGTAACAGCCTCTGGTACTGGTTCGATGGCCTTGGGAGGTTTTTCCACGGCAGCCGGTAACAATGCCCTGGCGCTCACAGGAAGTGTTGCGAACGGAGACAATTCCCTGGCGTGGAGTGGTGTTGCCAATGGTGAGGGTTCGATGGCTCTTATGAATGGAGTTGCCAATGGTCCTTATTCGATGATCATAGGGCAGGGATCGACAACAGATACAGGGGCAACAAGTGCATTTGTGATAGGGAATGATTCCAATGCAGATGGGGAGGAAAGCTTTGTTTTTGGTCATGACTCAACGGCCTCTGGGACATCTTCTTCTTCCATGGGAAGTAACAATATCTCATCAGGTATGGGTTCAACAGCCTTAGGTGCTTTTGCCAATGCTACTGGAAATTATGCACTTGCGCTAACGGGTAGCGTTGCCAACGGAGACAATTCCTTGGCATGGAATGGTGTAGCGAATGGTGAGGGCTCAATGGCATTTATGAACGGTGTTGCCAATGGTGCTTATTCGGTAATCATAGGCCAGGGGTCGACAACAGATGCCAGTGCTACCAATAGCTTTGTCATTGGAGATAATTCGGATGGCAATGGCATCGGGAGCTACGTTTTCGGTGACAATTCAATCGCATCCGGAGCATCGTCCTTTGCTGTGGGCACGAACCTCAGTTCCACAGGATCGGGTTCGATGGCCTTGGGAGGCTTTTC
>CAXPYI010000007.1:0-178439 GCA_964221315.1 Leeuwenhoekiella palythoae | reverse complement strand
TATAGCAGTATGTAATAAGCTAATTAAGCAAGCGTATGCTATCGCTAAATCAGGTTTACCTTATGATCCTAATTATGCAAGAAATTAAATTGAAAAAAGCTTGGAATTTAGCTTAGTTCATTGTTGTAAAGCGTTTTTATTCTTTTACTTTCTTAAATATTTTTTCCAAAGTTGGTTTGTATTTTGTGTATTTCCAATAGGATTCATTTCTCAGAATAGATTCAAGTAATAAATTATCTTTTTCTTTACTGTATTTTTTCTTTTCCGATAAGCACAAGGAATGGTATATCAAAGTTTCTATGTATTTATTTATATAGTAATTTTTATAACTTTCTTTCGGTTTTCTTTTGTCGGTAGTTAATTTAAAATCCTTGAAGTTTAAGTCCGTAAACCTGTAATATTTAATCCCATTGTATTTAGGATACTTATTAATATAACTGAGAGCCTTTTTATAATTCGGTGGTTTAGGGATATTAATATAACCCCAAATCATTGTGCCAAAAGTTCTCATACTTGTTAAGAAAAATATTCCTTTTTCCGTATCATCAATGAGATTGTAGTCTCTTAAATTAAGATTAACTTCTGATAAATCAAATGGTTTGTTTTTATTTCCAATTGCAGAGAATAACATATCATAATAACAAGAAACTAATTCGTGATAATTTGTTTTTTCACTTTTAAGAGAATCAACAATTGCCATATTATCTTTAGCCTCAGCTTCGTGCATATTCCAATTTATACCTCTAATTATGTATAAGCTTTTTAAGGTAACAGAGTCAGGTTTAGTTAAAAATTCAGTTGTTAAAAGTTCATTGTTTGAAGTAACAACTTCTTTTATAAATTTTTTAGCTGTTAATAGTTTTTTTGATGGAATTGATTTTATTTCTTCATAAACATTACTCGGTGGGTCACCTCTAAAATGAAAATTTTTGTATGTTTTTGCTAAATCTACTAAGCCTTTCTCATATTCATTATTCTGACTTAAAACATTTTGAGAAAATGCAATTACTAAAAAGTAGATGATTGTTTTTTTCATATGTAGTTTCGTTTCTTAAATGCTTTACAACGGTTTTGTGTAAGCGTCAGTAACGGGAAAGTACCCGATTACTTTCCGCTGACGCACTAAAGATAGCAAAAACGAGTTGAATTTTCGGTAGAAAATTCAGCCGTTATTGCGCTTACACGTTGTTGGCAGTAGTGTTTGTTTTACTAAATGTAAAGTTTGTTTGTCAAATAGAATTGTTTGTTTTACATTTGTATAAATTCAAATCCGTTTATTATGAAACTAAATTTTTTATTTCCGAATAAGTTTAAAAAAATTGGGTGGTTTATTCTCATTCCTTCCGCAATTATTGGTTTAATAACTCTTATCTATGAATATGAGCCAAGTTTTTTAGATTTTAATGTTCCTGCAATTTTTGTAGGTGAAATACTTTCTGATGGTAAAAAAACTTTCAGAATGGTTAATAATAATGTATTAAATGAAATTCTAGGTGTTTTGATTATTATCAGTTCATTATTAGTTGCTTTTTCAGAAGAAAAATCGGAAGATGAGTATATTTCTAAAATTAGATTAGAGTCTTTGGTTTGGGCTGTTTATTTCAATTTTGCCATTCTTTTATTATCATTTTTGTTCGTTTATGGTTTGTATTTTTTATGGGTTATGATATTTAATATGTTCACAGTCTTGCTGTTTTTCATAGTTAGATTTAATTGGCAAATTTCCAAACTAAAAAAATCAGCTTATTATGAAGAATAGTATTAAGGTCGAAAGAGCAAAAAAGAATATTACGCAAGCTGAATTAGCAAAATTGGCTAAAGTCAGTAGGCAAACAATAAATGCAATGGAATTAGGGAAATATGTTCCTTCAACAGTTTTAGCTTTGAGATTAGCTAAAATTTTTGAAATCGAAGTAAGCAAAATCTTCACTTTAGAAGACTCTGATTGGGATTAGTTCATATTACTGCCAACGGTCTCGGCTATGATTTCGTTGCGGAAAAATCCGCAGGATTCTTTCCGCTGTAGCCGAAAGATAGCAAATTTGCGCTGAATTCCGATTAGGAATTCAACCGCAATGAATTATAGCCATTGTTGTGCACTGGCTTTTATTTTTTCATTTATTCGGTCAAATTTCTTTTCTCCGAGTTCAGTTTTAATTAGTTCAGAATTCCGTTCTACCAAGTTTTTAAATGTCCGAAATTCAGTTTCCTTTTTATTCCAAAATTCAGTCGGCAAACCCGATATCGCTACAAGTAAATCACCTTCGTAAAAGTCGCCTTCAGTCAATATATTCCGTTCGAGTTTCTCGAGTGCAATTCCAATTATGTGTTCAGTTCCGATATGTTGAGAAATCAAAAGTCTTAATTGCTCATTGGTCAATTCTCCAATATTTATTTTCCGATAATGATAGCATTTTTCGACTAAACTTGTCGGAAACTCGGAAGGTTCATTCCAATAATCGTTTTCTAATTGTTCAATTGATTTCAAATGGCCCAAAATTTACTTGACATTCGTTTCTATTTTCCGCTAGTTCTAAATAAACTCCAAATTGATAGTCAAGTTGACTTATATATTCGTTGATTTTTATTAAGTCAAATTCCTTTTTTGAGTTTTTCCACTGCATCTTCATTTCTATTTCTAACAAATTGTCTGTTGTATTTCTTTTATGAACTATTACATCAGGATATACTGCACTAGCTTCTTTTCCATACTTCTCAAAATCCAGTCTTTTTCCAATTTCATTGCCGATTATGTCTTCTCCATAATCATTTAGCATTCTGTTATATTCAACATCTACAACGTAATCTTGGTCTGCAAAATGTTTTTCTAAATACAGAGCGAATCTGTGAGTAATAGACCTTTCGTGTAAATTGTAAGTTTCGAAAATAATTTCAGAATCCTTTTCATACAATTCGTCAATTGTAAGTTCAATTTTTTCTTCTATTTGTTCTCTTGAGTAGCTCATTTTTTAGCTTGTGCACAACTCGTTATATCATAATATTTATTTGCGTTATCCCCTACTAATATCTGGATAACAGAACATTTTGTAATAAACTCTTTACTAATTCGCCACCTCACTCATAAACTTAATACGGTAGAGTCGTAATTCTTCATCCTCGTAGTCTCCATCAAATTCTTCAACGGCATCGGAGATTTTGTCGCTTTCAGATTCCATAAAGTACTCATGTATTTCTTCCTGTTGGTCTTCGTCCAAAATCTCATCAATCCAATAATTGATGTTGAGCTTGGTACCCGAATAGACAATGGATTCCATTTCGCTGATAAAGTCTGTCATTTCCATGCCTTTTGCCGAGGCGATATCATCCAGAGGTAGTTTTCGGTCCACGTTTTGAATAATATAGAGTTTTAACGCAGAGTTGGAGCCTGTGGATTTTACCACCAGATCATCTGGTCGCATAATGTCGTGCTGCTCTACATAATCGGCAATAAGTGCCACAAAGTCCTTTCCGTATTTTTTGGCTTTGCTTTCGCCTACTCCATGTACATTGGACAATTCGTCTATGGTGATTGGATATTTGAGCGCCATATCCTCTAAGGACGGATCTTGAAAGATAACAAACGGAGGCACACCCAAACTCTTGGCATTGCGTTTTCTTAAGTCCTTTAGCATACCCATTAACTTTTCGTCGGCTGAGGCGCCACCTCCTTTGGTGTTGGTGATGATGCCATCGCTAGGTCCTTCATCATAGACATGGTCTTCTGCCATCATAAAGGAATCTGGATTTTTAATGAAGTCTTTACCAGCTTCCGTCAATCGCAGCACACCATAGGTTTCTATATCCTTTTTTAGATAGCCAGCCACCAATACTTGGCGGATCAGAGCCATCCAATAGCGTTTGTCCTTAGCTTTTCCAATTCCGAAAAATGGTTGGGTATCCGTTTTGTGCGAGGATATCAAGGCATTGGCTTTACCCACCAAGACATTAACCAAATCCTTGGATTTGTATTTTTCGTTGGTCTTTTCAACCGTTTCCAATAATATTTTGACCTCGTTTTTGGCTTCGACCTGTTTTTTAGGGTTACGGACATTGTCGTCCATATCTCCTCCTTCACCAGTTTCATTATCGAATTCCTCACCGAAATAATGCAAGATGAATTTACGTCTGGAAATGGACGTTTCGGCAAAAGCGACCACTTCTTGCAATAAGGCATGGCCAATTTCCTGTTCTGCGACTGGCTTACCAGACATAAACTTTTCGAGCTTTTCAATATCCTTATAGGCATAGAATGCCAAACAATGCCCTTCACCTCCATCGCGACCAGCACGACCCGTTTCTTGATAATAGCTTTCTATACTTTTTGGAATATCGTGATGGATGACAAAACGCACATCGGGTTTATCGATACCCATACCAAAGGCTATGGTTGCCACTACGACATCGGTATCTTCCATTAAGAACATATCCTGATGCTTTACCCTGGTTTTGGCATCTAATCCTGCATGATATGGCACGGCCTTGATACCGTTAACCTGAAGTACCTGCGCCAATTCTTCGACACGTTTTCTGCTCAGGCAATAGACGATACCCGATTTACCTTCGTTTTGTTTGATGAACCGGATAATATCGGCATCCACATTTTTGGTTTTTGGCCTTACCTCATAAAAGAGATTGGGTCTGTTAAACGATGCTTTAAAAGTAACAGCATCACTCATGCCCAAACTCTTAAGAATGTCTTCCTGTACTTTTGGAGTTGCCGTTGCCGTTAAACCCACGATCGGGATATCATCTCCAATACGTTTTATGATATGTCTTAAGTTTCTATATTCTGGTCTAAAATCGTGTCCCCATTCGCTGATACAGTGGGCTTCGTCCACAGCCATAAAGGAAATTTTCTGTGTCCGTAGGAAGTCCACATACTCTTCTTTGGTCAACGATTCTGGTGCTACATACAGCAGTTTAGTGATGCCGTTGGTAATATCGTCCTTAACGCGTTTAACTTCGGTTTTGTTCAACGACGAGTTTAACACGTGCGCCACGCCTTCGTGCTCAGAGACCGCCCTGATGGCATCTACCTGGTTTTTCATCAACGCAATAAGCGGAGAAACCACAATAGCGGTTCCTTCCTTAATTAACGCTGGTAACTGATAGCAAAGTGATTTGCCACCACCAGTGGGCATTATAACAAAGGTGTTGTTACCGTTTACAACATTTTTAATTACCTCTTCCTGAAGACCTTTAAAACCCGAAAAACCAAAGTATTTTTTTAGCGCGGAGTGTAAGTCAATTTCTGCAATACTCATTAATCCCTATTAGTATTTTATATACATTTGCATAAGCTTAAAGATAACAATTTCTTTAAATCTAAAAAACTCATTAAATAATTAGTTTTGAACACTACGACATCCATTTTAAGCATTGCCAAAAGCACTATAGATTCTGAAAGCAAAGCCATAGCAAACTTGTCAGAATTACTCACAGAAGATTTTGCCAATGCCGTAGAATTGATATATAACTCAAAAGGTAGGGTAATTATTACAGGGATTGGTAAAAGTGCCATCATTGCCAATAAAATTGTAGCGACTTTAAATTCCACCGGTACTCCTGCCATATTTATGCATGCTGCAGATGCCATTCATGGAGATTTAGGGTTGATCTTAAAAGATGATGTGGTAATCTGTATTTCGAAAAGTGGCAACACTCCAGAGATTAAAGTTTTGGTACCGCTTATAAAGCATGCCAAAAACAAGATGATTGCCATAACCGGAAATAAAGATTCTTATTTAGGACAGCAAGCCGATTATATCCTTAATGCTTATGTAGAGCAAGAAGCCTGCCCTAACAATCTGGCTCCTACGACAAGTACCACAGCACAATTGGTGATGGGAGATGCTTTGGCTGTAAGCCTGTTGGAACTTAGAGGATTTTCGAGCAAGGATTTTGCCAAATACCATCCAGGTGGAGCGCTTGGTAAACGTCTCTACCTTAGGGTTAACGATTTATCATCGCAAAACCAAAAGCCACAAGTCGGATTGGAAGCCAGTTTAAAAGAGGTCATTGTTGAAATTACCGAAAAGATGCTCGGTGTTACTGCTGTTATTGATGACGAAAAGATCGTTGGTATCATTACTGATGGAGATTTAAGACGTATGCTGAGCAAAAGTGATGATATTACTGGTCTTAAAGCAAAAGATATTATGAGTAACAATCCAAGACGTATCGATGAAAATGCCATGGCCGTTGACGCCAAGGAACTTATGGAAACGTTTGAAATATCACAATTATTGGTAGAAAGCGATGGTAAGTATGCTGGTGTGGTTCATCTTCATGATTTAATAAAAGAAGGCATTATATAATGGCGAAGAAGAATATTGACGACATGTCTTTTTTAGATCATCTTGAAGATTTAAGGTGGCATTTAATTAGAGCAACACTGGGCATTGTAATCGCGGCGACTTTAGCATTTATCTGCAAGTCATTTATTTTTGATGTCATTATATTCGGCCCAACACGAATGGATTTTTTGACCTATAACGGGCTTTGCCAAGTTTCAAAGTTTTTTGGGATGACCGATACGACGTTTTGTGCTGATAAATTTCCGTTTGTTATACAGAACAGAACCGTTGCTGGTCAGTTTTCTGCCCATATCTGGACATCGATTTACGCAGGTTTCATTATCTCGTTTCCCTATGTGCTTTATCAATTATGGAGCTTTATCAGTCCAGGACTTAAGGATAACGAACGTAAAAGTTCTCGAGGTTTTTTGGTAGTGGCTTCACTCCTATTCTTTACAGGAGTTTTGTTTGGTTATTATATCGTGACACCATTATCCTTAAACTTTTTGGCCAACTACCAAATCAGTGAGCAAATCTCTAATGAGTTTGATGTTAGTTCAGTAATTGCCATAGTGCGTTCTTCTGCATTGGCATCAGGCTTTGTGTTTGAGTTGCCAATTATCATATACTTCTTGACTAAAATAGGCTTGGTAACACCTCAGTTCTTAAGAAAGTACAGAAAATATGCTTTGGTGATAGTTCTTATACTCTCGGCAATTATTACACCTCCTGATATTGCGAGTCAGGTGATTGTAGCCATCCCAATTTTAATATTGTACCAAGTGAGTATTTATATCTCGGCAGTTGTCGTAAAAAACCAAAACAGAAAACAATCTAAAGTTAAGACCCAATAATATGTCTGATATTGTAATGGAATTCAATGCTTACCGTTCTAAAATGAACGATAAAATCTTAGCGGATAACAATAAAATTGTGAAGCGCATTTTTAATCTCGATACCAATGCCTTTGCTGAAGGGGCTCTCGATAAAAAAACCAAAGAGCTTTTAGGCTTGGTTGCATCGACCGTATTACGCTGTGACGATTGCGTAAAATATCATCTTGAATCTTCTTATAAGGAAGGCTTATCTAAAGCTGAAGTTAGTGAAGCCTTAGGTATCGCAACCTTAATTGGAGGTACCATAGTCATTCCGCACTTAAGACGTGCCCACGAGTATTGGGAAGCTTTGGAGCAACACCAATCAGAAGGTTAAACTTATAATAAAACTATGATAACACTTATCTAAGTCTATATCATTTTATTATTTTTAGCGTTATAAGCAAGTATTTATGAAGTTACGCGCAGAGCATTTAATGAAGTCCTACAGCGGACGAAAAGTGGTAAAGGATGTTTCCCTTGAAGTGAATCAAGGGGAAATTGTCGGTTTGCTGGGTCCTAATGGAGCTGGTAAAACCACATCGTTCTACATGATCGTTGGCATCATTAAGCCCAATGGTGGTAACATTTTTTTGGACAATACCAATATTACCAAATACCCAATGTACAAGCGTGCGCAAAATGGTATTGGGTATTTAGCCCAAGAAGCTTCTGTGTTTAGAAAATTGAGTATTGAGGATAATATTTTAAGTGTATTGCAACTCACCAAACTGAGCAAAAAACAGCAACACGAAAAAATGGAATCCTTAATTGAGGAGTTTGGTTTGGGGCACATTAGAACCAATAGAGGTGATTTATTGTCTGGTGGTGAGCGACGTCGCACAGAGATTGCTCGTGCTTTGGCAACCGACCCGAATTTTATTCTGTTGGATGAGCCTTTTGCTGGTGTTGACCCTGTTGCCGTTGAGGACATTCAACGTATTATTGCGAAACTCACCAAGAAGAATATCGGTATTCTAATTACCGATCATAATGTACAGGAAACTCTTGCTATAACCGACAGAACGTATTTGATGTTTGAAGGCGGTATCCTTAAGGCTGGTGAGCCTGAAGAATTGGCCAATGATGCCATGGTGCGTAAGGTTTACCTAGGTCAGAATTTTGAGCTTCGTAAGAAGAAGTTGGAGTTTTAGACGCCGAGCAGTTTTCTAATTAACGTTCAAAGTATTTGAGTGGATTCCTGCCTCACTTCGACAAGCTCAGTACAAGTCGCAGGAATGACAAAACGCCACATATAAACTCTTAAGCAGTAACATTAAGTCTTGCGTCGACTTCTAAATAACTTTATAGCACTAAATATAATTGCAGTTTGAATCAATAAGTTTAACACCCAAAATAAAATTGCTGCAGTTGTGCCTTCGCTTGAATAAAAAGGTAGATCTCTACTGATTAGACTGATTGGCAAACTAAAAACAAACATTAGCCAAGATGTAACATTTGCAAATAAAGAATTATTGTAGGCTAAAAACGCATCTAATAGCCCGACTAAAAATTCAATAATCAAAAGAAAGAAGAATACTTTTAAAAAAAGTTTTGCTTTTAATGTACCCATCTATTGACTCACGTCTTTAGACTTCGAAATTTCCTCAGCTATCAGCTTCTTTTGATAACGTCCTTGCACAATATCCACTACAACCAAAACAGCTATGACAAAGTAAAACGTCGTTTTGCTCATAGGTACAATTTCGTTGCCGAAGATTTTAAGATGTGCCAGATGTCCTCCTTCGGTTACCAGCATAATACCCACAATAAATAGAATAAAAAGTCCTAGGACCTCATACATCCTGTTTTTTGCCAAGAATGTTGAAATTCTATCTGCTAAAACCAACATTAAAATACCACTCAAAACAATGGCAATAGCCATAACGATAAAAGCCGTTGTGGAATTTTCGATGTCACTGGTTAAACCTATGGCTGCTAAAATGGAATCAAAAGAAAACACCAAGTTCATAATTACAATACTTGTAATCGCTGCGTTTGCTGATTTGTTTCGTTTTTTGCCACCTTCACTCTCTAAATCGTGGTGCAAATCACTTTTAGAAATCATATGCCAAATTTCCTTAACGGCTGTATAAATAATAAATCCTCCACCAAGCAATACTATAATGCTATGGCCATTAAAGGCAAAGTCTAACACATTTTCTATCTTACCTGTAAGGAAAGAAAATGGCTCTTGAAAATACTCTATTACCGAGACTAAAACAAAGAGCAGAACGATTCTTAAAACTATCGCAATTAAAATTCCTGTTTTGCGAACTCGCTTTTGGTCTTCAATTGGTGCTTTTTTAGATTCCAGTGAGATATAAAGCAGATTGTCAAAACCAAGAACTGCCTGTAACATAACAAGCATTAAGAGTGTAAAAATAACTTCAGCCATATTTAAATACTATAAATTTATTAGTGAATGTTTTTTCTATCCAATACGGAAAGGAGGATATACATAAAGAGAATTAAGGGTATCGCAGCAAATTGTAAAACAACAAGCGCTACAACACTTATAATCAAAAAGATATAACGTATGGCATTATTCTTAAAACTCCAGTCCTTGAATTTTAATGCGAATAATTTGATATTGGAATTAAGCAAATAACAGCTCAACAACGTCAAGCCTATTAAAAACCATTTGTTGATGATAACATTATTCATTACATCGCTATTCTGATATTCTAAAATCAGCGGAAGCGATAAAATCAACAAGGTATTGGCAGGGACGGGTAATCCTTTAAAGTAGGTTTGTTGGTCCTCATCGAGATTAAATCTTGCCAGCCTGTATGCTGATGCCAAAGGAATGAGCAAACCGATCAATGGTAAAATCGACAGTTTAAAACCTTGCCAATGGAAAATAGAGTTCCAGCTCTCACTGTAGGTTGAGTAATTAGGAGCATCAACAGTTATAGAGATTAATTTAAACATTATTATACCAGGCACCACTCCACTGGTTACCAAATCCGCCAAGGAATCTAATTGAATTCCTAGCGGACTCTGTACGTTAAGCTTACGCGCCAACAGTCCATCAAAAAAATCGAAGAAAATGCCCAAAAACACAAATATTGCGGCTACAACAAAGTTACCATGCACGGCAAAAATCACGGCAATACAGCCAGAAAATAAATTAAGAAGCGTTACAATATTTGGGATGTGTCTCTTAAAACTCATGTATGGTTAGTTTTTGTAAAAATAAAAAAGTTTTAGGCACAACTCTGTTTTTTTTCAAATTGGTCCTAGATAAAACAATAAGTGCGCTTATTATAAGTTAAATACATAGAAAAAATGTGCATATTTGTAAAAAAAAATTGCTGTTGAAAAATTACGCTGTAATTATCTTAACACTAGCTACACTTTTTGCTTCAGGACAAACCACCAGAAAGTATTCTAATGAATTTATGAATATTGGTGTAGATGCTGCTGCATTGGGTATGAGCAATGCTGTAGTTTCACAGACTGCAGATGTAAATTCGGGATATTGGAATCCTGCAGGATTGGTTCATCTCGAGGATAACCAACTTGCCCTAATGCACTCCAGTTACTTTGCCAATATCGCTAATTACAATTACATCGCTTACGCTATGCCTTTGGATGACAAAAGTGCTGTTGGAATTTCACTGATTAGATTTGGTGTTGATGATATTTTAGATACTACACAGTTAATAGACGACGAAGGCAATATTAATTACGACAGAATCAGCACCTTTTCTACGGCTGATTACGGGCTTACTTTTTCCTATGCCAGAAAACTGCCTTTAGATGGGTTGAACTATGGTGTTAATGCTAAAGTTATAAGACGAATTATTGGTGACTTTGCGTCATCTTGGGGATTTGGTCTGGATGCAGGCATTCAGTTTGAAAATGATAATGGATGGAAATTCGGACTCATGGCAAGGGATATCACCACCACTTATAACACCTGGAGTATTGATGAGGAAAAGTTTGAACAGATTAGTGGTGCTGTTGAAGGGCAAAACCAAGAACTACCTGAAACCACAGAGGTTACCATCCCAAAACTACAACTGGGAATGTCTAAAAAATGGATTTTTAACTATGACTATTCCTTATTGGCTGCCGCAAACCTAAACGTTCGTTTTGAAGAAAATAATGATGTGTTCTCTACGTCATTTGCAAGTATTAATCCTGCGTTGGGTTTTGAATTTGGTTATACGGATTTGGTGTTTCTTAGAGGTGGTGTTGGCAACTTTCAGAATGAACGGCAAATTGACAACTCCGAAGATTTAACGTTTCAGCCTAATTTTGGTGTGGGTTTTAAATACAAGGGCATTCAGATCGATTATGCCTTTACGGATATTGGGGACCAGAGTGCGGCACTATATTCAAACGTATTTTCACTAAAAATTGATTTTAGTGTTTTTAGATAGTAAATTAGACGCATGAGACTAAAGCTATCCTTATCATTCTTTCTATTTATATCTGTTTTTTCTTTTGGTCAGCAGCTTCAACTAACCGAAACAGCTGAAGTTTCTGTACTTACTATTGGTCCTGGTGAATCGCTTAATGATGCTTTTGGCCACAACGCATTTAGAGTAATTGATAGGAACAAAGGAATTGATATTGTGTATGGTTATGGCGAATATGATTTTGATGCACCTAATTTCTATTTGAAATTTGCAAGAGGTAAGTTAAATTACCTTATCAGTCGAGACAGTTTTTCTAGATTTTATAATGTGTACAGTTATTACAACCGTACGATACAAGAGCAGGTTTTAAATCTATCTTTGGTAGAAAAACAAAAGCTATTCGATTATCTAGAAAACAACTATGAGCCTGAAAACAGAAGGTATCTCTATGATTTTTTCTATGATAATTGCGCTACAAAAATTAGGGATGTTTCTGAGACTGTCACTAGTAGCCCTATAAATTTTAGCTTACCTGAAGATTTTCAGCAAAAAACATTTAGAGAACTTATCCATGAGCATGTCAATAGAAATTCATGGGGAAGTTTGGGTATCGACGTAGCATTAGGTTCAATAATTGATAGAGATGCTGAAGCCTATGAATATATGTTTTTGCCAAAATATATTCATTCATTTTTTGATGTTGCGACAATTGGTGATCGGGATTTAGTAAAAAGCACAAGTACACTTTATGAAAGAAAAGACAGAAATACGTCGTCTAATTTTCTTTTAAGTCCACTCGTGATAATTGGCCTTATTGCTTTATTGATACTTTACATCACCTATAAAGATTATAAAAAGAACAAAAGAAGTCAATGGTTAGATGTTATTTTATTTAGCATAACAGGAATAATAGGCGTTTTGTTATTGCTGTTGTGGTTTGCTACTGACCATACAGCTACTGCTCACAATTATAACCTTTTATGGGCTGTACCGCTAAACATTATTTTTATTGGTCAGCTCTTTAAGAAACAGCCAAAAAAATGGTTTAGGAGCTACCTTAAATTCTTAATTATAATGCTCTGTCTTATGACGTTGCACTGGATGGTTGGCGTGCAAGTATTCGCTATTGGCTTAATACCATTTCTTATTGTGTTGGCAGTGCGCTACATATATCTTCTTAAATACTTTAAATAGACATTTATTGACCTCTATAGTATAGAATGGTACTTAATGTTTTTATGGCAATATTGAAGTCCAGAAAAATACTTCTGTGTTTTATATAATACAAATCATACTGAAGTTTGGTAAGACTATCTTCCACCGTAGAACCGTATCTTGTTTTTACCTGAGCCCAACCGGTCAATCCAGGTTTTATGATATGTCTTGTTTCATAAAAAGGGATTATTCTAGCTAGCTCATTAACAAAAAAAGGTCGCTCAGGTCTTGGTCCTATAACGCTCATATCTCCCTTTAATACATTATAGAATTGAGGTATTTCATCGAGCCGAGAACGTCTTAAAAATTTACCAAAAGCCGTAACCCTTTTATCATCCTTTTGGGCCCATTTAGCACCATCCTTTTCAGCATTTACAATCATTGTTCTTAGTTTGACAATTCTAAACGGTTTACCATTTCTACCTACACGTTCTTGAGTATATAATAATGGCCCGCTATTTCCCAAAAGATTACCAATTAATAAGATAGGTAAAATGATCAACCCAACAACTAAACCAAAAATTGCACAAATGACATCAAAAGCACGTTGAAAAAATATGTACAATTTATTTTCATTACTTCTACTGAAAGGAAAATATTTGTAAAAATCCTTTCCTACGAATTGGATAGGAACTCTGTACAAAAGTTCCTCATAAACTTGTGTATACTCTCTAATTTTAAACCCTCTTTCCAATAACAACATTAAATCATGGTACACTTCAGCAATTATGGCCTCAGTATTAAAGCTAGCTACCAAAACTTCAGAAATTCGTTCTTTTTCTATAACATTTAAAAACTCTTTGGCATTAAACTCTTTAAGCCCTTTGAACTTTACAGAGTCAGGTGTAGAAGCCTCGCTATTAATAAAACCGACTATTTTATAATTTGGGTCTGAAACTCCTAAGGCTTTTACGAGCCCTTCAATATTTGAAACTTCTCCCACTAACAAAACCCGCTTGTAGAATCTAGGTGACTCAATAAGATTAATATAAACCAACCTCCACAGGAGTATAGAAATAATAATTGCTAAATAGAAATAAACGATTTGAATACGTTCTTCTGGTAAATATGGAGATAAGACCGGTGTTAATAAGTAGAAAAGCACAACAATGGACGCCATGATTACTACATTTCTAAAGGTGGTATCGAACTTACTAGCCTTTTGAAGATCGTATAGCTCGAAGATGGTTCCGAAGATCGTGATATAAACTCCGAGCAATATTAGTGCTACACTATTTTCTGTATTGAATTCGATATACTCGAATTCAGGATAAAGATTTAGTAAATATATGGATAAATACACCATGGCTAAATCCATAAGCCTAAGAAGAATCTTACGCTCTGAAACTTCAAAGTGTATACCTTTTTTATTCGTCATTGTAAGGGTTAATTGCACTGTAAATATAACAAGTACAATTCATTAAATAGTAGTTAGGATAAAAGACTTTTCCATTTGGGTTTAATAACCTCCCAGTCGTATAGTTCTACTTTTTTTCGGGCATTATTGACTATGCTATCCTTTAAATTCTTACTTTCAGACAGTCTTATTACTGCTTTACACATAGAGTGAACATCATTTGGAGGCACTAACAATCCGTCTTTTTCGTGAGTAATCAAATAGGACAGCCCACCAACGTTTGTAGAAACAATAGGCAACCCCAAAGCCATAGCCTCTATTATGCTTACTGGCATATTATCAAAGTTTGTGGTATTGATAAAAATATTACACCCTTCAGCAAGATTAGTCCATCGTTTTCTACTAAGTTTGCCCGTAAAATTAACCTTTAGATTTTTGGCTTTTGCTAAAACTTTTGACGCCTCCATCGAGCCGTCTATTTCTGGGCCAACCATGGTTAGCTTTGCGGCATATCCTCTATTGATTAATTCCTCCAAAACCAAAATAGCGAGTTTGGGATTATATATTTCTGAAAATGATCTAAGCCATAGCAGTTTTATGGTTTTTATGTCCCTATTTTTAAACTCAAAGTTTTGTAATTCAATTGTGTTTGGAATATACTCGACATTATTAAACCCATGATTTTCAAAAACGCTCTTTAAAAAATTTGAAGGTGATACCAATCTGTAAGCATTGTGAAAAATTATACCACTTGTTTTTTTGCTGTTCTTTAAACGACTTTCTAGGTTTCCTCCATGTAATATTGGTATATACCTAATTTTAAACATCCTAGCCAATTGACTAATTACAAGAGCATAATAAAAATTAGTGGTACTATAAGTATCTATTAAGATGTAGTCAGCCCAAGTTCTATTAGTAACAACTAATCTTATCATATCAAACAAACGCAGAACCTTATTTTGTTTGTCTGATGCCATCTTTAAGTTACAAAACCCACCTAGTCTGGCTCCCAAACTTTCAATGGATGTTGTTGTCTTACCTTTGTTGGATAATACGTTTCCTATGTAAAGGACGTTTTTCATATCTAATGTTCAAAAGTGCAAGGGCATAAATAAAACCTGGTGCTGCAATTCGCATTGCAGAATGGTTAATAGTGGCAAACCAAAATATTAAAAAAGCATAAAAAAAGTAATTATATCTGTTGGTCGACCTCATATCCAAGGGTTTAAAGATCAAAATCAATAACATGAATATTCCTAAAATCCCGTGTTCTGACAATAGTCTACTAAGCTCATTGTGAGTTGCAATGACCCTTCCCAAAGAGATTAGTCGACGCTCTTTCATACCGCTCGCACCCACACCTAAAAAAGGTTCATCAATAAACCCTTGAAGTTCGCCCATGAACAAATCCAACCTACCTGCGCTCACATCATTTTTTTCCCGGCCAATCTTATCTTGATTTGTGTAACGCTTCTCAATTAAACCATTAGTTTGGTTAGAACTTACAACCCAAATAAACGCAGAAATAACAACAAAAGAGATTAAAGAAGTGATTATTAAGTTTTTCTGTCGACGCTTTGATTTTGAATACACAACGACCAAAAAAGCAAAAATCATTAAAATTGCTGTAATAACACCACCTCTACTAAATGTTATAATACCCCTAAAGGCTATTAAAGAAAAGAGTATTATGTTAACGATCTTTAATAAATTAGATTTGGAATTGAGAAAGTAATAGACACAAAAGACGAACATACCCAAACCTAAAACAGTAGAAACCTGGTTAGGTCCGAATCCGCCAGAAGCTGCAAAATTTGATTCCGTATCTGTTATAATATCTTTAATGCTTGGAGTATAAATAAATAGATAGGTGGTTAATGTTACAATTGGCAAAGCCAAATAAAGTAAAATATCCAAAATTTGATTCATGGTTATCTTCTTGTCATAGCAATATAAGGCTGAAATTCCTAAGCAAACAGGGCCGCTTAAAACAAAAGCGACATTTTTTCTTAGACTCGCATCTATTCCTATATTGGTTGAAGCCACTATAATAGAAGGCACCAAACAAATTAGAAATAAAAAATATGGGTAGCCCTTATTGGACACTCCATTGTAGAACATCCCAAAAATAATATAGAAGATGATAAAATATTTTGAAGACTCATAAAATAGTCCTGCATCTGTCATTCTAAAAATAACTTCAGCCCCTGTAAGGTAAGCACAACCCTGTAAAACCGCTTTTGACTTTTCTTTGGGCGTAGCTATTATAATCTTAAATAAAAAAAAGCCTATAACTCCAAAAAAAAATAATTTAGGAAAAAAAGACACAAAATATAATAAAACACCAAAACCTATGTGTAAAATAATTTTTGATATGTATTTTGATTCCACTTTATGATTTATTGTTAGTAATCTTATAATATATTCTTACAACCTCTTTTATGACTCTCTCTTTAGAATAATTTTTTGAAACCATGAGGTTAAACTCTTTTGCACTGGTAGTTCTATAATTTTTATCTTCAATAAGTTTATTTAATGCTGCAGCTATATTAGAGGCATCGTCATTTTTGATTAAAATACCATAAGAGGAATTAGGTATTAGCTCTCCGCAACTTCCTACATCTGTACAGACAATTGGCAAACCTGCCAGCCCATATTCTAATAATGCCAGTGGTAAACCTTCAGATTTAGATACCAATATACCAATTGTACTTTGTTGCAAGATATTGAGAATATCTGATTTAGCATTATAAAAGAATACATGGCCTTGTAAGCCGTACTCATTCAATTTTGAAAAAAACAATTCAGAGTAATCATCTTTAAAGTCTTTGCCTACGCAATGCAATGTCCATTCAGAATGTTTTTCAATTATTAACTTAAACGCTTCCAATAATCTGATATGGTTTTTTTGTTCACGTAAATTTGCCAAGCACAATACTCGTTTACCATTCTCGCCATTTAATTCAGTAAGACTTGTGTTCGTTATTTTTAAAACAGGAAAATTCTTAATATATCTAACATTTTTACACAATAAATTATTTTTAGCCCACGACTCTAATTTTGGGTTGACACTGAAAATATGGGAAAATTGACGAGAGCACAGGCGCAAAACCCTAGTTGGACGTTTTTCAAGAAATTCACTATTTCCATAATGATCATGCCAAGCTATTTTCAATTTTGGCATCAGTAATTTTATCAAGGTTGAAATGAAATATGAAGATGCATGCGCATGTATTATATTTATTTTGTGATTGGATATGTACGATCGTAAACGTAAAACAGCCACTATATCTAAAGTTGATTTTCTATTTAGAAATATGTAGCCAACTTTTTCATCTAAGGATTGCAAAAGTGGGCCTTCTGAGCGTGTAGCGCACAAATGGGAATCGATTTGATTTTTATTGAGCTCATTTGCATAATTTACAGCCAACCTTTCTGCACCACCAGCATGTAAACTATCTATAATCTGCAGAACCTTAACCATCCTTTACAACTTTTTCAATTTCAGATTCCAAGCGATTCAGAGTATACTGCTGTGCCCAATTTAATGCTTTCTCTGACATTACATTTAAGTAATCATTACCTTTATTAAGCTCTTCTTCAATTGTTCTTGTTGCTTCATCTAATGCTGCACCGATTAAGATGCCTCTATTGCCATTATCTAGTATCCACGGTAAGCATGAAATTCTTGTTGATATTGGTATTGCTCCAAAAAACATACCTTCAGCGATAGCTTTTGGCCAACCTTCACTTTTTGAAGGAAGAATGCTAAAGTGAGCGTCCGCTAAACAGTTTTTAATAGTTCCCTTATCTCTGTTGCCATAAATATGTATTGTATCAGTCAATTCATTGTCGATAACATACTGTTTTACTTCATCTATTAAATTACCATCCCCAAACATATGTAGTTCCGCATTAAACCCTTTCTTTATTAAAGACTCCACAATTTTTACAGTCAGTTTAGGTCTCTTACCCACTACCATTGCGCCAGTAAAAACAAATTTCAGTTTATCTGTGAAATCTCGTTTCTTGAAGGGCAGTTTTTCAGAATCATAATATGTTGCAGACATAAAAGGGACAATATTTTTCGTTTCATTATCCCACTCTCCATAGACTAAAACCTTAATGTTGTTTGACAAAAAAGTATTTCTAAATATAGCTTGTTGCATTCTATAGCTCACAGGCTGATTACTACTGGGATCCCAGTTTCCTGCATACTTTACTGATTTTTTCTTAAGTGGGAATAGAATTTGGACTATACTCCCAATAAGAGTTACGTTTCCAGGGCTTCTAAAGTGAATATGATTAGCCCATAACATTCCTCTTATCATTTGAAATAAAATATAAGGCAATACTAAAACACTTTTTAAGGCCATTAAAAAAGAATTAAATGCTATAAATGGTATATGATAAGACCGAATGTCTTTAGATTTAAAAGGCTTAGATAGAAAACGTGTAGGGTATGAATTGGGTGAAAGTATGCGATATTCATCTGCAAACGAAAACCAAACATCCATTTCATCTACATATGGAGAGTAGGAGTGGTACTCACCGTTTTTTTTAATCAAAGGTGTGTAAGTAATTACTAAAAATTTTATTTTATTTTCTTTCATTTTATATATACCCAGAAGAAGAATTATCACTTATTTTTTTGGCAGGGACACCAATCACAGTAATATTAGATTCTACATTTTTATTTACTAATGAATTTGCACCAATAACAACGTTATCACCAACTACAATTTTACCAACCAATACGGCATTTGCCCCTATATAGATATTATTACCTAATACCGGTACACCTCGTTTTTCTTCTTTGCCGCTTATACCTATAGTAACACCTTGTGAAATATTACAATTATCGCCAATTATTGCCATAGAGTTGATAATTATGTTACCAAAATGTCCAATATAAAAACTATGTCCTATGGAAACAGAATAAGGTATAGAGATCCCAGTAACAATCTCAATCCATTTTTGCCATAAAACAGCTAAAACCAATAAGGGTTTCTTAAGAAAATAAGGGAGGGCAGAGCGATATATTTTATTAGAATACCTATAAATAAAAATTGCCCAAAGCCCTTGCGTTGTTAACATCAATACTAATGTAGATTTATTGCCACTATAAGCTTTGTATTTTTGTAAATCGGTTTTAAAAAACAACATCTATAATTATTGACTTATAACGAAATTATAAAATTCTATATTCTTCTTTATCAAAGCATCCATATTAAAATTTGAAATCACATGATTTCTTGCATTTTTTGCAATTTTAATGGCTTCAGGTTTATGTTTCAGCGCCCAGATTATTTTATTCGCAATATCCTGATCGTCATAAGGGTCGCACAATAAACCCGTTTTGTTATGCTCTACAGTTTCCGGTCCAGGCCCACACTTAGAAAATATCACTAACTTTTCCGTCGCCATAGCCTCTGGAGCTACCAGCCCTTGGGTTTCCATCAAAGAAGGAAAAACACAAATTTCTGCAGAGCCATATTTTTTAGCCAACTCGTGCATAGAGACTGAGCCCATAAACTGAATATGACTTTTCTTTATAGCCAACTTTGAAATATGATTCTTTAAGTAAGCAATATAGGAACTTCCATCTTTAAAAAACCAATCTCTTCCATACATGTGCAACTGCACATCTGGAAAAACCTCTAGAACTTTCGGCATTGCTTTTATCAACTGATGTGCGCCTTTTTTTTCACAGACAGTTCCTGCAAATAAAATAGTGTTGGGTTGTATTTCAATCTCTGGTATAGGTTTAAAAATATCTAGGTTAATTGGAGACATTATTACTTTTATAGGCTTGTTGTGATAACTCAAATACTTGGCCGTATGTGACTTTACAAATTTAGAAACCGCTATAAATCCATCAGCCTTTTTAAATGAACGCTTTTCTTGTAACCCTTTCCACCAAGAGACTTTTCTTTTTTCGGCTTCAGCAAAAAAATGATGTCCGCCATGGAGGCGAATTACATAATTAATAGATTTAATTTTATTCACAAAAGCAAGTCCCAATTCTGCTGTTTCAACAATATCTATCGAATTTTGCTCATGGATTGCTCTTAGTTTTGCATTTATAGCTCTATTGTTTAAATACCATGTAAGTCCCTTAAGTTTTTTAGGCTTTAATCTATATATGCATACATCGTCATCTACTTGGTATTCATCAGTATTGGTGTAGGAGTTAATTCCAACTACGGTAACTCTATGACCCCTCTTTACCAACCCACGGCTTAGTGTGCTAATAAAAGTTCCGATACCTCCATGTGGATAGCCTTTTTTGGGGTACTCTGATGTGATAAAACAAATATGCATTATAATAACTCGTTTGCTATATTATGTGAGCTTTGATCTAATGGATGGAGTACGAGTTTTTTCATCCAAATTCTTTTGTCAGACCCTACTTCATTTGGTTGGTTAAGTGCTTTTAGCGTTAGAGGTGCTATCTCATTTTTATTGTTTATCCACCCAACAGGGTTTAAACCCTTCATGCTTCTAAAGTGCTGATAGTTATAAACGATTTCGCTACTCCAATTACCTTCTATGGAGGGATTGTAATTGAGGTACAAACAGGGTTTATTCAGTATTGCGAAGTCCAAAGCCATGGTCGATCCTAAGTTTACAACTAATTCACAGTGATATGCCAAATTAACTTGCATATTTATGTCTTCGTACTTTGGAAAATAACCTATCCAACCTGTTTTGGATTGGATATTCCATAAGGGGTCTATAGGCACAATTAAATTTCTGTAAGTATTTAGAACCTCGTCATAACGGTTAGAAAAATCAACTGGGCACCGTCTAAAGATTATCTGAATCTCATTATGCATATCTACCAACGCCTCGGCCAAATCTCTTAAAAAAAGTTGATCATGAGGTGACGTTTTAAGATCATCACCACTAAAGCAAATCCACTTTTTATTTAAATCTAGACCATGAGCTTTAGCAAAATCAGCCCTTTCATCTTTTCGGTTATGGTCTAAATAAAATTCAAACTGTGGGGTGCCAACTAGTTTTACATTTTCCTGTGGAATCTCTGGGTAATAATCTTTCATTTCGTCTTTCATCCATTTGGACCAGACGAGATAGGTATTTGTTTTTACGGACAATCTAGCTTTTGGCAGATTATCCCAAGAAAAAATTGCAGTTGCAGATTCTATACCCAATTGCTCTGCTGCAAGGCAAATAGGCATTAAACCCGGTACACGTTGATGTGTAATAAATAAGGCACTAGGATTAATAGCTTCCAATTTTTCTTTATAAGCATCTATTATTTGTTGAGGAATACATTCTCTAGATTTTTTTTCGAAACTTAATATACGGTCATAGCTTTTTGTACAATAATTACCCAAAATCTCGGCTAATCTATATAGTAGCCTAACCTTGATACTATAGCTTGCTCGATTCCAATTGGTTAGGATGGTTGGGTTATGTTTTATTTTTGCGTTATGTTTTAATCTTGCAAAAGTTGTGGCCTCCCTAAACAATCTAGTTTTGCTGTTCTCAGGTCGTAAAACAATATGTTGATAATTAATGTCTGCTTTATGTAACCTCTTTACGTCTTTAAATGCTTCTATTGGCAAAGTAGACCAAATACTAATATCAGCTTCAGTCTTTAGATATTTTAAAATATCAGAATATAGAAAATTCCTAATACCGACTCCATCTGGCACTAAAAAAAGAATATGCTTTTTAGTAAGCATCTTTAAATTGCTTTTGGTGATTTATAGACCAAACTCTAGAAGACTCAAGGCTTTCTAGAAATAACTTTGCGCTATCCCCTTTTCCAAAGGTTTTAATTGGCTCATCATTATCGCTTATGAGATTGTTAAACGCTTCCAATATGGCCGACTTTTTACATGGAACATTAATTATTTGAGAAGAATTTGCCCTATTGAGTTGTCTATTGCCAATATTGATTGTAGGTATCCCATAGTAAGGAGCTTCTCTTACACCAGCGCTACTATTGCCTATTATAAATTCAGCCTTTTTCAACAAGGTTAGAAAATATTCAAAACGAATGGAAGGGAATATTTTAAAATGGTCATTGTTTTTTAACTTTTTATAAGCATTTAAAATATGTTTGCTACCCAAATCGTTATTAGGATATATAACAACATAGTCTTTGTTGCTTTCAATTAATGCATCCACAAACTGGTTTGCTTTCTTCTCAATGCTGTCAATCTCAGTTGTAACAGGGTGAAACATTGCCACCGCATATGTATCATAATCTATTTGGTAATATCGTTTTACCTGATCTATTGAAGGTAAATTATTAGAGAACATAATATCAACATCTGGGGAACCGATAGTAAAGATAGAGTGTTCTAATTCACCCATTTGCATTAACCGTTTCCTAGCTTCGTCGTTAGATGTATAGTGTATATGGCTAAGTTTTGAGACAGAATGTCTTATTAATTCGTCAATTGTGCCAGAAAGTTCACCACCTTCTATGTGCGCTACTAAAATATTGTTTAAACTACCTACTATAGCGCCAGCTAAAGCTTCTACTCTATCGCCATGAACTACAATTAAATCTGGCTGAATATCTTTTATATATTTTGAAAAACCATTTATGGTTTTAGCCAAGGTTAAATCCATGGTAGCTTCATCGGTATGATTATGAAACTTAGAGATATTATTAAAACCACAACGCTCTACCTCTATCACTGTGTACCCATATTCTTCTAGTAGATGCATTCCTGTGACAAATATATAAGGCTCAAAACCAGAATGATTTTCAACACTTTTAATAAGCGCTTTTATTTTACCAAAATCGGCACGAGTGCCTGTTAAAAAAACTATTTTTCGCATGCTTATTTTACTATATAAGAAATAGCTTTAGAATAAGGTAATTTATTGATTTCCAGCTTATTCTCAAAGAAATCGTCCACAGCCTTATTTGTACCAGCAAAAGCGCCGTAATCGTCTAGAACAATAATACCACCTTTTGTTACTCTACTGTACAGCTTTTCTAAAATAACTTTGGTCGGTTCGTACAAATCAACGTCAATATGCAATAATGAAATCTTTAACTGAGGATTATCAAGTAAATACTCATCTAAAGTCTCTAGAATATCACCTTTTATAATTTCTACATTTCTATAAAGATTTTGCTTGGTAAGTAATTCTAATAGCTCTTCATATGAAATACTTCTAACTCCATTTGTTTCTTTAACAAAAGTATCTCGTTTTAATTTATCATCTTCAAAATTAGCTTCTGGAAAATCCCCAAAAATGTCGAAACCTATTATTTTACGACTACTCGTTTGTTCGAGTAAATCCCTTAATTTAATCCATCTAAAAAATGAATTGCCTTTAAAAACACCAAATTCTACAATTTCGCCTCTAATTTTCGAGGTACGTCTAAAAAACTCCAAATGAGATACGAACTTGCTAAATCTTGAAGGATCTGCAGTGGCATAAAATTCATTTTCATATTCAAAACATTTTTCTAAAGCATATAAATTTTCCATCATTCAAAATCTTTATAATCTAAATGTTCACCCTCCTCAAGGTCTCTAAGAGCTATTTTTCCCAAAACTCTGTTATAATCTTCGGCTAAAATTTTACCTGTTCCTGGCCGTTTTACCCAAATATTATTTTCTGTAAGTTGTTCCCCTTTTTTAACTTTTTTAATAGTACAAACCGTAGCAAAAGCAAAATCAATAGTCACTTTCTCTTCTTTTGCAGGTTCTTTTGTGCCTCCTCTCATCGACCAAATTTCTTTACTACCTTTGATAAGGTCTGCACATTCTTGCTCATCCATGCTACAAATTATATCTGGACCTTGCCTTTGCATATGATCTGTAAAGTGGCGCTCTAAAATAGACGCTCCCAATGCCACAGCACCTAAACAAGCATTATTATTTAAGGTATGGTCACTTAGACCAAAGACCTGCTCTGGAAATGCATTGTGTAACTGTATCATCGCACCATAACGAACTAAATTTGAAGGTGTGGGGTATAGGTTTGTAGTATGCAACAATGCCAAGGGAGTATCGTGAGCCCTAAAAATCTTAACTGCTTTTGCAACACTTTCTATAGTATTCATTCCAGTGCTCAAGATTACAGGTTTACCAAATTTTGCAATATGCTCTAACAATGGGTAATTGTTACACTCTCCTGAACCGATTTTGTAGGCAGACACATCAAAACTTTTTAAACGCTCTGCTGCTGCTCTGGAAAAAGGAGTGGAGATAAAAATCATTCCTTTATTCTCTACATAATTTTTCAATTCTAGTTCGTCTTCTTCATTCAGCGCACAGCGTTCCATAATTTCATAGATGGATACATCTGCATTACCAGGAATAACATTCTTTGCCGCTTTGCTCATTTCATCTTCAACAATGTGTGTTTGATGCTTAACTACCTCAACACCTGCTCTATGTGCCGCATCTACCATCTCTTTTGCTACCTCTAAAGAACCTTCGTGATTAATGCCTATTTCGGCTATTACCAATGGTGGAAAATCAAGTCCTATTTTTCTACCTTCTATTTCAATAAATGGATTAGTTTTCATTGTAATTTTTTAAAATATACTCTGCATAATCAAAATCGTCTTGTGTATCTATATCGATTGTTGCAAATTTATGATTGACGATAAACGGAATTGAGGTCTCGTTGAATATTATTTTTTCTTTTATTAATTCTGCCTCTGTAATATATAACAATCCATTTTCAAAATACAAGGGTTCTAAATCCTGACTTCTCTGGCCTATTTTGTAATTTAAAGGTTGGTATTTACCACCAATAATTTTTCCTAGTTTTTTATTATCAATACTCACTGTGAACAAACTCTTTCTAGTATCTGTTTTAAATACATTAAATGCATCTTTGAGTAAAGATTTAGGTCGTAATGGGTTTGTTGGCTGCAACAATATTACCGTGTCAACATCTTCTATAGTATCCAAAACATGTTTAAGTGCGGTTACTGTAGGTTCTGAGTCACCACTTAAGCTTTCTGGTCTGTGAATAATTTTTGCACCATACTGCTGGGCAATAATTTTAATGTTTTTGCTATCTGAGGACACATAAACTTCATCAATAATATGAGAATTTGATAAAGCATACTTTATGGAGTAAGCTAATAAGGGTATACCACAAATAGGCTTTACATTTTTGTTTGGCAGTCTTTTTGAGCCCCCTCTTGCTGGTATTATAGCTATAGTCTTACCCATCTTATCGTTCCTTATGCAACAAGTTAAACAATTTATACACCACTCTTTTTTTAAATTTATACCATATTCTGTTAGGTTGTTTTGGTGTGAAATTAGGCAATGAGAACTTTTCTAGATTATCAGATACATATTGCTCCATAAGATTTTTCTTTTGGATATCTCGCATCCAATCTTCTACAGTATTACCCATATGGTAAGCCCAATTATTGTATGTTGCCAATCTCATACCTCCAGAAACGTTAATAGGTTGATCGCAATACAGATATTCAGAATTATTGCCTACCAAGGTCAATGAAGGCACTTTGGGAACTGTTGTAAAAAACAATTCTCTTCGCATACTTAGTATCTGATGACCGCTACCGACAATTGCCTCAACATTATTAGATTCTATTACAGGCCATTTTAGGTCCTCGTTCGTTTCTAAGTCCCAATGAAAACTTTCTAAATATTTATTATGCGCATCATGATTTTCTGAAATTGATTTATACTTAAACTTTACCTTACCTCGCAAAATTTTACTAAAGGTAGAAGAGGTTTCATAATTCTGAAAGTTTCTACACGGTATAGGTGAAACTGAAGCTACATTTTTAATATTGGAAAAAACATTTTCAATTTCTGTTTGCCAACCATGTTGAAAAAGTATATCTACGTCTGAAAGGGTTATAATAGGCTCTCTACTTCCTCTAGCTGCACCTATAAGGGCATCTATCTTACCAATATTTTCCTTATGGTGAATTATCGTATCGATTTTTTCTTCACTCAACTGTTCCTTTAAATATTGCGCAACATCATCGCAAGATGCATTATTAACCACCGTTATTGCACAATTTGAATTTGTAGTTGCAATAGCCGATTCTAAGCATAATTTAAAAACCTCAAGAACATTTTTATAATAACCATCTAAAGAGGGGATGAAAACTACAATTATTAGTCTATGTTGACATTTTAACTGAATTTTCCTCGCCTGTTTTTGAGGGTTCATTCCTAATCTCATACACTTTCTTTTCTCGGGTGGTTTAGAAGGTTAAAAATAGCACTTTTATATTGACTTTTTATAGTCCCCATTTTATACTTTTCGAGGTAACGTTTTCTGTTACCTATGGCTATCCTTTCTATATCCTCCTGATGAAAAGCTCTTATTCTATCAATTAAGGGTTTAAGGGTATCGAGGTTATCAACGTTAAACCAAAATTGATTTTCACAATCCTTTAATCTCTCCTCCATTGCGCCAACTCTGGTTGAAAGCACCAACCGTGCAGAGGCCATAGCCTCTAAGCCAACTAGTGGTCCTGATTCCTCATAAGATGGGATTATGACCGCATCAACTTTTTTAAGTTGATGCAGTATTTCATTTTGATTTAAAAACCCTAAAAGCTCAACGTTATCTAATTTGCTCGAAACATCTTTTATTTCATCAAAAAGTTGACCATCTCCAATAATCTTTAAATCTAATTCTATTTTATTATCCTCAAATAAATTAACAAGCTCTATTATTCCTTTTTCATAAGAAAGCCTACCAACAAAAAGAATAGTCTTAAACTTTTTAGCTGGTGGAATCATAAGCATTTCATTTTCCCTAAAAGTACATTGATCTATTAGTAGATACTTATAATTGTTCAAAAAAGTTAGCCTGTTTGCGTTTGACATGGAGTGATGTATGAATAAATCTATATTGGCAATCCACTCATTTTGATTTATATCTAATTTTCTAATAGTATTTGATGTTCTTAAAACTATAGGCTTATTTTGTGATTTTGAATATTCCACAACTTCCTTAATGTAGTTGCTACTTAATTGGGCACATATAAAAACTGCATCTTTTTTGTCGATTTCTCTTTTAATCAAATCAATAGCTAATGTTCTATACCCTGTTTTTTTTGATAAGCTATTACTTACACATTGCAGAACAGATAGTTTTTTTAGTGATTTTAAATAACTGATAAACGCTAAAAACCTGAACCATAAATTCTGTTTGTAAATTAATGCATCGAGGTTTTTAACTCGTTGTCTTGAAATAAAATCGAATATTTGAGATTTTGAGGTATAATAAACTGTAGATAATACTGTAATGTCATAGTTTTCCTCTAATATACTCGCAACAAAACCCGTTTCTAGTTCCCGACCTCCAATATCGGCAATAGGCCCAATTATCAACACACTCTGCTTCATTCGGCTTTTTTATAAAATAATCTGATCAACCAAGTCATAGCTCCAAGTTTTAATGTGGCAATTTTCCTAAAAAAGGGATAATTATCTATAATCTGTAAATATCTAAACCGTTTACTAGTTGCAATAAACTTATTAAAAATATAAGTGTCGTTTTCATTATTAAAAACACGAGGAAAATAAGATGCCAAAACCTTTTCTCTCTCCTTATAAACCTTATCGAGAATATTTATATTAGATGAGACTCCCGTTGTGTCGAAAACTGAAATTATCAACGGTATCTTCAAGTAAGATTCATTATGAAGTCCTAATACTTTTAAGAAAAATGCCCAGTCTGAAACGACCTTAAATTCTTCATTGTACATACCATACTTTACAAAAAGTTCTCTTTTTATAAATGTAGAAGGGTGTGCAATTGCATTGCCTACGAGGTAAGAAAACGTCATTATATTTGGGTGCTCTCTCAATCTTTTCCCTGAATCTTCGTTAAAAATTATATGACCTGAAAGCACAGAGACGTCATCGCTTAAGTACTTCAGCACATCAGCCAAAACCTTTTCGTTTTCGAGGTAATCACCGCTATTCAGAAACAACACATATCTCCCAGATGCCCTACTTATACCTTTATTCATAGCATTATAAATACCACTATCTGGTTCACTTACCCAAATGAGGTTTTTGTAATCAAAGGATTTTATAATGGTTACACTGTTATCAGTAGAATTACCATCAATAAGAATATGCTCAAAATCTCTCCAGGTTTGGGCAGCAACACTTTCCATGGTCAGTTTTAGACCCTCGGCATTATTATAGTTAATAGTTATTATGGACAGTTGCTTAGTCACTATTATAAATTAATTTGACCTGGTGATTTTAGTTTTTTTATCCACAAATTTCCTCCTGTATTTTTATATGCCAACGGCATTTTTTTATATAATTCTTTATGATGCATATGCAAATAATGTGCAAATAATTGAATTTTGTAGGACTCGTTATGCATTAAAAAAGCACGTAGAATGTAATTTTCATTCCAATTGTAGCCTTTAAAAACCCATGCCTTAGGATACTCGAACGGATAAAAAACATCATGAAAATGAATATAAACACCTTCATTCAACATAGGAAAAACCTCAAATAGCAGAAAATTTAAATCGCTTCCGCATTTAGCAACATGCGTACTGTCAATAAATAACACGTCATTCTCCTTCAATGTTTTAAAGTAGTCTAGATCTACATCTTGTACTCTACTTTTTAAAATTGAAACTGACGCTCTATCTTTTTCGTTTATTAATTTTTCTAAACGTTCGGTGAAAGGCTCTATAAAATTAAAGCTAATCTTACCACTTAAGAATTTATCATTAACATCTAGCATTAGGGCAGAAGAGTAACCCGATCCCACTTCAATCACTGTTTTTGGTTTTAGATACCTTAACATGCCGTACAAAACAATACCGTCAGTATGCAGATAATATGGATTTTTAAAATTATACCTTAATCCTTCTGAAGCATTTTCAGTGAAGGGTATTTCAGAATAATAAGAACTTATTTTTTCTAAAATTTCTTTTTGTTTATTGACATTGAGGTCAATACCTTTAACCCCATCAATATTTTCACCACTCCATATCCTATCTTGATCTTTTTTAATCTCACCAACATCTGTTATTACTGAATAAAAATGACCAGGAGGAAAATATGCATTTTTATTATACAAGTAAGATTGCTTATATAAACCTCTTATGTAAGGTAGTTTATTTACTATTCTCTTTAGAAAGCTCATTACAAGTTGTTATGGTTTATAAATTTTAGCTTTTACTTATTCTGTTTTATTAATTCTGTGTTCTTTTTAAACTTAAAAACATCAAAATCTGAAAAAGGATCGTAATTATAGATTTGGAGCCCCAATTTATCTGATTCTACTTTTAAGCTTTCATATTGTTGGTATAATTCGTACTCTTTGTATAAGCGCTCTTTAGGAAACGGTTGTTTTTGTTTCTCATAACTGATTTCAATGCCAGCTTTAGTTAAATAATATTCTAATGAAGGTTTATCATGGTCATAAAAATGAGTATAAGGTTTAATACACTGCCAATCGTGATTTACTCCAATTATACCTATTATTTTAATTCTGCAGTATATGGCCAATTGAAGTGCCACAATGGTAACACTCCAGGGAGACATTATAGGCCTTGTAAAATCTACTGGTAGACTACCATTATATGAATAGTAAAATACATTTCTGTTTTTAAAAACAATATCAGCTACTTCTTTATCTCGTTTCTCAATGAGTATAGGAGTATCTTTTGGCAGAACACTATCGCATCTCTTCCACCATTCGGTTAAAACTTCTTTAGTTATTGGAGGATGAGAAGCTGCAAAAACATGAATTTTTGGTTTAATTTCTTCAATCTGGGGGTGTTCGTAAAAATTTCCCACTGATATGACTAGATCTTCTGTAAACTTGGTAATGTCCAGTTTATTAATAGATGAAGCTGAACCTAAAATTACAGCTCTTTTGTGTTTGGAAAACTTCTCTTTGAGTTCAGAATTTTTCTTGTATAACTTATAGGGGTTATTTATCAGTTTATATAATTTACATCTCAATCTTCGAATCATAAGAACTACTTAAGAATAATCATTTTTAAATTTACCTTCCATTAATGCGACATTAGTGGCCCTATTAACTTTTCCAGCTTTCCAATGGTCTCCAGAAAAAACCTTGAAGTTAAAAACCCTATGTATAACATCAATTTGTTGCACAACTCTGAATGCTGTCTGCACAACTATAGTTATATAGTACTCACCTCCTCTGAGCATTAGTTTAGGTATCTCTAAATCTACATAAGACTTTATATTTGTAAACTTAATACCCATTTCATCAGAATAGTAATCTGCTATTTTATTTTCGTTTTGGTCGTAAATTACCAATCCAAAAACTAAGTCGTTATGGTTGATTTCTCTCTCAAAAAAAAACATGTGTAATCTAAACCTAGCATATTCACCCGATAAAAGTTCTACCACAGAATTATTATTGAAATTAAGTAATTCAACCTTTGTAAATCTTATTTCACCTGTACCTTTTCTATCAGTTCTTTTCAATAGATTTTGAGTATTTAATTTACTCTGTCTATTTAAATAATAATATACTGATTCTTCAGCACTCCCCTCAAAAATAGATTTCCCGTTTTCTAAAACAATACCTTTAGTACATAGATTTTTTACTGCAGCCATATTATGGCTAACAAAAAGTACAGTTCTACCATCGCTATTGGATATATCTTGCATCTTTCCAATTGCTTTTTTCTGAAACTCTGCGTCACCAACAGCTAGTACCTCATCCACGACAAGGATATCTGGTTCTAAAAATGCCGCAACTGCAAACGCTAATCGTACGCGCATCCCAGAACTATAACGCTTTACTGGAGTATCAATGTATTTTAAACATCCTGAAAAGTCAATAATCTCATCGATTTTTTTATTTATTTCAGATTTACTCATACCCAATATGGCCCCATTAAGATAAATGTTTTCCCTACCTGTCATTTCTGGATGAAACCCTGTGCCAACTTCTAGCAAGGATGCTATTCTTCCTTTTGTCTTTATTAAGCCTGTGGTCGGTGAAGTAACTCTAGATAAAATTTTGAGTAGTGTTGACTTACCAGCCCCATTTTTTCCTATAATTCCTAAAACCTCACCTTTTTTCACTTCAAAAGAAATGTTCCTTAACGCCCAAACATAATCAGAATCGCTCTTTTCACTTCTATCATTTACTTCCCCAACCTGCAAATATGGGTCTTCCTTACCTCTAATCTTGTTCCAAAAACGATTTAAATCATGACTAATGGTGCCTGTACCAACCAAACCTAATCGGTACTGTTTACCTATATTTTCAACTTTTAGGATAGTATTAGAACTCATTATATGGTGTCGATAAAGCTTTTTTCTGTTTTATTAAATATTATTAACCCAAATAAGAAAATGGAAATAGTGATAACTACTGTATATGTAATCTTGTGGATATCTAGATTCCCCTCCCCAAATACAATAGTCCTGAAAGATTCCACAATTATTGCGATTGGATTCCATTCTATAAGCCAATAATAATTTGGCAATTTATTTTTGAAATAAGACAATGGGTACATTACCGCCGAACCATACATAAGTAATTGTACGCCGAATTGAATTAAAAATGTAAGGTCTCTGTATTTGGTAGTCATAGAGGACACTATCATTCCAAAACCCAATCCAAGCAATGCCATTAGTACTACTAATAAAGGTAAAACTATTATATGGATATTAGGAGCTATATTATGTATCTGTGAACTAAAATAAACGTAATAGATATAAAAGCCTGTAAAAACAAGTAGTTGAATACCAAATTTAAGTAAGTTAGAGACCACAACAGACATTGGCATAATTACTCTCGGAAAGTAAACTTTACCAAAGATATTTTCGTTCTTTTTAAAGGTGTCACTAGTGCCCACCAAACATTCCTTAAAATAGTTCCAAGAAGTTATACCTGCTAAGTTGAACAAAAAATTAGGAATATTTTCTCCAGTAGGTATTTCTGCAAGATTGTTAAATATTAGAGTAAATATTAACGAGGTAAATAGAGGCTGAATTAAATACCATAGGGGTCCTAGGATAGTCTGTTTGTAAAGCGTAATTATATCACGCTTTACAAATAGTGAAAGTAAATCTCTATAGCGCCAAATCTCTTTGAAATTAAAGTCAATTAATCTCTTTTTGGAAGAAATAGTATAAAGCCAGCGCTCTTCAGCGGTTTTCAATAGGAAATTATTTTATTAGGCTAATATAATAAATGAAATACAGGAAAGTAACTATAATTTCAGGCTTTTTCTACAGTGCAAGCATCATAATGTGTTTTCATTTTGTATATCCCTTGCTCTAAAGAAATGAGATCTCTTCCCAATAATTCCTTCATCTTTGTTATGTCTGGGCATCTTCTATTCATATCACCTTCTTTAAGTGCTGGTAGAAAAATAATTTCCGAAGAAGAGTTTGTAACCTCAATGATCTTTTTTGCTAAGCCTAAAATACTTATTTCCAAATCGTTACCTACATTAAGCACATCATTGATGTATGTACTATCATATAATGCCCTTAAACAGGTATCCACATTATCATCTATATAGCAAAACGATCGGGTCTGATCACCTTTTCCATAAATAGGAATCGGTTGATTATTGAGCGCCAATCGCATAAATCTCGGTATTACAAAATCATTGCTCTGCATTGGACCGTAAGTATTAAAGAAACGAAAAATAGTATAATCCAACCCATACTCCTTCTGGTAAGCTTTGAAAAAAGATTCGCCCACATTTTTTACGATAGCATAAGGCAACCTGGAGTTTAATGGGGTTGTTTTTTCGTTCTGAGGAATTTCAAAAGGTTCTCCATAAACTTCGGATGAGCTTGAATAAAATACGCGTCTAACACCAGAATTCTTTGATAAGGAAAGTATATTTTTAATACCCTCAATGTCGTTAAGTACCTTTATAGGGTTTTTGAGTGTTCGTTCTACACCAACAACAGCTGCATAATGAAAAACATATTCAAACTTAAACGTTGCAAAAATTGAAATGATATCATTGTAATCATTTACATCTGCTCTAATAAACTTTACATTCTGCGCTTTTGGAACTTTGGAAATATGCCCAGTAGATAAGTTATCTATAATAACGACATTTACGTCATTATTTAAAGCCAATTTTGCTGCTAAAGAACTCCCTAGTTGTCCCGCTCCTCCCGTGATCAAAACATTTATCATCGTTTTTAAATATCAGAGGCTAAAATACTTAGGGAAATAATTTAGCTATTATTAAGAGACAAATTAATTAATTGTTTTTTAATTAACAAAGAAAATTTAAGATAATTATTCCTACAACTGCGGAATAATTTTAACCGTGCCATATATCATTAATAGCGTAATTGTCAATAAATTAAGTTTAGACATTAGCTTACTTGTTTTATTTGTTTGCTCTAGGAAAGTGTAAAATACAATCGTACTTATAAAAATTCCCACAAACCATCGCAATTCGATAAAAGAAATTATAATTAAAGCAAATGCTGCTATGGTAATAAGCAATGCTATCGGAATTGAATTTTCAAAATCGAAAATTTTTCTTTTGAGCATTCTTTGCATCAAATAACCCAAGACTATGATTAAAATTAATCCTAGTTGTCGAGTACCATATTTTAAAATATCTGCTGCATCCTTAAAAAACTCTTTTATTGTCAGTATTGGGTTGAATAAAACACCTTGAAATAAAGTTTTTGGTAAGGATCTTTCACCATTTTTATCTACATAATCTTGTGTTGCTTTAAAAGAAGGGTGTTGATAATTACTCAACTTTCCCTCATTAACCATCAATTGCGCTAAATACTGACGTTGCGCCCAAGACACATTGACATCTTCAGGAGGACTTTTCCTATCGTATGATAATTTACCATTGGCGGCAATTGCCGGCAAATTCATGAGCATAAAAACCATGAACGCGAAAACAGGTATTACATACCCTCTTTTAGAAAACCCTTTAATTCTATATATATAAAACAAACAAATGAGTACCGCTGGCAGATACATAACTATTAAAGCCCTTGTAAAGATGCAGATTAGCAAAACAGAGAGCGCCAATGATTGCCCCCAGGTTTTATTTAAATTAAATTGGTGAACTTCATTAAAGAATATGGCCAAACACACTACAAATAAAGAGTCATTGGTTCCCATAAAAAAAACCTTGCAAGTTCCTATAAAGAAGGTTAAATAAATAAAAAACGTAACGGTTGGCTTATTTCTGTAATAAAAATAGCCATAGAGTATAACCAATAGTATAATGTTCAACAATCTAAGTGCAATGAATGGTTCGAAAATTAAACTCAATGGGTAAGCTAAAATCGAATGCGGCACAGAAATGCCCTTTTTTATAGCATTGAACCAACCGTGACGATTAATAAACTCAATATCTGCAATAAAAAGACCTTCATCACCTGCACCTATTGGTAAGCTGTACATAAAATACATACCAAGAAAGGCGTATATAATAGACATTACCAATAGAGTTTTTTGAAAATTTAACTTCATGAAGAAAATTCTTTTATCGCTTTAACAACTTTATCAGGATTCAATTCAAAAAACATGGGAAGTCTTAAAAGTCTCTCTGTAAATTTATCACTATTACTTAGTATTCTACCATCGTGCTTATCAGTATAATATTTACTCGAGTGCAAACTGATATAATGAAAAACCGCTAAAATATCTCTGTTGCGTAAGTGGTTAATTAACTCTTGTCTCTGACTTTGGGATTTACATATAATGTAAAACATATGGCCATTGTTTGTCTCTTTATTGGGCTTAGGCATTAATTTTATGCTATTGGATTTTGCCCATTCGATCAACTCTGAATGGTAAAAATGCCAATGTTCCAATCGTTTCTTTTGAATCGTGTCAATATTTTCTAATTGTGCCCATAAAAATGCCGCAATAATATCCGAAGGCAAAAATGAAGAACCGGTATCTACCCATCCATATTTATTAATATTTCCTCTAAAAAATTCTGCTCTATTGGTTCCTTTTTCCCATAAAATTTCAGCTCTATCTATAAAGCGATCATCATTTATAACCAACAAGCCTCCTTCTCCAGAAATAATATTTTTAGTCTCATGAAACGAAAATGCAGATAAATGACCTATACTTCCCAAAGGTTTACCTTTATAATTTGAGCAAATGGCTTGTGCTGCGTCTTCTATAACAATCAAATTGTATTTATTTGCCAAAAACATTATTGAATCCATATTGCAAGCCACACCCGCATAGTGCACTACAACTATGGCCTTAGTTCTGGCTGAAATCAATGCTTCCAAATTTTTAGTATTTATATTTGGGTTATCAGGCTTAGAATCTGCAAATTTTATAACCGCACCTTGCCTTACAAATGCTAAAGCAGTTGAGACAAATGTATAGCTTGGCACTATTACCTCATCTCCTTGCTCTATGTTGGCAAGCATAGCACACATTTCCAAAGCATCAGTACAGGAGGTTGTAAGCAATGCTTTTTTTAAGTTAAACCTATTTTCAAAAAAGCTTTGGCATTTTTTGGTATAATACCCATTACCAGAAATTTTCCCACGTTGTACAGCATCTTCTATATAAGTGGTTTCGTTTCCTGTTAAATATGGTTTATTAAAGGGTATCACACTTATATATTTTTAACGTTTAAAACGAGAGATTTCGAAATTTATATTTTCATCAGATGAACTGTAATCAGATGGCAAATCTGTTTGATTTTGTATATCAAAATCTATAAAATTTTTAATTACTTCTGTACGATCATTTCTATTTATAGTAACATCGTAGTTAAAGTACTCCATTTCATCAAAACAGATAGCCTCAGCGTATGCAATTTCGCTTATAGAAAGTTTCTTTTTGTATTTACCTATACTATTGCTAGATATATTTATAGAGTTAAGATTGTTACTACTGTTAGCTTTCCAAATATTACCATTTTGATCCAATATACCTTTATTAAAAGTATTTGGCACAAAACTGTCAACACCTAAAAACGAGGTTATAGACCTCAAGGTCTCATCAGTTTTTACAACCAAATCTTCATATCTTAGATAAAGTAAATTAGTATTACTCTTAAAAGCTTTTATAAAATCGATACTTTTTCGCCATGATCTCAGGACAAAAAGACTCGGTTTTTTTTGACCAACAAATTTAACCGAATTCGGATAGTTAGCCGATGCCAGTACATCTCTTGGATCTCTGACAATAATAATAACTTTAATATCATTGTTTATAAAAAAAGATGAAAACTCTTCGCAAAGTATCTCCTTTGATCCAAAATGTCTGGCATTTTTATTATGGGCAAAGTTCTTGTTGACTTGCAAAAAAAGATTCAGAAAATTTGAATTTTCAAAATTCCAAGATGGTATACCAATTTGGGTTTGTTGGCCAGAATATTTGGTCATCCTATAAAAAATAGTCTCTGCTTCTTCTTTAGAATATTTAAAATTATTAATAAACGAATTAAATGCCTCAGGGTCATAATCTTTGTTATTTATAGAATCATTTAAAACATAATATTTATCTATCCCTATACTATTTAAAAATCGCTTTTTAATATCTACAAATAATAGTGGAATGGGTTGGGAAAGCACAGATAATTGATTATGGTTACAAAGCAATTTTTCGAGCAATGTGGTGCCCGAGCGGCCCATTCCTGTAATAAAAAAACTAGTCTTCACTTCTACTTATCTCTCTAACAAAATACACGGGTCTACTTTCTGCCGTGCCAACTATTCTAATTAAATACTCGCCAATAACTCCTAATGCGAATAATGTTAACCCACCAAAAAACAAAACACTCAATATCAATGATGTCCACCCTTGTAATACATATTCTTGGGTAAATCTTTTAACCAGTACAACAACAGCGACAACAACACTAATAAAGGCTGATGAAAAACCTAAATACCCAATAAATCTTAACAAGATTGAAGAATTATTAATTATTAAGTTACTAAAGAGTTTTAGTAATTTAAAAAAAGTATAATTGCTCCTTCCTTCGTCTCTAGCGTAGTGACTAACTTCAACATTAACTATATCTTGAGTCACCGAAAATAAAAGTGCAGGAATAAAAGGATAAGGTGTTTTAATACTTAATATCTTTTCTGCTAAGGAACCGCTCATCAACCTATATGAAGATAATTTTATATGCTTAGGTTTACTAAGGATTAAATGGTCAAAATGACCTTTTATCTTGCTACCAATATTTTTAATAAAATTATGCTTTTTCTTAGGAAATTTAGCTATTACCACATCGTGCTGTTTTAACTCCAAGAGCTTTGTGATATCTTCTGGATGGTGCTGTAAATCATCATCCATGGTTATGATGTAGTCACCCTTTGCATGAAGCAAACCACAAAGCGTAGCTGGTTGTTGTCCAAAATTTTTAGTAAGCTTTATACTGACCACATTGTTATATTCATTGACCAAAGTTCCTAGCGCTAGGTTAGTTTCGATATGAAAAGGACTATCATTAATAAAAATCACTTCATAATCATAAGGCAGTTCTAAAAAAGTATTTTGTAGCTCTTCAATTAGTTTGAATAAACTTTTGGAAGATTTATAAACTGGTACTACGATAGATATGCTTTTTGCCATGCTCTGCTAAAACTAATATTTTAAATAATCTCTTGCATTTGGCCCTTCATTGAACAACAAGTCTAAAACACTTACAGAATGTTCAAAATCACCATGAAGCTGATGATATATCTTATAACCTGAATAATCCATCCATAAAATATCTAAATTATTTTTTTCAAAAAGTGAATCCTCAATATAATCTTTTGCCGCTGGTCCGGAAATGTAAGTCTTGGCACTAAGTTTTTGACAAGCATCTATAAGTTTTTCTTGTCGGTTACCTTCTAAACCCAATGTTCTGGAGTCTATAATATCTGTAGTAATATCCAAAAATTTATTAATTAATACAATAAATTTTCTGTTTATCTCACTAAGGTACACATCAGATTCATCATAGATTTGTTTAATTTCATCCTTGTAAGTATTGAAATACGGACTCTTGCCATAATTAGCTTGTAAGGCATTGAAATGCTTTCTTGACCAACTATTATTTACTATCTCCGTTTCGTGAATTTTCTGGGAAATTGTTTTTTGTCTTACAGGTATAGTTAACCATTGTAAACCGTTAGCGGTTTTTATAAGGTTTCGATTTCTCCAATCATTTTTGGTGTATTGAACTTCATCATAAATTACAAAAGCATCTGCTCTGGCAATAATATCAAAGTAGCCTTTCCATGGAATATAATTAGATTGTAGAATGGCAACTTTCTTAGAATGCATTATACTTTATTTTCTGCTTATAAAGCAGAAAAATAGTAATTTCCAAGTTAAAAAAGGCGGCTTAATTAAAATAATCCCAAGTAATTTTTAAGCCCTCTCTTACGGTATATTGAGGTTTATATCCCAAGAGATTTTCCGCTTTAGAAATATCAGCTAAGGAATCTCTTACATCACCTTGTCTTGGTGGGCCGTAAATTGCATCCAGATTAGAATCAGCAGCTACTCTCAATGAATCCCACAAATAATTTACCGAGATGCGCTCACCACATGCTACGTTAAATACTTCATTGGCGGCTTCTTTAGGTGCAAAAAAACCTTTGATATTCGCTTGTACTGCATTATCTACAAAAGTAAAATCTCTAGTCTGCTCACCATCACCATTAATTTTTGGTGGCTCATTGTCCTTTAATGCCTGCATAAACAAAGGAATCACTGCTGCATAGGCGCCATTTGGGCTTTGTTTTGGCCCAAATACGTTAAAGTACCTTAAACCGATAACATCTGTACCGTAAGTTTTTCCAAAGACGTCTGCATAGAGTTCATTGACATATTTGGTGACTGCGTAAGGTGATAATGGTTTACCAATATTATCTTCAATTTTTGGCAATGTCTTGCTATCTCCATAGGTAGAGCTCGATGCGGCATAGACCATTCGCTTTACGGTTGAACTATCTTTCAACGCTATCAGCATATTTAAAAATCCTGAAATATTCACTTCGTTTGATGTTGCAGGATCATTGATAGAACGCGGTACAGAACCCAAAGCTGCCTGATGCGTTACGTAGTCTATACCTTCCATTGCTTTTTTGCAGGTATCCAAATCTCTTATATCACCTTCTAATAATTCAAAAGAAGGATTATCCATAAACTCAGTTAAATTTTCGCGATAACCATTTGAGAAATTGTCTAAAACCCTTACTTTTTTTGCTCCGTACTTTAGTAAATACTCAACGATATTGGAGCCTATAAAGCCAGCTCCACCTGTTACTAAAAAACTTAATTGCGATAAATCCTGGTTATGGTATTGATTTGAGTACATGATAAAGATTTGGTTTTATTTTTTAGGATTATAGACGAGCATCTACAGTATTAATTGGTAATAATGATTTTACATCAAAAACCACACATTTGTCTGACTTAAGATTGTCTATGGATAATTCTAAAAATTCATTATGGGATACAGCTAAAATAATGGCATCGTAATTAGATTGTAGATCAGACATTGAAGATTTTAAATCTAAATTGTATTCATGCTTCACCTCTTCTGATGAAGCCCAAGGGTCATACACATCCACATTTACATGATAGGATTGTAACTCTTCAATAATATCAATAACTCTAGAGTTTCTAATATCTGGACAGTTTTCCTTAAAAGTAATTCCCAAAACCAAGGCATTAGAGCCTTTAATTGTAGCACCTTTGTTAATCATCATTTTAACCGTTTCTGTCGCTACATAGCTTCCCATACTGTCATTCATCTTACGACCAGCTAAAATAATTTCAGGATTATAACCAGACTCAATAGCTTTTTGCGCTAAATAATAAGGGTCGACACCTATACAATGCCCACCAACTAATCCTGGTGAAAACTTTAAGAAATTCCATTTGGTACCAGCCGCTTCCAATACAGCTTTTGTGTCAATATCTAATAATCTGAAAATCTTAGACAATTCATTAACAAAGGCTATATTAATATCACGCTGTGAGTTTTCAATCACTTTAGCAGCTTCGGCCACCTTAATTGAAGGAGCTAAGTGCGTACCAGCTGTAATTACTTTCTTGTAAAGGTCATCAACTTTTTTGGCAATTTCTGGTGTAGAACCAGAGGTCACCTTTAATATCTTAGTAACGGTGTGCTTTTTATCACCAGGATTGATACGCTCTGGTGAATACCCAGCATAAAAATCTTTATTGAAAGTTAACCCAGACACTTGTTCTAAAACAGGAATACAAATATCTTCTGTTGCACCTGGGTAAACCGTAGATTCGTAAATTACGATATCATCATTTCCCAGCACTTTACCGACGGTTTCACTTGCTTTAATAAGTGGAGTAAACACTGGTCGTTTTAGCTCGTCTGTTGGTGTTGGAACCGTTACAATATATATGTTTGCAACCGAAAGTGCTTCTACATTGTCTGTAATATATAGACCTGTAGTAGCGTTTAAGTCTGTGGTTAAGACAGATGTGAGATTATCATTATCGACTTCCAATGTTTTGTCAACACCAGAATTTAACTCACTGATACGCTGTTTGTTGATATCAAAACCAACAACAAAAAATTGTTTTGCAAATTCTACAGCTAGGGGCAAACCGACATAACCTAATCCTATGATTGCAATTTTGTCTTCAGAATGTGTCATTTGTTTAAAGTAGATTTTAAAATGAGCCTCAAATCTAAATAAAAACTGTAATTCCGTACGTAGTTTTTGTTGATTTTCACTTTATCTACCCAAATAATCGTTCTATTGTAATGTTCTGGGTCTTTTTGTCGTTCTAATACACGTTCTTCATCCTTATATTTTATCGTAGCCTCACCAGTAACTCCTGGTTTTACCAATAAAATAATACGATCCTCACCCTCTAATTGATCTGCAAAGCCCTGAACGTCAGGTCTAGGGCCCACAAAACTCATATCTCCTTTAAGCACATTAAACAATTGTGGTAGCTCATCGAGTTTAGTTCTTCTAAGATACTTACCTAAAGTGGTGGCAGATTTTTCTAGGTGACCTAGTTTATGTAAACCTTCTCTTAAGGTTCTAATTTTATAAATCTTAAAAAGTTTTCCGTGTTGGCCGACACGTAATTGCGAAAATATACCATACTTCTTAGTGTCAATTGTTGCCGCAACGATTAAAATTAATATTGGAACAATCAATAAAGGCAATAATACCAAGACCAAAGCAACATCGAATATGCGTTTTACCCTAAGTTGCGTTTTAGTGATCAAAATTTAAAGTTTAATACTCATTACAGTCTTTTGACAAAATTTTTAATTCTCCCGAATACAGATTGGTCGTCCTTTTCGTGATAAGCATTTCCATATGTTCCATAGCCGTAACCATAGCCGTAACCATAACCATAACCGTATCCATAACCATAGTTATGATTGCTCTTGTGCTTATAAAAATTAAGTACAAAACTTACATTCTTTAATTCACCAGACCTATGTTTAGCATTCACTAATTGTAGCATACCTTTTTTTGTGTAGTCTAATCTTACCATAAAAATGGTAGCGTCCGCGTACTGAGTCAATTCCAGTGCATCAGTCACCAAACCTAAAGGGGGAGTGTCTAAAATGATGATATCATATTGTTCTTTTAATAGACTGACCATTTCCTTAAGTTTATCCCCCATTAGAAGTTCTGAAGGGTTTGGCGGTATTGGTCCAGAAGGAATTATATCCAAGTTTTCAATATGGGTATTTGTAATGATTTCTTCCAAAAGACTATCACCAATTAAGTAATTTACTATTCCCTTTTCATTAGTGATATCAAAATCATCAAATATTTTAGGTTTCCTTAAATCCAAACCCAATAAAATTGTTCGTTTACCAGAAATAGCATAAACGGTCGCTATATTAATTGAAGTAAAGGTTTTACCTTCACCACTCACAGAGCTTGTAACCATTAATGTATTTGCTCTATTGTTTGATGGGTTGTTCTTGAATATAAATTGTAAACTTGACCTAATTGCTCTAAAAGATTCCGCCACCGCCGACTTTGGCTTTTCATAAGCTACCAAATTATTTTTATAACGGTATTTACCTATGAGTCCTAAAATAGGAATTTTGGACATCTTTACAATTTCATCAGAGCCATGTACTGTGCTATCCAACAAATAGATAACAAATATTAAAAACATCGGTGTAAAGAAACCGATCATCAAAGCCATCATATAATTGAGCGACTTCTTTGGTCCGATGGGAGCATTACCGATATCCTTGGCTTCATCTATTACAGTGATGTCGGATACATTAGCAGCTTTTACGATTGCTGCTTCACCACGTTTTGCTTGATAAATATTGTAAGCCTCACTACTTAAATCTAACTTCCGCTGAATCTTTAAATATTCTTGCTGATCCGCAGGAAGGTCTAATAGCTCTGATTCAATATTAGCTATTTTGCGGTTTATTGCATTTAATTGAACACCTATGGTTTGTTTAGTAACCTCAATAGCCTCGAGTAAAACACTTTTCTCAGTTTCTATACGCCTATCCAGTTCATCAAACAAAATAGAACCTTCCTTTGTGGAATATTCTAAATTTCTACGCTCCACTGATAATCCTATTATGTTACTAACGCCAGATAATATATTTTGCTCATCTATACCTACTGAAGAGGGTGCAGAAATTTTAGTATAGTCATTTTGGGTTTTAAGATAATTTTCTAAGCTATTGAGATAATTTAATTTTGACTGTTCTTCAATTTTTTCCTTATCAAATTCTTTTAACAAATCAGATTTCTGAACTATCTCTTCTGCAACATCAAAAACCTTATTAGACCTTCTAAATTCATTCATTTCTTCTGTAATAGCCTTTAAATCTGTATTTACAGCACCAAGACTACTATCAATAAATTTAATAGTATTAGTGGCATATAAATTTTTACGTTGTAATTCTGTTTTACTTAGTATTGCTGACGTGGCATTTAGAAAATCCACAATTTTTGATTTATTTTTACCGACAAGAGATAATTTTAACACTGATGAAGCGTCTCGTGAAGTAGGCTCGATATTAATACTATTTTTATAATTGTTTACTACGGAGTCAAAATTCAAGTATTTAACAAAAAAAGTATCTTCATCTGAAATGACCGTGTTTTGCTTTAAATTAACTATCCCATTAAAAAAAGGAAGATTTACAGTTTCTCCAAAATTAAATCTCTTGGAATACACTCCTGGCTCAACTGCGACATTTAATTTTTCTTTTGTATCATAGATTTGACACAATACCCTTTCAGTTTCAAATTCATAACGTATTTCAAAAACAGTATCGTCAATAATTTTAATCTCAATAGGTTTGCCAAGCATTTGAGGTCTAGCTTTATCCGTTATAACTTCAAATGGCGCAGCCTTATAGATATCTTCTAGGTGGTATTTGCCCTCTTTTAAATATTGTTTATAATACTCTAATGAATCTATAACAATTTCGTTGTGAGATCTGGTTTTGATTTCAGTAATAATACTACCTACCTTTCCAGATACGCCTCCCCAATTGAACGATATACTTGTATTGGCAGTAAAAAAAGGATTTTGGTCATTATTAATTGTAATCAGAGAATCTAACCTGTAAATATTCTGCTTTCTAACATTAATGAAATAGGCTATTACCAAAGCAACTCCTATACACAATAGTACTAACTTCCACAAATTAAGAGCTTTAAACAAAAACCCTTTAAAATCAAAACCTACACGTTGAGATTCTAGTGTTTCAATATCTTCATAATCTTTATAATCCATACTACAGTCTTGAGAATAATAAAATTGAAGAAGTAATCAGAGAAACAATGGTAGCTATAGTGGTTAAACCAGAAACTGCAGTCTCTCCAGTTCCGATGGATTTTTGCTTAAGAGGCTTTACATAAATCATATCATTGGGCTGAATATAGTAATATGGAGACTTCATTACATTAATATCGGTTAAATCCAAATGATGAATTTGCTGGCCTTGTGGATACTGGCGTACAACTAACACATCCTTTTTATCACCCGTTAATGGTATTTCTCCTGCATTTGCAATAGCTTCAAAAATATTCACCCGCTCTTTAAACAATGTAATAGTACCTGGTCTTCCTATTTCTCCATTAACCGTATATCTCAAACCCGCCAGTTTAACAGTTATAAAGATATTTGCTGTTTCCTTAAACTGCTCGTCCAACAATTTCTTTTCTAACATTTGTTCAATTTCTTCGGCTGTATAACCTAAAACATTAAAACGTCCAAGTGTGGGTATTCTTATATTTCCATGTACATCCACAGTAAATCCATCAAAATATGCTCGTTCTGCACTACTAGCATTAAGGTTTCCATCTTGACTTATTGGGTTGAATATTTGTACATTATCCTGATCTAAAACCTTTATCCTAATATTTAAGATATCATCTATCTGTACTCTGTAGGGCTTTTGTACTTCAGATAGATTATTTGGGATAGTATCGTTTATTGCATTTTCTTTATTCTGTAAGTAAACAGTGTCTTTATGAGGAATACAAGAAGAGACGAAAATACAACTCAGAACGATAATCAAAAGCTTAATGCTTCTCATAGGTAATTAAGTGTTTACAGACAAATATAATGTATCAACATCAATAACAAAACAAATGGTATTCTTTTTGGTTTATTTCCGTTCTTTGTAAAAAAATTAGTGTGAATTACCTCAACGTAGAAAACATATCAAAATCATATGGAGAGCTTGTTCTTTTCGAAGACTTGTCTTTTAGTATCCATAAAGACCAGAAGATTGCTTTTATTGCTAAAAATGGAAGCGGAAAAACGTCTATCTTAAATATTTTATCAGGAAAAGATACACCAGACGAAGGACAAGTTGTTGTTAGAAATGGACTGCGTTTGGCTTTTTTAGATCAGGAACCCGATTTAGATGAAAAATTAACCGTTGAAGAAACCATTTTTGCATCAGATATACCTATCTTAAAAATAATTGAAGCTTACGAAAAAGCTTTAAAAAACCCTGAAGATACCGAAGCTTACCAAAAAGCGTTTGAAGCCATGGATAGAAAGAATGCTTGGGAATTTGAAACCCAACACCAACAAATTCTATCGCAATTAAAGCTAGACGACCTAAGTCTAAAAGTCAAGACACTTTCAGGCGGTCAGAAAAAAAGTTTGGCCTTGGCACAAGCTTTATTGAGCAAACCAGACATCCTAATTTTAGACGAACCTACTAACCATCTCGACCTTGAAATGATTGAATGGCTCGAGGATTACTTTGCAAAAACACAGCAAACGCTTTTTATGGTAACGCACGACCGTTACTTTTTAGAGCGTGTATGTAATGAGATTATTGAGTTAGACCAAGGACAACTTTACACTTACAAAGGCAATTATTCTTATTACCTTGAAAAAAAAGAAGCACGTGTAGAAAATGAAGCTATTGAAACTGGCAAGGCAAAACAGCTTTACAAAAAAGAACTTGACTGGATGCGTCGCCAACCCAAAGCACGTACCACAAAATCTAAAAGTAGAATTGACGACTTTTTTGAAATTAAAAAGAAAGCGCATCAACGCAGAAAAGACCATCAAGTACAGCTCGAAATTAATATGGAACGCCTTGGTAGTAAAATCATTGAGTTTCATAATGTATCCAAAGCGTTTGAAGACAAGAAAATTTTAGATGGGTTTGATTACACCTTTAAAAAAGGCGAACGTATTGGTATTATTGGCAAAAACGGAACCGGAAAATCAACATTTCTAAATCTGCTTACAGGAAGTCTTAATGCAGATGGTGGAAAAATAGTCATTGGAGAAACCGTAAAAATAGGCTATTACACGCAAGGTGGTATTACAGTAAAACCAGAGCAAAAAGTTATTGATGTTATCCGTCAATATGGTGATTATATTCCATTGGCAAAAGGCAGGCAAATAAGTGCGCAACAACTTTTAGAACGCTTTCTTTTCGACAGAAAAAAACAATATGATTTTGTTGAAAAGCTAAGTGGTGGTGAGCAAAAACGTTTATACTTATGTACAGTTTTAATTCAAAATCCAAATGTTTTAATTCTCGATGAGCCAACAAACGATTTAGATATTGTAACACTTAATGTCCTTGAAGATTTCTTGATGGATTTTCCAGGTGTGCTTTTAGTGGTATCACACGACCGTTACTTTATGGATAAAATAGTTGACCATCTATTTGTATTTAGAGGAGAAGGTATTATTGAAGATTTCCCAGGCAATTATTCAGACTTTAGAGCTTACGACAGTAGCCAACCAAAACAAACAGAAACCACAGAGAAAACAGACAACACTGAAGCTGTTAAACAAAACGAAGCCACAAAACTATCGTATAACGAACAAAAAGAATACAAGAATTTAGAATCTAAAATTCGTTCGCTGGAATTAGACAAAAAAGCGCTGGAAGCCAAGTTTAACAATCCTGATTTATCCCAAGACGAGATCAACAAACTATCAGAAGAATTACAGGTTATTATTGACAACATTGAAGAAAAAGAACTACGTTGGTTTGAATTAGCAGAAAAACTAGAAAATTAATGTTATTGCGAAGTCACGTTTTTTTTTACGTGGCTGTGGCAATCTCTTAAAATGCACCAAATAAAACAATACATAAAATTCCTTTTAAAGTCCACCAACCAACACGGTGTACATTCTCCATTTGTATATGATTTTGTGACTAAATGCTTATACGATAAGAAGAAGTTCTACGATTACAAAAAACTTCAGAGTTACAGAAAAACACTTAAAAATTCAAAAACTGAATTAGACGTAACAGACCTAGGCGAAGGCTCAAAAACATTAGACAACCAAGTCCGAAAAGTGAGTCAAATGGTTTCAACTTCTAGCAGTACAAAAAAAGAAGCCAGACTATTATATCGTATTTCTAAATATTTCGAATTAAGTTCTGTTTTAGAACTAGGCACTTCTCTCGGAATGGGAACTTATGCTTTTGCATTAGCCAATCCCAATTCAAAAATCACAACTATTGAAGGCTGTAAAAACACTTCAATTTTTACAGAATCACAGTTTGAAAGTTTAGATGTCAATAATGTGAACTTCAACATTGGTGCATTTGCTTTAGAAATTGAAAAATTAAACGAAACGCATTTTGACTGCATTTACTTTGATGGTCACCACAACAAACAAGCAACCATCCAATATTTTGAAACACTTTTGCCTAAAGCACACAACGATTCAGTATTCATATTTGACGATATCTATTGGTCTAAAGACATGACCGAAGCTTGGGATTACATAAAGGCTCACAAGGCTGTTAGGGTTACTGTGGACTGTTTCCATTTGGGCTTTGTTTTTTTCAGAAAAGAACAAGCGAAGGAACATTTTAAAATTAGATTGTAACAACCTAAAGGTTTTAACGTCATATTAACTGTAAATTCCTGTATCTTGCAGGTTAATTAAGCAACCAACAACAATTTTTATGAGCGACAACGTCATTGAGATTAGAGGCATCATTAGAGATTTTAAATTAGGTCAAGAAACCGTACATGTTTTAAAAGGTATAGATTTAGACATAAAACGCGGCGAATATGTTGCCATTATGGGACCATCTGGTTCAGGCAAATCTACTTTAATGAATTTGTTAGGTTGTTTAGACACGCCAACTGCTGGCATGTACAACCTCAATGGTAAGGATGTGAGCCAAATGACAGATGATGAACTTGCAGATATAAGAAATACTGAAATTGGTTTCGTTTTTCAAACCTTTAACCTACTACCTAGAACCACTGCTTTAGATAATGTAGCCCTACCAATGGTTTATGCAGGCAAATCTAAAAAAGATAGAGAAGCTCGTGCTACAGAAGTGTTAACGGATGTTGGTTTGGCTGATCGCATGGACCATAAACCCAATCAGCTCTCAGGTGGACAACGTCAACGTGTGGCTGTTGGTAGAGCTTTGGTCAACAAACCGTCTATTATTTTGGCAGATGAGCCTACAGGTAATTTAGATTCCAAAACCGGAACCGAAATTATGGCTCTTTTCGATCAAATCCACGCAGCTGGTAACACGGTTATTATGGTAACCCACGAAGAGGATATTGCCGCCCACGCCAAACGTGTTATTCGTTTACGCGATGGTATTATTGAGAGTGATACTTATAATCAGTAATTAGTTGTTGGTTGTTGGTGAAATAAACAAATCCACAACTAAACGAATAAAAAGTCTAAATTCAAGATTCGCACTTCAAACTTCATTCTTAAATCCGTAACTTTGAAATATTGAATTTTAAACTTCAAACCCTTGAAAATATATACAAAAACAGGTGATAAAGGCACTACTGCCCTATTTGGCGGCACACGTGTGCCAAAACATCATATCAGAATAGAAAGCTACGGAACCATTGATGAGCTTAACTCTCATATTGGGCTTATAAGAGATCAGGATATTGACCAGTTATATAAAAACACCTTAATGCACATTCAAGACCGCTTGTTCACTGTTGGTGCAATTTTAGCAACCGACCCAAAAAAAGCAACTCTAAAAAGTGGAAAAGAACGCTTAAGTATTCCCAAGATTTCTACAGACGATATAGAACGTTTAGAAAAAGAAATGGATCTTATGGAAGAAAGTCTTCCTCAAATGACCCACTTCGTTTTACCTGGAGGTCACCAAACTGTGTCATTCTGTCACATAGCACGTACGGTTTGCCGCAGAGCAGAGCGTTTAGCCTCTCATCTTAACGAATTAGAGCCCTTTCAGCCAGAAACCTTAATGTACATTAACCGCCTTTCTGACTATCTTTTTGTATTGGCACGGAAGTTGTCACTTGATTTGAACGCCGAAGAAATTAAATGGATTCCAAAAAAGGATTCTTAATTTTTTCAAATTTAAGTTGAGAATATCACAATATTTTGGCTTGAATCTTTAAAAGATGATACGTTCTTTTTAATAATGAATAATTAATTTACTTTTTTCTTGAATAATTCAACTAAAAAATTATTTTTGCAAAAAATTAAAAACCACAACGCAAATGTATTGGACATTAGAATTAGCATCATATTTAAGTGATGCACCTTGGCCAGCAACAAAAGATGAACTCATAGACTACGCTATTAGAACTGGAGCACCTCTAGAAGTTGTTGAAAATTTACAAGCGATCGAAGACGAAGGGGATTCTTACGATTCTATCGAAGAAATTTGGCCAGACTATCCAACTGACGAAGATTACCTCTGGAACGAGGACGAATATTAACATATAAAATTACACAATTAAAGTCTCTTGCGTTATCTTAACTGAGAGACTTTTTTTATTTTCGGATGTTTTTTTAAACATACCATAACTGTCATTTCGAGCGTAGTCGAGAAATCTCACCTTTTTACCGAGCATCTCCGACTACGCTCGATATGACAGAACAGAAATATAATATAAAACACAGGTTACCATAACCAACCTGAAACAAAACACATAAAATGGGCATACTAGATAAAGTACTTAAAGTGTTTGTTGGAGATAAATCCAAACAAGACGTAAGTGCATTAAAACCAATAGTTGAAAAAATCAAATCCTTCGAAAGCGCCTTAGAAAGCTTATCGCATGACGAACTCAGAGCAAAAACTGCTGAGTTTAAAGAAAAAATTGCTGAAGCTCGTAAACCACTTCTTGAAAAACAAAATGAGCTATTAGCAAAAGCTGAACAAACAGAAGACATCGATGAGCGCGAAGACATTTACCAAGAAGCAGATAAAATAGAAGACGACATCTATGAAGTTACTGAAGCGGTACTTAACGACATTTTACCAGAAGCCTTTGCAGTAGTCAAAGAAACCGCAAAACGCTTTGTGAACAATACTGAAATTCCGGTCACCGCTAATGCATTTGATAGAGAAGTCTCGGGCGTAAAAGATTATGTTACTTTAGATGGCGACAGAGCTGTTTGGGCAAACTCTTGGGATGCGGCAGGTAAGCCTATCACTTGGGATATGATCCACTATGACGTTCAACTTATCGGTGGTATTGCAATGCACCAAGGAAAAATAGCCGAAATGCAAACTGGTGAAGGTAAAACATTAGTGGCAACACTTCCAGTTTATCTGAATGCCTTAGCAGGTAAAGGTGTTCACCTTGTAACCGTAAACGACTATTTAGCAAAACGTGATAGCGCTTGGATGGCACCAATATTTGAGTTTCATGGCTTAAGTGTCGATTGTATAGACTACCACACACCAAACTCAGATGCACGCCGTAAAGCCTACAACGCAGATATTACTTACGGAACTAACAACGAATTTGGTTTCGACTACCTTCGTGATAACATGGCGCATTCGCCAGAAGATTTAGTGCAACGTCCTCACCACTATGCTATTGTCGATGAGGTAGATTCGGTTTTAATCGATGATGCACGTACTCCTTTAATTATTTCTGGACCCATCCCAAAAGGAGATGAGCACGAATTTGACATGCTTAAACCTAAGGTGCAGCAAATTGAAGAAGTGCAACGCAAAAAATTAATTGGTGTTTTAGCTGATGCCAAAAAACTTATTGCAGATGGAGATACTAAAGAAGGTGGCTTCCAGTTATTGCGTGTTTACAGAGGTATTCCAAAAAACAAAGCATTAATTAAGTTTTTAAGTGAAGAAGGGATTAAACAATTGCTTCAAAAAACCGAAAACTTCTACATGCAAGATAATAATAGGGAAATGCCAAAAGTCGACGCAGAACTCTATTATGTTATAGACGAAAAAAACAATCAAGTTGAATTAACCGATAAAGGTGTTGAGTTCTTATCTGGTAAGGATGACCCTAATTTCTTCGTGATGCCAGAAATGGGAACCGAAATTGCCAAGATTGAAAACAAAGGGCTCTCATCTGAAGAAGAAGCGGTACTTAAGGAAGACCTGTTCAGGGATTTTAGTATAAAATCAGAACGCATTCACACCCTTAACCAATTACTTAAAGCTTATGCGCTTTTTGAAAAAGACGTACAGTATGTGGTAATGGACAATAAGGTAATGATTGTAGATGAGCAGACTGGTCGTATTATGGATGGTCGTCGTTATAGCGACGGTCTTCACCAAGCGATTGAAGCTAAGGAAAACGTTAAGATTGAAGCTGCTACACAAACCTTTGCAACTGTTACACTTCAGAATTATTTTAGAATGTACCGCAAACTGTCTGGTATGACAGGTACTGCGGTAACTGAAGCAGGCGAATTCTGGGAAATCTACAAATTGGATGTGGTTGAAATCCCAACCAACAGGCCGATTGCAAGAGACGATAGAGAAGATTTGGTTTACAAGACCAAACGTGAAAAGTACAATGCCGTTATTGATGAAGTTGTGAATTTATCAAATGCAGGACGCCCAGTATTGATTGGTACGACCAATGTTGAAATTTCTGAGCTTTTAGGCAAAATGTTGAGTATTCGTAAGATTCCGCATAATGTCCTTAATGCGAAGCAGCACAAACGCGAGGCAGAAATTGTAGCCGAAGCTGGTAATGCTGGCCAGGTAACCATTGCTACCAATATGGCAGGTCGTGGTACCGATATTAAGCTGAGTGACGAAGTTAAAGACGCTGGTGGTTTGGCGATTGTAGGTACAGAGCGTCACGATTCGCGTCGTGTAGACAGGCAGTTGCGTGGTAGAGCTGGTCGTCAGGGAGATCCAGGAAGTTCACAATTCTATGTGTCTTTAGAAGATAACTTAATGCGTTTATTCGGTTCTGAGCGTATCGCGAAAATGATGGATCGTATGGGACTTAAGGAAGGTGAAGTGATTCAACATTCCATGATTTCCAAATCAATTGAGCGTGCTCAGAAAAAAGTTGAAGAAAACAACTTTGGTGTTCGTAAGCGATTATTGGAATATGATGATGTTATGAACGCACAACGTGAAGTGGTTTATAAACGTCGTCGCCATGCCTTACACGGAGAACGTCTTCGTGTGGACTTAGCCAATATGATTTTTGATACGTCTGAAGGTATTGCAATGAGCAACAAAGCAGCCAACGATTATAAGAATTTTGAGTTTGAATTGATCCGTTATTTCTCAATGGCGTCTCCAATTTCTGAAACAGAATTTGCTAAAATGGGTGAGCAGGAAATTGCAGGATTGATTTATAAAGAAGCCTTTAAGCACTATCGCGAAAAAATGCAACGTGCGGCAGATTTAGCATTCCCAGTTATTGAAAATGTTTACAACACACAGCGTGATAGATTTAAGCGTATTGTTGTGCCATTTACAGATGGAGTAAAGAATTTACAAGTTGTTACAGACTTAGAAAAAGCCTACGAATCTCAAGGTAAACAGTTGATTAATGATTTTGAAAAAAACATTACACTTGCTATTGTAGATGATGCCTGGAAAACACATTTGCGTAAAATGGATGAGTTAAAACAATCTGTGCAATTAGCGGTTCACGAGCAAAAAGACCCCTTATTGATTTATAAGTTTGAAGCGTTTGAGTTATTCAAAGCCATGATAGATCAGGTGAATAAGGATGTTATTTCATTCTTGTTTAAAGGTGAAATTCCACAGGAAACAGCCAATACCATTCAAGAAGCTAAAAAACGTAAGCAAGAAAAGTTGGAAACCCAAAAAGAGGAAATCCCTAACATGGATGAGCGCGCTGCACAGAGCAGAGCTGCAGGACAAGGAGCTTCGCGCCAACAACAAGTTGTGGAAACTATAGTAAGAGAACAACCAAAAATTGGCCGCAACGACAAAGTAACCATTAAGCACGTTATGAGTGGCGAAAGCAAAGTTGTAAAATACAAGCAAGCCATTCCTTTAATCGATAAAGGAGAATGGGTTTTAGTAAACGATTAAAGCTAATTTAATATACTGTCATTCTGAACTTGTTTCAGAATCTAAAAAAATCCTGATGTAACCATCAGGATTTTTGTTTTTTATAATTGTTACTAAAATTACTACTGCTGCATTTTTAAATACTTATCCACTGAATGCTTACCTGAACCGTAAAACAAGAAGAAAATACAAACAAGCAATACAGAAGTAGCAAGTACAAAATTTTTAACATCCATTTCCCCAATAAAATTTATCAGCACAGCTCCAATTAGTATTGGTAATTGAGCTACTATAGCCCAACGGGTTAACAAGCCAAATACAATTAAAAATCCACCAACAAAATGTGCAGGAGCTATGTAATGAACAATCCACACATCCCCAATTAACGGTTTAATTGGCTCATAAAGCTCCAATAATAAGGGCAGATTAGACATAAAATATACTCCTTGGTAAAATAGAAGAATACCTAAGGCAATTCTTAACAAATCAATAGGATAATAAGAGTGTGCATTCGCCCATTTGTTTAGTGATTTTATATAGCCCATAATACAACTGATATTGGTTTCACCTTTCTAAAGTTACTCAATTTTTCTGATATATGGAATTAAAAATTCGCAAAACAAGTTGAAAATCAACAAACAAAATACGTCAACACATTAAGAACCAATAAAGGATTTGACTTTGTTTTCTATTTGATTGCAAGTCCAATATTTTTATGATAGGTGTTCATAAATTCTGTCGGAATGTCCTTAAATATAATGGTTCTGCGGAATAAAAACCATTTTTCAATACGTAACAGATATGGTAAAAACCCAGAACGATGGATTCCTTTTAAAGATGGGACATTATCCACACCAACAAATGTGATTACCCATCTACGACCTGGAAGATTTTCAATATCCAAAATTTTGGTGATCGCTGCTGGCATTATGCCTTTTTTACGCATGTGGGAGACAGTAAAACCTCCCTCCAACAACATTTCATCCTGCCTTAAAACTGGAAATAATCCTTTCCAAAAATCCTTTATTTTATCATCGTACTGAGCACTTATAATCCATTGTCTGAAACACGGTTGGTCTTCAATGGTTGTAGCAACATAACAACGAGGAATTTGTTTTTCTATCAATCCATCATTTTGCAAATCCTTTGAAAAATAAGGGGCATCTTTATCTTTATACTGGCGTATTATTATATCTAGTTGAGCTTCAGGAACAGGAAATTCCAAATTCAAATCACGCTTTAGACCAAAGGCATAATTTTTTGAAAAGCAACGTTTTAAGATACCTCTTATTATAAAATTCAGCTCACCTTGTTTTATCAAATAAAAAATCCGAAACAGTGTATTTTTCATATTTTAATTATCGAGGCATAAAAATAACTTTAAAAAGCAAGAGCATTCAAAATGCTATAAAACTTTTTTAGTATCTTGATACCACTAACCTATGGGTAAAAAATAATAGTTATGATTAAAAGGATGATTTTACCATTGCTACTTTTGTTATTTACAAGCAATACTATTTCTGCCCAAAAGGCTGAAAACCTTAAAGCCATAAATGAGGTGTGGGCAAAATTCTATAAAGCCTTTGAAACGCTTGACCACACATTGATGGCAGAAATTCATTCTAAAGATTTAGTAAGGGTTTCGGGTGGAAAACGCATATTGGATTACGATACCTACATCAACAATTACAAGATTAGTTTTGAGCAAAGCAAGCAAACCCAACAAACCAGTAATATTACATTACGTTTTTTTGAACGCCTCAATAACGACACTACAGCAAGTGAACGAGGTATCTATAGATTGACGCGAAATAAAGGCACTGAAAATGAACGGAGCTATTATGGTCAGTTTCATGTAATATTAAAAAAAATTGATAGTGAATGGAAGATAACCTTAGACTATGACTCAACTGAAGGCAATACTATTGGTGAAGAGCAGTTCAATAAGGCTTTTCCTATTGATGATTTTGAAAAATTCTCAAACTAACTTTAAAAGCAAATTAGGGTCTGGACAATTTTTCTTGTAAAATTCTAAGCTCAATTGATCACTTACTCCAGGATAATCTCCTGCATAATCTTGAATATCCCTTATAATTTGAAAATGTAGATGTGGAGGGTAATCTCCATTGACTTCAGCAATTCCCAAAGTTGCTAATTGTTGTCCTCGCTTAACTTCCACACCAATTTCCAAATTCTTAATAGAGTCTAGACTTAAATGGCCATAAAGTGTAAAGAATTTATCTCCATTAACACGATGCTCCACTATTATAGTTGGTCCATAATCACCGAAGTTGGCATTGTTCTTTAAACTGTGAACAATACCATCTAGCGGAGCATAAACCGGAGAATCAGCTTCTATCCAAAGATCTAAACCTAAATGAATGTCGCGATTCTCTTCAGAGTTTACTGTATTAAAATAATCACTTCTATTATATATACCTCGTTGTTCTAAATAACCACCAAAAGCAACTCTAGCATTATGCTTTGCAATGTGTTCCAAAATAAAAACCTCTAAATCCTTTGACGACGAGGTATTTACAGTATTCAAGTTAGGGTTGTTAACAGATAAATATAAAGGTATATAGGCTTCTTTTGCAATTGAAGTACCAAGTAATGGATAAGGTTCTAGCGACTTTAGTAACCTTTCAAAAGAAATAAGCGGCATAAAAACAAAATTTCCATAAAAATACGTTATTTATGGAAAAAAAAATTAGACTGAGCACAGTCTCAAATTATAAGAAAACAAAAAGTTACTTTGGGTAAACTTTAGGCACAGTAATAAGCAAACCTAGTTCATTATAACATTACTGAATTTCGCATTTACAATGATATTGCGGTCAGAGCCTTGCCCATTAGAAGAGTTTCTAATGGTTTCTTGTGATGTTGGCTTATTGTTTAGTTTAGAACGGCTGCCTTTAAAGTACATGCTGTAGTCTATGTTTTTTGGTAAATTCACTAAGGCATCACTATTCTCTAATACTAAATTTAGGTTTTTAAAAGTTTCAGTAAGATTAGAGATGGTTAAGTCACCAAAACTACCATCTATGATTCCGGTATCAGTCAATCGTTCTATGTTAATATTTGAAGACTTAGAATTCAATACCAAATCATTGGCATTTCTAATCTGTGCTTTATCAACAAAATTCAAATTTAGGGTTCCTAAATTCCAGGTATTAATAACCACTGGTGAATAAGACACATTGATGGAAGTCTCGCTTCCATCAATGTTATCTGCTACTAAAAATGCATGTGATATATCTCCGCTTAGGTTATAGATTACCGAAGATAGTTTTAACTCTCCATGCCTAATATTGGTCTTTAATTTTGCCTTTTTAGGAATTTTTATTTTAATTACCTTTTTAACTTTGCTGTTACTACCAGACTCTAGACGCCTAACCAATATAGACTCTCTTTTGTCTCGGTTTTCTTTATGTCTTTTTTCTAGTTCTGCAGCACGAAGCGCAAGTGCTTCAGCACGCTCGGCCTGACGCTCTGCTAATTTAGCCTCTCGCTCTACCAGTTTCTCTTGACGCTTAGCCATAGCTTCACTTCTCATCTCCATTTCACGAGCATACTTTTCGCCAAATTGTTCACCCCAAGCTTCCATCTTTTCTGCCCATTCCTTGCCAAACTTTTCACCGAATTCTTCGCCCCATTTCTCCATATCTTTGGCATATTTTTCACCAAATTTCTCTCCCCAAGCTTCCATTTCTTTTGCCCATTTACCGTCAAAACGTTTGCCATATTCTTCACCCCATTTTTCCATTTTTTCTTGGTAACCGGATTCTGCAAACTTCTTTGCCCATTCCTCCATGCGCTTTTGTAATTCTTTACCACCTTCTTTTTCATATTTTCTGCTCCATTCAGCCAAGTACTTTTCACCTTCCTTTTGATATCTGTCATAGTCAAAAGATATTGATTTTACACCTTCTGGTAATTCAGGAAGCTCAGGCATCTCTGGCATTTCTGGCATTGCTGGTAACTCGGCCATTTCTGGAAGTTTAGGCATGCGAGGCATCCTTGGCATTTCTGGCATTTCAGCTAATTCAAACTCCAAATCCCTCAATACCTCAGCATAATCTTCTTCACCAAATAAGCCTATCGCTCTTCCTGCACTAGATGATATCGTAACTCTATCATTAGAGCCCTCTACCCTTAGGTTCCACGCCTCTAGAGCACGCTCTAGTTCATCTTCGGATAACTTATCGCTTTCAATGTAAGCTTCAATTTCAATTATATCCTTATTCCATGTATCAATCTCAATTTCTACATAACTGGTGTTTAAGTCTATAACAACGTCCTTATTCACCTTGATGGATTGGGATGTTTTGTTCAATTTTTTTTGCGCATAACCAAATGAGGTTAATAGGCACAATACTAAAATTCTAATTGTTTTCATGATTTGTTTTGATTTTACTGTTCGTTTTTTGATTTATTATTGTTTTTCAGTTGAAATTCGATTAGTTCAGCATGACAATGGAAAGCTTGATTACGCGCTGACTTGTTCAAAAGCCTCTTCATTAAACTCTTGCAATTTTTCTTTAAGTCGTATTACAAGGTTTAGTCTAAACTTTAGATTATCTATTAACGCATCTAAATTCTCTTCGTTAGGACCATTTTCATTAAGCTCTAAGGTAAGCTTGTCATATTCTTCGTTTAATTCCTTTAGACGTAAAATATAACCATCTACCAAGTCCTTATTCTCAGGAGTCATTTGAACTTTGGACAACTCTAAATTGATACTTGCTAAGTAGTAATCTTCTACTTTCTTTAGATCAGGAGAAACATCTCCTAAAGTCTTAATGTCGTTTTGTACTACTTGTATTGGAGTGCCTTGATGTTCTGGTGTTTGAAAAAACTGATAAGCTCCAAAACTCAACCCTAGTAATATCACTACACTTGCTGCAATGTTTAAAAAGCTAAATCGATTGGATTGTTTTTCAACAGGCAATTCTTTATCGAGTTTTTCTAAAAAGCGTGCTTCATGACCTTCAGACATTTTTGCATGCTGTGCTTTTTTATCCTTTTCAAATAAATTTTTAAGATCTTGTGCCATTCTTCTTTGATTTTAGTGCTAATTGCAATTTTTGTTTTCCTCTAGAGAGCTGTGTTCTCGATGCCACTTCAGTGATATTCAGTATTTCCGAAATCTCTTGATGGTCATAACCTTCAACTAAATAGAGCATAACAACATATCTATATTTTTCTGGCAGCTGCTCAATTGCTGCTTTTACTTGTTCTATGGTAACTTCATCATCAACCAACCATTGGTTTTGGTAATTGTCATCAACAACCTTTAAGTGGTGTTCTTCCAATTCTATTAAACGTTGGCGTTTAGACTTTAAAACATCAATACATCTGTTAATCACAATACGTTTTAACCATGCGCCAAAAGTCACTTCTGCCTTGTATTGCTCTAATTTTGAAAAGGCTTTTATAAAGGCCTCTTGTACAATATCCTCCGCCTCCATGGTATCTTTCACAAATCGTAGCGCAACAATGAGCATACCATCACAATACTGATTGTACAATTGCATTTGCGCCTGCCGATCATTCTTCTTGCATTGTTCAACAATATGAATATTTAACGTACTAATGACTAATTGGTTTTTTGATTGGTTCAGTCGATAATCGAGTTTGAATTGTTATAACAAAGTTGAAACGAACTCACTCTAAAGACGACACAAATTTTTGAGTGTTGCAAAAAAGTTTTAAAAAAAATTCAAATTCTTTCAAATTATAAGATTTGCTTAAAATTCAGCGTTCTATTCTATAAATTTAGGGAATTGAATTATCTTTAATTTTTTAAAATAGAAAACTATTAAATAAACTGCTGAGAATAGAATTATGCTAAAACGCCTCCTCATCGTATTATCAATTATAGCATTGGGCTTACTGATATATTCCGTATTTGTCGAAAATATTTTTTCATCGCGATTGAGCCCGAAGGATAGTGCTAAAATCACACTCAATGACTTAAAGTTGGAAGTAGAATACAATAGGCCTTCTAAGCGAGAACGTGAAATTTTTGGTGCACTCGTGCCCTACAATAAGGTGTGGAGAACTGGTGCCAACGAAGCTACTACTTTTGAGACCAATCAGGATTTAATGATAGACGGCATGCTTTTAAGGAAAGGGAAATATACGTTATGGACCGTACCCATGGAAAACTCCTGGAAAGTAATGTTCAATTCCAAACAATATGAATGGGGAGTTAATGAAAAAATGGAGCCTATGTGGGATCCTAACTATGATGCCATTGAAATAGAAGTCCCTAAACAAGAGCTTGAGGAAACCGTAGAAAAGTTTACTATTGCATTTGATAATAAAACAGGCAACTTAAAACTGACAATGGCTTGGGATCAAACGTTAATCGAAATCCCCGTTGAGACATATCCTTCAACCAGTTCTTAAAAACTTGCGTGCAAAGTGACAAAAAAAAAGAAATCATATAAATCCGCTTTGCATGAACAAGATGGTGTTGAACCTCCTAAAAGCCTAAACTCAAATTCTGCAGAATCCATAAAGAACAAGCGCAAAAATCAACCTTCTGCTGATGAATTGGTAAATGGTATTGTTTCTGGCAATATAACAGATTTAAGTAGAGCAATCACTTTAATTGAAAGCACCAACCAGAAACATACAACTAAAGCCAACGATATTATAAAGGCTTGTTTGCCATATGCCAACAAATCCATAAGAATTGGCATTACCGGAGTGCCAGGGGTTGGCAAAAGCACGTTTATAGAAGCCTTTGGGAAACACCTTACTGTCATAGGCAAAAAAGTTGCAGTGCTCGCGGTTGACCCAAGTAGTACCTTGAGCAAAGGCAGTATTCTTGGTGATAAAACCAGAATGGAAGATTTGGTTAAAGACAAAAATGCATTTATAAGACCTTCGCCTTCGGGTGATTCCCTAGGTGGAGTGGCAAGAAAAACGAGGGAAACCATAATTTTGTGCGAAGCTGCTGGATTCGACACTATAATTATTGAAACTGTTGGAGTTGGGCAAAGTGAAACTGCCGTACATAGCATGGTCGATTTCTTTTTGCTACTTAAACTCGCTGGTGCTGGTGATGAATTACAAGGCATAAAACGTGGTATTATTGAAATGGCTGATGCCATTGTTATCAATAAGGTAGATGGTGATAACCTTAAAGCCGCAAAATCCGCAAAAGTAGAATTCAATAGAGCCTTGCACCTTTATCCCGAAAAGGCATCGGGTTGGTCACCCAAGGTATCACTTTGTAGTGCCTTAAAAAAAGAAGGTATTTCAGATGTTTGGGATTTGATCCAGGAATACCTGAAGACAACATCTTCAAATGGTTATTTTGAAAAAAACAGAACTGATCAGAACAAGTTTTGGCTGTTGCAAACCATAGAAGAACGCCTAAAGTCAAACTTTTACCAATCGCCTAAAATAAAAGCTGAACTCAAAACCCAAATTGACTTAATTGAAATGGGTAAGACTACTCCTTTTGCTGCGGCTGAGTATTTACTTTCTTTATCATAAAAAAACAATACTTTTGCACAGACTAAGCAATCATAACGTATGTCTTATAAGCTGACCATTATAGTTCCTGTTTATAATGAAGAGGAAAATCTTAAGCGTGTAGAAACCGAACTTTCCAACTATCTCAAGATAGCTTCAGTACCTTCTTCAGTATTATTTGTCAATGATGGCTCAAAAGATAATAGTCAAGCTCTAATAGAAAACATTTGCAATAATAATGAAGCCTTTAATTATATTCTTTTCAAAGAAAATAAAGGTCTAAGTGCTGCTATAAAAGCAGGCTTTGATTATACTGATACTGAACTGGTTGGCTATATAGATTCCGATTTACAAACTGCACCTGAAGATTTCAATGTTCTGTTAGAACATATTGACAACCACGAATTGGTGACTGGTGTGCGCTCTAACCGTAAAGATTCATTTATTAAAAATATGTCGTCAAAAATTGCCAACGGCATAAGACGTGCATTTACGCATGATGGCATGGATGACACAGGTTGTCCGTTAAAAATCATAAAAACCGATTATGCCAAACGCATACCAATGTTTAGAGGTTTACATCGTTTCTTACCAGCTATGATTATGTTGCAGAATGGTAGAATAAAACAGGTGACCGTTCAGCATTTCCCCAGAATTGCAGGCACGGCAAAATTCGGTCTATGGAATCGACTTTTGGGTCCGCTAATGGATTGTTTTGCTTATTTATGGATGAAGAAAAAATACATTAATTACGAGGTTGAAAAATCTAGTAAATAATATTTTAATTTGAAAGACTGGATCATTTACAGCATCGGATTTTTAGCCCAGATTTTATTTTCGTCTAGGCTGATTATTCAATGGATTACGTCTGAAAAGCAACGTAAAGTAATTACTCCATCTACTTTTTGGACCTTGAGTTTAATAGCCTCTTTCCTATTGTTCATCTATGGTTACTTAAGATTAGACTTTGCCATAATGCTCGGACAGAGTTTAACATATTTCATTTACATCAGGAATTTACAGTTACAAGGCCAATGGCAAAAATTCCCTAAAATTGTACGGTATTTGTTGTTTATAGTTCCCATTTTAATTGTAGTCTTTTATTACAACAACAACAAAATAGATATTGAATTGCTCTTCAAAAATGAAGCGATTCCAACTTGGCTTTTAATACTTGGTATTGTAGCTCAAGTGATTTTTACATTGCGATTTGTATATCAATGGATTCATTCTGAACGTCATAAGGAATCTACATTGCCAATGGGCTTTTGGGCATTGAGCCTTACAGGTGCGGCTTTAATTTTAACTTATGCCATTATAAGGGAAGATCCCGTATTGTTTGTGGGCCACTTCTTTGGTATGATTATTTATGCACGAAATGCCTACCTCATAAGACAAAACAATGATTAAGCTTATAGAAAAATATCCGATTTTAAGCCTTTTACTTTTTGTTATAATCATGTTAGGCTTTACTATTGATGCCATTCCAGTGAGTATTATGGAAGCACGTAATTTTATTTCTGCACGGGAAATGCTCACTGACGACAATTGGATATTAACCACCATGAATGGTAAAGCGCGTTATCAAAAACCACCGTTGCCAACATGGATAACTGCATTTTTTGGCTTGCTTTTTGGGATGAAATCGCTTTTGGCCTTGCGTTGGCCAGCATTGCTCTTTACGGCAAGTATTGGTATATCAACCTATCTTTTATCAAAAAAACTAGAACTTCACAAAGCGCACAGTCTTATCAATGGCTTTATAGTGCTAAGTTCATTTTATGTTATTGGAATTATCATAGAAGCACCTTGGGACATTTACACTCATGCTTTAATGCTCATGGCTTTGTATCAGCTTTATATAATGTTTCAAAAACAGAAAACAACAATTGCTAATAGTTTGCTTTTTGTTTTGTTTTTGGCATGTTCTGTGCTGTCCAAAGGGCCTGTTTCACTTTATGTATTGTTCTTGTCGTTTGTGATTGCCTATGGATTAGCTTACAAGCTAAAAGGAAGTGTTCTTCACTTTTTGAAACTTTTTAGTTTATTGGTATTCGGCATTGTATTAGGTGGCTGGTGGTATTTTCATGTGCGTGTTGCCGACCCAGAAACTTTTGCTGCCATTGCCAGTAAAGAAACCTCAAACTGGAGCAGCTACAATGTAAGACCGTTTTATTATTACTGGAGCTTTTTTGTACAAAGTGGTATCTGGGCTGTCGCTGCTTTGATAAGTCTTATTTATCCTTACATGAAGCCTCGGGTTATTGATCTAAAAGCTTATAAGTTTAGTTTTTTCTGGACAATCATTGCAGTAATCCTATTATCCATTATACCTGAAAAAAAATCACGCTACCTTATGCCTGTGCTGATTCCTTTGGCAATAAATATTGGGTTTTACATTGAGTATCTAATTCGTGAATTCAAAAACTTGAAATCGAAAAAGGAAACCTTTCCTGTGTATTTTCAGTTTGGGTTGGTTGGTCTCATTGCTGTTCTTTTCTGGGCAACGGCATTCTTATTTGGACCTTATTTAACGGATTGGCTTTTGGCGCGATTTATTATTGCAAGTTTGGTTCTTTTGGCAGTAGGAATCATAATTTTTAAAAACCTTAAGACTAAGAACATTAAAAAAGTGTTTTATTTAGTCATCCTATTCATGATGAGCTTAGGGTTTTTAGCAGTTCCGATGACTAAAGTCCAAACTCAAGCAAACTACAAGCCTATCTCAGAATTACAAAACAATTCGCTTCCACTCTATCATATAGATTATGTTGCTCCCGAAGTGATCTATAATTATGGTGATAAAATTCCGAGCTTAAAAACAGATGAAGGCTATGCTGTTCCGAATGAAGATCAGTTCAGGTTGTTGACCAATAAGGTGAAACCTGATACTATTGAAACGATTTCAAAATTATACAAGATTGAGTTTATTGAAACTTATGATTTAAATTTCTCTGACAAAGATACAAGAGGCTATAAAAACAGATTAGTCAACCAACTCTATAAGTTAACCAGGAAATAATTTATACAGATTCATCTGCTTTACGTATCGCAAATCTGGATTGTAGGTACTTATCCAACTTATAAAATGCAAATCCAGAAAGTGCCCCAAAAACCAATCCTGAAAGTACATCTAAAGGATAATGCACACCAATATAAATACGACTATAACCCATGGTGATAGCCCAAACCGCCAAAATATAAATTAGATATTTATATTTCTTTCGCAATAGCAATCCTACCAATATAGCAAGACCCATAGAGTTGCTGGCATGACCAGAAAAATAACCATATTTACCGCCGCAGCCTTCTCTAACGATACGCATAAACTCCTTAATGCCAGCTTCATGACAAGGCCTATGGCGCATAACTCCATCCTTGAACAAATTGGTAATCTGATCTGTAAAAGTGACCATGAGCACCACGGAAATTAGTGTCACCAAAACCATTTTTATTCCCAGTCGCTTGTATAACAAAAAAAGTAGTATAGCATAGAGAGGTATCCAATTCCATTTTGTAGTGTAAGCCATCCAAAACCCATCCCACGAAGGATTACCCAACCCATTCAAATACAAAAAAAGCTCCTTATCTAATTCTACAAGCTGCTCTAACATTATCCGATTTTAAATTAATCTTCGTATCTGGCCACTTCTCTATCGTAAAACTCAGTAGCTTGCCTTATGTAATTTTCAGTTTCAGTTTCCAATTCTTTTTGGTCGTGCTGATCAAATTCCTCAAACCATTCTACTTCATCATTTTCGAGATTTATAATAAATCGTGGAAACTCAGTATGGATGATAAATATAGCATCAGGATAATCTGTATTGTCTCCGAGTATGAATTTTGGTAGTTCCATGTTTTAACTTTTGTCTTGCTGCAAAATTAAACGCTTTGTGAGATAATTGAACCGAATATACAACAAAATTGCAGCAACACTTAAACCTGCTAAAAGACCAAGCCATATACCTAAACTGCCATATACATCTTCTTTCCCTAAAAAATAACTAATAGGAAAGCCAATAACCCAATATGAAAAAAATGTAATAATTGTCGGAATCTTAACATCTTGCAATCCACGTAAGGCGCCAAGCGCAATAACCTGAAGACTATCGCTTATCTGAAAAATAGCTGCAGCCAATAACAAAGTTGCTGCAATCTTTACAACTTCAATAGTATCCGCTGCGTTGTTTGGATCATCTAAATCCACATATAAATCTGGTAACACTTTATGAAAAATAGCAAAGAGGATAGCGAATACCAATGCAAAAATAAACCCGACCAAAAAAATGGATTCTGCAATACGCTTTAAATTCACGTAATCCCTTAGTCCTTTTTGATTGCCTACCCTAACCATAGCAGCTACACTTAATCCCATAGCTACCATAAAGGTCATTGAGGATAAGTTTAATGCTATTTGATTAGCAGCTTGTGCATTTTTACCAAGTGTACCGCTCAACCAAATTGCTGCTGTGAAAATGGCAACTTCAAAAAACATTTGCATAGAACTTGGCAAACCTAAATTGGTTAATTTTTTTAGAGGTTGCTTACTTAACTGAAATAATTTAATGTTCGTTACATAGGCTTTGGATTTTTCCTTTTTGGCAAGCAACCACCAAAGAAAAAACAGCATCACAAAACGAGATACCAATGTCCCTACTGCTGCACCTACTATACCCATTTGTGGGAACCCAAACTTTCCAAAAATCAAAACATAGTTAATTGCCACATTGAGAATATTCGCCACAATAGTAGCGTACATAGGGTATTTGGTCAGTGACAAACCATCACTAAACTGCTTAAACGCCTGAAAAACAATCAATGGCACTAAAGAAAATGCCACCAAATCCAAGTACGGAATGGCAAGCTCAACCACCTCTTCTGGTTGGTCCATGATGTACATTAAAGGTTTTGCCATTAGTAACATTAAAAAAAGAATCAAGCCTAAAACCGTGCAAAGAAAAAAACCATGTTTAAAAACGGACTTACCTTTAGCAAAGTTGCTTTCAAAATCCGCCTCAGCAACCAAAGGAGTTATTGCAGTAGAAAAGCCAATACCAATGGACATGGCAATAAAAATAAAACTATTGCCTAAAGAGACTGCTGCCAATTCAGCAGCACCTAATTGCCCAACCATCACGTTGTCCACAAAGCTGACAAATGTATGACCTAGCATTCCCAAAATAACAGGAGAGGCTAGCTTAAGGTTGTACTTAAATTCTTTAGTGTAGTCACTTAAAACCATTTTGCAAAAGTAGTGGTTTTAAGGATAGAAAATAATTTAAAGTTATGAGATCATACTTAAAAAATTAAGCAAGCTCGGTCACAATTTTTATGATAAGATGCGTATGTAGAATGAGAATAATTTTATTTTATACGTTTACCATGTGTTGTAAATGAAAGCCCTTGAGTAGCAGCGGTTGAGGACATCAACCCTTCAAAAATGGGCTCAGGACTATCTTTAGATATTGCCCAATCAAAAATAAAATTGGCACCTGTACCACCAGATATATCTGACTCGTCTATAACAATCTCCAAAGTTTCCATTGGTAATAAATAAACAGGTTTATCTATGTAATGTTTAATAAGCTTACCATGCGTATCGTAGTAATCGGATTTTAAAAGGTATATAGTATCGGTTTCACTAGCATTTCTGAGACTGACCATAGCAGTAAGATTATACTTTCTATGTTGAGATAAACTATAAATCTGTGAATACACTGATAGATACGATTTACCCGTCTCTAAAGAGTCCAAATTAAGAACATCTGTAGCTCTAGCATTCCAGTTTACCTTAAGGTAATCTTCTTCTTTATGCATCTCCTCACAAGAATAAAAACCAAAAATAACAAGCAGTACAACAATTATCTTTTTCATAATGAAAGTTTTTTGAAACCGATTATTACAAAAATAGCAGATTGAATTTAGTTTATCGAATTAATTATTAGAGACTTGCCTAGTTAATTTAAATCAGTGAAAAATTCTTCAAAAATCAATAATTTAAAATAGCACTTCCTGAACTTCATTTAGGCTGTCCTCATTATCCAATAACACCACCAAAGTATCATTGGCTTCAATAAGCGTAGAACCTCCAGGGCGTACAAATTTACCATCTCGTTTTATCATTATGATAAACGCCGAGCTTGGAAAGTGCAAATCTACAATCCTTTTATTTACTGCGGAACTTTCTGGAGGAATGTTGATTTCTTCCATTTCAGACTTTGGTAGGTTGAGGATATATCTGTCATTTTGTTCCACAGGTAATATTTTTTCCGGTAGTGCTACATTTAACCACTTTGCAAAGATCGACAATGTAGTACCTTGAATTAAAACCGAAGTCACTGAAATAAAAAACACGATATTGAACATCATATTGGCTTTATCAATCCCAGCTAAAAGCGGATAGGTAGCAAACACAATTGGTACAGCTCCTCGCAAACCAACCCACGAAATATAGAAACGACGCCTAAGCTTCATTCTAAAGAACATAAGGCTTAAAAAAACACCTACAGGACGAGCCACAAGAATGAGAAATACGGAAATCAGCAAACCTATACCCATATAAGGGATAATTTCTGACGGAAAAACAAGCAACCCCAGAGTAAGGAAGAGTACTATTTGCATTAACCACGCAAAACCATCGAACATTTTTAAAATTGTGGATTTATGTATTAAATCTTGATTGCCTAGATAAACCGCACATATGTAAATAGCCAAAAAACCATTACCTCCTATAAAATCAGTCGCGGAAAATGTGATAAACATCAAAGCAATAACCAAGACAGGGTAAAGACCTTCAAATCCTAGTTCTATTCTATTAATAATCAATTTGCTTAATTTACCAAATGCAAAACCTACAACTCCACCTAGAATCATTTGTTGCAAAAACAAAGGAATCATGGATAAAAGACTTTTATCTTGATGAATCACCAAGGTTAAAAAAGCTAATGTAAGTACATAAGCCATCGGATCGTTACTACCACTCTCTAATTCTAAGGTAGGTCTCAGATTGTGTTTTAAGGCCAAGTTTTTTGAACGCAAAATAGAAAAGACTGCAGCCGCATCCGTAGAAGACACGATTGAGCCCAATAGCATGCTCTCATAAATGGTGAAATCCGTAATATACCACACAAAAGTTCCTAAGGAAACCGCTGTTAGTAAAACACCTACTGTAGATAACATCAAGCCTTCCCTTAAAATGGGCTTTACTGTTTTAAAGTTGGTATCCAACCCACCGGAAAACAGGATGAAGTTAAGTGATACAATACCAATAAACTGCGCTAATTTTGGATCATCAAAACGAATACCACCTATACCGTCCGAACCTGCCAACATACCAATTGCCAAGAAAAGTATAAGAGTTGGCACACCAAATTTATAAGACGTCTTACCAACAACAATACTTATAAAAAGTAGCACGGAGCCAATTAATAATACATTTTCGATGGTTAGATTCATTACAAAACTCCGTTAATTCCACCCAAAGTTAATGCTTTTATAAGGAGATAAGTAATCTTAAAAGAACTTAATATTAATTTTGTCATTAGCCATAGTCATATAGCCTAAAATATATTACCCGAACTGTTTAAACCTCTTATCATTAGTGTAATTCCCCATTTTAAAAGCTCATTTGTTTGGGCATTATTTAATCCACAAACGTCTTTTCCAACAATTAGAGGCTCAATACCCATTAAAATAGTAAAAACGTTCGATAAGTCATTCTTTTCCTTAGGCGTGAAATCGGTCTCCTCAAGCGCTAATTGTAAAGCTTTTTTTCTTCTCGCACCACGCTTAATTTTAGATGTACTTGAATCTAAAACAGTACTTAAGTATTTACGGAATGCATTTTCATTATCAATCGCGAGAATATTAAAATACTCTTGGATAGCAAACACCTTATCATCCCATGAATTGCCATCTAAGCTGTCTACAATGTCTTTAGGGTTTTTAACCCTGATATCCAATGCTGCCTCAGCTGCCAATATATCAACATTAGAAAAGTACCTATAAATTGTTGCTCGGGATATTTTAGTTTTTTTTGCAACATCCTCTAGAGTAAAGCCCTGCCCTTTATTTAAAAAATATTGTGTGCTGACCAAAATATTACTCCTGGTTTCCTTCTTTTGATTTATTCTGCCAGTTTTAGTGTATTCATTTTTCATGAGACAAATATCTCATAAAATTAGGATTTAACAAAACTAAAACTTACTTTTGTGAGACATAAATCCCATAAAATGACTACAAAAGACACAAAATGGGTGCTTGGTCATAAAGTAACTCCACACGAAACGTCAGGTGATTACGACTTAATGTTTGCAGAAACACCTCCAAACGTACAAGGTCCTCCTCCTCATTTCCATAACGCCTTTAAAGAATCGTTTTTAATAGTTGAAGGTGAAATGGAATTCTTCGTTAACGGCAAAACCATGATTATAAAGGCAGGAGAATCAGTTGATATTCCACCAAAAACCCTACACACCTTTGGCAACGTAAGTGATAAGCCCTGTAAGTGGATAAATATTCATAGCCCTAAAGGATTTAGGGACTTTTTTGAGGAAATGGGTATGCCAGAAAATGAAGACAATGCCACCGAGAAATCACTGGCACCGGAAATCATAAACCGTGTCATGGCTACTGCAGCCGATTATGATATGATTATTAAAGTTTGACAAGCTAAATTAGCTATCAAATTAAATGACATAGGTCTTATTCGTAAAATTAATGAATTTTACATTTAGGTGATTACAATTCAACCTCTCACCAACACGTTAGGCTTAAGCTAATGTTTTAATCGTACAATTTTATTTTGAGATTTTTTTCTTTTGAACCCTTTTGACACTGAAAACCTAAATACAAAAGACTTTCACAAGCTTACTCTACATCCTGAAGTTTATAACTTCTATAGGCACCTAGTAAACCCAAAAGAGACAACCCTAGAATAACACCCTCAATTGATAATATCGAAACTAACGCGCTCAAACCGCCTGCTATCAGTAAAATGACACCAATGATGGTATTGCTCACCGCAACGTAGTTGGTCCGTTCATTTCCATTTGCCATGTCCACTACATAAGTCTTTCTACCGGCTCGCACACCTCCATGCGCTATACCCAGTATAAAAAATGCAATTGGATAAAGCCAGAGCTGGTTGCCTAAACCCTCAAAGAAAGTAACAATAATGAATAATACAATACCCATAATTGCGGCAATAGTTATGGCTCTAGCCATAGTATTTTTGCTGGATTTATCTGCCTGCTTTCCCCAAAACGGAGAACTGATAATCGAAGCTATGCCATTTGCGATAATCAGTAAGCCCAACAAAAAGCTTTCAGAACCTACATTTTTCTGTGCCAATAGCACGTAAAATGGTGCGGACAATGACGAACACAGTAGCAAAGCTCTTGCTATAACGAAATTTCTGAACTGTTTGTTGGTCTTTAATAATTCGAGCTTGCTTACTACAGCGTTCTTATCTTCTGAAGGAGAGTCTGTTTCACCTGGAAATTCTTTTATCGTTGCATAAATTAAAGTTGCTATCAACCACATGACCGAAGCAAAAAACATAAGATTTGTATAGAAGTCTACCGACGCATCAGTTTCGGATTTATAGGTGATGAACAAACCAGCCACCAATACTAACACACCAGACAGAGCAGCTGTATAGCCACTAAGCTTCCCTCTTCTGGTTTTGGCAATGGTCTTACCAATGACATCTTTTGAGGTAACAGATGACAAACTCCTTGCTAAACTAAATACCACCAAACAGCCTACCATGAGCCATCCTGCCAAAATACCTTTATAAGACAAACCAACCAGCCCTATGCCTGCAATTGATACAAATTGCAACACAGAACCAAGTATCCATATCCATTTTCTTATAGGTTTTTGACTGATATATTTTGAAATTGCAACTTGAGGAATCATAGCTCCAGATTCGCGTATAGGGACAATTAAGCTAATTAAATAAACGGGTGCATTGACATAACTCATTAACCATGTCAATACTGTTTTTGGGTTACTCAGCGTATCCCCTAACTTGGTAAGCGTATGTGTTAACAGTATTCTGAAAAAATTTTGGACTGTATGGTCACAGGCATCTTTGGTAATATCCTTGCAAACCCGCTCCCCATTTTCGTTGTTAAGAAATCGGTAAAGTCTTTCTAAAATAGGTATTGACATTTTTTCTCAATCATTATTGCTTAATACATCAATGTTCTCATAAGCAACTATTTCACTGGCAAGATAAGTTTAAAAAACCACAACAAATAAATTTTAAAAATACTTTAGCTATGTTGGTTTATAAAATCGAAATTATCAATAGGGTTAGTGAAAATATCATCTACGGCAATAAAAAACATCGAACATATTATATTGCTCGTAGACTATAACCCATTAAAAAATTATATAATTATGAAAAAGCTATATCTAATATTATTATCGTCTTTAATTATGTTTTCTTGCGATAATGAAAAAAAGGAAATGATGGCAGAATTCAATGCCATTACTGAAAAAAACGACAGTATTTCAAAGGTTCACAATTCATTTGAAAACACACTCGAAGATATGACAGCAACCTATGACAGACTCTTCGAAGCCTACAAAGACAAAAATGTACAGGACTCAACTATCTTAATCAATTTTGAAGAACAAGCTAAGTTGCTAGAACGTCACGACGCTATTGTAAAAAGCCATGCCAAAATCATTGAAGCGCATAAGAATGCAGAACCAGATTTTGAAACGCTCGATACCAATGCATTAAATGAAAAAATAGACGAAATGAAAAAGTGGCACGAACAGATGAAAAACGATCACGAAACTTTGAAAGAAGAGCATGAGCGTTTGGAAAAACACTTTGTTGTGCTTAAAGACCGTATTAATAATTTAGAAGCCAAGAATTAATATAATCACCAACTAAAAATAAAAAACCGTAAGTTCTACCTACGGTTTTTTTTATTTTCAATCTTTAAAACTGTGAGGTCACTAAAAAGTGAATTTCTCTTGAGATTGTATTTCTTTTTTGGCTTCTGAGTATTCGCTGAGCATGTCCTCAACAATCTCACCAACGGGTTTTACATCATGTATCAATCCTGCGATTTGGCCAATTTCAAGCTCTCCATCATCCAAGTCTCCTTCAAACATACCGCGTTTAGCTCTTGCTCTGCCTAGGAGTTCTTTAAGTTGCTCTGGTGTTGGTGCAGTTTTATACAATTCTTGTATTTCATTATAAAATTTGTTCTTTATCAAGCGTACTGGTGCCAATTCTTTCAAGGTGAGTTGTGTAGCTCCCTCCTTGGCATCTACAACCACTTGTTTAAAAGCTTGGTGCGCTGAAGATTCCTCACTAGCCACAAATCTACTACCAACCTGTACTCCATCGGCTCCCAAAACCATACAAGCTAGCATGGCTTTTCCTGTGGCGATACCACCTGCAGCAATTAGGGGAATTCGCAAATGTTCTTTTACCATAGGTATCAATGTCAATGTTGTGGTCTCATCACGGCCATTGTGGCCTCCAGCTTCAAAACCTTCAGCTACGACAGCATCAACACCTGCGTCTTGTGCTTTTAGTGCAAACTTTACACTACTTACAACGTGAACAACCGTAATCCCCTTATCTTGCAGCCACTTAGTCCAAGTTTTTGGGTTTCCTGCAGAGGTGAACACTATTTTTACACCTTCCTCTACAATGATTTCCATTATCTCCTCAATATTTGGATATAACATTGGTACATTGACTCCAAAAGGCTTATCCGTAGCTTTTTTACATTTTTGAATATGCTCACGCAATACATCTGGATACATGGAACCTGCACCTATCAAACCCAAAATACCTGAGTTACTTGATGCGGAAGCCAGTCTCCAACCACTATTCCAAATCATCCCTGCTTGTATGATTGGGTATTTTATATTGAAGAGTTTTGTTATTCTGTTAAACATATTTTGTATTGGATTGATTTAGAGAAAATATAGATAATTAACGTTTTACAAATTTAAATGTTCTGGAATTGGTTTCTGATGATAGTTTCATCACATAGAACCCAGTCGCTAGGTTTTCAACATTAACCACTTCCCTATTTGCATTGAGCACTGTTTGTAAAACCTTTTGTCCTAATTGATTATATATTTTCACCTCTGTGTTTAAAAGTTGCGTTGGCAATTCGACATATAAATTATCGTTTACAGGATTGGGATAAATATTTATCTGCTCAACAAGTGTTTCTCCCAAACCTAGACTTCTAGCCAATGCCAAATCTGGAATACCATAACCCAACAAATCATCTGGCGTGATAAACTGTGAAGCCGACTGCCTAACAAAATCCATAACTTCTGTTGGTGTAGCATCAGGAATAGCTTGCCAAAGTGAGGCTATACCTCCACAAAGAATTGGTGCACTAAAGGACGTACCATTGTTCTGTACAATAGCATTATTTTCATCCACTACAAAAGCCAAACCAGCTCTAGCGACTACATCTGGTTTTTGATAACCAACTTGTGCAGCTCCTCCTTGAGAACTAAAGCTAACATAATCACCGTTTGAATCTACACCACCGATAGACAATACACTTTGAGAGTCTGCAGGAGCGCCAACCGTTTGCCAAGCTGTAGCCCCAGAATTACCAGCACTAACGACAACCAAAATGCCTTTTTCGGCTGCGATGCTAGCCCCTTTAGTAATGAAAGTCGTTTGACCATCCATGTCAGCTGGTGTGTAATCGTAATTGGCATTATCAAATACTCTGTAGCCCAAGGACGTATTAATCATATCTACACCTAAGCTGTCTGCTCGTTCAGCAGCTTCTACCCAATAACTTTCCTCTACTGGATTTTCACTTGTGGCATCCTCAGTCAAAAACAAATAATAAGATGCATCTGGTGCTGTACCCACAAACTGATCTTGAATAAATGCAGCCATAGTGCTCAAAACCCTTGTACCATGAGAACTTGCGGTATTGGCATAAACATCTGCATTTCGGGTTACAAAATCATAACCATCAATAATATCATTATTATCTCGTAAGCGTTGAAATGCAGCCATGGTATCGACATTTGGAAATCCTGAATCCATAACCGCAATGGTTATACCTTCTCCTGTAAAATCATCTAAATGCAGGTTATCCGCATTAATCATTTCTACTTGGTTGAGAGTGTTTCCATAGGTGAAATCAACGGTTTCACCTTCTATATCAATATTGTCACGAACATTAACAGAACGTGAAGACGCATCCAAACTGTTATTTGCAAAATCGATATCATCTACATAAGGTAAACTATTCAATGCTGAAATATCTGCCTCAGAACCTCTAACATGTACTGCATTAAACCATTTCGATTTGGCTAGAACCGTAATACCGGTTTGGGTTTTTAGATCAGAAATATAGGGTTCATGAACTGGAACATCTCTTGCATCGACAGCAATGCCATGACTCTGTTTTCTATCAAGTGCCTTTTGCGTTAGAATTGAAATCGGATTAGCTAAAGCCGCAGCTTCGTTAGGCTTATCTGTGAGGTAAACCCAAGCATCTTCTTGAGCATAGCTATTTATTGTGATGAGGAGCAATAAAAGCATGGTAATTTTTCTTATCATAGCTTTTTCTTTTATTGCAATTTAAGGATTTGTTGGGAATTCTTGAATAATCTCAACATATCTAAGGAACAAATCATTTATTATGCCTTCTCAATACAATTCCTCATGCTTCGGAATCACTCGAAGTGACGGTATATTATACTAAGAAATTACTCCGGAACCCAATAACTCTTCCCCATCATACCAAGCCACAAATTGGCCTTCAGTGATAGCGGACTGTTTATTTTCAAATTCCACATACAATCCAGAAGCCACTTTGTGGAGCGTTGCCTTTTCCAGAGGCTGACGATAACGGATTCTCGCTTCGACACTCATGGTTTCACCTTCGGGCAATGCTAGATCCTCACGAATCCAGTGTAATTCATCATTACCCACAAACAAAACATTGCGTAGCAAACCAGGATGGTTTTTCCCCTGACCTGTGTAAATGATATTTTCTTCTACATCAGTATCTATTACAAACAATGGCTCTTTTGTGCCACCAACCGCCAAACCTTTGCGCTGCCCTTTAGTAAAGTAATGAGCGCCTTGATGTTTGCCTACTACTTTTCCGTCTGACAGGACGTATTCAGGTTTTTTAGCAAAATACGCCAATTCACTTTCTTTTGAATTAAATTCTGGAGTAGGCTGTTTGTACCTTTGAAAAGATTCTTCAACTTCAACAATTACACCTTCTTTAGGCTTTAATTGTTGCTGTAGAAATTCGGGCAAACGTACCTTACCGATAAAACAGAGCCCTTGGGAATCTTTCTTTTCTGCAGTTGTCAAATCTTGCGCTTTAGCAATTTCCCTTACCTCTGGTTTAGTTAGTTCACCAATAGGAAATAAGGCTTTTGCCAATTGCTCTTGAGATAGCTGACATAAGAAATACGACTGATCCTTATTATTGTCAACTCCGGCTAACAATTGATGGATCTCTTTACCATCCTTATTAATGGTTGCTTTTCTACAATAGTGACCCGTAGCAACATAATCAGCGCCAAGTTCTAAAGCAATATCCATAAAGACATCGAACTTTATCTCTCGATTACAAAGTACATCTGGATTTGGTGTACGTCCTTTCTCATATTCATTAAACATATAATCGACAATACGTTCTTTGTACTGTACACTTAAATCTACTGTTTGAAATGGAATGCCCAATTTATCAGCAACCAGCATAGCATCATTGCTATCTTCTAGCCATGGACATTCGTCTGAAATGGTCACGGAATCATCGTGCCAGTTTTTCATAAACAGACCAATAACCTCATAGCCTTGCGCTTTTAAAAGATAAGCAGCAACACTTGAGTCTACACCACCAGAAAGTCCTACAATTACACGTTTCATGTTCACTTCCTACATAAGCAGGAACCTTATTAATTATTACCTTATTTTATATTAAGATGCTCCACTTCGACTTTGCTCAGTGCAGGCTAGCTCAGCATGACATTTTAATTCAATTTATATAATGCTGAAACAATTTCAGAATCGATGAATTTAATGGTTTTATTTGTTCGAAAAACCTCCGCAAAATTACAAAATAAAAAAGGCAATCTGATTAGATTGCCATTAGTAAAAATTATGATATCAATAGTAATTAGCTATCAATATTTTTTAATGACTACTTGATTGGTGTGATCGATTTCTTTTTTTAGTTTTCCGGATTCATAGTATTTCCAAATACCCGATTTTCTGTTATCGGTATAGTCACCTTCTGAAGTAATATTGCCATCGGAATCGTAGTTTATCGTTTTTCCGTTTAAATTTCCATCTTTATAAACAGAATGACGCAGTAAAACATTATTTTCTGAATACCATTTAGAGTCGCCTTCCAACTTTCCTTTTTTGTAATGTGATTCTTCCGCTATTAATCCATTTTTGTAGAAAACAGTTCTATCACCATCAAGCTGACTATTATTGTTATAGTTTTCCTCGATCATTTTGGCTGTAGAATTTTTGTGATAAAACACCCACTTACCTATGTAGCGCTTACCGTTCATCTTACCTTCGCTTATCACATTCTTCTTAGAGGTATAAAATTTTACATCTGCCAAACTATCTCTTAAATTGAATACCTTAATGGCACTCAATACACTTTTTCCATTGGATAACGTGTAGTACTTAAAGGTATCAACTTCTTTACCGTGGACAAATTGCCCCTCGTAACGCTTCTGATCGGTCTTATGATAATTTTTAGTCCATAAACCATGGCGTTTACCATTTTTATCAAATTGATTTACATTACTTTGAGCACTACTCGATGTTAAAATTAGTGTTAAAAGAAATAAGAATATTAATTTTTGTTTAATCATTTTGTAATATTGTTAAACAAACTTAAGTGTTTGATTAATGTTGAACAAATTTTAAAACTCAAAAAAATGAAAATTATTTCGAAAATTCTGAAATTAACGACAGTATTTATCATGGTTTTAAGCATAACAGCTTGTAGCAATGATGATGACAACAACGGACCAGGCGTACAAACCACGACAGTAGTGGATGTTGCCCTGGAAAACAATCTTACTTCCCTAGCAGCTGCATTACAAGCCACTGGACTTGTAAGTACATTAGAAGGCACAGGTCCTTTTACAGTGTTTGCACCTAGCAACGCAGCTTTTACTGATTTATTGAATGCAACCGGATTAGACTTAAACAACCTTTCTACAGAAGAGGAAGCATTGGTAAGAAATATTTTGCTTAACCATGTTATTGCTGGAGCCACTATTTCTTCAAGCGATTTGATTGCCTCTGGGTCGGGTTATACCAATACACAAGCTACAGGACCTAACGGAGAAAATTTAAGTCTTTATTTTACAACATCTGGTGGTGTAGAAATAAATGGTATGTCAACGGTAACCAGTGCAGATAACACCGCTACAAACGGAATTGTGCATATCGTAGATACCGTAATAACATTGCCAACAATAGCTACATTCGCAACATCAAATGACAATCTTTCTATTTTAGTAGATGCATTGGCTTATGCTGACACAGGCAGCCCAACCGTACCTTACATCAATACGGTTTCAGATGCTGAAGCTGGTCCTTTTACGGTGTTTGCACCGAGTAATGCTGCATTTGCATCTCTATTAACAGAACTGAACATCAGTGCACTTAGTGATCTAGATACAGCTACAGTAAATGCTGTGTTAACCTATCACATCGTCAACAATGCAAATGTGCAATCTGATGAATTATCTACCGGAACTGTAACTACTTTAGGTGGAGACATTACCGCTGACACAAGTAATTTTACATTAACCGATCCTAATGGTCGCGTAAGTAATATCGTTACGTCTCTAGTAGATATCCAAGGTATAAACGGAGTTGTACACGTTATCGACAAGGTACTGCTTTCGCCACAAAATTAAAAAAGTAAAATATAGGCTGATTACCTGTTTTTTATATTGATTGATTAGTTAGTAGCAGAAAACCCAGACAATTGTCTGGGTTTTCCTATTTATGCTATTTTGATATATATTATTTATTTCTTTCGACGTTGCTGTGCTTGTTTTTGCTGCTCTGCCTGTTCCATCATTTCTTTCATTTTTCGTTGGAAACGATTTTCTTTCTTTGGCTTTTTCTTTTGGGTTTCTATCTTGGCCAATACCTTTTCTTCATCAATGATGTAATTTTTAATCACTAGCATAATCCCAATACTAATTAAGTTAGAGATAAAGTAGTACAAACTTAATCCAGAAGCATAGTTATTAAAGAACACCAACATTAAAATTGGCGAGAAGTAAATCATGTATTTCATCATTTTACCCATATCTGGCATGCCTTCTTGTGTTGGTTGCTGTGCCATTTGTTGACCTGTGGTCATTTTCATGTAAAAGAAAATAGCTATCGCTGCCAATATTGGAAATAATGCAACGTGGTCACCATAAAATGGGATATTAAATGGTAAATCTGCAATAGAATCATAAGAACTTAAATCATCTACCCAAAGGAAACTTTTCTGTCTTAAATCAAAAGCTGTTGGGAAGAACATAAACAAGGCATAGAAAACCGGTATCTGCATTAGACCAGGCAAACAACCACTTAATGGACTTGCTCCTGCTTTATTCTGTAACGCCATAGTTTCTTGTTGCGCCTTAAGCTTATTGTCTTTATACTTCGCTCTAATGGCATCTAACTCTGGTTTAAGGATTTTCATCTTAGCCTGAGATAAAAACTGCTTATACTGTACAAACGACAACATTAATTTCACCAAAATTGTCATTACTATAATCGCAATTCCATAAGGCAGCATACCACTTAACCAACCAAACAACGGAATAAATATCGCTTTGTTGATCCAACCAAAAATTCCCCAACCGAATGGAATACTTTCTTCTAAATCTTTATCATAAGTTTTTAAGATTTTAGCATCCGTTGGGCCATAATACAAGCCTAAGTCCTTATAGATTTCGCCACCACTATATGCCAATGGCATTTTAGAAGTGTATAATTTTGTGAATAAAGAATCTACATCTTCATCCTCAACCAAATCCTTAGAGGTCATTTCAACCTTTTTGAATGGGCTGTCACCCGAAACAAGAATAGAGCTAAAGAAGTGTTGTCTATAGGATAACCATTCTACATCTTCAACGGTTTCCTCATCATCACTCATTTGTGATAGTTTATCAACCCTATCCTCATCATACATATAGGTTAACCTTGTGTAGCGGTTTTCGTAACTTATACTCTTGGCATGTCTTAATCCTTTCTGCTTCCAGTCTAAGGTAATTGGTTGTGACGTATTAAAAACACCACTTAAACCTTGTGACTTTATAGAAAAGTCAATCATGTAATCATTTGGTTTTAACTCATAGCGATACTCTATAAATTCTCTTTCAGAAAATTTAAGCTTCATCGATACGACTGTATTTTCTCCACTCTTGGTTACACTTGGTTGAAATGGATGGTCTTGTGTATTGTGTGTTCGGTTATCCGAAGTGCTAAATGTTATATTAAAAGCACTATTGTCATCTTTAACCAAATAAATTGGCACCGAGTCGTAATCCACAAACTTCTTTAGCTTAACCTCTGCTAAGTGACCACCTTTTCTTTGGAACTTGAGCTGAAAAACATCAGTTTCTACAGTTGTAATTTCTGAACCTGGCAATGTTGAAGCATAGGATATTGCTCCTAATTTATTTTGAAGCGCAACACGTTGCGTAGAGTCTAAAACCTGTGTATTGCTATAATCCTCTGAAGTCGTAACAACTGCTTCGTTTTGTTTACTTTCTTTCTTCTCTGCTTCGACTTGCTCTTGCTCTGCTATTTTCTGTGCCTCTACCTCTTCTTCTGTTGGGCTGTTTTGGTACATCATGTACACAAGGATTCCAAAGATTAGGATGAATCCTATGATGGAGTTGATATCGAGTTTCTTTTCTTCCATGTTTATTTGCCGCAAATGCGGTAATCTTATTTAGTTTAGTCTTAGACCTGCTTGGTTTAAAAAAATCGTAAGGTCTTAGGTTTTGTCATAGCGTTGGATACCCAAAAAGCTATCCAAAATTCATTTTACGCCAAAGTGGCATATTATTTTTTCTTCTTATACTTTAATGCGGCTTTTACAAAAGCCACAAATAATGGATGAGGACTGGCAACCGTACTCTTATATTCGGGATGATATTGTACGCCAACAAACCAATTGTGCTCTGGTATTTCAATGATTTCAACCAAACCAGTTTCAGGATTTAAACCTGTGGCTCTCATACCTGCGGCCTCAATGCGTTCCTTATACTCATCATTAAGCTCAAAACGATGTCTGTGACGCTCTTTGATGTTGGTTTCGCCATAAACCTTGTAAGCTATACTATCTTTACTGATGTTACAATCCCAAGCTCCCAAACGCATAGTGCCACCTTTGTTGACGACGTTTTTCTGGGATTCCATTAAATTAATGACTGGATGCTCGGTTTCCTCGTCCATCTCAATTGAATTGGCATTTTTAAGGTTCAATACATTTCTGGCATATTCGATTACTGCCATTTGCATACCCAAACAAATACCCAAAAACGGAATGTTATTCTCACGAACGTAGCGAATGGCTTCAATTTTACCTTCTATTCCACGCTCACCAAACCCTGGAGCAACCAATACACCATCTAAATGGCTCAATTTAAATTCAATATTGTCCTCATTTAAATATTCTGAATGAATGGACTCCACATTAACCCTTACTTCATTTTCCGCACCAGCATGTATAAAGGCTTCCAATATAGATTTATAGGAATCCTGAAGTTCAACATATTTACCAATCAACCCAATAGTGACTTCACTGTTAGGGTTTTTATGGCGCTTTAAGAATTCGTTCCATCGCTTTAAATCCGGAACATCACTTTTTAGATTGAGCTTATCGAGTACAACCTTATCCAAACCTTCATCAAGCATTAGGTTTGGCACATCGTAAATCGTCGATGCATCAATGGATTGTATCACAGCTTCTTTCTTCACATTACAGAAGCGTGCTAATTTAATCTTTAAGCCTTCGTGCAACTCGTGCTCGGTTCTACATACCAAAACGTCGGCATGCACTCCACTTTCCATTAAGGTTTTTACACTATGCTGTGTTGGTTTGGTCTTTAGCTCACCTGCAGCGGACAAAAACGGAATCAAAGTTAAATGAATAACCAAAGCATTATGCTCGCCCAAATCCCATTGTAATTGACGTACCGCTTCTATATAAGGTAAAGACTCAATGTCACCAACGGTTCCACCAATCTCGGTTATGATGATATCGTAGTCCCCTGAATTACCTAAAATCTGAATTCTGTGCTTGATTTCGTCCGTTATATGTGGAATCACCTGTACGGTTTTGCCCAAAAATTCTCCACGTCTTTCCTTATCGATTACACTTTGGTAAATTCTACCCGTAGTGACGTTATTGGCTTGCGATGTCGGTACGTTTAAAAAACGCTCGTAATGTCCAAGATCTAAGTCAGTTTCTGCACCATCGTCTGTTACGTAACATTCACCATGCTCGTAAGGATTTAATGTCCCTGGGTCTATGTTGATGTAAGGGTCTAATTTTTGGATGGTCGTTCTGTAACCTTGCGCCTGTAAGAGTTTAGCTAAAGATGCAGCTATAATGCCTTTTCCAAGAGAGGAAGACACACCGCCTGTTACAAAAATATACTTAGGATCTGTGGTCATGTTGCGTTTTGGTTACTGAGCTAGTCGAAGTATTAAACGCAGGCAAATTTACAATAAAAAATGGCTTTAGTCCAATTATGACATTAGCAATCTTTAAGAAATATTAAGCTTTAGTTTTTTTAGTTTAAAAAAAGAGAATAACAAGCTAATAAACAGGTTGTTTTTATAACTTGATTTAGTGTAATTTTTCAGCTAACTTCGTTGACCTGTGATTTAATTCATAAAAACGATGTCATATCAAAACTATTGTGCGTCATTTAGAGAAATCTCTACAACAGAACTAAATTATGAGAAAAAAAATATTACTATTTATTATTTGTTGTTCATTAGTAGGTGGCGCCTGGGTTTTAGAAGACAATAATAACCCTTATGATTTTACAGTTACGAAACCTGCCTTACAACAAATAGTTGGAGAATATAGAATTTCTGAAAAATCAAGAAAGCGATTAGACATTCCTGAAAACATCGCAGAAACTATCTTGATTAAATTAAATTCTAATAAAACATTTGAGTTCATAAATATGCCTAAAAATGAACCCTTCAAAAACTTAAGCGAATTCAAGACAACAAATGAAAAGGGAATTTGGGATATTAATAAGGATCAAGGAAGTTGGGTTTTATATATAACTATAATTTCCAAGTATGATGGTAATAAAACTCATTTAGCTAATCAATATCACTTGAATAAAAACAAACCACCTTATCAAATATTAAAAATGGTCGGAAATGACAATTGGGAAGCTATTATGTTTGATAAAAAATAAAACGAACGCATAACAAAGGCTCTAACTCATTGGTACTACTCGGCTATTTTCAAAATTAGTTTAACTTTAAACGGCCTGATTTCTACGGTCGAAAATTCCGCTGAAATTTTCAACGTAACGAAATCATACACTCACCCATTAACGAAACTCAATATATCACTTCCCAAACTCCCGCTTAATCGTATAAATCAATTCTTCCAATCCGTTGATTTTAATATCGTGCATTTGCAGCATCATTCTGCCCAATTTGCCTTCTGGGAAGCCTTTTTGTTTAAACCAAGTATAGTAATATTCTGGGATGTCCACCAAGTATTCGCCTTTGTATTTACCGAAAGGCATTTTGTAATGGGCCAATTCTATTAAAGCTTTTTGATCTGGTTGCATATTAATGATTAAGGGTTATAATAGATTCCTGCCTGCGCGCTTCGACAGGCACTTCGACAGGCTCAGTGTGACACTCAGTATAAAAATGGGAAATTATTGTGACTTGTATTTATCCAAATTTTTAAGTTCGGCAGCGATAAATGTTTCCCAATATTTTTGGGCTTCCACATTTATGGAGTGGTTGGTTTGGGCGTCGTATTCTTTCTGTGTCTTATCCAAAGCTTCATTGATCGCTACATGGATTTGATTCATCTGCTTTTTAATATTTTGGTTGACTACCAAACGCTCTAATTGTTGCCTAAACTTACGCACGTAGAGTTCTGTAATATCAAAATGCAGTTGCTCGTGCCCTAAGACATAGTCATCTCCTTTTTCTTTGATATACCATGATTTATCAGGATAGAAATGTGCTTCAACCGTCGTTGTAAAGCCTACAATTCTTTTATTGGATGTTTTAACGGAATACCCAAATGTAATCCCAGAAGCCGTAAGTGCCACCGCATCTGACTTTGGGTCTGGATTCGCTTTAAAATCTGCCCAAGTAAGTTTGCGCGCCTCGTTCCAGGTCATGGTTTCGTCATTGGAAGAGGTTCCTACAAACAGAAAAAACAGTCCTACTATTAAAAATTTAAGTTGCATTTATTGCCAGTTAAATGTCACATCCTTTTCTATATCTGGATGTAAACTGTAATGTACAGGGCAAGTATTTGCGGTTCGTTCTAGAATTTTTCTGGTTTTAACATCAGCTTTAAACGGAAAATTAAGTACCACTTCAATTTTTGAGATTCGTCTAGGGTTACTCGCCATGGTTTTTGTAACCTCAGCCGTTGTGCCAGACATATCAACATCTAAATCCCTAGCCTTAATTCCCATAACCGTAAGCATACAACTTGCCAATCCTGTAGCAACAGTATCTGTAGGAGAAAACGCTTCGCCCTTGCCATTATTGTCTGTTGGTGCATCCGTAATGAATGAGTCATTGGATTTTAAATGAACGCTTTCTGTTCTAAGGTCGCCAAGATATGTTACTTTAGAGGTCATGTTAATTGGCTTCAACTATTCTTAGATCATCAAATTTAACGATGTAAACCGCTTCGTTGGTGTAGCCACCAAATAGAGATTTGTTATATCTAAACTTGTTCTCGATGTATTCCGTTTCTATAACATCGCTTGAAGCATCGTATAGATTTTCTTCCGTAGCCAAACGTAATAAAATATCTAAAGTGATATCAAAGCCACGTGCTACATATTTACTCGGTGACACACCATACTCCTTTCTATAGGCTTCGACAAAACCATTGGAAGTTTCTTCATCAAAGGTTTTATGTATAGATGGATAATGAAATTTAAGGTTCGATAAATAATTGTTATCAACGTCCTTACCTTCAAAAGCATTATTTTTGTGGAGCGTTACCAAGACAATTTCAGTTCCATCGACCACCAAGCCATTAAGCATACTAACTACACTAGACACAAAGGCATTATTGGTCGTTTCTAGAAAAACTATAGTTTTACCAGCCGCAAACACATTTTCTAATTGAACTGGATAAATAAAATGTGCGTCCTCACCGGTTTTCTTACTCTTTTGAGAGTATATAGTCATTGCTCCAGGAAACTCGTTTCTCAGCATTTCACTTTGGGCGCGATGCGCTTGATCTGAAATTATAACAACCTTGGTTTTTAAACTATCCTTCTTTATAAAATCTATCATAGCTTTTTGTAGTAGCTTATCGTCAGGTATGGTCTGAAAAACATTGGCGTAAGTCTCCTTAGGCTTGTTTAATGCCGCTATAACCGGCACCCTATCGCGTCTTAATGCTGTTGCTACCCTATCGAAGCTTTTTTCTTCCATTGGTCCGATAACGGCGTCATAGTCTGAAAAATCATTTTCCGCCAATAACTGACTTGTCGTTGATGGTTGATAACGCGTATCGAGCACCTTCAAATTTGTAGAAATCCCAAGCTGTTTAGCTGAGTCCAATGCCATACGCACTCCAATATGAAAATCCAAAACTATATTCAATAACCTATTATTCTTTATCATTTCCTTTGCTCCTTCTATAGAATCCGTATCAATTCTATTTAAGCGATAAGGCATCATTAAAGCCAATTTCTTGGTTTTGAAGTTCTTCAATTTAGATTCCAATTTTGTGGTTTCGACGCTAGTAATATTAGCTGTGGTTTTAATTGAATCTGGTATTTTTAAAATCATACCTTCTTTCAGACCGCCATCTTTTAATTCTGGATTTAGAGCTTCGAGTTCTTCTTGTGTCAAGCCCGTTTTTATCTTTAACCTGTAGAAACCTTCTTTTGGCAATACTTCATAATAGTTGTACTCAGTCTCAATTGCCTTTTCTTCCTTATCCTCAATATTTGGCACGTTAAGTTCGTCTCCTGGCTGTAAAATTGGCTTCATATTAGGGTTTAGAGCTTCAAGTTCTGCAACGGTAATGCCAAATTTGTAGGCCACACGCCATTTTCCCTCTTTAGGCTGAACTCTATATTTTTTCAATGTATTCTTATACGATTGTTTAGAGACGAACGTCTTAAATCTAGGTATTCTTATACGGTCACCTTTTTTAAGGTTTTCGGAATACAGTTGACGGTTGGCCTTCTTGATATCTTCTTCTGAAACATTATACTTTTTTGAAATTCCGTATAAAGTCTCCTTGCGTTTTACCTTATGTGTTTTGTAGCCTATTAGTTCTCGGGATTCTTCCTCTATAGGCTCATTCTTAACTTTTGAATTTGGAATAATTAGAACTGTATTTGGTTTTAAGCTTGATTTGGCATCTGGATTAAGCGCATATATATCAAAAGGTGTGACCATATATTTTTTGGCAATATCCTCTATGGACTCACCAGCTTTAACTTTATGCTCCACATAATTTTGAGCACTAAGGCACATTGTAAAAGCAAATAATATTACGGTTAGAAAATTCTTCATGTATTTTATTTTAGCTATCCAAACTTTGGAAACAAAAGCAACAGGTAAGTCACAATTATTCCCATTCTATAGTTGCAGGTGGCTTAGAGCTTATGTCGTAAACAACTCTATTGACACCTTTTACTTTATTTATAATTTCGTTTGACGTTTTTTGTAAAAACTCATACGGTAAATTTACCCAATCTGCCGTCATACCATCCGTGCTTTCTACAGCTCTCAAGGCGACACACTTTTCGTATGTTCGTTCATCACCCATAACACCAACACTATTTACCGGCAGCAACATAGCTCCTGCCTGCCACACTTTATCGTACAAATTCCATGAACGTAGATTATTTATAAAAATAAAGTCCACCTCTTGTAATATACGTACTTTTTCTCGTGTTAGATCTCCAAGAATCCTTATTGCCAAACCTGGTCCTGGAAATGGGTGACGGCCCAACAATTGCTTATCCATATTCATGGATGCTCCTACACGCCTAACTTCATCTTTAAACAATGCTTTTAATGGCTCAACGACCTTTAATTTCATAAAGTCTGGCAATCCACCAACATTGTGATGACTTTTTATCGTTGCGCTTGGCCCACCTGTTGCCGAAACACTTTCTATCACATCAGGATAAATAGTGCCTTGTGCCAGCCATTTCACATCTTTTATCTCATGTGCTTCATCATCAAAAACCTCAATGAACACGCGTCCAATGGTTTTTCTTTTTTCCTCTGGATCGCTCTTTCCTGCTAATGCATCCAAAAAGCGTGCCGAAGCATCTACACCTTTAACGTTTAATCCCATGCCTTCGTATTGATGCAGGACATCTTCGAACTCATTTTTTCTCAATAAACCGTTATTTACAAAGATGCAATAGAGGTTTTTACCAATAGCTTTGTGCAACAGCATGGCTGCCACAGAAGAATCCACTCCACCAGATAGACCTAGAACAACTTTATCATTGCCGAGTTTATCCTTTAATTCCTGTACAGTTTCTTCAACAAAGGCATTTGGTGTCCAATCTTGTTCTAGTTTCGCTATTTTAATCAGGAAATTTTGTAATAATTGATGTCCATCGGTAGTATGATAAACTTCTGGATGAAATTGAATACCATAAGTTGCTTCACCTTCAATTTTATAGGCTGCGTTTTCAACGTCACTCGTACTTGCCAATAAAACACCTCCAGTCGGTAATTTTTTAATGGTATCGCTATGGCTCATCCATACCTGACTACCTTCGTGAATGTTTTCGAGGAAATCTTCATCAGATTTAACAAAACCTAAATTAGCACGACCATATTCCCTTGTACTGGATTCCGCTACTTCACCACCTGAAAAATGAGCTAGATATTGTGCTCCGTAGCAAACCGCAAGTATTGGCTTTTTGCCTCGAATTTCTGAAAGGTCTGGATGTAGTACATCTTCACCTCTAACGGAATTTGGACTACCAGATAAAATAACGGATTTAAAGCTGTCTGAATCTGAAGGAATTTTATTGAATGGATGAATTTCGCAATAGATGTTTAACTCTCTTACACGACGCGCTATTAACTGCGTGTATTGCGAACCGAAATCTAAAATTAGGACTTTGTTATGTTGCATGTGCAAAAATAGCAAATGCATTCAGATTCGAGATTTACGAATGGGTATTTTTTAGATATTTTTTTAACAATACATAATAAAGATTTATTCTAAAACCCTGAACTGATACACACCAGATTCTGATGAGTTTCCTTCAGCATCTTTGGTGACTACAAACCAATAGTAAATATTCCCAGGAACTACAGCAACCGTAATCTGTTCTCCCGAAATATTGCTTGTGCTCAGACCTGGTGGGTTTTCAGTGCCAAAGTACACATCATAACTTATAATATCATCATCAACATCACTTCCACTCCAATGCAATGTTATGGAAGTAGTGCTTGAAATGTTTTGTGCCATACTCGGTGAGATAATATCTGCAGGAAATGGCGCGTAAGTCTGAACACCTGGGCCTGCATTGTAAAAATTCCACAATGCGCTTTCCTTGGCTTCTCCATTGAGCTCGTAAGTTACATACCATCTAAACGATTCTGGCCGTTGGATAGTTACAGGATATATAAAATCTACTGTTTCATATTGGGACATAGAACCTGTTGATAAATTTTCTATGTGAAGTGTATAGATTTCAGCATTGTCATTAGGTACCCATTCAAAAAAAACAGTGCTTTCAGTAGGCGTTGGATCTTCGCCTTCATTGCACAATGAATCTTGATGAGGAAACACCAGAAAAACACCCGTTGGAGGATCCTGATTGCCATTATTTCCGTTATTACCACCACCATCATTTGTTGTGTCACTACATCCAAACAGAACGATTACCGTAAAAAACGTATAGATTAAATTTTTCATTTCTTGATAATTTTATAGGATGATGTTTTGGTTTTGGATTCTATTTTCAAGAGATACATCCCTGTAGGTATGTCGCCCATATCAATAGGTATTTCAACACCATTGTTTTTTATTTTTTTGCTCAAGATTAATTTTCCGAATGAGGAATAGACTTTTATTGTAATATCCTCGCCTTCCATACCATCATAAACATAAATCCGATTTTCAAAAGGGTTAGGATACACTAAATATTGATTGCCAAAAAAGAAGCGCTTTTCAAAACTGCCCTGACATTCTAAATCCGTCGTTATTTTTAGGTTATTCTCACCAGACTGTAATTGGAGCTCAATGTTGGAATTGTGCGTGGTAAACATTTCCCCATTAAATTCAACATTAAAGCTTGAACTCCCTGACATATCTACTGAAATTCTATCGTAGGATGCTGCTATTCTACTTGCAAAAACTTCAAGTGGATTTGGCTGGGTAATAACAACCGTATAGCAACTTTCATAGTCTGGCCATTCCTCAATAGTGATGCACATTTCATAAGTTCCTGCCAAGAGGTTTAGAATATCAACGTCATTGGTAAAGTTGTAGATCTCACTGAAATTGTCTCCCACAAGGGTAGCTGTATATGAATAAAGCTCCTGAGCCACAATTCTAATTTTTCCGTTGTTACTGTTTAAACATGTTTCACCTGTGATTGAAATTGTAAAATTATCAATAGGCAAATCTATTACAGCACAACCAAACAAATCCACTGGAGCTCCAAACTCAGTTCCTGGACAAAGATCATCCGTGTTTGGTACTCCATCATTGTCTGCATCTTCGCAAACGATTTGATAACTTGCCGAATCATCCTTGCTCCAATTGTCGTAAGTTCCGTCTAAATTCTCTATAACAGCTACAGGATTATCAACTAAAATACACCCTAAGCCTGGATTGTTTGTAGCATTTAATATTTGTATGTTTTCGTTATTTCCGTTCTGCAAATTAAGTTGGTCACCAACCAGCATATTCGATTGGCAGTACAGAATATTTAAATTCGGATTTTGGGTCATATCTAAAGCGTTCAGTTCGTTAAAAGCACAATTAAAATCTTCTAGTTGTGATAATCCAGACACATTAATATTTGCTATAAGGTTGTTGGAAACATCTAGGTCGACAAGGTTCAGGTTATTATTTAAATTTAGTTGTGCAACCCCATTATTTGAAATATCCAGGGTTACCAGATTAGACAAAGTTGAAAGGTCGATCTCGGTAAGCATATTATTTGAAATATCTAAATTTGATACGAGCACATTGTCATCAAGGTCAATATCGGAAACGCTATTATTACCAGCATCCAAACTTACCAAACTGACAAAATCCTGAATTCCCGTTAAGTCAGAAATCTCTCGTGAGCTGATATTTAGAAAAGTTAGACCATCGATGGCTTCAGTCAGCACGTAGTCATTCAATGCACCAGAGTCGTAGCCTAAGTCTATTAAGGCTTGTTCAAAATTATCATCTGGGACATAAGTTTGACCGAAGAAACATTCTATAGCAAATTGTGCAGTGGCATCTACTAACCAAGTTGCCCCTGCTGGAACATTACCCGTATCGGTTTCAATACACGCCAGTTCTGGATTGTTCTGTGCATTCAGATTTTGTAGAATAGCGTTTTGCGTATTTTTTACATTTAAGGTTTCTAAAAGATTGGACTGGCAACTCAAGCTTGTCAATGCCATATTTTGTTGAAAATCGAGCTCAACAATTTGGTTATTATCGCAATTAAAAACCTGTAAAGACAACACCTCTATAGGGAAAAAGGATGCAAACATATTATTGCTGATGTCTAAATCCGTAAGATTTATATTCGCGCTGAAATCCACATCGGAAATGGCATTACCATAACAATTAAGACTTGTCAAGGCGGCATTACTATTAACATTCAGTTCCGTCAGTGTATTTTCAGAACAATTGAGGTTTATTAGGTTTACATTTTCACTTAAGTCGAACTCGCTTATCGCATTGTTTGAACAATTCAGATTTTCCAAGACAAGAAAATCCTCAATTCCAGTTAAATCAGCAATATTATTACCACTTACGTCTAAAGTCAGAACGCCTTCAATATTTGCTGTTAAAACGTAATCGTTTAATGGTCCTGAATCGTAACCAAGATTTATCAATGCTTGCTCAAAATTATCATCTGGCACGTAAGTTTCACCAAAATTGCAATCAACATTATAACTGGTAGCACTATCCTTTACCCAATTGGCAGGCACATTAATTATATCATCAACCTGTATGCATTCTAAATTAGGATTACCAGATGCGTTGAAGCTGGCTATTTCTGTGTTTATTCCATTTTGGATGTTGACAAAATCGAAAAGATTGTTGGATAGATTTACTACTATTGTTTCTGGACAAAACCCAGTTTGATTGACATCATACACACATGCCATAACTGCCATTGTTGTTAAATCCACATCACCTTCAATCTGATTATTACTAACGTTCAATCTTTTTAAAGTTTCTAGATTATTAGATAAAATCAGACTAGATAGTAAATTAGAGCTACCATCTACTTGTATCAAATTTCCATTGTTGCTTATGTCCAAGTCTGTTAATTGATTGTTTGAACAAAGCAGTAACTCCAACATTGAATTTGAACTTAAATCTAATAGGGTTATCTCATTAAAACCACAATTCAACCTTTCTAAGACTAAATTAGCAGACACATTAAGTTGAGTTAAACTATTCTGGGAAAGATCCGCCTCAACCAAGTTGATATTGTTCTGAAGATTGATATCTGAAATATCATTATCAATGACTGATAAAAATCTTAAATCTGTATTGGAAGTAACATCGAGTTGCGTTAAATCATTGGACCCACAATTTAACTTTTCCAGCACTTGATAGTTGTCAACTAACAAAGATGAAAGATTATTATTGACACAACTTAAACTAATTAAAGTGGTATTATTCGCTGTTACTGTTGCTAAATTATTGAGGTTATTACTATTACAGTTCAGTTGCTCTAAAACCACATTATCACTAACATTAAGAGCCGTTAGATAGTTATTGGAGCAGTTTAGTTCTCTCAACATATTATTGCCAGAAACATTGAGTATAGCCAAATTATTATCAGCACAATCCAATATTTCCAAATTAATATTGATTGAGGTATCCAAATCAGCCAAATTGTTTCCGGCACAGTATAATTCTACCAATGCTATTGTTCCCGTTGTGTTGAGCAAACCATTGGCATTGTTGATATCATTAGTCAAAAGGTAATTAGAACTACAATTCAGACGCTCTAAATAAATCATATCGCTAACGTCTAAAGCATCTAAAAAGTTTCCGCTACAATCCAACTCCAACAAAGACTTAAAATCCCTAATTCCCGTTAAATCAGAAATATTGTTGTCGCTGACATCCAAAGTTTCAATATGCTCGATATTTGCTGTTAATACTTGTCCGTCGATAACCTCATCATAGCCCAAATCGATTAAGGATTGTTCAAAAAAAGTATCAGGGATTAATGTGAAACGGTTATTGATACAATCTCCATCGTAATCTGTAAATATATCTTTCTGCCAACTTCCTGGAATACTTCCCATGATGGCATCATCTACATTAATACAGTATAAGTTTGGGTTATTGGTTGTATTGAAAACAGTCAAAGATGCGTTGTTACCGTTTTCAATATTAAGAGTTTGTAATGCGTTATAATTACAAAGTACAGAAGTCAATGCGGTGTTTGTTGTTAAATCTAAACTTTCAATTTGATTGATAGAACAGTCCAAAACTTCAAGCAAAACTGTATTGCTTAAATCTAAAGCTACTAGCATATTATTGGATACATTTAAATCTTGTAAAGCCACAAAATCCTGAATTCCGGTTAAATCTGCTATAGCAAGACTCGATACATCCAACACTGTAATTCCACTGACATCTGCAGTAGGTACAAAATTATTGAGCGTTCCATCAGAATCAATGCCTTGGTCGATTAGAGCTTGTTCAAAATTATCGTCTGGGACATAAGTTCCACAATCTAAATTGTAAGTAGCCATAGCATCTTTTTGCCAGCCAGCTGCACTGTTTGCAAAAGCAACATCATCGACCTTAATACAGAACAGATTAGTATTATTAGTTACATCACAAGTGGTTATGGTTGTATTGTTACCGTTATTAAGGTTTAAAGCAAAAAGGTTATTGTCATTGCACGATAAACTTGTTAAAACAACATTAGCGGTTACATCCAAGCTTTCAATTTGATTAGATGAACAATCTAAATCGACAAGTGCTAGAAGACTATTTAGGTTTAAATGTGTCAATAAATTGTTAGAACAGTTAAGTATTGTTAATCCTGTATTTGTACTCACATCTAAGTTGGCGATTGAATTCCCAGCACAATTTAGTGTTGTAAGCGAATTATTGGCACTAACATTTAATGACGTTAAATTATTATTTTCAATATTTAATTCCTGAAGTGCCAGATTATTTGAAAGGTCTATATTTTCTAAGGTATTGTTGCTACCATCCAAAACCTCTAGTGCTACAAAATCCTCTATTCCGATTAGATTTGAAATTGATGCATTAGAGATATTCAAGTCTGTTAAGGTTGCAATATTAGCTGTAAGTACAAGGTTATCTAATACATCATCGTAACCTAAATCTATAAGCGCTTGTTCAAAATTATCATCTGGAATATAAGTGTAAACATCCAAACAAGTTGTATCACTATAGTAAGTCCAATCATCTTTAATCCAACCGTTTGGGATAAACCCACTATCAATTTGAATGCAGAATAAATCTGGATTATCAGAGGTATCAAAAACCGAAATCAAATCGTTATAACCATTTGCAACAACCAATGACGACAACACATTGTTTGATACATTGATGGAGCTTAATCCTTGACAAATAGTCATAGGGTCAGTTTGTGGGTCTGGACAAACCACAGAATTTATCATTGTTAAATCTAAATTTGTTAGCGCATTGCCTGATGCATCAAGATTTTTCAACAATGTATTAGCCGAAAGGTTTAAAGTTGTAATTTGATTTGAAGCACAATAGAGACTTTCAAGATTTAAATTATTATTAACCACAAGCTCTCCAGAAATCCTATTATTGGATACGTTCAATACGGATAATTCTGTATTGTTTGAGACATCCAATACCATTATCTGATTACCAGAAACAGTCAGACTTTTTAAATCAAAATTGCTGCTGACATCTAAATTCTGGATTTGGTTTTCGGCACAATCTAATGTCTCTAGGTTAGAATTTGAACTAACATCGATGCTTATTAAACTGTTAGAACTACATGCAAGTGCTATTAAATTTGTATTGTTTGATATATTGAGAACTGCCAAACTATTGTTACTACAAAATAGATTCTCTAGCGCTATAAAATCCTCAATTCCAGTTAGGTCAGCTATGTTTAAGTTAGAAACATCTAAAAGAACAACATCTTCAATTCTTTCGGTTAATACCAAACCATTGTCAGCAATACCATCACCCATGCTTAACATGTCACCAACAGCGACGATACTTCCATCTTCAGCATGCGTTTCGAGATAGTTTTCAAAATTAGCATCTGGAACAGCTGTTGTTTGAGCCTCGATAAAGGATAAACACAAGCCAAGACATATAGTTATAAGAGAATTCGTTTTCATGATATTGCTTAGAGCAGACTATTATTAATTCCCTATGGCTTCTTTATTAACTTCCTTATGGTAATGAATATGCCTTTTCATTTCTTCTTTAATTTTACCCATGAATTTGCTTTTGAATTCTGGGTCTTCATTAATTTTTTTCCAGATGTAAGTTTGGCTTTTTGTAAATTCTTGTTCCTGCATCATTTGTTCAACAAGTTTCAAAGCTTTTTCATAATCTTCATCAGTAATCTCAAAATAAATAATACCATTCTCCTCTTGGTAATGACGTCCGTCGTGGGCAATACCATTTTCTTGTATTTCGTTATTTGGACTTGGTGCTATGTAAATCTTTCCATTTTCAAGGTTATCTAACCTTTCAATGGTTTTTGCCAAAACATCCTTGAGTGCCTCAATCTCTTGCCTTTGTTCAAACACTTGATTTTGAAGCTTTTCAACAATTAAATTGTTGTCGTTGTTGTTTATGCCAACAGCGGTATTGATAAGATTATAGCTGAACTGCTCATCTGAAGATTCCCATGCAACTCCTACAATATTCTTAATATCCTTTAATACAATTTTATCTGGTGATAATGCGATACCCAAACCATCATTATTACCACTAGGTAGTATGTAATCCCCAATATTAACTTTACCTATGACTTTTACAGGCACCTGACCCATAAAAGCAACTTTTTCATAAAATTGTTCTTCACCTGGTTGCGGCAGAGCACCTAAGACTGCAGGCTTATAGGAAATGACCATCATTCGCTGAGCACTTGTGGTATTTTTTGAAATTTTCCCGCCGTTTAATCCAACAATATCACCATAACTCATGGTTTCATTAACATTTAGCCTTTCTAAATATTCGGCATAGTCTCCTGCGCCTGAAGCATAGGACACACCTTTAAAACGTTCTTTGTTATTGTTGAATGCAGATAACATATAAGCTGCAAAAAGTTGATTTACAATAGTCGCAGCAGTTTTTATGCCTTCGATGATATTGTCTGCGGTTTCATTAATAATCAAAGATGGAATTGGTGCGGTAACACACGCACCTATACCTGCACAACCAGTACTGCTGGATAGAGCAGCAGCAAAATCGCCTCCTTGCGAGATAAGATCCAGTCCTTGCCAGGATAAATCTAGGGCTCCATCAATAACATCGTAATAAGTAGAAAGTTTCTCTAAATTATAATCAGAATTATTTGAAAATTCACCTGCATCAGTCTCACCTTCTATTCTTCCCCAAAGCATTGGACCATCAGCATCTGGAAGAACTATTCCAGAAACCGTGTTGGCACCAGATTCGGAATTTTCGTTTAATGCATCAAAAATTCCTGTATCATCCAATCCAACCAGTTCAAAGACATCACCAATAGCTCCGTTAAAGCCTCCAATCTCATAAGGGTCAGTATCATTTGGTGATTTTTCATCCCAAAATGAAATGAAATTATTTTCGTTTTTTGCACCTATAGCATTGACCTTAATGGCTATACCTTGATTTCCTCCTTCTACCAATAAGGGATAGTTTTTAATATTGCGCTCAGAGCCGTTTAAAGTAGATGTTATTTTAACCTGTGAGTCTGAAGTGATATTTAAACCTCCGTCTAAATGCGTTGAGTCTGTTACCTTTAAATTTTCAGTAGTCAAATCACCAAAACTGGCTTCACCATTCACAACCAAATCGTTCAAAGTCGTTAACCCTATAACATCCAGTGTTCCGTCTAAATTAGTATTACCATTTACCGTTAAATCTCCTGTTAAAGTAGATGGACTGGCATTATTTACCGTAAATGCGTCGTTTAAATTTGTTTCTCCATCTACGTTTAAATCTCCTGAAAGATTAGTAGTATTTCCATTATTGACATTTAATGTACTGTTAAGATTAGTTGGCCCTTCTACCTGGAGTTCTCCGTTTAGGTAAGTCCTGTCATCGACCGTTAAAGTTCCTGTGGCAGTTATATTTCTGTGATAGGCATAAGGTAAAAATGTTAACCGTTCTCTGCTCATTTCTTCAAAGTTGTTACCAGCTTCAAAATCGATTTCTACTTTTAAATCCTTTGGTGTACCATCCCAACTTATTTCTTTAAAATAATCATGCTCGGCTTCTCCTATCAATAGATTTATTCTACCAAAATCATCTGTTTCCGTAATCTGTACTTCTTGAAATTCTATTTGGTTACCACTGTCATAAATAGTAAACCTTACTGCTATTGTTGTATTTGGCAAATAGTTTCCTTCAGAATCTACTCCAGGTAACTCTAAATCGTCTGGACCAATTATTACAGCTTGGTATGTAATACCGTCAGTTTGTGCCAAGGCGTAAAACATGGAACACATAAAGAATGTTAGTGTAAGTATTTTTTTCATAACGAGTTGGTTTATATTCTATTTAGATTTTAATCAGTTTTGTATTAAATTGTTTGCTCCCAGAAGCCACTTTTAAAAAATAGTTTCCACTTGATATATTTTGTATTTGAATTTTAATCCGTTGAGAAGGAAGAAATTCTTGAGTGTAAATCGTTCTTGCTTCTACATCAAAAATGCTAATTGATATATCGTTTATTATTTCGTCACTAAACGATATAAATAAGGTTTGGCTAAACGGATTTGGATAGACTTTTGCTCGCAGTTCAAAATCATTTTTCCTAATACTTTTAATTGTACTGGATGGCTGTTGATAGCCTTGCCTTAGATAATAACCATTGTTATAAAACGTACCTATAACACTTGCTTGACCAATACTTTGACTGATTTTGTAAACTCCGTTAGAAGTTTCAACAGTTTGTGACGAACCACTACTTCCTAAATTGGATCTAATAATTCGATAACCAGAATTGTTTTGAGCTTGAAATTGTTGAACGAAAGAAAACAATATAATGGTTGAAAAAAGTGCTTTCATAACAGTTTTGTGTGTAATTTTTATATGCATTTCGTATTCTAAATCTATAATTAAATCCTAGCAAACACTAAGGATTATCAGCGTGTCCACCTTTTGTCTACTATAATTGCCAATATCTAGTAACTGCAGTAGCATTTTGGTAGATTTATAATGAACCCCAAACCAAATTGATGTGCAATTAGGTTCAGTTTTTCAGCATTTTCAGCACTATTGATCAGTACGGATTTTCCGTATGAATAACCCACAAAAATCGCAGTACTCCTCGAAACGGGATACTGCATTTCGATACCCCCTCTGAAAAACAGAATAGTATTGTTGAATTCCTCCTCACCTACGAGATTATAAACATCATTGTTTATGGTCTGGTTACCTCTTATCAAAAATTCTGAGGCTATAGAGGCATTTGCTAAAAATGTAAGATCCCTTAGGTTGAATAGTTTAATACCCAAACCAGCCTTTACACCCAAATAACTTACATCCCATTCAAAATAATTATCCACACTACCTTCACTACCTATAGCTCCGTAATTGTTGTAAGTAGCACCTAATGACAAAAACAATGTTTTAGCATCATTTATATTTTGCCTGTAACCCATACCATAATAGGTCTTGGATTTAGACATTAGATTGTCGAGTGGTCTGCCTTCAGAATTTTCATAATCAAAGGATGAAATAGTTGTTCCAAACTCAAAGTAAAGCTGTTGGCAAAAACAGCAATTTCCAATCCATAAAATGGATAAAAGAATGACATATTTTTTCACTTTAGGCCAGTTTTGTTTGAAGCAATTTAGATAAAATAAGAGCTGATTTTTTACAAAAATGCCACTGTCCACCTTTTGTCCACCTTTCAAAAAATTGCAATTTTAAATTTTTAATGATCTTTATATTATGTGGACAACACTATTTTTAAACAAATTAAATTACTGATTTTCAATTTTTTACGCACAAATAACAAATAGCATTATCTTAGATAACCTAACAACCAAAAACTATGAATCTCTTAAACGTACCAATGATTGTCCCTTTTTCTAAAAGATTTTCAGATGTCCACGCCAAGGTGGACAAATTATACCTTCTCTTAATAGTTGCAATTGGCTTAAGTGGACAATTAAGTCATAGTCAAAATCAAAAAAGAGTTGATAGTTTGTTGCAGGCGGCGTCAAAGCAAACGGATACTACCCAAATTATAACCTACGCTACGCTATGGGCAGAATATCTTTTTGTGGATCCCTTAGCTTCAAAACCTTATTTAGATAGTACCATGGTTTTAGCCAAACGGTTAGGCAATAAGGAATTCATAGCAAGGACAACAAATTATTCGGGTGTCTACCATAACATGACTTCCCAATATGAAAAATCAATACCTATCTATGATGAAGTTATTGAGATGTATAAAGCTCTTGGAGATATGACACAAGTATGTGCCGCAATGAACAATAAGGCTAATTCCCTTAGAAGTTTAGGACGCTATAACGAGTGTTTAGAAACCCATATGGAAAGCCTTAAACTAAAAGAAGAAATTGGTGATACAGAGGAAAGCATAGCAGCAAGCTATTGGAACATCGGTAACATTCAAGGGGATATTGAAAATTTTGAAATTTCAAACACCTATTATAACAAAGCAAAAGTCATATACGAAAAAATGGATTCCAAGGACGATTTGGCAAGTATAAAAGTAAATATGGCTCTAAACCTAAAGGGTCAAAAAGAATACGAAGAAGCCAAATCACTTTTATTGGAAGTTGAGCCTTATTACATAGAAAAGAATTATAATAATGACTTGGCTGGTATTTATGACAATGTGGGTTGGATACTTGCACAACAAGATAGCCTAGAACTAGCTGAAAACTACTATAACAAATCTTTGGAAATCAGCAGACAATATGGTGAGACTTCATTGATTGGCTTAAATCTGAGGCATCTTGGAGAACTCTACAATAAAAAGGGAGAATATAGAAAAGCCCTACAGTACATGAAGGATGCCTTACAAATTTCTGAAGAGACAGGAACCCGTAAAAAAATGATCGGTGACCTTTTAGAAATGTCAAAAGCCTATGCTGGTCTAGGTCGATATAAAAAGGCGTATGAATATCATATAGATTACCACAAGCTCCATGACGAAATTTTAGGTGAAGAAAACATTAAAAAAATGAACGAGCTCGAGGTACAGTACCAAACCGAAAAAAAAGAAAAAGAACTCATCATAAAACAAAATGAAATCAAGTTATTGGAAGAGCGAAAGCAACGTGCTGAAAATCAAAAGTTTTTTCTCATTATTTCCCTAATTGGAGCATTGGCCTTGGCTGCATCTATTGTATATGCTTTACGCCAAAAAATGAAGCGTAATAAAATTGAACGCGAAAAGCTAGATAAAGATTTAGAGCATAAGGAAAAACAACTCACAACACATGCTTTGCATTTAGCCCATAAGAACGAGATACTTCAAGATTTGAAATCACAAATCAAAGAGTTAAAATCTGAAGGTGCCAACTCCAGAAAATACCAAAATGTCATCAACACTATAAATCTAGACATCAATAACGATAGTACTTGGCAACAGTTCCGGAATTATTTTGAGGATGTCCACAAAGGCTTTAACTCTAAAGTTATGGGTAGCTACCCTAATGTAAGCAACAATGATTTACGCTTAATGTCACTGCTAAAAATGAATCTATCCAGTAAGGAAATCGCTAACATTCTCAACATTTCTATCGAAGGTGTTAAAAAAGCAAGATACAGACTACGAAAGAAATTAGACCTTTCTACTGAAGATTCTTTACAGGAATTGATTTTAACACTCTAAGTTAAATCGTGATTATCGTGAACTGACCATTTAAAGGCTCTAAGTGCTTCATCAAAACTGATATCAAGTCATCACCATACTCAAGGTAAAATTCTGAAAAATTGGTATTGCGCTCTTGCAAACTTTCATTCGGGAAGAGTTGCTCCTGCAAATCCGTACAACGCTCAATTTCATCTGCTAATTTTCGTTTCTGGGCTTTGAGTAAACGCTTTTCTAAATGCTTCAAACCTTTTGTTTGTTTAACTTCTTGTGCTTTTACGGCTCCTAAAAATGATTTGTCGGTTTGTTCAGCAAGTTGATGCAAATTATCAAACTGCTGTTCTAAATGCTTAATTTGCTCGGAGAAGTCGATATCTATATTCGAAATTTTTCTAACCTTTTTATTGATGAAGGAATTTCTATCCAAGAACAAATCTTTATCAGAAATATTAAGCTTATCTAGCTTTTCTGCTTGCTTTTTTGTTTTTATTAAAACAGAATTTCTGAGTAACAATATCGGAAACGTAATACCTTGAGACTCAAAATTAGATTTTAATTGCAACCAATAAATCAGCTCTCCTCCTCCTCCAATGTAACAGAGGTTTGGCAAAATTACTTCTTGGTAAAGTGGCCTCATAATCACGTTTGGAGAAAAGCGTTCAGGAAATTCCTCAAGATGCTTTAGCAAATCATCTTTATTCCATTCGATGTCGCTTTCCAAGACCGAGTATTTACCATCTACCTCAACAATACGTTCTCGCAAACCATCCTTAATGTAGAATAAGTTGATTTCCCTTGGGTTGACTTGAACTTTAAGCCCTAATTCCTCTAATTTTGTATTGGTTTCAGAAACATTGGTAAATGCTGTTTGCTCAAGCAACTCGCTTATCATCTGTGGTACAAACAAACGCTTCAAATCTTTATCATCTGCATCTAGAATCACTAAACCATATTTACCAAATAATTCATTGGCTAAGTATCGCGTGGCATCAGCTAGATTATCATGTTTTAGATAGGCTTTCTCAAACCAAATTTTCAATTGTTCAGCATTATTCCCAGCTCCAAATTCAGCAGCGATAACTTCAAAAACATCCTCTAATCCTTTGGTATTGAAATGACCAACCGCACCTGTTTGGCTGGAGTTCCATTGAATCTTTTTTCCCTTAAAATTAAAATAGTTGATCTCTTCAAAATCATGATCTTCTGAGGCCATCCAATACACTGGTACAAAGTTGTATTCAGGGTAAGCTTCTTTTAGCTGTTTGGTAAGATTGATGGTTGAAATTATCTTGTATAGAAAATATAATGGTCCCGTAAAAAGATTTAACTGATGCCCCGTAGTGACCGTAAAGGTATTTTCATTTTTAATTAAATCAATATTGGTCAAAGTTGGAGAAGACAGTCGCAAATCGCCATAGCCTTTCATTAAAGCGTTTACCAATACATTACGGAATTGGTGATTATAGTTCTTTGACTTATCCTCAATTTGAAGCTTAAAATTTTCAATTGTTGGAAAACGATGGTATAAGCTTTCTAACTCAGGACTCTCGTCCAAGTAATCACAAATAAAATCTGAAAAATAGTTAGTTTCCCTAAACGGAATACAGTCTGTTGGCATAGAAAATAATATCAAAGTATAAATATACGGTAAGTCTAAATTTTAACTGCTAATTTTTAGTTAATTCAAAATATCAACTCTTATATTCTCAAATTCAGTGATTATATTTACTAGCTTTATACCAAACCAATAAAACAAATGCGAAATCTACTTCTTACTCTCATTATTGCTTTTAGTACTTCCATATTTATTTCTGCTCAGACCATCCAAAATCCAAGTGACTTTTTGGGGTATGACATTGGGACACAATTTAGTCGTTACCACCAAGTGATAGACTATTTTAAAGCCATAGCAGAATCCGTTCCCAACCAAGTAAAACTAGAACAATACGGAAAGACCAACGAACGTAGACCGCTTTACTTGGCTTATGTTTCTAGTGCTGAGAACATTAATAATCTAGAGACTATTCGCGAAAACAACCTAAAGAACACTGGCTTGCTTAAAGGCGATCCGACTTCTACAGATATTGCTATAGTGTGGTTAAGTTATAACGTTCATGGCAATGAGGCATCAAGTACTGAAGCTGCAATGTTAACTTTATATAAACTCCTTACCGAACGAAAGGAGTTACTTGAAAATACGGTTGTAATTATTGACCCTTGTATCAATCCAGATGGAAGGGATCGCTATGTCAATTGGTATAACGAAACAGCAAGCCAACCTTACGATATCGACCAACAGGCTAGTGAACATAAAGAACCTTGGCCAGGCGGACGACCAAACCATTATCTGTTTGACCTCAACAGGGATTGGGCTTGGGCAACACAAGTAGAAACCCAACAACGCTTAAAAGCATACAACAAATGGATGCCGCATATTCATGTGGATTTCCATGAGCAAGGCCCAAATGAGCCTTATTATTTTGCACCTGCGGCAGAACCGTTCCATGAAATTATCAGTGGTTGGCAACGTGATTTTCAGACGGAAATCGGCAAAAATCATGCAAAGTATTTTGATGCTGAAGGCTGGTTGTTTTTTACTAGAGAACGTTTCGATTTGTTTTATCCGAGCTACGGAGATACATATCCGACTTATATGGGAGCCATTGGTATGACCTATGAACAAGGTGGACATGGTATGGCTGGATTAGGAATCTTGAATGATGAAGGCGAAGTGTTAACTTTAGTAGATCGATTGACCCACCATACCGTAACAGGAATTTCGACCGTTGAAATTGCATCTAAGAATGCCAAAGAATTGAATACAGAATTTGCTAAGTTTTTCGACAACTCTGATTTAAAATATAAGAGCTACGTATTAAAAGGCAATCCTGATAAATTGAACAGTTTAAAAGATCTTTTGACTAAACACGAGATTGAATTTGAAAATGCCAATGGTACCAAAGTATCAGGTTATAGTTATATGGATGGTCAACAAGGCAGTCTAAATGTCAACAGTGATGCTTTAGTGGTGCATACCGATCAGCCAAAAGGAAAAATGGTAAAGGTATTGTTTGAGCCCAATGCAAAATTGTCCGATTCACTCACTTATGATATTACAGCATGGTCAGTACCTTATGCTTATGGATTGGATGCAGTTGCGAGTACATCTAAAGTTGGCAGTTCAAAAATATTTCAACCCACAGAACTTAAAATTCTTTACGAAGCATATGGTTATGTGAGTAAGTGGAATTCCATAGATGATGCCCAGTTTTTAGCAGACTTACTAAAGAACGATTTTAAGGTAAGGTTTACTGAAAAGCCTTTCAAGTCTAACGGTTCTAATTTTGAGCGTGGTTCTTTGATTATCACGCGAGGCGATAATAAACACATAGATGATTTTTTAGATAAACTCAATACCATTGCCCAAAAGCACAAACGCTTTCTAACTCAAATAAATTCTGGATTTTCGCAGACCACGCCTGATATTGGCTCACCAGATATAAAATTGATCAACAAGCAAAAGGTAGCAGTACTCTCAGGTAAAGGCACTTCATCGTTGAGTTATGGTGAAATTTGGCATTTCTTTGAAAAACAGTTGAGTTATCCTCTGACTACCATCAATACAGATCATCTCAGCGGAACCAATTTAGATAAGTTCAATGTGTTAATTATTCCAAATGGGTATTATGGAAGCGTATTGAATGATGAGAACATGAAAAAACTAAAAGACTGGGTACGTTCTGGAGGAAAAGTTATTGCTATTGATGGAGCACTCAGAAGTTTTGCGGGTAAGGACGGCTTTTCATTAAAATATAAGGATTCTGAAAAAGAGAATGACGACGATAACCTAACTCCTTATGCTGATCGTGAACGCGAATACACCAACAAACTTATTACTGGTGCCATTTTTAAAACTAATGTAGATAACACGCACCCAATGGCATTTGGGTATGACGATCACTATTTTACATTAAAACTAGGGAGCTCTGCCTATGATATTTTAGAAAGCGGCTACAATGTTGCTCACCTGGATAACACCAAGGTATATTCTGGTTTTGCAGGTAAGGATGCACTAAGCGAGCTTAATAATACGTTGGTATTTGGGGAAGAGCGTATGGGTAATGGTAGTTTTATCTACTTTGTAGACAACACCTTATTTAGAAGTTTTTGGGAAAACGGAAAACTGTTTTTGGCAAACGCTATTTTCTTTGTGAATAATAATGCTTATGAACTTTAAAATTTGACAAGCGAAAATTATTGAACGAGAAATTATCAAAATATCATTTATTTGAAAATAAAGAGAGGTTTCATAAAAGCTTAATGGATGAAATAAACAGAAGTGTTTTCAAGAAAAAGTTCAACATTTCTGGGGAAAGCGTAAATGGAGGTTTTGAAGTCTATAATTCTGTATCATTTATATTATTTAAACCTAACTTTGGACCAATTATAAAACTCAGAGTAACTTACTTAGGTATAAATGAAATTGAGTCAGAAAGCATTATAAATTTAAAACGTGTGAATGGAATGACATTTTATGCTCAATATTGGTTTTCACTCTGCTTTGCTATTTTAACTTTAGGAGTTTGTACCTATCAAATAGTTTTTAACAGTTATAAAGATATTTCAATTATCATGTTACCGGTTTTTGGAATAATATACTTTCTAATTATTAACCTAATAGCAAATAACTCCGTAAATAGCTTAAAATCTCGAATCGAAAAAATATTGAAAACAGAGAAAATAAAGTATAATAAATTCAACTAAAACTAAAAACTGTAAGTATAAATAGTCATAACTGCTTTCAGCTATACAAATTAACAAATCAATATCAATCATGAAAAATTTAAGGTTATTAATCCTAAGCCTTTCCGTTTTAACAACAATTGCATCTTGCAAACAAAACGAAACCAAGGAAACCCAACCAGAGTTTAAAGTAGATTACGAAAAATTCACTTTAGACAACGGTTTACAAGTTATCTTGCATGTGGACAGATCAGACCCTGTCGCAGCTGTTGCATTAACTGCTCACGTAGGTTCGGCAAGAGAAAAAGAAGGCAGAACTGGTTTTGCGCATCTCTTTGAGCATTTATTGTTTTTAGAATCCGAAAACTTGGGTAAAGGCGGTTTGGACCAAATGAGTGCACGTATTGGTGGCTCTGGCGCCAATGGCTCTACAAGTAGAGACAGAACCAACTACTTTCAGACCATACCAAAAGATGCTTTGGAAAAAATGATTTGGGCAGAAGCTGACAAACTTGGTTATTTTATAAATACAGTTACCGAGCCTGTTTTAGCCAAAGAAAAACAAGTGGTTAAAAACGAAAAGCGTCAGCGCGTCGACAACCAACCTTATGGACATAATTCATATGTCATCAACAAAAATCTTTATCCAAAAGGTCATCCTTATAGTTGGGAGGTTATTGGTTCTTTAGAAGATTTACAAAACGCCACCTTAGAAGATGTCAAGGAGTTTTACAGGCGTTGGTACACTCCAAATAATGTTACCTTAACTATTGCAGGAGATATTGACGTTGAGCAGACCAAGAAATGGGTAAAAAAGTATTTTGACGAAATCCCAAGAGGTGAAAATATTCCTAAAATGGAAAAACAGCCCGTTACCTTAAAATCATCTAAGCGGTTGTATTACGAAGATAATTTTGCAAGAGCACCAAGATTAACACTTACTTGGCCAACGGTTCATCAATATCATCCAGATTCTTATGCACTCAGTGTGTTGTCAGAATATTTAACAGACGGTAAAAAAGCTCCACTTTACAAAGTGCTTGTCGAAGATGAGCAGCTTACCAGTAATGTAGGAATGTATCAAAGTTCATCTGAGATTGCGGGACAATTATCGCTGAGCGTTACTGCTTTTGATCAAAAAGATCTCAATACAGTCGCTGCTGCAATACAAGAAGGCTTTGAGGATTTTGAAAACAATGGTATTTCAGAAAAAGACCTTAACCGTATTAAAGCTGGGCAAGAAACCGATTTTTACCAAGGACTATCAAGTGTTTTGGGCAAAGGGTTTCAATTGGCACAATACGAGATTTTTGCTGGTGACCCAGGATTTATCAACCAAGATGTAAAGAATATACTTGCTGTAACACCTGAAGATGTGATGCACGTCTATAATACGTACATTAAAGACAAAAACTATATCGCGACGAGTTTTGTACCTAAAGGACAAAAGGATTTGGTTTTGGACAATTCGCAATTGGCAAATGTAGTAGAAGAAAAAATAGTTGAAGGTGCCGAAGAAAGTTTCGACCCAAGTATTGTAGCTACTTACGAAAAAACACCAAGTAGTTTTGACAGAAGTGTGGAGCCACCTTACGGAGAAAGTCCTGAGTTGAATATCCCAGAGGTTTGGAAAGAAGAACTCGACTCTGGTATTAAAGTTTTTGGTATTGAAAATGACGAAGTGCCTTTAGTACAATTCGAAATGCAGATTGCAGGTGGACTATTATTAGAAGACAAGAACAAAGTCGGTGTATCCAATCTTTTGGCAAACCTTATGACCAAAGGCACCAAAAACAAAACTCCAGAAGAGCTAGAGAATGCTATTGAAAGTTTGGGAGCCAGAATTTATGCTTATGCCACAAGCGATAATATAACCATTGCTGGTACAACGCTTTCCAAACATTTTGATGCCACTATGGATTTGGTAACCGAAATCCTTCTAGAACCTAGATGGGACGAAAAAGAATTCGACTTATTAAAGCAAAGCACCATTAGTGGTATTCAACGTAGTAAAGCAAATCCTAACAGTATTGCCGACAATGAATTCTCAAAATTACTCTATGGTGAGGACAACATCTTGGCCTATAACAATAGTGGTACAGAAGCATCGGTTAATAGCATTTCAATTACGGATTTGCAACAGTATTACAACACCAATCTTACACCAAAACTGACCAATATGCATGTGGTTGGAGCCATTTCAAAAGACGAGGTGGTCAATGCATTGCAAACTATCAATAGCACATGGGAAGCAAAGGATGTCGCCTTACCAGAGTTGCCTATGCCATTATATCCTGAAGCATCCACAGTTTATTTTTATGATGTGCCAGGTGCTAAACAATCAGTAATTAGCTTTGGTTATCCTGCATTAAAAGCCACGCACAAAGACTATTACCCTGCAACGGTTATGAACTATAGACTCGGAGGTGGTAGTTTTGCATCTCAACTTACGCAGCAACTTCGTGAAGGAAAAGGTTATACTTATGGCATTAGATCACAATTTAATGGTACGGCTTATGAAGGTTATTTTAAGATTGGTAGTGGCATTAGAACCAATGTAACCTATGAGGCCACAAGTTTAATTAAACAGATTTTAGAGGATTATGGCAAAAACTATAATCAAGAAGATTTGGATGTTACTAAAGGATTCACTATAAAAAGTACGGCGAGAGCTTTTGAGACCCTTGGAGCGAAGCTAAATATGCTCAGCAACATCAGTAATTATGGATTAGCCGATGATTATGCCAAACAACGTCAAGCAATAGTAAATGAAATGACCGTTGAAGATATAAAAGCCTTAGTTGAAGACTATATTAAGCCCAATCAAATGATTTATTTAATCGTCGGTGATGCAGAAACTCAATTAAGTAAACTAGAAAACTTAGGTTTTGGGAAACCTGTGTTATTGAACACTAAAGAAGCTATAGAGTAAATGAATAGATTAGTTTTTTCTGTTTTTTTAATTTTTGCTTTGAGTTTAGCTACCAATTGTAAAAAAACCAAGCAGGAAGACACACAACTTATTGATTCAGAAAAAAGCAAGACGAATAAAAACCTATATTTATTAGAAGTTGCTGAGCCCCTTTTAAAAGATGAGACTATTAATGCAATTATTGAAATTCCAGCAGGTACATTAGAAAAGTGGGAGGTGAATAAGACATCTGGAATTATAGAGCGAGATTCTATCAATGGTGTTCCTAGAACCATTCAGTATATCGGATATCCAGGAAATTATGGCATGATTCCTAAAACTTTATTATCAAAAGAAAATGGTGGAGACGGAGATCCATTGGATATCTTGGTTTTAGGACCACCCGTTGAAAGAGGTAATATTGTTAACTGTAAAATAATTGGTGTTCTTAACCTCATTGATAGAGGCGAAAACGATGATAAAATCATTGCTGTTTCCATGGATTCACCATTACACAATATCAATTCCATTGAAGAATTAAACGATAAGCATAAAGGTATTTCAGAGATACTTAAATTATGGTTCACTAATTACAAAGGTGATGTAAAAGTTGAAGCCAAAGGCTTTAAATCAAAAGAAGAAGCATACACTATACTTGTAAACTCAATTGAGGATTACCAATTAAAACATAAATAATCAAATCTCCAACTTTGCTTTAGGTACCAAATCGATATGAGGCCTATCGAGATTATAGCAGTGCTAAAATTATACATAAGTTGATGAATCATTGAATTCAAATTTCATTATCTTTAAAAACTAATTAAAAATCAAACGATTATGAAACTCGGAGCATTTTCGGTTAGTCTAGCCGTAAAGGATATTAAAGCCTCAAAAACATTTTACGAACATTTAGGATTTTCTGTTTTTGCAGGTAGTTTAGAGCAAAAATACCTCATCATGAAAAATGAATCTACATTAATTGGCTTGTTTCAAGGTATGTTCGAAAACAACATATTAACCTTTAATCCAGGCTGGGATCAAGATGCCAATACCTTAGAGCAATACGATGATATACGTAAGATACAGGAGCATTTAAAATCAAAGGATGTATTGTTTGCAAGCGAAATAGAATCTGATTCCGAAAAAGGTCCCGCAAGTTTTGTGATTTTAGACCCAGACGGTAATGCCATTTTGGTAGACCAGCATATTTAAATCATGATCTGGGAAGAGGCATTAAACATATACGACGATATAGTGGAAGCTTGCAACGGTTTTGAACGCAAGGGCAAAAAAATGATTTACACCTCTTCCAACGGTTATATGTTTACTTTGTTGAATAAAAATGCTGAAATCGGTATTCGCTTACCAAAAGAAGAAGCTACAAAATTTATGGAACAACACAACACTGATCATTATTATTCCTATGGTGCAAAAATGAAAGATTATGTACTGGTACCAGAATCGCTCTTAGCAGAAAAAGAAATAATGGTCAAGTATTTTGAGCAGAGCTTTGATTATGTCAATACACTTAAACCGAAATAAAATATTAATTTAACTGTCAGACTGAGTGTAGTCGAAGCCCTTAATAACTCTACAACTATTGAGTTTCGTCTGAGCTCAACCTCACACTAACAATACAGCAATATTATGAGCGACGCACTACAAACCATGATTAACAATATGCCGGAAAAAACCGGTAAGTCCCTTGACGAATGGAAGAAAATTTTAAAAGCAAAAGCATTTACCAAACATTCGGAGGGTGTCAACTTTCTTAAAAAAGAGCATGGAGTTACCCACGGTTTTGCCAATACCATTGTAACCCTTTCTAAGCAAGACAATACTTCTGATGATGATCTTGTGACCAATCAGTATAAAGGCAAAGAGAGTTTGTTCCCAATTTATGAAAAGCTTCTGCCAATCGTAAAAGGGTTTGGTGATGATGTTACCGTAACACCAAAAAAAACGAGTGTCAGCGTTATAAGAAAACGTCAATTTGTATTGATAAAGCCATCTACTAAAACACGTATTGATTTAGGGCTTAAACTACCTAACAAATCTACAACTGACAGACTTGGCGATTCCGGACCTTTTGGTACGATGTGTACACATCGCGTTCAATTGACTTCTGTTGAAGATATTGATGATGAATTGATTGGTTGGATGAGAGAAGCTTATAACATGGCAGAATAAGCCTATCTCACTTTTCTAACCAATGATTGATGCATAAAACCTTCAAGAGTATCATTTACCTTTAGATGCAACCATTGTTTAGTTTGTCCCAAAATGTTTACTGGGACATTAGGCTTAATATTCTGAATCTTCTCGTTTTTCACGCCTGCTCCAACCCTAAGTTCATTGATTTTTAGTTTGGTTTCACCCTGATCAGTAACTGTTATGCCGTCAAACTCTATTGCTTTTGTCTGCTTTACAAATGGCAAAGGGTCAATAGCACCTCCTCTTGTGTAGATCCCAAAATGCAAATGTGGTGGTGTGGTTTTTGCATTACCAGTATTACCAACAAAACCTAAAGTATCACCTACTTTTACACGATTACCACCAGAAACCACAATACTATCTAAGTGCGCATAATATAGGGACTGACCAAAAAGCCCGTCTCGTAACCAAACCTGTTTTCCACCCAGCCCTCTATTACCTGTGTCGGAGATAAAGCCATCCGTTGCGGCAACTACTGGAGTACCTCGCTTAGCAAAAATATCTATACCTTTATGTGAACGTGTACCTCCTCCTCTTGGTGCTCCCCAAAAACTTTGTATAGCTTTATTGCCTTTTCCGCTTACAGGAAATGCCAATGAAGGTTCTGTAAACAACTTTAGTGCAAAATTGGTATCTGGTTTTTGTTCATGCCAAATAACAACTTTGTAGTTGCTTGTTCGTTCAACCTTCATAGCCAATTCATTTGTTTTTGGTTGATTGGACACTATAGGTTTTTTCGCAACAATTGAATCATTTTCAATTGCATAAACATCAATTGCTAGCTGAATAGTGTCTGCATCAATATTAGACTCTATCTTAAAATGTTCTCCTCTCTTAAGATTTATGGTATATGCTAATATTTTAAAATCCATAGAATTGGCTTTCGATGTTATTACAGTCGGTAATTCTAGCTTAAGTCTATTTTTCTTTGCGTTATTATATCTCAACCGATACTGCTGAAATAGACTATCATTATTTTCAAAACCTCGTTCCAGGATTTCACTAGCTGAAGGATTTGTAATAACATCACTAACTTTTTGCACCTGCTTACAGGACATAAAGAGAAAAAGCAGTATGATGATTGTAAAATTTGTTTTCATGCTGAAAGATTAGCACAAACCATACCGAAATGGATAGTGTTTTACTAAAAAAAGTTTAAAATTTAGGGCAATAAAACCAACTATATAAACTTATAAAAACACCTCAATCAACTGATAACAAAATAATTAACTCATTTTGTCCACCTTTTGTCCAGATACACCGCTTGGACTGTCCACTTAATGTCCGCAATACATTTTTCCTTTCACTTTGATCCTAATATAAGTTTGTGATGTCATTAATTAATGACAACCAGTTTTGTGGTGCCTTGCGCTGGATATGGCTGCAGACTTCCAGTTGCAAGTCGCTACGAAAACTAATGTTAAACCACAAAACACAAACATTATGAATTTTTCAAAAAAAAATCACGAAGACCTCAAGCCAAAAATTATTTACACAAGTAGAATTTTAATTGGATTTTTTATCATTATTGCATTTTTGACCATTATTGTTTCCTGTACTAGTAAGGACAATAACAATGATTCCCCTTCCAATAGTACTATAGAAGTCAGTGTAGACGAAAACCCATCTAGTGGTTATTTAGTCACAACTATAGCATCACACCTTTCAGGTGATGTTAGCTTCAGCTTAACCTCAGAGTCTATCTCACAAGCATTTACATTAGATTCAAATTCAGGAGAACTTAGGGTGGCTGCATGGCAAGTCTATGACTACGAAGTCAATCCGATAATTACAGCTACCGTATCAGCATCAAATGGAACGGACACAGAAAACAAAATTATTATTGTCAACCTTAACAACACTGACGATATTTGGTTTTTCCTTAACAGCTCAAGAGATGGTTATGCAAATGCCTCGGCTGGAGAATGGATTGCCATAACCGAAGGAGAGTATAACAATCTGGCGAATAATTTATTTGAAGTAGCCAAATGCGGCTCTACTGATTCCCAATACAACAGAAACGACCAAATATCTTACGACAGTAATTATTACACATATGCCAATGATAACGGTGCTACAATAGCAGGACAAAGTTATTTATTTGCATTTAAATACACCTGCAATCAGGATAACCTGACCAACACCAAGGTTAAACTATCCTCAACAAGTGTCTCAGAAGGTTATACTGATATTGGTAGTAACGTGCCGATGCATAATAGCGGCGAAAACTATTTTGTGCTCAAAGGCAATTCAAACCCAACATCTGAAACGTCATATATGGCCGTAAGTGCTGAGCGTTTTGGGTATTTTAGCGGAACTTCGGGTTTTAATTTTAAGTACGGAAATTTTGATGTTAACGAGCTTCCATACAATTGGACTGGCATTGCCTTATATCAAGGTTTAACCACAACCACAAAGCAATGGGATTAATTTTAATATATAAATTATTTAGTTGGTTGATAAAGAGCAGGCGTAAGCCTGCTTTTGTCTAAGCCACAACCTCGCCATAAAGATCAAAATCTTCAGCTTCAATAACTTTAATTTTTGTGAATTCACCCGTTTTTAGATAGGTTTTTGAAGCATCAATCAACACCTCATTATCAACATCTGGTGAATCATACTCAGTACGACCAACAAAATAGTTGCCTTCTTTTCTGTCGATAACCACTTTAAACTCCTGCCCTATTTTGGCTTGGTTGAGTTCCCAAGAAATCTGGGATTGTATTTCCATAATTTCATTGGCACGCTGCATTTTTACATCTTCAGGTACGTCATCTTCGAGATTATAGGCATGTGTATTTTCTTCGTGAGAATAGGTGAAGCAACCCAAGCGTTCAAAACGCATGTCTTTTACCCATTCTTTAAGTGTTTGAAAGTCTTCTTCCGTTTCACCTGGATAACCAACAATCAATGTGGTTCTAATGGTCATTTCTGGTACTTTAGCCCTAAAATCCTTAAGTAGCTTTGTGGTCTTTTCTTTAGTGGTTCCACGACGCATACTTTTTAGAATAGTATCTGATATATGTTGCAAAGGAATATCTAGATAATTACAAATCTTAGGTTCGCGCTTCATCACGTCTAAAACATCCATCGGGAAACCTGTTGGAAACGCATAATGCAAACGAATCCATTCAATGCCTTCAACTTTCACCAAATGCTCTAGTAATTCAGCAAGGTTTCTTTTCTTATAGAGATCCAATCCGTAGTAGGTCAAATCCTGGGCAATAAGAATGAGTTCTTTAACTCCATTAGCGGCTAACTTTTCTGCTTCTACTACCAAATCTTCAATTGGTGTACTTTTATGTTTTCCTCGCATTAACGGAATGGCACAGAAACTACATGGTCTGTCGCAGCCTTCAGCAATTTTTAAATATGCATAATTCTTTGGAGTCGTTGTAAGTCGTTCACCAATCAACTCGTGTTTATAATCGGCACCAAGTGCTTTGAGTAAACCTGGTAATTCCGTTGTACCGAAATACTGATCCACATTTGGAATTTCTTTTTGTAAATCTGGCTTATAACGTTCACTTAAACATCCGGTCACAAAAACCTTATCAACCTCTCCCTCTTCTTTTTTTTGCATGTAATGCAAAATGGTGTTCACACTTTCTTCCTTGGCATTGTTAATAAAACCACAGGTATTGATGACAACGACGTTACCTTCTTGCTCGTGCACCACGTCTTTGCCGCTAGCTTTGAGCTGTCCCATTAACACTTCGCTATCGTAAACATTTTTACTACATCCAAGAGTGACAACGTTAATTCTATTTTTCTTTAGGGTTTTTGTACGCATGCTTTTTTTAATCAGTCTGCAAAGATACACAATGATTTACGATATGCGATTGTAGAATTTAGATTGTTGAAACTGCTAGTTATAATTCTTTGGAGCTTTACGTGCTTTAGAAGCCTGTTCATAAACATAAGCCCATTCTAGCAACAGTTTTTCCTGTAACGGTTTTGCGATAAACGTCAATCCCTTTGGTTCACCCTCTACAGTATAACCCATAGGAACTGTTAAAGCAGGATATTCTGCAACCGCAGCAAAAGCTGCATGTCTGTTATTAATGGATAAAAAGCCATCAAGATTATGGGTCTTCATTGGTATATCAAAATACTGCCTACCATTGGTTTTTAAAGTATCTTTTATACGCTCTAAATACATGTCATCTCCTTTATCATCAGCAATACCTTGAAAAAGTTTTTGACCATAAGGCATGGTATTTAATGAGTCTTTGAGATTATAATCCATCACATCTTCAATGGTTCTTAGTTTAATGGCTTTATTGGCATAATTTTGCATGTAAGATGGCAAGTCTTTCTTCATGTCCAAATTCAATAATCGAATAAAGTTTGGCAAGCCTAATTTTTCTTCTTCGATTTCAACGATTTCCGCACCTTGTTGTTTCAATACTTCAAGTGCTTTTGTGTATAAAGAATCTTCTAGTAAGCGCTTTGGAGCACCGAAGCGCTTACCTTTTAAACTAGCACTTTTTAAATCTTTGGAATAAAAACCCGATTCCTGCCTCATCATTATTGATTTTGAATCCGTTTTATCTTCGCCAATAATAGCATCCAATACAATCGCATTATCCATTACGGTCCTTGTTATTGGTCCTGCAGTATCTAATGTTGAAGAAATCGGTACAATGCCACTACGACTCACCAAACCTATTGTTGGTTTTAATCCCACAACCGAATTTTGGCTCGCTGGTGATAAAATAGAACCTGCGGTTTCGCTACCAATAGCAGCAGCACAAAAATTTGCCGCAACTGCAACTCCACTACCCGAACTAGACCCACCAGTATCCATAATGCGTCGTCCGTAGGGATTGAGGGTTTGTCCACCAATTGCTGAATAACCACTGGGACAGTCTCCACAAAAGAAATAAGCCCATTCACTTAAATTGGCTTTTCCCAGAATTAAAGCCCCTTTAGACTTCAGTTGCTTAACGATAAAGGCATCTTCTGTTGTATTGTCTTTTAAAGCCACTGCACCTGCAGTTGTTGCCATGCCTGAAGTATTAATATTATCTTTTAACAAGATGGGCATACCAACAATAGTATTCTTAAAATAATCAACGCTTACGTCCTCATATAACTTTCTTTTTTCATCTCTATCTTTTGCCTCATTGATGACGTTCTTATTGATTGAAATAACTGAATTCAAGGAAAGTGAATTTTCTCTATCAAATTGTCTTATACGATATAGATAAAACTTCGTTAAGTCTTCATAAGTTATGTTATTATCGAAAACATGCTTTTGTAAAGTTGGAATGTTTTGCTCTAAAATAAAGGGTTTTAAGCGATTATAATCAGCTTCGGTAAAGTCTTTTAGCTGCGAATCAATCTCTGCCCAAATATCTTCCTTGGTCAGGTTTTCGGAATCTAGTACCTTAAATTCCCTAAAATCCTTTGTTGAGATGGCACTTAAATCGGAATCGTCTTCAACCTCAGTATTGTCTATTTTGGTTTTTGAAGCTTCAGTTGGTGTTTGAGAATCATTTGATTTTGAATCTTTGCAAGAGAAAACGAATAAGAAAACGAATAGAAATGAAATATAACGCATGGATGTTTTTTATAAAAATACAAAAAGACCTGATAGGTTTTAACAATCTATCAGGTCTAATTATTATTTAATCATAGATACTGAAACAAGTTCAGCATGACAAAACAATGTTTTGTCACTTAAAAAAAGAATCCACAAACTCGTATTTATTAAAGACCTGTAAATCTTCTATACCTTCACCTACCCCAATGTATTTTACAGGAATTTGAAACTGGTCTGAAATCCCGATTACTACTCCACCTTTTGCGGTTCCGTCTAGTTTAGTGACAGCAAGGGAAGTAACTTCCGTAGCTGCCGTGAATTGTTTGGCTTGTTCAAATGCATTTTGACCAGTGGAACCGTCCAATACCAATAATACATCATGAGGCGCATCACCTATCACCTTTTGCATGACACGTTTTACTTTGGTTAGCTCATTCATAAGGTTGACTTTGTTATGCAGCCTTCCTGCCGTATCAATTATAATAACATCAGCATCTTGATTGACACCAGATTGCACGGCATCAAATGCCACAGAAGCAGGATCAGAGCCCATTTTTTGTTTTATCATCGGCACATCTACTCTATCCGCCCAAACTTGCAATTGATCAATCGCTGCAGCTCTAAAGGTGTCAGCAGCACCAAGCACTACCTTTAAGCCTTTCTTTTTAAACTGATATGCCAATTTCCCAATAGTTGTAGTTTTGCCAACCCCATTTACACCAACCACCATTAAAACATAAGGTGTCTTTTTTCCATTTTCTTGAACTGGCAAATCGGGAATTTTATATTCGGTGTCCTCACCAGAATTGGTTTCAGAAAGTAATCCCGCTATCTCCTCTCTTAGAATTTGATTTAATTCAGAAGTCCCTAAATATTTATCCTTTGCTACACGTTCTTCGATACGTTCAATGACTTTTAAAGTAGTGTTTACACCAACATCACTAGTTACTAAAACTTCTTCGAGATTATCAAGGACATCATCATCTACTTTAGATTTTCCGGCAACGGCTTTATTTAGCTTGGTAAAAAATGATGTTTTGGACTTCTCTAATCCTTTGTCGAGGGTTTCTTTCTTCTCTGAAGAAAATATGTTTTTAAAAAAACTCATTTACAATTCTGTTTGATTTGCTTACAGCAATAATCTTGCCCTTAAACATTTACTGCTAAGTTGTCAGATGTGTTCAAATATAGCCATAAAAAAACTGCTTTCAAACGAAAGCAGTTTTGTAAATCTATTATATAAAACAGATTATTTTTTATTCAAAAAGTCATTGACAAATTCTGGTGCCATCACTGATTCTACAAACATGTAAGCTCCAGTTTTTGGTGATTTCACCATTTTAATAGCTTTTGTCAAACGTTTTGATCCTGTCTGTAAAGACGCTACTGATTTCTTTGCCATAACTTAATTATTTTATCTCCTTGTGAACTGTCATACGCTTTAGGATAGGATTAAATTTCTTAATCTCCATACGGTCTGGCGTATTCTTTTTGTTTTTCGTTGTAATATATCTTGAAGTTCCTGGCTGACCAGAAGCTTTGTGCTCTGTACACTCTAAGATAACCTGTATTCTATTTCCTTTCTTTGCCATTGTAAATTGACTTTAGCGTATGTGCTATTATTTGTAAAACCCTTTTGCTCTAGCTTCTTTTAATGCTGCAGTAATACCAATTTTGTTAATCGTTTTTAATGCAGATGTAGAAACCTTTAATGTTACCCACTTATCCTCTTCAGGAATATAAAAACGCTTCTTAACCAGGTTGGCGTTAAACTTGCGTTTTGTTCTATTCATAGCGTGAGAAACATTGTTTCCAACCATCGCTTTTTTCCCAGTAAGTTCACAAACTCTTGACATTGTTCTCGTATTATTTTAAAACAGGGTGCAAATTTAGTAAATATTTAAAGTTTCACAAAACTATTTTCTACTTTTTCAAAATTTCTTTTTGAAGCATTTCAAAGGCTTTATTGGTGGCTTTCATAATCACTTTATCGCGATGGTTTCCAAAATTAAAAACTTCCGCATATACCTTGTCTTCAGTAGCGATTGCAATCCAAACTGTACCAACCTCGGCATCGGAATCTCCTTTTGACGGACCAGCATTGCCAGTGGTACTTACACCGTAATCCGTATTGAACATCTTTCGTACATTCTTTGCCATAGCTTCGGCAACTTGTCTGCTTACCACAGAATGTGATGTAATATCTTGTTTAGAAATGCCTAAAATATCTACTTTAGAATCCGTAGCATAACTAACAATACCACCCTTAAAAAATTGTGAAGCACCTGCATTACTGGTAATGGCTTTAGCGATTTGACCTCCTGTACAACTCTCGGCTACCGAAATTGTTTTTTCTAACGCAGTCAATTGTTTACCGATAATCGCCTCTAAGGATATATCTTCTTCAAAACCGACAAAGATATCTTCAATCTGTGGTAGTATTAATGCAATTTGCTTTTCCAACTCTGCATCCAGCATGTTTTTATCAAAAGAAATGCCTGACAAACGCAATCTTACCCTTCCTAAACTTGGCAGATACGCCAATTTTATAAAACTAGGTAAAGCGTCTTCCCAAGACTCAATTCTGTCGGCAATAGCACTTTCTCCTAGACCATAGGTTAAAAGCGTTCGGTGTTTTATGTATGGTAACTTAAACTTTTTCCTCAATGCCGGAAGCACCTCATTGGTAATCAAAGCCTTCATCTCATAAGGTACACCTGGAAGCGACACAAATACTTTTCCATTCTTTTCTAACCACATACCTGGTGCTGTACCGAATTGGTTCATAAGAACTTTAGCTTTAGAGGGCACCAATGCTTGTTGACGGTTTAAATCTGAAATTGGTGTGCTTATGTATTTTGAAAACAAATGCTCTACATGGGCAAGGACATCTTTGTTCTCAACTAGAGTATCATTAAAATATTCGCAAATGGTGTGCTTGGTAATATCGTCCTTTGTTGGGCCAAGTCCACCAGTCACTACAATAATATCCGCATTGTCCTCTGCTTCTTTTAAAGCTTTAAGAATATGATCTTTATCGTCTTGTACAGATGTAATTTGATAGATAGAAACACCTATCTTATTGAATTCTTTTCCTAAAAAAGCGGAATTAGTATCTACAATTTGGCCTATGAGTATTTCATCACCAATTGTTATTATTTCTGCTTGCATTTACAATCCGAAATCTGATTTTAGCTCTTTGGTGGCATTTTCTACTGCGGTCAACACTATTTGAAGCTGGGCATCAACATTTTCATCGGATTTTTCAAACTTTCCCCAATCCTGAACCTCTATAAGCTTATCCAAGATACCAAGCTCAAATAAATCTACCGTTGGCTTCATTTTATGTGCCGCTTGGTAGGTTTCATAAAAATCGCGCTCTGGGACTGCCTTTCTTAAACGTTCTGCATCCTCAGGAACTTCTTCAACAAAAGCTGCAGCTAGCGCCAAAACGAAATCTTCGTCGTTATCGGCCATTTCGCGTACACGGTCTAATTTATAGTGTTTTGCCATTTATTTAATTTTAACTGAAAACATTTCTTCGTCCTCAATATATCCTATTAATCTGTCATTTGCAAAAACCTTACCAACTCCGGCAGGTGTGCCCGTAAATATAATATCTCCTATTTTTAAAGTAAAATATTTTGAAACATATTCTATAAGTTCATCTATTTTCCACAACATCAATTCCGTATTACCAGATTGCACCACCTCATCATTTTTCTTTAAACTAAAATTGATGTTATCTACATTTTTAAAGTTTGATTTTGGTAACCATTTACCGATTACAGCTGCTCCATCAAAGGCTTTTGCCTTTTCCCATGGTAAGCCTTTTGCTTTTAACTGTGCTTGAAGATCCCTTGCTGTAAAGTCTATCCCAAGTCCAATTTCGTCATAATATTTATGGGCAAATTTTTTATCGATGTACTTCCCTACTTTTTTAATTTTCACCAAAACCTCAACCTCATGATGCACATCGTCTGAAAACTCTGGTATAAAAAACGGTTGGTTCTTTAATAATATCGAAGTATCTGGCTTTAAAAACACCACAGGATCTGTAGGTTTTTCGTTTTCCAATTCTTTTATGTGGTCTGTGTAGTTACGACCTATGCAGATGAGTTTCATTGATAATTTATTTGTCATTCCGCACTGTTCCACTGAGAGTGTCATGCTGAGCTTGTCGAAGCACAGTCGAAGTGTGATGCGGAATCTATTTTAATTAATTTTTTTACTTAAAAGTGGATTCCTGCCTACGCAGGAATGACAACTATGACAGTTTATTGTTAAATTGCCTTAGCTTAATAGCTGTTAGCACCTTCTTTGTATACAAAGGAAAATCTGCATTGAGCAACCAACCAAAATACCCAGGCTCTTGCTCCATAACATCGACCACACGCTTGCCTTTGTGCTTTCCAAAAGAAAAACATTCTTCACCTTGCTTATTGAAGATTAAAAAACCTGCAAAATCGGCAAACTTTTTTCGAGAACTAAATTCTGCCAAAAACTTGGTATCGTTTTCTAAGTTATCGTACTTAGATAACTGCGCCTTTAAAACCTCGTAGGTTGCTTTGGTATCTGCTTCGGCACTATGGGCATCATCGAGATTTTTATCGCAATAAAATTTATAAGCAGCACTCAGTGTACGTTGCTCCATTTTATGGAAAATGGTCTGCACATCAACAGCAACTCTGTTTTTCATATCAAAATCTACCTCGGCACGTAACATTTCTTCTGCCAAAAGCGGAATATCAAATCGGTTGGAGTTAAAGCCACCTAAATCGGAATCTTTTATAAGGTTATGGACTTCTTTAGAAATTTCCTTAAACGTTGGGGCATCTGCAACATCAGCATCATATATGCCATGTACCTTGCTTACTTCAGCCGGAATTGGGATTGTTGGGTTGACACGTTTTGTATAAGTTTCCTCTGTTCCGTCAGGATATACTTTTAGAATCGAAATTTCTACGACCCTGTCTTTAGATATGTTGATACCTGTGGTTTCTAAATCGAAAAAACAGATGGGTTTGTTAAGGTTGAGTTGCATTTATGTATTCTTTAAAACAAAGGTAATGAGATTTAGCATAAAAGACTTTAAATGATTAAAAAAGCTGGCTTGATTTTGCAAATATAAAAGTGTAACTTCGTTTAGATGAGCTAAACTTGCTTCAGTAAAGTTTAGATATAACTTTGAAATACTTTTATATATACAGAAATATCACCTCACATTTGAGAAATACACTTTTAATATTAACAATTCTAGTTTTGAGCTCATTATTTTCGTTTGCTCAGAATAAAATAGAATTAATTCCTAGCGATTGCAGTCAAGAAAATGGACTTACAATGTTTTTATTAGACAGAGCTAAACCTAAAATTCTAACAAAACAAAAAATTGAACAGCATAGTAAACATTTAGGAAATCAAAAAATGATTTTAATAAATGATTCAGACTATCTAAGAATAGAATATACAAATATTTTTGTCAAATAATTGACACAACTTTCTCGAACGCTAGGAAACTTAATGAAATAAAAATTTGTGTTAATACTTTTACAGATTATAAAAAACAATCACTAATAAGAGAATCTATTAAGCATAGAAAAAAATGGATTTTAAGCTTAGCTTGGGGTCATCATGTATTTGAGTCTAACAAATTAATTTTGAAGCCTAAAAATGGCTATTTTAAATACAAATATTTCAAAAACGGAAAAAGAATAAAGCGTGGAAAAATAAAAATATCTGAATCTGTTATCGAAAGATTAGCTCTATTTGAGCGTAAATTGAGTTTAATGCAAAATAATGACAATTCTTGTAATTTAGGAATAAGTTATAATCTTGACAATGGAATTGAAGAAATCAATTTTCAAGATTACAGCTGTTCAGGATTTTCGAATGAACAATTATTAACTGCATTAAAAATAATTGAATAGAACTTCCTTAAAAATAAAAAAAGCACAGTCCCAAAACTGTGCTTTCTATTTTATGATGAGATTCTTCGCTATCGCTCTGAATGACAAATTATTTTATATCTCTCGATTCATATCCCAAGCTTCTAGGTAATCCTTAACAGCTTTTACAAATTGCCCACCTAAAGCCCCATTTACAACGCGATGATCGTAAGAATGGGATAAGAACATCTTATAACGAATACCGATAAAATCACCTTGCGGAGTTTCTATAACTGCTGGTACTTTTCTGATTGCACCTAATGCCAAAATAGCTACTTGAGGTTGATTGATAATCGGAGTTCCCATAATGCTACCAAAGGTTCCTACATTGGTTACCGTGTAAGTTCCACCTTGTATATCGTCTGGGCTTAATTTATTTTCCCTGGCTCTATTTGCTAAATCGTTTACTTTTTTAGCCATGCCCAAAAGGTTCAACTGATCTGCGTCTTTAATGACTGGCACGATTAAATTACCATCTGGTAATGCCGCAGCCATACCTAAATTGATATGTTTCTTTTTAACAATGCTATCGCCTTGTACAGAAATGTTTATCATTGGGAAATCTCTAATGGCTTTAGCCACAGCTTCCATAAAGATTGGTGTAAAGGTAAGGTTCTCACCTTCACGGGCTTTAAAGTTATTTTTATGTTTGTTTCTCCAGTTCCAAATATTGGTAACGTCGGCTTCTATAAATGACTGAACGTGTGCAGATGTCTGTACAGAATCTACCATGTGCTTGGAAATGAGCTTGCCCATACGGCTCATTTCTATGATTTCGTCTTCGCCAGTATTTCGAATTGGCTCAGTGACCGCAGATTGCTTAGTTTCAGTATTCTTAACCTGTTGCGGTTCCACTGTCTTTTGAGGAACCTCTTGCTTTGGTGAATCAGGTTTAGCTGTAGAGACTGGTGCAGAACTACGAGATTCTAAATAACTCTTTATATCGTTTTTGGTTACGCGTCCATCTTTACCAGTACCTGGTACACTATCTAACTCAGCTTGGGAAATGCCTTCTTTTTTGGCAATATTCTTTACCAATGGAGAATAGAAACGATCACCAGAAGAAATTACTGGCTCTACAGTTTCTTTTGCAGCAACTACAGTTTTTGTCACTTCTGCAGCGGCTTTAGGCGCTTCTTCCTTAACAGGTTCTGAAACCGAAGCTTCACTTTCACCAGAATCTTCACCTTCAATTTCAATAACTGCAATAGTTTGGCCTACCTGCACAACATCATCTACGTTAAACAGTTTTTCTACCAAAACGCCATCGACTTCGCTTGGCACTTCACTATCTACTTTGTCTGTTGCAATTTCCAAAACGGCTTCATCGGCCTCAATGGTATCTCCAACATCTTTAAGCCAAGAGGTTATTGTTGCTTCTGCAACACTCTCTCCCATTTTAGGTAACTTAAGTTCAAACTTTGCCATATCTTTAATTTGAAGGTCTTTATTAGCTAATCGACTGCAAAATTAGTAAAAAATAGTGTTTTTTGTTGATTTTTATTCAACTAAAAATTAAAAATGAATCACTTCTCCCTTATCAACATTACTATCACTTCCTAAGATAAAATTACTATTTTTTAACAATATTCTATAGGTATTTTGATTTGAAGGCGCATTGGATTTCATAAAATCGATAATGGTTTTATAATCTAGATAATCTACATCAAAAACAATTTGTGTATGTGTTGGTAATTCACTTAGGTTTTTAGTGAACGTGATTGGTCTTATGAGTATTGTTTTCAACGCTTTTAGTATTTCTTCAGAAATAATAGCACTTCCAGAAGGTTTTATATCAGCTTTTTTCAATGGCCTTCCTCTTTTAACAAACAGCTTTAAACCTAATTTAACCAAAACTGCCATTACGGAGCTATTCTTAAAGTGTTTATTATAAAAAATTCCCATTGCGCCATAAAAGCGTTGCGCATAGATTTCATCCTTCAAGGTACTCTCACCTTTAAAATGAATGATTGTAGCTTTACCGAAATAATAATTATTGTAACCTGCCTTTAAAATCTTATATGATAGGTCAATATCTTCACCATACATAAAATAGTCTTCATCAAAACCATTCACTTGATTGTAAACCGAACGTTTTAAAACCATAAATGCACCTACCAATATATCAGTTTTACCTACTTCATTAGGCTTTAATGCATTGGTATAGTAATTTTTGGTATTACCCATTAACTTTTGAAAAGCTACTTTTGGCGTTGGGATTTGTCGTTTACTTTCAGGTAAAAATTCACCTCTGCCATCAATAAGCTGGCAACCAACAATTCCTAAGTCTGACTTTGAATCCGCAAATTCAAGAATATTTAAAAAAGTATCTTCTGCAACGACAGTATCAGGATTGAGAATACATAAATATTCACCTTTGGCTTCGGCTACACCAATATTATTTCCTTTTGAAAAGCCAAAGTTCTCTTTGTTCTCTATCAATTTTACAGAAGGAAATAATCGCTTCACCATCTCGCAACTATCGTCTGGCGAATTATTATCAACCACAATAATCTCAGCTTCCAAATCTTTAGTTGCTGCCTCCACACTTTTTAAACAGAGCTCTAAAAAGTAACGTACGTTATAGTTGAGTATGATTACGGACAGCTTCAAGATGCGTTTAAGATTTTAAGGACGCCTCAAATGGAACGCGATCTATGATACTGCGACCAAGTGTAATTTCGTCCGTATATTCCAATTCATTACCAGCAGCTACACCTCTGGCGATTGTTGATGTTACAACATTATAACCTTGAATTTGCCTAAAAATATAAAAGTTCGTCGTGTCACCTTCCATCGTTGGACTCATCGCAAAAATCAATTCTTTAACCCGTCCAGATTTTACTTTTTCCACCAAGGAATTTATGTTTAAATCTTGAGGTCCTATACCATCCATAGGTGATATTTTTCCTCCCAACACGTGATACAAACCTTTAAACGAACTAGTATTTTCAATAGCCATGACATCCCTTATGTCCTCAACAACACAGATTAAGGCTTCATTACGGTTTGGGTTAGCGCAAATCTCGCACAGTTCTTTATCGCTAATATTATGGCAGGATTTACAAAAGTTTATTTCGGCCCTGACCTTAGATAGCGCATCAGACAATTGAAATGTTTGGTGCTCAGGTTGGCGTAACAAATGTAATACCAATCTAAGCGCAGTACGCTTACCAATTCCTGGCAATTGCGACATTTCATTAACTGCGTTTTCCAATAATTTTGAAGAAAATTCCATAGATGCGAAGTTACTGATTTTAGAACTAAAAAAAGCCCAAATGTAAATGCTTTACAAATGGGCTTTTTTGAAATTTGATTGGTTATTATTTCAGTATCAGTTTCTTTGTAATTTCACCATTATCGCTATTTAATTTCACAAAATAAAGGCCAGAGTCAAAAGAAGACACATCTATTTTAATTCCGTTTTGCAGATTCACCTCTTTTCCATAAAATACGATTTTACCAAGGGTGTTATAAATTCTAACACTTACATCTTCTGGTTTGTTCCATTTAAGGTTTACCACGTTATTTGCCGGATTTGGATATAACTCAAGATCATTGAGTTCAAAATTATTGACACTCAAGGTTTCATCATATACGTTAGACCTCCACAGACCTCTTCCATAGGTTGCGGCATATATTCTATTATCTGCAGTATTAATTTCCAATTCATTAATTCTTACATTAGGCAATCCATTATTAAAAGGTACCCAAGTATTGCCCAAACTATTATCTGTGTAATATACGCCGTAGTTCATGCCTACATACAAGCCATCTTGTCCATTATTTTGCCAAGCAAGCGCTTGAGATGAAAAACTAGGCAAATCCCAACGTATGGAGGTCCACGACTGACCGTTGTCTGTACTTAAATACACTCTTTCGCTATTCGTTGTAGCAATGGCAATCTTATCTGGATCAGTAGGATGAACGGCTATTTCATTAATCCAACCTCCACCTAAATTCAAAGTAGATTGCGTCCAGATTGCTCCTCCGTTAGTTGAATACCAAAATGCCCCGTTGATTGCCAAATACATTTTAGAGTTGTTTGAAGGAGCTACTTTAAAATGATCGATGTTAGCCCCAAAATTTTGTGATATTGACGTCCAGTTACTGCCGCCGTCGATTGACCTGTAAACCTCATCATAAGCAACATATAGCGTATTTAGAGCTGTAGGATCTTGCTCTAGTGGAGTTACCCAGTTCCAATTGTTCTGTCCACCTTTCCCGTCTGGCTGTGTAATACCAAAAGCACCGTTTCCTCCGTTTGTGGTTTTGTACAAGGTACCAAATTGTGATGTCCCATACATTATTTGAGAATTATCCTTATCTACAAAACCTTCCATACCATCGGCACCAAGCCAATCCGTCCAGCTACCATTGATATCCATTTTTGATGTTCCGTTATCTTGTGATCCACCAGTAACCACAACAGGATTTGTTTGGCTAATTCCTATTTTGTAGAATTGTCTGATACCCATACCAGGAGTTAAATCCGTGTAGTAGTTTGAGTTTACAGCCGTAGGATTATTGGCAACAAAAATACCTCCATCTGTCCCTACAAAAAGTTTTGCATTAGCACCAGTACCAGCAAATAGCATTAAATCCACATCGGCATGGCAGTACCCTATATTTTCAAAAGCAGCTCCACCAGGTGTCCATTGGGAGCTTATATTGAAAGTTACACCGCCATCTGTGGATCTCCATGTGTTGATACCTGCAATGTGCACATCGTCCACATCGTTAGGATTTACGGTAACATCCATATCTCTGGGTGCTTGGCCACGGTTGTCAAGACCGTTGGAATCGTAACCAAAATAATTTTTATTGACATGATTTCGTTGAGTGAAGGTTGCTCCACTATCTGATGATATATGAAAGCCTCCAAAAATTCCACTATTAGCTTCAAGCACATATACTATTGATGGGTCATCTGGAGATACTCCAATCATTTTTGGTCCTGAACCAAATTCATTAGCAGAGGATTCAAAACCTTCGGAAAATACAACACCAAAATTGTTGGTTTCAATTGATATATCATCTAAAGTCAATCCTCTACCGTAGTTAGATGTACCTTCAAAAGCGACATAATAATCAGCAGAAGGGTTTGGTAAACTAATGGTCATATCTGCCCAACTTGTTACTTCTGCCGTGTAGTGTGCCAATTCTATCCAATTGCCACCTGCTGAAGTTTTATATAAAACTCTTAACTCATCAATATCTCCTGCCCAATTGACTTGTGTATAAGAAAAATTAACTCGTGGGTTAACCGCTCCGCTCAAGTTCAAAGATGGTGTGACCAAGCGGGTTATAGGTGTTGAAAAGTTGCTTATATAAAACAATCCCAACTTACTTCCTGTTCTTGGCGCCACTGTATTATTTTGATTGGAGTCTGAAGTCGTCCAAGTTGTAGAACCAGAAACGAATTCTTGAGTCCATGCACCCAATCCATTGTCAATATTAAAAGTGGCTCCGCCATCTGTAGAAACATAAAACTTAGAGCCTGAGGCATAGACTGTATTTGGGTCACCGGGTTTAAATTCAAAATCATATCCTGAAGAAGAGTTATCGATTGCCGTCCATGTAGAACCACCATCTGTTGACTTATAGAGTCCAGACCCTTGTGCACTGGCATACATTTTTGAAGTATTGGTTGGGTCTATTAAAATTCTATTAACAAAACCACCCGGTAAACTACCATGAAGTGTCCATGTCGCTCCCGCATCTGTAGATTTAAATATCGAACCTCCGTTAGAGCCCCAAAAGTAAGTTGAACTATTGAGCGGATCCATGGCCAAGGCGTAGACATCAATATTTGCAAGGTTATCTGTTAATACACTCCATGAGGTTCCACCATCTGTACTTTTCCAAACTCCACCTGTTTCACTACCTGCTATGATATGGTTAAGATTGCCTTCTTCAATAGCTATGGATGTTATTCTACCGACTCCAGGATTCCATCCAGAAGTAGCGTTCCAAGACGTAGGTCCCATTTCCTCCCAAGTACCCACGACAGTTCTCGATGCCAATCCTTCATTATTGATTCCTGCATTATAGTCCAGTAATTCATTGTAATAAAATTCCGGGGATTTCAACTTACCTGTTTCATCCATGGCACGTTCTGCAAAATACTGCCAACGTTTAAACGGCTTGTAACCAGTTCCTCTTTCCCTTCCTATGGAGTCAAAATGTTTTTCTGCCACCTCAACAATGTGTTGCACCGTATGTGTTCCCTCTGCAATAAGCTGCTTATAGTCTTGGGCAGACGCGTTAATAACAAATAAAGCAAAGATGCTTAATAGTAGGTTCTTTTTCATAATTATTTTGATTTAAGCATGTAATTTTGCCAAATGTACTATTTTTCATAAAATTTTCTTAAAAAACTTCATTCATATGAGCCCAGCTTCAATATTAATCTTAGTCGGATGCTATTTTGGTGTTTTAGTACTTATCTCTTATTTCACTGGAAAAGAAGACTCTAACGCTGCATTTTTTAAGGCCAATAAGTCTGCTCCGTGGTACTTAGTTGCTTTTGGTATGATTGGCGCATCACTGTCTGGAGTTACTTTTATTTCAGTACCTGGCGCTGTAGAAGCCAAACAATTTGGCTATATGCAAGTGGTTTTTGGCTACTTCTTTGGCTATTTAATTATTGCATACGTATTACTTCCGTTATACTACAGACTCAACCTTACATCTATATACACCTACCTCAAGGAACGGTTTGGAAATGTAAGTTACAAAACCGGTTCCATAGCTTTTTTAATTTCAAGAACTGTAGGAGCCGCTTTTAGGTTATTTTTGGTCGCTAAGGTACTACAACTGTTGGTTTTTGACTTATTTGATGTTCCCTTTGCCATAACGGTAATAATAACGATTTCGCTTATTTGGCTTTATACCTTTAGAGGTGGTATTAAAACCATAATTTTTACCGATACGCTTCAGACGCTTTTTATGTTGGTATCTGTAGTTGTAACTATAGTTTTTTTAGCTTCAGCTTTAGATTTAAACAGCATCTCCGCAGTTGTTGACAATGCTATGGGAAGCAATCTCAGCAAAACCTTCTTCTTTGAAAACGGCAATGACCCTCAATATTTCTGGAAAAGTTTTATGTCAGGAATATTCATAACGATAACAATGACAGGACTGGATCAGGACATGATGCAAAAAAATCTTACGTGCAAAAACCTTAGGGATGCACAAAAAAATATGGTCTCCTTTAGCATTGTCTTAATTTTTGTGAACGTTTTATTTATGGTATTAGGCCTAATGCTCACTCAATACGCAGAACTTAACGGTATTACTGCCAAAAAAGATGATTTATTCCCAACTATAGCTATGCTACCACAGATTGGTGTTGTAACCTCAGCATTCTTTCTTTTAGGTCTCATTGCTGCTGCATACTCTAGTGCAGATTCTGCATTAACTTCCTTAACAACATCATTTTGTATTGATATTGTTGAAATTGACAATAAAGAAGAACTAGAAAGAAAGCGAATAAGAAAACAGGTTCATATTGGTTTTAGTATTGCCCTAATTTTAGTGATTTTGTTATTCGATATTATTTTTAAAGATGTCTCTGTGATCTGGGAATTGTTTAAAGCAGCAGGTTACACCTATGGTCCGCTACTTGGCTTATTTGCATTTGGTTTGTTAACAAAATGGCAAATAAAGGATAGATGGGTCTGGATAATTGCCATATTGGCACCTATAATTTCTTATATCCTTAACTTCTATTCCAAAAAACTCTTTAACGGTTATGAGATTGGTTTTGAGATTCTAATCATTAATGGCCTACTTATGTTTGTTGGATTATTGTTGATTAAACATTCATCCAAGCCCAAAATTGCTACAAAATAAACAACTACTTAATTTATCTTACTGGTTGTCAAAATGTTAAATATTCGTTAAAATTTCGTATTTTTACATCGTTGACTAACCATCACTATTTATGAAAAATATATACTTAGCCTTGCTTGCAATGGTTATGCTATTCGCTTGCGGTAAAGACAAGGAAAAAGTAACAAAAAAACCCTCATACCTTTTAACCAAAGTATCTGAGCAAAATTCTGGTTTGGATTTTGTGAATTTAGTTACAGAAGATCCACAACACAGCATCATCAATTACATATACTACTATAATGGTGGTGGTGTCGCTGCTGGAGATGTTAATAATGATGGGCTATCCGATCTGTTTTTTGTCTCTAATATGGGAGATAATAAATTATACCTTAACAAAGGAAATCTAAAATTTGAAGACATTTCCGATAAGGCCAACATTACAGGAAATTCCAGTTGGCAAACTGGTGCTTCAATGGTCGATATTAACAACGATGGTTTATTAGACATTTATGTTTGCGCTGTCTCTGGACTTTTGGATTTTGAAGGTCATAATGAATTGTATATAAACAATGGTGATGGTACTTTCACTGAAAAAGCAAAAGAATTCGGACTCGATTTTAAAGGGTATTCTACACAAGCCTATTTTTTCGACTATGATAAAGATAACGACCTAGATGTTTACATTGTTAACCATGCCGTACACACAACGCTATCTCATGGAAAAGCGGATTTGAGAAATGAACGTGCTCCTTTAGTGGGTGATGTCTTATTGAATAACAACAATGGATTTTTTACAGACGTCAGTGAAGCTGCTAATATTTATGGAGGAGTTAACGGTTATGGCCTTAGTGCTTCGGTTGCCGACTTTAACAATGATGGCTGGGACGATCTCTATATTGGCAATGATTTCCATGAAGATGATTACTACTACATCAATAATCAAGATGGCACGTTTTCAGAAAAACTCGCTGAAGCCTTTACCACCATCAGTCGCTTCTCAATGGGAAGCGATGCTGCTGATATTAATGGCGATGGTTACCAAGACTTAATGACCTTGGATATGCTACCTAAAGATGAACGCGTTTTAAAAGAGACTGAAGGAGATGACGCTATGTTCAACATGCAAACGCACCTAACAAATCTAGGTTACAAAGACCAATATGCGAGAAATATGCTTCAGATCAACAATGATGGAGATTATTTCCAGGAAACCGCATTACTAAACGGAGTAGCTGACACTGATTGGAGTTGGGCACCACTATTTGCCGATTATAATAATGACGGCCATCAGGATTTGTTTATTTCTAATGGCATTCTTAGACGTCCGAATGGTTTGGATTTCAGAAAATATGTATCTAGTGCTTTTAAAGGTCGCTCTGAATCAGAAGGTATAGAATGGCTCTTTAATTCTATCAATGAAATGACCAGTGGAAAAGTAACCAATGAAATCTTTAAAGGCAATTCGAAGAATTTTGAAAATAAAACCGGAAATTGGATAGAGAATCAACCCAACTTATCAAATGGCGCTATTTACATTGATTTAGACCTTGATGGCGACTTAGATCTAGTGACCAATAATTATGGGGAAGTCGCTGGACTCTACAAAAACACAACCGATAGTTTAAGCAATTATATTGCTTTAGATTTCGTTTACAAAGGAGCCAACAAAGAAGGTATAGGCACCAAAGCCATGGTATATAGCAACGGTAAACCCCAAATGAAACAATTGTTTAAATCGAGAGGATTTTTATCATCTATTGAAAGTAACTTGCATTACGGCCTGGGCGATGCCAGCACAATTGATTCCATTCAGGTGATTTGGCCCAACAATGAAGTCCAAACACTTTACAGTCCTGAAATAAATCAGCATTTAGATATTACATATGCTCCAACCAACACCTATTATGACTACGATGAGTCTTTAAATGAAAATGCTATTTTCAAAAAAGAATCACTTATAAATTACACGCATAGAGAGGATCGTTATAACGATTTTGCTCAAGAAAAATTGATTCCATATAAAATTTCAATGCAAGGTCCTGCTATTGCCAAAGCTGATATTGATGGTAATGGCTTTGAAGATATTTTCATAGGAAATGCATCAGGAAAACCAGCTGAGCTTTATTTGAATTCTGGACGCGATTTTAGAAAAGCTAAACAAAAAATCTTCGAAGATGATAAAGCTTATGAAGATAACGATGCAACTTTTTTTGATGCCGACAATGATGGTGACCTAGACCTTTATGTAGCATCCGGAATAAATGAATACAAAGATATTAATCTACAGAACGACCGTTTGTATCTAAACAACGACGGAAATTTTGTACTTGCAGAAAACAGAATTCCAGACAACCCATTAGTTACAACAACAGTTGAAGCCTATGACTATGATAATGATGGAGACGCGGATTTGTTTGTCGGTAATTTGGCAGATGCGACTGATTTTGGCAAAACTGTGAGTTCTTTCATATTAGTAAACGATGGCAAAGGGCATTTTTCTAAAGACCCTAATTATGAATTGACTTCAAAAATAAATGCCGCAATATGGCGAGATATCAATGGAGATAATGTTAAGGATTTGCTTGTGGCAACAGAATGGGACGCTCCAAAAATTTATATCAATAACCAAGGGAATCTTCAATTAACGGAATTACCAGAATCGGTAAATGGGCTTTGGCAATCCGTAACAACATTTGATATTGATGCTGATGGAGATCAAGACATTCTCTTAGGTAATTGGGGAACTAACACAAAGTTTAATCTAAATTTCGATGGGCCACTATTGATGTACCATCTCGATTTTGACAAAAACGGGAAAGCTGAAACCTTATTGGCATACAATTGTGGTGGTAAATATTATCCTCTAAATTCAAAAGACGAACTTGCTTCACAAATGACTGTCATTAACAAAATCTACACCAATCACAAGAGTTACGCAGGCAAAACAATAGAAGAAGTGATGACCCAAGGCTCGCTTGATATGGCAAAAAAATATGAAGTGCACACATTAGCATCAGGTTACCTTAGAAATGATAATGGTAGTTTTAACGCGTTTATTGAATTGCCAGACGCTTTTCAATTGGCTCCAATCAATACGTTTTCGGAGATTTTAATGGGTGAAAATCCACAATTATTCGTTGGCGGAAACTCTTATAAGGTAAATACTTATCATGGTTCTTATACTGCTTTAAAGGGACTCTTAGTAAGTGATGATTCAAATTACAGTTCGGTTTCAAAGTATGGTATGGAGCCTTTCAATAGCCAAGTAAAGCAAATTGAAACCGTTGCAATGAGAGATAAAAATTTAGTCATTGTGGTATCTAACAACGATGACATAAAGATGTATTCTTATCAGAAATAAATCATGAAATCAAAATACCAATTAATACTACTGTGTATTGTTCTTACGTGCTTTTCCTGTAAGAAAGAACAAGAACCCATTACGATTACTTCAGAAGATTATCATAATACTGTTGATAAGCTAACCGAAGTAATGATTCATGATATTTTCTCACCTCCTGTAGCGAGCAGAATCTATGTTTATCCTAATATCGCTGCTTACGAAACCTTAAACCAAAGTAGCGATACATATAAATCCTTGGTCAATCAAATAAAAGGGCTAAATACTTTAAATTCAGAAAAAAAAGAGAGCTCAACCAATCTAGAATTGGCCTCGCTTATTGCCTATATAAATGTGGCTAAAGAACTGGTTTTTTCAAAAGAACGCATAACGACCTACCGAGATAGTTTATATTCTAAATGGGAAACTCAAAACACAGAAGAGTTTAAAAATGCCAAGAATTATGGTTTAGAAATATCTGAGCAGATTATCTCCTGGATGAATGCAGACAATTATGCTGAAACCCGAACAATGCCAGATTATAACATTTATACCAACGATCCATCGCAATGGGAGCCAACACCACCTGCTTATATGAAAGGCATTGAACCACATTGGAATAAAATTAGACCATTTGCATTGGATTCTGCTTCTCAATTCAAGCCCATAACCCATCCAAAATTTTCTTTGGAAAAAGGTTCAGATTTTCATAATGAACTGCTTGAGGTTTATGATTTAACCAACGACATAAGAAAAAAAGGTGATGATTCCGAAGAAATCCAAATTGCAAGGTTCTGGGACTGTAACCCTTTTGTTTCTGTAAACAAAGGGCATTTTATGTTCGCAGCCAAGAAAATTACACCTGGTGCGCATTGGATTGGCATATGCAAAATTGCTTGCAAAAACACCAATTCTGATTTTGGAAAAACAGTTTACGCCTACACCAAGACTTCTATTGCCGTTGCGGACTCTTTTATAAGTTGTTGGGACGAAAAATACAGAAGTAACCTTATACGCCCAGAAACCTTAATCAATAAATATATCGATACGGAATGGGCTCCTGTTTTACAGACTCCACCTTTCCCAGAATATACAAGTGGTCATTCTGTGGTTTCAGGTGCATCTTCTGAAGTTCTGACAGCTATTTTTGGTGATAATTTTGCTTTTGACGACACCACCGAATTACCCTATGGCTTACCTATGAGAAGTTTTAAATCCTTTAGGCTGGCTGCACAAGAAGCTGCAATTAGTCGATTATATGGTAGTATTCACTACAGAGCCGCAATAAAAGTTGGATTGGATCAGGGTATTAAACTAGGCACATTGGTAAACAATAAAATCTCATTCTTAAAGTAAACGCTTAATACTGTCTAGTACCAAGCATCACTAAGGTACAGGCCACTTCAAAATCTATGTTGTTTTGCTTAAGAATGTTATAGAATTCCTGGTTTTCTGTTCCAGGATTGAAAATTACCCGCTTCGGCTTTAACCCAATAATATAATCGTAATACATAGCTTGGCGACTTGGGTTAATGTACAATGTAACCGTATCTATGTCCTTGTATGGCATTAATTCAGTATCAATCTGCACTCCGTTAACCTCACCAGGTTTTAATCCAAATGCTTTTACCTCATTGCCGTGCGCCTTTAGTCTATTAATAGCGAGATTAGAATAGCGTGCAGGATTCAATGATGCTCCTACTACCAGTGTTTTTTTGCCCATAATGTTAAAGTAAAGTTAAGTAGTGTTAAATTAAGTAACATGATGTAAAAATAGTCGTCTTGTCATTAATAAACATCAATCAATCTAAAAAATCAATCAAAAAATGAGACATTTATTGCTCTTATGTGTCATAATTTTTTCTTTTTCGGCACATTCTCAACCAAATTCAAATTCAGAAATTAAAGACGGATCCATCTCTGGACGTGTCTTAGACGCACAACTTAATCAACCCTTACCCTACGTAAACGTCATTGTAAAGGACGCCCAAAACAAAATTATTACGGGAAGTATCACCGATGACAATGGACAATTTGAGATTAAAAAAATTCCAGAGGGACCGATTAACATAGAAGTTACTTTCATTGGCTATAAAACCATCCAAAAACAGGAAACTATTGGTAAGGACAACTACAACATTAACATGGGAGACATTATGTTAGAGGAAGACGTTGCAGGCCTAGACGAAGTTACCGTTGTTGCAGAACGTTCTACCATTGAACAGAAAATAGACAGAAAAGTAATCAATGTAGGTAAGGATCTAACTACCTCTGGCCCAACTGCTTCGGATATAATGAACAATATTCCATCTGTAAACGTAGATCAACAAACAGGAGACATATCATTGCGTGGTAACCAAAACGTACAAGTAATGATAGATGGTAAACTATCAAACATTGCTGCCGCTCAATTGCTCAAGCAAATTCCTTCAACATCCATAAAAAAGATAGAATTGATTACCAATCCCTCTGCAAAATATAATCCCGAAGGTATGAGCGGTATCATCAATATTATACTACACAAAAACACTTTAATTGGTTTTAACGGTAACCTCAATACTGGTGTAGCTTATGAGAACCAAGCAAAATTCAACAGCAATATAGACCTCAACTATAGAAACGGAAAATTCAATATTTATGGTAATTATGGTAACAATATTGCCAAAAACGAAAACTTTGGGAATATTAACAGACCAGATGACAACTCGTTACAATTATTCAACTTTTTGGACAATAGAAAATCGCATTTATACAAACTAGGTGTAGATGTTTACATCAATGACAAAAACACGATTTCTGTTTTTACCAACCAAAACATTTTTGATGGTGGCACTACCGGAAGAACTCGTGTATTGTTTGAAAATGATATGGCACTCAACCAACTTCAAACCTTTGAAAACGAAAGCGAAAACACATCTGAACAATACAACTTTGATTACAAGTTAGATTTTGATGACGAAGGCCATAATATTGAACTTGAGGTTGACTATAACCTGTACGAAGGTGATATTTTTTCGGACAACCTGTTTTTTGGTTTAGGAAACCGACCAAATTTTAATGAGTTTACTAGAACTGAGCGAGATCGAACTACCATTAACCTGGATTATGTAAAACCACTCAAAAATGAGGCAAAATTAGAACTAGGCTTACAGGCACTTTTGTTCAATAATCTTATCAACTACAATTCTAATGCACGGGTTAGAAACCAAATGGGCGACTATATCCCTACACTGACTGATTTTGATTATAGCAGGGATATCTACTCAGCTTATGTTACTTATGGAAAAAAATGGGAAAAGTTTTCAGTACAATTGGGTGCTCGTTTTGAAACGGTACAAGAAAATGCTTTTGCAGAAGAAACCGATTTAACGGATAATTCAGTAACGGAATTCCCATTTGAGAATGATTATACGCAGTTGTATCCATCGGCATTTTTTACTTACACTCCTTCAGAAAAAAACTCTTATCAATTGAGCTATAGCAGACGTGTAGACAGACCTGGCGTTGGACAAATAAACCCAATACCAGAATGGAATACACCATTAATTTCATCTTTTGGAAATCAGGCATTACTACCACAGTTCACCAATTCCATAGAAACCAATTATACACGTCAATTGGAAAAAGGTAGTATAACTGGTGGCGTGTTTTACAGAATAATTGAAGACGAAATCAACAGGGCTGTATTTATAGACCGATCTGATTTAACCTCTGGCAGAATCATCCTTACGTTTGATAATTTTGATAACACTACCGCTTACGGATTAGAACTTTCGGCACAATACAAACCAACTAAATGGTGGAACTTTAATACTAGTTTCGATTTGTTTTCACAGACCCAAAAGGGAATTACCGAAACTTTAGACCGTAACATCCCTAATCCTTCGGAAGACGATATTGTAACACGAACCACCAAAGTTGATAATGTGGCTTGGAATTTTAGAATGTTCAATAATTTCTCCGTCAATAAAAACCTAACGTTTTCTGCATTTGGGTTTTACCGAGGTGTTAATAGAGGCATTCAATTTGAAACACAGCCAATGTACTTTGTAAACATCGGTATGCGCTACAACTTTTTGGAAAATAAAAATGCAACCTTTAGTCTCAACTTTAATGATGTATTTGATACGATGCAATTTGCTTTTGAGGGTGACAATCCGTTTAGACAAGATGGTGCGTTTAACTGGGAAAGCAGAACCATATTCGCTGGTCTCTCGTACCGTTTTGGTGGCGGCAAGTACAGAGCCAAGTCTCGTAAAAACAGAGATGACAATATTAAAGATGATAGTGGCGGATTTTTATAAAAGTTAAAAAACTGTCAAATGTGATATCAAACTGTCACATTTACTCAATTAAAGTGTCTTTATAATAGAACATAGCTTAAAATTTAATAGTTTACATAAATAGTTGATGGTTAGTGTTAATGTTTAGCTATTAAATAAGAAAACCCGAAGCGCAAGTTTCGGGTTTTTGTTAAAACAGCGTTAAATGTTTAAAGGCATGAAATAAAACCGAAAGTAATACGTCTAATAGGTGAGATAAGTTTTAAGTAATAATGGTTATAGAACTAATTGTTTTATAATTTAGTGTTAGTTAAAGTTGGTTAATAGCTGAAAAAGCCCAAACATTATGTTTGGGCTTTTTTTTGTAATGCTTAATCTTAGTAAACACTTATTTTTTTCGACATTATACCACTTAATTTTGAAGGGTAATAAGAAATTGTTACTCTATCTTACCTACTTTAACCTTAGCAACTGCCCTTTTCTTTTTACAATGTTTTTATAATCCCATTGAATATCTCGCGACTTTTTGAGCCATCGTTTTAATTTGGCTTCTTCTATTTCCGTAACTGAGTTATAAAAAATTGAAGCATCCTTGAATTTTGCACCACGAATATCCAAATCCTCTTCATCAAAGTCTGCTCCACTCCAAAACATCAGTCTCAACCCTTTCTTTTGTTTACTATAACCAACAATTGGGTTTCCGTCTAAAAACCAAACGGGATGCCCATGCCAAATTTTACTTTCTGCATTGGTTAGTTCCCTATCAATAATCAACGCAAGTAGATTGCAGATTTCTTTGTCCTGCGGCTCTTGCTTGTGATTATACGCTTCAATTTCTGGGTGCATAGTAGATAATTGAGCAGTCTTACTTTTCTGAAATTTCTTTTAGTTTATCCAATGCTTTTGGATAAATATTATTGAAGTAATCCTGATATTCTTCAATTGCATCCATTTCAACCGTTAACGTTGTTATACCATTATGCTCATCGAAGCTATAATTTTCGTGTCCACCTCCCCATTCTTCTACCTGTTTACCTGTTGTAACTTCTGTATCACCGTCTAAAAATCCATAATGACGAATCGAAATAAATTTTGCAGGTTGATGCTCTGCAATTTCTGAGACCATTCCTCCTCTTTTTCCATTTTCATCCACTCCTACAAAAAGAATTTTGCTTCCTTTTTTCCAATTACCCTCATAAGTAGAGGTAGGATTAAATATTGCTGTCCAATATTCGTATGTGGATTTGTCTTCTAGGCCAAGCATCGTTTCATATACTTTTTGAGCCGATGCTTTTATGTCTTTTTTAAATTTTAATTTTTGCATTTTCTGTTCTTAAAAGTTTAAATCCATTCTAAATTTACGGATTAATTTTTCGCATTGTTTTAAAACTCAATTAAATGTACCCATCGTTACCCAACATTTTTTATCATTTCATTTACTCTTTTTTCTGCTTCTGCTTTTGTGATACCATCGTAGTAATCTGTAACAAAGGGATGGTCAAAATCTTGATGTGGAAAAATTTCAGGTCTACTATTTCCTTTTTTGGTCATTACATCACAAGGAATTGACAAAGTGTCTCCGTATTCTGGAATATTGCTACAAAGCCAACCAAAATATCCAGTTTCGTGGTTTTCATTCTCAAAATTTGCCTTATAATCTGAATAGCTTTTCTCGCTTAACGAAACCCAAAGTCCATAATCCAAGTTTTCGCAAGTATCATTCACTTTTTGAGTCAGTGTTACTCTTATAAATCTGTCAATTTGGTCTTCGTAATGAATTTCGCAAAAGTCAGAGTCCAATTTTCCAAGTTCAGACTTTTCTTGGTTGGAAAGGAAATCATAATTCGCTGGTGATTTAAAAGTCAAGGCTGGCCAATCCGAATGGACTTGTCCACATTCAGAGCATTTAAATTCAGGCGTTTTGTTTTTCTTTCTTTTCCAGAACTTTATTCAATGGTTTTAGTCATTGCAATTGTCATCATTATTCCAATGTATAGAAATGGAATTGCACTTAATAAAATCCAAATCAGATTATTTTTCAATTCGGTTTTATGTTTTGAGATCAAAAGTATGGTGTTAATCAATGACCATAAAACTCCACTATAGAAAACCAACAATGAAATAGTGCTTCCATATTGATAAATCCAAGTTCCGCGATAATATTGCGCCAAATATTTTAGAAGCATTGCACTTATGCAAACTCCAATAATTAGAATTCCACTATTTTTGGTCCAATTTATATTTCGAAATGTTATGTTCAATGCTTTGTCAAATTTTAGGTGACTGGTAAATACATCTGAATTATAAAAATATTATACAAATCAAAAAAGGCCTTCTAACCAATATATTAAACGGTTTCAAGCAGTCACAAAAGCATACAAATAAGTATAAGCACCTACCACTTCATAATAACACTGCCCCAAGTAAAGCCACTACCAAAAGCCGCTAAGACCACATTGTCTCCTTCTTTGATTTTACCTTCTTCCCAAGCTTCGGTCAGTGCAATAGGAATAGATGCCGCTGTAGTGTTACCATAGCGCATAATGTTGTTAAAGACTTGGTCATCCGATAACTGGAACTTTTTCTGAATAAATTGGGCAATACGCAAGTTCGCTTGGTGCGGAATCAGCATATCAATGTCTTCCTTTTTGAGGTTATTTTTCATTAAACCTTCCATAATCACCTCACTAAAGCGCACCACGGCATTTTTAAATACAAATTGGCCGTTCATATACGGAAAGTAGCTTTCATCTTCTTTATCATTATCCTCAATAATATCGGTTACCCAACGTGTACCCATTCCAGGTGCCTTAACCACTAGTTCTTCAGCGTGCTCTCCTTGGCTGTGCAAATGTGTGGACAATATGCCTTTTGAGGTGTCTTCCTCTCTTGTTAGCACCGCTGCTCCTGCTCCATCTCCAAAGATTACGGAAACTCCCCGTCCGCGCGTAGTTTTATCCAAACCGTGCGAATGTAGTTCACTACCAATCACCAACACGTTTTTATACATACCTGTTTTTATAAAATTATCAGCCACGGAAATCGCATAAACAAAACCAGAACATTGATTACGCACATCTAATGCACCAACGGTTTTAATATCCAAGGCATGTTGTACTTGTACTCCGGGACCAGGGAAATACATATCTGGGCTCAAGGTGGCAAAGATGATAAAATCAATGTCGTCCTTATCGATACCTGCACGTTCTATGGCTACTTTTGCAGCCTTTACTCCCATGGTCGCTGTGGTATCTCCATCGCCTTCCTTTACCCATCGACGCTCCTTTATGCCTGTCCGCTCTGTAATCCACTCGTCATTGGTGTCCATTATTTTAGACAAATCATCGTTTGTCACTATATTATCAGGAACATATTTTCCCAGGCCTATTATTTTTGAATTGTACATCGGAAATTAAAATTAGAAATATAAATATAGCATAAATTTACTACTTTGATTGCTCTGGCTAATCTTGAATTAGTCCGATATAATTTTAACATCTCCCTCACATTCGCAAGCTTCATTTTTCAGTATCTTCAAGGCTCTAATCAATTTTTTTTAAATCATGAAGTCATTAATCAAGCTATTTACATTACTTTTTCTACTCAATGGCTATGCACAACAAAGCCTAACGTACCAACAACCTTCAGATGAAATCCTAGAACTGGCTGACGTAGAGTTAGCGCCAGGAGTACAGATCGACAGCAAGGGTGAACATATGGTTTTGCTTTATCGCGACCAGTACAAATCCATTGCCGAACTCTCGGAAACCGAAATGCGATTGGCAGGTTTGCGCATCAATCCCGTAACCAACATTGGAAGCCGGACAAATTATTACACCAATCTCAAAGTCAAAAAAACTTCAGATAAAGAAGCAAAGCAAGTTATGGGTTTACCCGAAAACGCTAGGCTATCGAATTTCCGATGGTCTCCAGACGAAACTATGATAGCTTGCCTAAACACTACAAATACAGGTGTTGAAGTTTGGGTGTTACATATTAACGATGCCAAAGCCGTCAAGCTTACTGATGCAAAAGTTAATGCCAACATGGGCAGCACCATAAATTGGTTTAACGACAACCAACACCTATTGGTAAAAATGCTTCCAAAAGATAGAAAACCATTGATTGATACTGCCATTGCTGTACCAACAGGACCAACCATTTCAGTAAGTGATGGAGCAAAAGCGCAGAACAGAACCTATCAGGATTTATTAAAAACCCCTAATGACGAAACAAATTTTGAACAGCTGGCACGTTCTGATATTAAGAAAGTTTCAATTGAAGGAAACGTTGAGGATTTTCTAGGTACTGACATGTATCGTGGTATCGATTTTTCACCAGATGGCAATTACGTCATGGTGACTACCATCGACCGACCGTTTTCCTATTTAGTAACCTATACAAGGTTTCCGTATGAAGAAACCATTTACGACAACACAGGAAAATTGGTAAAAACCGTAAATAAAGTACCGTTGGATGAAGTACGCCCTAAAGGTTTTATGGCAACCCGAACGGGTAAACGCAACATGAGTTGGCGTGCGGATCAACCCGCAACCTTGGTTTGGGCTGAGGCGCTAGACGAAGGTGACCCTGAAAATGAAGTGGAATATAGAGATGCCGTTTACCAGCAAAAGGCACCATTTACGAGTAATCCAAAATTATTACTGAAGACAAAACAACGTTTTTCCGGCATATCTTGGGGAGATGAAAACACAGCTATAGCTTATGATTATTGGTGGAATACCAGAAACACGAAACGCTATTTGTTTAATCCTTCAAAACCTAATGACACCAAGATTATTTCTGATCGAAATTACCAAGATGTGTACAGCAATCCTGGGAATTTTGTAAGTTCTAAAAACGAATTGGGTCAATACACCTTAACTAAAAACGGCAATAGCCTATATCTTATGGGACCCGGTTATAGCGAGGAAGGGCAATTTCCGTTTATTGATGAATACAATATAAAAACCGGTAAAACGAAACGTCTTTATCAATCAGAATACACGGATAAACTCGAAAGTTTGAATTCTGCCATCGATATGAAAAAAGGTGAAATTTTGGTGCGAATAGAATCACAAACCGAGTATCCTAACTACTACATCAGAAATATTAAAAGCAATGACCTTACCCCTATTACTGACTTTGAAAACCCTTTTAAAAGTCTAGAGTATGTCGATAAGCGCGTCATTAATTACAAACGCGATGACGGGTTAGATTTAGATGGTACACTTTACCTGCCATTAGATTATGAAGAAGGAAAAAAATATCCGATGATTCTTTGGGCTTACCCTCGTGAATACAAAGATAAAGCCAGTGCAGGGCAAAGTACAACCAATCCTAATGAATTTGTATATCCATATTGGGGCTCACCAATTTATTGGGTAACTAAAGGCTATGTAGTTTTGGATGATGCAGCATTTCCAATTGTTGGCGAAGGTGACGAAGAGCCAAATGATACATTTAGAGAGCAATTGGTTGCTAACGGTAAAGCAGCTATTGATGCTGTTGACGAATTAGGATATATTGACAGAGATAAAGTTGCCGTTGGCGGCCATAGCTATGGTGCATTTATGACAGCAAATCTTTTATCGCATTCAAACTTGTTTGCTGCAGGAATTGCAAGAAGCGGAGCCTATAACAGAACCTTGACACCATTTGGCTTCCAAAGTGAAGAACGTAGCTACTGGGATTCGCCAGAAACCTATTACACCATGTCACCATTTATGCATGCCGATAAAATGAAGACACCTCTATTATTAATCCATGGAGTGGCAGATAATAATTCTGGCACCTACCCATTACAAAGTGAGCGTTATTTTAATGCCTTAAAAGGTTTGGGAGCACCAGTACGATTGGTAATGTTGCCAAAGGAAAGTCACGGTTACCAAGCAAAGGAATCCATTATGCACATGCTGTGGGAACAAGATCAATGGTTAGAAAAACATGTAAAAAACAAAGAAAAGAAAGAAGAAAAAATTGAAAATGAAGAAACGATAAAGAATTAGAGCTCAAACATACATTGCTGTCATTTCGAGCTTAGTCGAGAAATCTTGAAGTATTTCTAATTTAAAATGCATCTCGACTACGCTCGATGCGACAGTTATTAACCTTTCAACCTAGAAAGGTTTTTTTATGCCATCTTGTCACAAATTCTCGGTTGGTATTTTATTTGACTAATGAGGATTTAGATAAAAAACACTAATAATTACATTCTTGCCATTGCAGGAATGACAAAAACAACATAAAATGGCAAAAGGAAACATTAATGTATCGGTTGAAAACATCTTTCCGTTAATTAAAAAGTTCTTATACTCAGATCACGAAATCTTTTTACGTGAGCTTATCAGTAACGCAACGGATGCAACATTAAAACTAAAACACTTAACCAGTATTGGTGAAGCCAAAGTAGAATATGGCAATCCGATCATCGAAGTAAAAATTGACAAGGAAGGCAAAAAACTTCACATCATAGACCAAGGAATTGGTATGACCGCTGAAGAGGTTGAAAAATACATCAATCAAATTGCATTCTCTGGTGCTGAAGAATTTTTGGATAAGTACAAAGATTCAGGTAAAGATGCTGGAATCATAGGTCATTTTGGTCTTGGGTTCTACTCAGCATTTATGGTAGCAGATAAAGTTGAAATTATCACTAAATCTTATAAAGATGAGCCTGCTGCTCATTGGACTTGTGACGGTTCGCCTGAGTTTACTTTAGAAGAAGCCAACAAGCAAGAAAGAGGTACGGAAATTATTCTTCATATTTCTGAAGATGAGCAGGAATTCCTTGAGGAGGCAAGAATCCGTGAGCTGTTGACTAAGTACAACAAGTTCATGCCTATTCCGATTAAATTCGGAACAAAGGAAATAAACGATCCGGATTTTACTCCAAAAACAACCAAAGATAAGGATGGTAAGGAAACCACCGAGCCACACAAAAAAATCACGGTTGATGACATTATCAACAATCCAAATCCGGCGTGGACAAAGCAGCCTGCCGATTTAGAAGATGAGGATTACAAGAAGTTCTATAGAGAGCTTTACCCAATGCAGTTCGAAGAACCGTTATTCAATATTCATTTAAATGTAGATTATCCGTTCAACTTAACGGGAATTCTATATTTCCCTAAAATGGCGAATGACCTCAACATTCAAAAGGATAAGATTCAGTTATACCAAAATCAGGTATTTGTAACTGATAATGTTGAAGGTATTGTACCAGAATTCTTAACCATGTTAAGAGGTGTCATTGATTCACCGGACATTCCATTGAATGTGTCGCGTTCTTACTTACAGGCTGATGGAAACGTCAAAAAGATTTCATCTTACATCACTCGTAAGGTAGCAGATAAATTGAAATCATTGTTCAATAATAACCGTGAGGATTTTGAAAAGAAATGGGACGACATTAAAATCGTTATTGAATACGGAATGCTTTCCGAAGAAAAATTCTTCGAAAAAGCAGATGCCTTTGCTTTATACCCAACGGTTGATGGCAAGTTCTACACGTTTGAAGAATTGACCAACGCTATTAAAGCAAAGCAAACCGATAAGGACGACAAAATGGTAATTCTGTACGCCTCTAATAAAGATGAGCAACACAGTTACATCCAAGCTGCTAAGGACAAAGATTATGAGGTATTGTTATTGGATTCACCAATTGTGAGCCATTTGATGCAAAAGCTGGAAACTTCAAAAGAGAATATTTCTTTTGCTCGTGTGGATGCAGACCATATAGACAACCTCATTAAGAAAGATGATACTACAATTTCTAAGCTGTCTGAAGACGAAAAAACCAAATTAGATGAGTTGTTGAAAGAAGTGGTACCTTCTGAAAAATTCGTGGTACAATTAGAAGCTATGGATAGTAATGCCTCTCCATTTATGATAACACAGCCAGAGTTTATGCGTCGTATGAAAGAGATGCAACAAACCGGAGGTGGCATGTTTGGTATGGGTAATATGCCAGAAATGTACAATTTGGTAGTGAACACTAATCACGAATTGGTTGGTGAAATCTTAAATACCAAAACCAAGAAAAAGCAGGAGCGTTTAATTAATCAGAGTTTGGATTTAGCAAGATTATCTCAAGGCTTGCTGAAGGGCGAAGAGCTTACCAACTTTATCAAGCGAAGCTATGATATGATTAAATAATCACGATTTGTCATGCTGAACTGGTTTCAGCATCTCACATAAAACGAAAACCACTTTGTTAATTCAAAGTGGTTTTTTTTATTACTTTTAAACTCTAAACTTATTTCAATATGAAACCACAACACAGAAAAATACTCTTAACCTTACTAATAATTGGATTTCTGTTTTACATCGATCCTGTTTATGCAGGACCGGGAGGTACCATAGCAAAAGGGCTATTTAAAACTTGGTGGGGAAAATTAATACTGTTTGCTTTATTTATAGTGTTCTTCCCATTGATTGTTTATACCTATACTGTTGAATTTTTTGCCATTAGAAAGACAAAAAAACAACTCAATCAGATGAGTTTAAAAAACCGAGATTTTTCATGGTTAGAGCTCGAAAAAAATGTTAGAAATGTGTTTTCTAGAGTTTATGCGGCTTGGGACAATGAAGATATGAAAGAGGTTTCTGAGTATGTAAATCATTGGTATTGGCAAAATCAACAAACTGTTCATTTAGACCGTTGGAAAAAAGAAAATTTAAAAAATGTTTGTAAGCTAGATAAAATTAAGAGTGTAAAACCCCTTTATTTAGAGGTCAATAATGGTAGTACTTTTGAAGGTACTAAAGTCGCTTTTTTAATTTCCGCAAGCATAAAAGATTATTTGAAAGATAGAGATACACACCGACTGATTAAAGGAAAAAACGAATATGGCGATGAAGAACATATTTGGATAATGGAATATGCCGATGGCAAATGGTTACTCGATGATATTAGAGAAGGAAAATTAAGTCTAGCTTTTGCTAAGCTCAAAAATGTGATGCCAGAAGTGATTTTAACTCAATCAACCAACCCACTCCAACATTAATCTAATTTAAAAAAACCACTTAGAGTTTTCTAAGCGGTTTCTTTATGTATTTATAAAATAGCATTAAAAAAGACCACCTTTCGATGGTCTTTTCATTTTTAGAAATTGGTTAATTGCCTATTTATCTAAAATCAACTTATGTGAAGTGTTACCCCTTTCGGTACTAACATTTACAATGTATATACCAGAAGCCATTCCTGTTATATCCATATTGTTTATACCATTACCAAGTTCTAACTGTTTAACTAACTTACCTGTCATAGATACAATCTGCACCTGAATATCTCCAGTAATCGTATCACCAATGACGATATTGAATCTTCCCTTTGTAGGGTTTGGATAAATCTTCAATACAGATACTTCATTGAATTCGTCAATGGATAATGCCACTTGCGATTCGTATGCTCCAATATCTCGTGCAGCACCAAATACAGGTTGATTGATCTGATCTACAAAAGCATCTCCTGCATCACCAGCATCAAACGCTGGAGAACCATTCAATAATTGATGTGTTAATGTAGTACCACCATTATTTTGTAATGGCCCAACTAATGGATCAGCACCTTCAATATCATTACCCTGAGGAGTAAACACTCCTAAATCGTCCATACCAATCAAGTTATAATCATTTGATGTTAAAGTACCTGAAACATCCATACCAGAAGCTGCAGTATTTAATGCTACAATTGTATTTTTAAGTGATACATTATTAACAGCATCGATACCACCACCATTTCCTGTTGATGTATTCATTGCAATTGTTACAGCATTAAAATCTAAACTTGCACCATTATTAGTAGCACCACCACCAGAAACTGATGCTGAATTACCAGAAATTGTACTTGTCATTACTGTAGTGATTGAACCTGTGTTATTATAGATTCCACCACCTTCGCCAGCAGTATTATTATCAATAGTTGACATCATTACGTCCATGATTGTACCATTTTGGTTCCAAAGTCCGCCACCTTCATTAGCAGCGGCATTTCCAGTAATCGTACTTGTAGAAATTGTTACCATTCCAGAAGTTCCTGTTACATGAAATCCTCCACCATTTCCAGGATTTGCTGTTCCAGCAACACCATCTACATCATTATTAGACATTACAGAGTTTGTAAAGGTCAACGTACCATCAATCAACTCAATAGCACCACCAGCTCTATTAGCTGAGTTACCATCAAAAGATGAATCCGTTACAGTAACATCACCTGCAGTACTTAACAAACCACCACCAGAAGCAGATGTACCAGAAGCAATATTATTAGACACTATTGTACCGTTAGTTACATTTAATGTTCCTCCGTTGTTGAAGATACCTGCTCCTCCATCATCAGCAGCATCACCTGTCGCTGTATTGGCATCGATAGTAACAGCATCTAAAGTCATAATTCCAGATCCATTCCATAAACCACCACCTTCTCTAGCAGCATCATTCATAGTTACAATTCCACCTGTTATATTGGAATCACCAGGACCTGTAATATGCAATCCTCCACCATTTCCTGGCGCAGCACCTGCAAAGTTTCCATCTAACGTTACATTTGTTAATGTTAATAGGCTACCCATCATGGAATTTTCCTCAATGCCACCACCAGCTCTTACCGCAGTATTTCCGTTCAATTGAGAGTCCATGACCGTAAGTGTACCTAAATCATTTAATATTCCACCACCAGAACCAGCAGCTCCATTCGCGATATTATTGCTAATAATTGTGCTATTTTGAACAATCAAAGTTCCGCCAGCATTAAATATTCCGCCACCGCCTTCGTTCGCCATAGCTCCACTTGCAGTGTTACCATTAATTGTTGTACCATCAACAGTCATGGTTCCAGAACCATTCCATAAACCTCCACCTTCTAATGAAGCTGTATTTCCATTTACGGTTCCACCAGTAATCATTGAATTGTCACTTCCTGTTATATGAAGTCCACCTCCATTACCTGGAGAAGCAGCAGTACTGTTATTTAATAAAGCTACGTTAGTCAATGTGTTCATTCCACCTCCTGATGCAACCTCAATACCTCCACCAGCTCTAATCGATGTGTTTCCGCTAATTTCTGAATCGGATACCGTAAGTGTTCCCATATCATTCAAGATACCACCACCTGAACCAGCAGCACCATCAGCAACATTATTACTAATCACAGTACTATTTTGTACAATTAAAGTACCACCAGCGTTAAAGATACCTCCACCGCCTTGATCGGCTGAAGCACCACTAGCTGTGTTGTCATCAATGGTAGTTCCATCAACAGTCATCATTCCAGAACCATTCCATAGTCCACCACCTTCAGATGAAGCAGTATTTCCATTTACAGTTCCTCCAGTAATCATTGAATTCCCTGGACCTGTTATATGTAATCCCCCACCATTTCCTGGTGCAGAACCTGTTGTGTTATTATTTAAGGTTACGTTAGATAGTGTAATTGTACCTGAAGCAACAGTAGAATTATCTTCAATTCCACCACCAGCTCTACTTGAAGTGTTCATTGTTATGGATGAATCAGAAACCGTTAAAATACCACCATCAACGTTTTGGATTCCACCACCAGAACCTGAAGTTCCAGATGCTGAATTTCCAGTTATTGACGTACTATTTTGAACGATAAGTGTTCCACCATTATTAAACAATGCTCCACCACCATTATCAGCTCCATCACCTTGGGCATCATTTCCATCAAAAGTTGAAGAATCGACAGTCATTGTTCCAGATCCATTCCAAAGTCCTCCACCTTCTGAAGCAGCAATATTCAAGTTAATTGTGCTTCCTGTAACATCTACTGTTCCACTACCACTGACATGCAGTCCACCTCCATTTCCAGGTGCTTCAACTCCAGTTACGACGCCTGTGTCGTTTGAGTTTAATGTAACGTTTATTAAGGTTACCGAACTCGTTCCATTAGTTTCAATTCCACCACCAGCACGATTGGATTGGTTATCCATAATCGTAATGCCGTTGGCAGTTAATGCACCAGCAGCATTTAAAATTCCGCCACCAGTAGATTGTGCTCCATCAGCGATATTATTAATAATGGATGTTGAGCCTGAAATATCAACCGTTCCACCTTCATTAAAAATTCCACCACCACCAGCTGCGCCAGCGACAACTGCATCATTTCCAGATGCTGTGTTACCATCAACTGTATGGTCAACAATAGTCATTAAACCAGATCCGTTCCATAATCCGCCACCTTCATTAGCAGCTGTATTTCCATTTGTAGTTCCGCCTGTAATTGTTGCATTACCTATACCAGTGATATGTAAGCCACCACCATTACCAGGTGATGAGCCTGTAGCATTATTGTTTAAAGTAACATTTGTTAATACCAATGTACCTGATGCCATTGAAGAATTATCTTCAATTCCACCACCAGCTCTATTTGCCGTGTTGCCTGTAATAGTAGAGTTTGAAACTGTTACACTTCCACCAGACACATTCTGAATTCCACCGCCAGAACCAGCAGCTCCATCGGCAACATTATTTGTAATCGCTGTTGCATTTTGAACTATGACTGTTCCTCCGTTATTGAAGATTCCTCCACCACCATCATCGGCAGCAGGTCCGCTAGCAGTATTTCCATCTATGGTGGTTCCATCAACAGTCATAGTGCCTGAGCCATTCCATAGTCCGCCACCTTCACGTGCAGCTATATTACTGTTTACTGTACCACCTGTAATATTCGCATTGGCTGCACCTGTTATGTGTAAACCACCACCATTTCCTGGCGCAGAAGCTGTTTCATTAAAATCAAGGGTCGTATTGTTAAGCGTCAATGTACCCTCTATCAATTCTATACCTCCACCGGCTCTGTTGGATGTATTGTAAGCAACCCATGAAGCATCAACGGTTACATCTCCATCAGTACTAAAGATACCACCACCTGAACTAGCAGCACCATCTGAAATATTGTTTAAGATGGTTGCTCCACTTCCAACAAACAAGGTTCCTCCATTATTGAAAATACCTCCACCTCCATTATCGGCAGCATCACCTGATGCAACATTGTCACTTACGCTACCACTGATAACATTCATGGTTCCTAAATTATTCCATAGTCCACCACCTTCAGAAGCAGCGAAATTATCGTCCGCAGTAACATTGGTAAGTGTGGCATTGGTCGTACCCGATAAGTGCAATGCACCTCCATTACCTGGGTTTGGCATGATTGGGTTTCCTAATCCGATATCCACACCAGCGGCATTGTCGCTAAGTGTTACACCTGATAATATTAAGGTTCCACCTGAAGCATCTTCAATTGCACCACCTGCTCTACTTGCATAGTTTCCTGAAATTGTCAGCCCAGATGCTAAATTCAATATACCTCCTGTATTGTTGAAAATGGCTCCACCGCGTCCTCCTGGTGTCGCTCCCATAGCTATATTTCCAGATAATGTTGTTGTAGCATCTACATCGATTATTCCGCCATTATTGAAAAGGCCGCCACCACCTGTAGCATCACCAATGGCAGAATTATCCATAATTGTTGTACCTACAATCTCCATTGTACCTGAACCATTCCATAATCCGCCACCTTCTTTACCGGCAATATTTCCATTCGCTGTTCCACCAGTTATATTAGCATCACCTGCACCTGTAATATGTAAACCACCTCCATTTCCTGGAGCTGCTATAGCAGGAGAGGCCCCTGCATTATTATTATCTAAGTTGACATTATTTAAAGTAATTCCTAAGCCTGCACCAGAATTATCTTCAATCCCACCACCAGCTCTATTTGCTATATTGTTTGAGATTTCTGAATCATTAACTGTTAAAACGCCACCTACATCATTGAAGATTCCACCGCCTGATCCAGCAGGAGAACCTGTTCCGTTAGCAACATTATTGGTTATTATGGAATTATTAATTGTTACTGATGCATTTGTCATGTAAATACCACCACCGTCGATGGCTAACCCGTTTGTAATGGTTAAATCATTTAAAATAACGGTTCCTGATGTTATATTAAATGTTCTACCGTTACTGTTAGCATCTATAGTAACAGTAGTTACTGGTGCACCATCAATTGTTAGGTCTTTATCTATTAATAGTTCACTATTTAGCGTGACTGTAGATACACCTGCAAATGTTATGGTTCCGCCTGATGGAGTATCTGCAATTTCGTTTCGCAATGTACCATCCGTACCATCATCAGCTCCACTGGTAACAACCTGTGAAAAAGATAATGAAGTTGTAAAAATTGCTAAGACTATAGCAATTAGAGTAGTAGTTTTTTTCATTTGGTAATTTTTAAATTAAACGAATAGGTTCTTGGTTAGTCTCTTTGGGTAAGACATCATGCTTACGAGATTTTGAAAGTGAGGGTTTTAAAAAAGTTTTGGTTTAACAAAGTTTTAACATTTAGATCACTTTACCACTAAGTCAACAAAAGACTTTAATTTCATAACTTTAATACTTAAAGTCGATGAGATGAAAACAAAAAACACAAGAAGGTCATTTATAAAGAAGAGTGCTTTGGCAAGTATAGCAATTCCAATTTTAGGTGGTAATCTCTTAAATTGTAAATCGGAGGCTAAAACTGCGCTCAACAATACAAATGATAATTCTAAAAAACTTAACATCTTAATCTTAGGTGGAACAAGCTACTTAGGTCCACATCAAATAGCCTATGCGCTTTCCCGAGGACATTCTGTTTCTACATTTACAAGAGGAAAAACAAAGCCTAGAGTCCATGAAGAATTATTTGACAAAGTAGAGCAACTCATAGGTGACAGAGAAGATAACCTTAAAGCTTTAGAAAACAGAAAATGGGATGTTGTGATTGACAACTCTGGTCGAAAAGTTGAATGGACAAAGGCAACAGCCGAACTTTTAAAAGAGAATGTGGGTATGTATATGTATACATCATCCACTGGTGTTTATTATCCTTATTTAAGTGGAAGTATTTCAACTGAAATTGAAGTCGCTTTGACCATGCCTGAAGGTCTGAATGAAGATGAAAAATACGAGATGGAGTACGGTGTGATGAAAGCTAATTCCGAACTTGCAGCCATAAATGCTTTTGGCAAAGAACGAACTGTTGTTATTAGACCAACTTATATGCTAGGACCTGCCGATAGAACAGATCGTTTTATACACTGGCCAGTAAGATTAGCTAAAGGTGGTGAACACCTAATTCCTGGAAAAGCCAAAGATTTGGTTCAATATATTGATGTAAGGGATGTTGCAAAATGGTTTATTAAACTAGCCGAAAATAAACAGTATGGCACTTACAATGGTGTTGGCCCAAAGAACAAGCAAACGATGCAAGAATTCATTAAAGCAGCGTCACAACATTTTGATGCAAAATCTTCATTCGTTATGGTAGATGATTATGATTTTTTGAAAGCTAATGACATCTATTATTCCATTCCTTGGGTAATGCCAGACAAAGATCACTTTGGGTCTGCGAAAATTTCCAACAGAAAATCCATTGAAGCTGGATTGACCTATAGACCATTAGAAGATACCTTTAAGGATACGCTCGATTGGTGGAACTCAGACAAGGTCGATAGCGAACGTAAAGCGAATTTCAATACCAATCTTGAAGCTATGCTTAAAAAAGAAAAAGAGATAATTTCTAAATGGAAAGCACGTGATTAATTCTTGCATGAAAGTCACATCCACCAATATAGCACAACCAACCACATTTACTTGGCAAGGTAAAGAAGTTACAACAGGAATCTACAAAAAACCAACTGATGTACCCATTATTTTAGAGCGAGAGAATGTTAGAGGTGATGAAGTTTCTGATAGGCGCGTGCATGGTGGTGCGTTTAAGGCATGTTACCTTTTTTCCACCAATGAATACCCTTACTGGAAAAACCTCTATCCTAATCTCGAGTGGACTTATGGTATGCTAGGTGAAAATCTCACTGTTGAAAATCTTGATGAGAAAACCTTATTCGTTGGTGATGTTTACAGTATTGGAAATGCAAAAGTGCAAATTACCATTCCAAGGGAGCCTTGCTTTAAATTTGCACATAAGTTTGGTACCGAAGCTGTTCTTCATCAGTTCATTGAGCATGGTTATTCTGGTACCTACGTTAGCGTTCTAGAAGAAGGAGAGGTAAAAACGGGTGATACCTTTCAATTGATTGAACGAGCAGAAAATAGTATTTCTATTTTTAATTTTTTTGAATTGTTATTTGCAAAAGAAAAAAACAAAATCCACCTCAATTTATTACTCAATAGCAGCATTATTCCTCAAAGATTAAAAAAGCGACTCGAATTATTTCAACGATAATGTACTAAAGTAGCTTTTGTTATTACATCGATATTTTTTGAAAATCATTTCAATTCATAGTTAATAATTAACCATACATCTATAATCTAAGCATCTAAAAATAAGCACATTAATAAATTATGTAATTTTCACGAAAACGTTGTAGTAAGTTTGTTTAATTTTATCAAAACTACGGTTAGCCAAATCTAAATTCGTTATGAGTGAAAAGCTGATATCCAAAAAAAAACCTGCATATCCCATAAGTGATTGCCTTTCGGAATATCTAAGTGAGCAAGGCAGAAATATAAAGATTCCCATTTTTTATGATGACTTATTGCGTTTTCAAGGTGCAATCGAGATTTTTGATGATGTGGGCAAAGACACATTGTGGGTTAGTTGCTATTATGCAGAATACGAACGTGATGAGATTGAGCATAGCCTTAAACAAATGTACTCTATCCTTCATTCTGATGGTAGCGATAATATTATTCCCTACCTAAATATTGATAGTATAGACTTTTGTACGTTTGGTAATACAAAACCTTTTCGTGTTAAAGTTAGGAACATCCTTAATGACAACTATATTTTCCTGTATATTAAAAAAGCGGATGCATCACGTATCTATGGATTGGAACTAGAGCATTTATTGTCTCCAAACCACATTAACTTTCTGGTACATAAGGATACTCTTATCGAAGAGCATATTTCTGGAATTCCTGGAGATACATTTATAAGTAACAATCTAAATTCGCTTTCTGAACAAGATAAGCGTGCTCTGGCCAAAGAGTTTGTAAAGTTCAACGAACGCTGCTTTGTGAGGTTATTAGCAGATATGCGCTCTTATAACTACGTCATCGTTATTACACAAGATTTTGACCGTGTACAATACCGAATCAGAGCCATAGACTTTGATCAACAATGCTATGAAGGCAATCCAAAAGTCTATAAACCACAATTCTTAAAAGAGAATAATGCCTATGTAGAAATGACCTTAAATGTATTGGCCAAAGAATCCATAGAACAATATGAAAAAGAAGAACGTTCGCTTTTGGCAAAACGTGCAACCAGTGAGCGCGAACGTTTGGATGACCTGGTAAAATGCATGAAAACCGACACCATTTCCACACCAGAAAAAATAAATCAGCTTAGAGCTGCCTTATTCAAACTAACCAAAGACGTTAATTTTAAAAAGTCGAAGAATATGGGAGAACTACTAAGTAATGGCCTTGATTTTATTACCAGAAATTATATCAACGAAAATCCATATCTTATCAAATAAACCTAACCAACCATCATGAAAATCAAAAAAATATTAGTTGCCAACCGAAGTGAGATTGCCATAAGAGTGCTAAGAGCTTGTGCAGAAATCAACGTCAGTACAGTTGCGATTTACACTTATGAAGATCGTTACTCGCAACATCGGTACAAAGCCGACGAATCTTACCAAATTGGCGACAACAATGAACCTTTAAGGCCTTATTTGGATATTGATGAAATTGTGGCTTTGGCAAAATCCAAAAATGTGGATGCCATCCATCCTGGTTATGGATTTTTATCTGAAAACTCAGAGTTTGCTAGACGTTGTGCCGAAAATGACATCATTTTTATAGGTCCAGATCCTGAGGTCATGGATGCGCTTGGAGATAAGATTACTGCCAAGAAAATTGCCGTAAAATGTAATGTTCCAATCATTGAAAGCAATAAAGAAGATTTAACCTCTCTTGAAGTTGCCATTTCAGAAGCCAATAGAATTGGCTATCCCGTTATGCTAAAAGCAGCTTCAGGTGGTGGAGGTCGCGGTATGCGTGTTATAAGAAACAATGAAGATTTAGAATCTAATTTCAATTCTGCTAAAAACGAAGCCCTAAACGCTTTTGGAGATGACACTATGTTTCTCGAAAAGTATGTAGAAAACCCAAAACATATTGAGGTGCAAATTGTGGCAGACAGACATGGTAACATTCGTCATTTGTTTGAGCGCGATTGTTCTGTACAGCGTCGTCATCAAAAAGTGGTTGAAGTTGCTCCTTCCTTCAATGTTTCGCAAAAGGTTAAAGATGCGCTTTACCAATATGCGGTTGATATCACTTCTGAAGTGAACTATAACAATATCGGAACGGTTGAATTTTTGGTAGATAACGATGATAATATTTACTTTATTGAAGTCAACCCTAGAATCCAAGTAGAACATACAGTTACAGAAATGGTAACTGGCATTGATTTGGTTAAAACACAGATCTTTATAGCTGGCGGTTACAAATTATCGGATAAGCAAATAAAAATTTACGATCAAAACAGTTTAGCAACTTATGGTTTTGCATTACAATGCCGTCTAACAACTGAAGATCCTGAGAACAATTTTACACCAGACTATGGAGATATTACAACCTATCGCAGTGCTTCTGGTATGGGAATTCGATTGGATGCCGGTAGCATTTATCAAAGTTATAATGTCAGTCCCTTTTTTGATTCCATGTTGGTTAAGGTTTCGGCTCATGGCAGAACATTAGATGGAGCTATTAGAAAAATGACGCGTGCTCTTCGAGAGTTTAGGATTAGAGGTGTTAAAACCAATATCCACTTTTTACAGAATGTCATTCAGCATGAAACATTTAGACAAGGAAATGTCAATGTCAATTTTATTCAAAACACACCTGAGCTTTTTGATATTAGACTGCCACAAGACCGTACATCTAAAGCTTTAAACTTTTTAGCAGAAGTTATTGTAAACGGAAATTCCGATGTTAAATTTATTGATGAGAAAAAAGTATTTCGAGATGCTAAAGTCCCTAAATACAATTCCAAAGAAGAATATCCCAAAGGCACAAAGGATTTGCTGACCGAACTTGGACCGGAAAAGTTTTGCCAATGGCTAAAACACGACAAAAAAATCCATTATACAGATACCACAATGCGCGATGCACATCAATCGCTCTTAGCCACACGTATGCGAACGTTTGATATGCTGAAAGTCGCTGAGAGTTTTGCAAAAAACCATCCCAATACCTTCAGTATGGAAGTTTGGGGAGGCGCAACCTTTGATGTCTGTCTTCGTTTTTTGCACGAAAGCCCATGGACACGTCTTAAACAGCTAAGAGAAGCCATTCCGAATATTCTATTCCAAATGTTGTTACGCGGTTCTAATGGTGTAGGTTACAAAGCCTATCCTGACAACTTAATTGAAAAATTTGTAGAAAAATCTTGGGAAAACGGAGTGGATATTTTTAGAGTTTTCGACTCACTCAATTGGGTAAAGGCCATGGAACCAAGCATCAATTATGTTCGTAATAAAACCGGAGGAATAGCAGAAGCAGCCTTGAGCTACACTGGTGATATTTTAGACACAACACAGACCAAATACGACTTAAAATATTATTTACAACTTGCAAAAGATCTAGAAAATTCTGGTGCGCATATGATAGCTATAAAAGATATGGCGGGATTATTAAAACCTTATGCTGCTACCGAGTTGGTCACTGCGTTAAAAGATACGGTTAAGGTTCCAATTCATTTACACACGCACGATACCTCATCTTTGCAAACAGCAACATATCTAAAAGCTATTGAAGCTGGAGTTGATGTAGTAGATGTAGCATTAGGCGGTCTTTCTGGGCTAACCTCGCAACCCAATTTTAACGCTGTAGTTGAAATGATGAAATATCATGAGCGTTCTCACGAATATGATATGGCCAAACTCAACCAATTTTCAAACTTCTGGGAAGATACTCGCGAAATGTATTATCCTTTTGAGTCTGGTTTAAAGGCTGGCACTGCTGAAGTGTTCCATCACGAAATTCCTGGTGGGCAATATTCAAACTTAAGACCTCAAGCTGAAGCTTTAGGACTGGGAGACCGATTTGATGAAGTCAAGAAAATGTATTCTCAGGTGAACGACATGTTTGGTGAAATCCCAAAAGTTACGCCAAGTTCTAAAGTAGTTGGTGATATGGCCATTTTTATGGTCACCAACAACCTCACTCCAGAAGATGTAATGTCTCGTGGCAAAGAGCTTTCATTTCCTGAGTCTGTTATTAGTTTTTTTATGGGAGATTTAGGACAACCGACTGGAGGTTTTCCAAAACAGCTTCAAAAAATAATTTTAAAAGACAGAAAACCCTATACAGACAGACCAAATGCACACTTAAAACCTATAGATTTTGATAAGGAGTATAAGGCGTTCAAAAATAAATATCAAAAAGGGTTTACAAGAGCCATTGAAATGGAAGACTTTTTGTCCTACACCTTATACCCAAAGGTATTTGACAAAGCTCATGAAAATTATAAGAACTATGGCAATGTAGCTTTGATTCCTACCAAAAACTTTTTCTATGGCATGAAACTTCGTGAGGAAACCCTGATAACTTTAGAGCCCGGAAAAACTCTTATTGTAAAACTACTATCCGTTGGTATCCCAAATGACGAAGGCAAACGCATTGTCTTCTTTAAAGTAAATGGTGAAAACAGATATGTTGAAGTTTTAGACAAATCGCTCAATATCAAAAAACAGGAAAACCTCAAAATTGACCCTGAAAACTCAAATCAAATAGGTGCACCATTACAAGGCTCACTTTATAAAGTTTTGGTTAAAAAAGGACAATCCGTGAAGGAAAACGATCCATTATTTGTAATTGAAGCCATGAAAATGGAAACAACCGTTACGGCACATAAATCAGGAAAAATAAAATCCATTAGTTTGGACGAAGGTAGTATGGTAAAACAAGATGATTTAGTTGTTACCTTTGAGTAAGAATTAAATTATGTCAACCAAGTACGACAAAATAGGAACCAATTATAACCAAACCCGAAAAGCAGACCCATATTTAACTTCACGGTTATTAAAACATTTAAGTCCAAACAAAGCCGGAATATATTTAGACATAGGTTGTGGCACAGGTAACTACACCAACGAACTTGAGAAAAGAGGCTATTGTTTTATTGGGATAGATCCTTCAATTGAAATGCTCCAAAAAGCACAAGCACGAAACCAAAATATTCATTGGCAAATAGGCTCGGCGGAAAAAACCAATCTACCCGAATCTAGTGTTGACGGCATTATCGGTACTCTGACCATTCATCATTGGATCAACTTGACCAGAGCTTTTTCAGAATTGGCTTATGTATTAAAGTCCAATGGAAAAATAGTCATCTTCACATCTACTCCACAACAGATGAAAGGTTATTGGCTGAATCATTATTTTCCGAAAATGTTAGAAGCTTCTAAGGTACAGATGCCAACGTTTGAAGCTGTTAAAGAAGCTATGACTTTAGCTCGACTTAAAATTTCATCAACCGAATTATATAACATAAAACCAGATTTACAAGACCAATTTTTGTATTGTGGCAAGCAGAATCCCGAGTTGTATTTTGATAAAGATATAAGAAACGGAATTTCTTCCTTCAGTGCCTTAGCCAATAAAAATGAAGTTGAAAATGGTCTAAGAAAACTACGAACAGATATAGATAGTGGTAAAATAGATGAAGTCATAGCATCTTACGAAAATGATTTTGGTGATTATTTATATATAATTGCTGGGAAAAGCGAAGCATAAAAGCTATTCCTTTTACATTACCTTTGCGCTAACTAATAGCTTATTCATTGCAAAAGAAAAAAGAACACCAAAAAGTAAAATTCCAACTTCATCACAGAAGCCAGCATAGAGAGCGTTATAATTTTGATGCACTCATTAAAAGTTCACCAGAACTTGCAGCCTTTGTAGCACCAAATAAATACGGCGATGATTCAGTAGATTTTTTCAACCCTAAAGCTGTACTAGCTTTAAACAAAGCCCTCTTAAAACATCATTATGGTATTGCATTTTGGGAAATACCTGAGCATTATTTGTGTCCACCTATTCCAGGAAGAGCAGATTACATTCATAATATTGCTGATCTTTTAAAAGAGAATGGTTCTGAAATTCCAAAAGGAAACCATATTAGAGGTTTGGATATTGGTGTTGGTGCTAGTTGTATTTATCCGATTATTGGTCATTATGAATATGGTTGGTCGTTTATTGGTAGTGATATTAATGAAACAGCAATACAATCAGCAAAAGGAATAGCACAACAAAACCCTAATTTAAAATCTAATTTAGAAATTAGACACCAAGAACAATCCAATGCCTTTTTTAATGGTATTCTTAAACCCGACGAAAAAGTAGATTTCATCATGTGCAACCCACCTTTTCATGCCTCAAAGGAAGAAGCTGAAAAAGCGAGTCTAAGAAAACTAAAAAACCTCAAAGGGAAACGACCTAGTAAAGCACAATTAAATTTTGGTGGACAACAAAACGAATTGTGGACCAAAGGTGGTGAGGCGCGATTTATAAAAGACATGATTTATGAAAGCAGAAATTTTGCAAAACAGTGTCTTTGGTTTACAACTCTAGTCTCAAAGGAAACGACTTTAAAACCTAGCTACAAAGTTTTAGAAAAAGTTAAAGCTACTAATGTAAAGACTGTTGAAATGGGCCAAGGACAAAAAATAAGTCGATTTATCGCTTGGACATTTTTATCAGAGAAAGAACAAAAGGATTGGGTTGATGAACGTTGGTAAAACATTAGTCACTTCGAGTATTTCGATAAAAAAACCAGAAACAAAGTTATAATTAACTAATGTTCTACCTTTGTTTTATCATTGTCATTCCGCACTTGATGCGGAATCCACTTTTCATTTATTGGTTTATGGATTCCTGCCTACGCAGGAATGACAGAAAATTTAAATTAAACACATGTCATTTAAAGAGCTAAAATTCATAAAACCGTTACAAAAAGCTGTTGAAGCTACGGGTTATACAGAACCCACACTGGTTCAAGAGCGTGCTATTCCACCAATATTAGAAGGCAAAGATGTTGTTGTTTCTGCACAAACAGGAACAGGAAAAACGGCTGCCTATGCGCTCCCTATTTTGCAGCAATTATTTGATAAGCAAGATGCACCAAAACGTGGTAAAAAGATTAGAGCCTTAATTATAAGTCCTACCAGAGAATTGGCATCGCAGATACACCAGAATTTTAAAACCTATGCCAAGTTTTCTAATCTTAGGTCGTTTACCATTTTTGGCGGAACATCTATTGAACCTCAGGTTGATATTTTAAAAAAAGGGATAGACATCTTAATTGCAACACCTGGTCGGTTACTAGATTTACACAAACAAGATTATATCAACTTAGACCACATAGAAACTTTTGTTTTAGACGAAGCCGATCTAATGCTGGCAATGGGTTTTATAGACGATGTCAAAAAAATAGAACGGCTTTGCCCGAAAGAGAAACAAACCCTATTGTTATCAGCAACGATTCCCTATAAAATCGAAGAATTAGCAAAAACTATTCTCAAAAATCCTGAGCGTATTGACGTAACTCCGACACAGTCTGTTGCAAAAGATGTTAGCCAGGTTTTATACTACGTCCCAAAACGTAGAAAAATAGAATTGTGTTTGCACTTGCTACGAAATACCATAAAAGGAAATGTTATCATCTTTAGACGCACCAAATTTGGTGTAAAAAAGTTAGAAGAACGTTTGGCAGAAAAAGGCTATCGCGTAGATAGTATTCATGGTGACAAAAATCAAAGCGATAGACAAACTGCACTTAATAAGTTTAAAAATGGTTATGCTAAAATTTTAATTGCTACAGATGTTGCTGCTCGTGGTATTGATATTAATGAGCTAGATAATGTCTTTAATTTTGATATGCCAAATGTGGCAGAAACCTACGTGCACCGTATTGGCAGAACAGGTCGCGCTGGCAATATTGGCACAGCATACTCTATGTGTTCGGCAGATGAAAAAAGCTACGTAAAAACAATAGAAAATTATATTAATGTTCAGATTCCTGTTGAAAAGGACCATCCTTATCCTTTAGACCCAAATGCTAAACCTATAGTGCATAAAAAGAAAGGTAGCAAGTACAAAAAAGGGCGTAAAAGTGAAGCGTCTAAGAAAAAGAAAAAGCGTTGGTATTGATAATGTACTGTTGATATTTCATTAATTGCTAAATTAGTGGAAATTATCAATCAACCTCTACGATGAATCAAGATTACAACAATCCTGCATTTAAAAAACTATTAAAAAAACTACAGGAAGAAAGTTGGCAGCTAGAATTACTTATTTCTGGTTTTGCCATATTCGGTTTATTTCAAGCTATTACTCCTTTAGGAGTATTAAGCCAAGAAGCAAGGAATAATGATCAAATTTTGGTGTTCGCGATTTTCTTAGTGGCAACGATATCGTGTTTTATTTTATTGTTTAACCTATTGCTCCATGTCATCTTACGTGGTCTTTGGATTGGTGCCTTGGGCTTACGTTATGTATCTGGTGACATCGATTTTGAGAAACTCAATTACAGTCCAAAATTCACTAATTATCTCAAGAAAAAAATTGTATCGTTTGATAGGTACATTGCGAGTTTAGAAAATTATTGTAGCATCATATTTGCAATTTCATTTTTATTGATTTTCTATGTGTTAGCATTTACATTGCTTATTGGCTCTATAGTCTTTGTCGCAGAGTATATCCTAAACAACGATGATTTAAGTGAAACCTTCCGTTATGCTGTTGGTATACCATTAATATTATTCATCGTTTTTGGAATGTTATTAAGTTTCTTTGATTTTTTAACCCAAGGATGGCTTAAAAAAAAGCAGTGGATATCTAGATTGTACTTCCCTGTGTATTGGGTGTTTAGTTTCTTAACCCTATCTTTTTTGTACCGTCCTTTAGTTTATAATTTTCTCGACAATAAATTTGGGAGGCGTATTAGCTTTTTTCTTGTACCTATGTATATATTAATTTTATTCGCGACAAGTTTTCAATACCAAAAGTCTAATTATATTGATTTAGGTTCACAATCAACAAGTACTGTTGCCAATAAAAGAAATTATGAAAGTTTAATTACCAAGGAGGATGGAGTTTTTATTAAGAGTGTTGCTATTCCATCAAAAGTTATTTCAGAGCCCTACCTTAAAGTTTTTAATGTTTTTTCAGAAAGAACAGAAGACTATATTTATGCCTATAACAAGGGTCTTGAGCCATTAGAGGATAATAGAGGTTTAAAATCGCAAATGCAGTTTAGCAATGACTTTTTCGACTTCGACAGAAGAGACAGTCTAAAACAAGAATACATGAAGACGCTCAATGACATTCATGTCATTAAAATTGACACTACAGAATATAAGCCCGACTTCATTCTTAGTGAAAGTAGTACCGACGAATTTGGATATGAAACCTATTTGGATATTTCAAACTTAAAAAAAGGAAAACATATCATTAGATTGTGGCAGAAAAAATTAAAACAAGACGACACGCTTTATATTAGACGTGCCACAATACCATTTTGGTATTACCCGAATCAATAAGATAATCGGTTATTAAAATATTGTTTTAATATTGGGATTTGAATTGCAACCATCAATGCCAATAATACTGTAGCATACATTAAAATGTTTGAGACATCCATAGACAATTTATTCAGCAAGTCAAACGATAGTTCTGGTAAGTTGTAGCGTTCCGAAAGACTGGATGAATCACTAGACTTGTTTAACACAATATTGATAACTAGAGCAATAAAACCCAAACCTAACAACCACCAAACATACTTAGGAATCAAGGGCTTGTAAACAATAGGTTTACTTTCTGAAGCAAATTGAAGCTTAGACATAACTGCATCTGTAAAATTTGCTGGTGCTTTTTCCAAACTGTCATTTGCCAAAAGCTTGTTTACTAAATTTTCTATTTTTTTATCTTCATTTTCCATCTTTCAAGCTGTTTTGGGTTGAAAATACTGTTCTAAAATTACGGCCAATTTTTTTCGAGCTCTAAAGAGCTTCACTTTTACCGTATTGGCTTCAATATTTATGACTTTTGAGATCTCTTCTAAAGATAACTCTTCAAAATAAAATAACGTTAACAAAGCACTACTATCTTCTGGCAGTTTATCAATGCAGTTTCTAATCAACGTACTTTTCTCTTCGTTTATAATCGTGTCTAAAGCATTATCAATAGTATCCAATTTATTGAATGTATAAGCATCAATTGCAACATTATTAAGATGCTTTTTGTTCTTTTTGATGTTATCCAAGCAAGTATTGTAAGCGATTCTGTAAACCCATGTGGAGAATTTTGAATCCCCTTTAAACTTCTTTAAAGACTTAAAAACTTTTATAAATGTATCTTGGGCAACTTCCTCTGCTTCTTCCCTATTTTTTATCATTCTCACCGCCAAAGTATAGACCATATCCTTATACCGATCTACCAAAACCGCATAAGCTTTAGTGTCGCCATCCTTAATAGATTGGATAAGTATGTCTTCGTCGTTGGTGGTCATTTTGTATTTAAGACGACATTATATATTATAAGGTTACAAAAACTGATGAAATAATTTTTTTTTGAAAAAACTGTAACCTAAATCAAAAACATGTCGTCATAAGCTAAAAACAATTAAAATTAATCAATTAAAAAAACAAACATTATGGACGAAGAAATATTAATACCAATTAGTCTTTTTGCAGCAATCTTCGGGATGGTATACCTCTACTTTTCTACCAGAAACAAAGAACGTCTTGCATTAATAGAGAAAGGCGCAGATGCCAGTATTTTTAATATCGGTAAACGTTCTGGTTCGGCTTGGAAGGTTGTTGTAATCAACATAGCTTTCCTTCTTATGGGAATTGGTTTAGGGCTCTTTCTTGCCAACTTGTTAGAAACAACTACTAATTTAGATGACAATGTTATCTATCCAGCAATGACCTTTATAATGGCTGGTATTGGTTTGTATATTGGTTATACCCAAACCAAAAAAGCTTTGGACGATTAACCTAAGAGACTTCTAATCAATCAAATTAAAAACGCCTCCTTATTTGAGGCGTTTTTTTATTTGTCATGCTGAATTTATTTCAGCATCTTTATAATCTATGAGTTCCAAATTATTTACAACCTTGTTTTTTACCATTTTTGTATGGTATTTCGTCGCTGCCCAAATCACAGTCAGCGACAGCATCACAAAATATCCCGTGAGTTATGCCACTATCTCATTTGGTAATGGCAACGGAATTTTTGCAGATGACGAAGGCAAGTTTTTCTTTACAAAAAAACTTTATCCAGATATAGATTCTTTATTTATTTCGGCATTGGGCTTTAAGAATTTAAATATTTCAACTAAAAATTTACCTAGCGAATTATTAATGCAACCTCAAGCTTCGGCATTAGACGAAGTGGTAATCGGTACAAAACTGGACAGAAAGTTCAAAGAGGAAACGCTGAAGCCCTATTTAGATGACGATTATTACAAATGTTGGTTACCTACCATAGAGTCTGAAATTGCCGTATATTTTCCAAAAACAACAACTCAAGACCAAAAACTTACTGAAGTAATTTTTCCTATAGCCCTAGAATCGAAGGATTGGAACAAACGAAAACGCTCTAATAGTGACAAAAGGAAATTCTCAACCTTGTTTAAAGTTAAACTATACGCCAACAACCAAGGTAAACCAGGTAAAGTATTAACCTATGAAACCATTGTGTTTAGAGCCACTGAAAAGGATGGTGATGCCTATACACTTAATGTAGAAGATTATGATATCTATATCCCAAACGATGGCTTTTTTGTGTCGCTTCAGGTTATGGGCTATACCGATAAAGCTGGAAAATTATTGCCCAACAAAAAATACAAAGAGATTAAAACCAAGGAAGGCATTGTAAAAATCCCAACCAATTTTAGGCCGCTTTTACCTTTCACTGATGAAATTGAAACCAAAAATACTTATATAAAACGTGTATTCATTAATGGCAATAATTGGGTAAGGTTTGAAAAAGATAACGGTTTTACATCTAGCCTATTGGATAAAGGCCTTTTTAATTACGGCATAGGTGTTTCATTTAAAACTTATAAAGATGAATGAGCCTCTAGGTCTATACATTATGGCCAGCATTTATATTTTGGCAGGAATTATGCATTTTATTAGACCCAAGATGTACATGCGCATAATGCCACGGTATTTACCAAACCATAAATTTCTAGTACTACTAAGCGGTATTGTAGAAATTGTTTTGGGCATAGCACTTTTAATTCCAGAAACAAAAGCATTTGCTATTTTTGGTATTATAGCCATGTTGGCTGTGTTTCTTTTGGTACATTTTTACATGTTGTCTGGTAAAAAAGCTTCTGCAGGCATCCCAAAATGGATATTAATTTTAAGGATTCCACTTCAATTTTTATTGATGTATTGGGCTTGGATTTATTTGAAATAGTATGGACGTAACAAGACACTGTAAGCTTTGCGACCATCAAAAAATTGATTTTAAAACAGGAACATATTGTGGTTTAACCAATAGAAAGCCTGAGTTTTATGGAAAATGTGTAAATGCAAAGTTCGATAGTAAACTTGATATAGAAATTAGCGACATTAATATTGAATATGAGAGTGTTCTTAAAACCAAATGGCGCTCTTATATATATTCAATTACTTTTTTAATTATTGGCACTGTAGCATTAATTTTTGGTTCTTATTTGGTATTAAATTTATTGGCTCAGAGTGAATATGATTATCATTACACTAGAATCCTTGGCTCATTTTCAGCTCTATTAACTTTTGGAAGCATACTATTTATTTTTCCTATTGCTACAAAATATTTATCACACTACACCAATAGCTTTAAGCTAGCTAAAACAAAAAAGGAAAGCCTCGATAAAATTTTAAACCTTTACGGTATTACATATAATATTGACATTACTTTTCCAAAGAAAAGTAGTGATGACGACATAGAGGTCGATTTAAAAATAAGAAGATGATTTACTCCACCTCAAAATCAAAATACGTCTTTGGGAAAGGTTCCCAACGCAAAGTAAAATGCCACCATTCTTTGGGATAGTTTCTAAAATTGTGCTTTAACATTACACTTTGTAGTAGTTGGCGATTCTTTTTTTGTTGCTCCGTAATATTTGGGTATGCAACCCAAGATTGTTCACCAAAAAAGTCAAAAGGGCTTCCCATATCCAATGACTCTCCAGTATTACCATTAATAATCGTAAGATCTACTGTACTCCCTCTACTATGTCCAGATTTTGAAGCAATATAACCCTCTTTAAATAAGTTTCGCTTTTTTACCTCAGGGTAGAAAACAGACTTGTTTACTGTATCATTTAATACTCTGGCCCAGCTCACAAAATGATTAACAGCTTGTTGTGGTCTATAGCCATCAAAGACTTTCAGGCAAAGGTTCTGTTCCTGTAATTCGTCTTGTACAAGCTTTAGTTTTTCGGCTGCTGCTTTGGTAAGAATTAATTTGTTGGAATTATAACCATCAATAGTATCTCCCACAAAATTGTTAGTGCCATAGTATCGTAATTCAACTTCCAAATCTGGAATTACAGATTTAACATACACAAAACTTTTGGGCAAATCCTGCTTTTGGTAAAATCCAAAAAACAACAAACCAAAAACAACTAAGATTATAAGTGTTTTATTTTTCATACCGATGTACTAATTTAGAGAAAAAATATGCCATGGACTTGTTTTCGCAAGAGAAACGACATTTTATTTTACCCAATGCGGAATTGATCTACGTTCCCAGCTTCTTCAACAAACAAGAATCCGACAATTATTTTAAAACCATAAAAGAACAAACCGACTGGCAACACGATGATATTACTGTCTTTGGCAAAACCTATAAACAACCTAGATTAACTGCACTTTTTGGAGAAAAAGACCAAACTTATAGTTACTCTAACATTACTATGCATCCAAAACCATTTACTTCTACATTATTGAATATTAAATCAAAAATTGAAGATTTTTCAGACGAAAAATTCAACACCTTACTGATTAATCTCTATCGCGACGGAAATGATAGTAACGGTTGGCATGCAGACAACGAAAAAGAATTAGGAATAAATCCTGTTATTGCCTCTGTGAGTTTTGGAGAAAAAAGGCCCTTCCACTTTAAACATACATCACTAAAAAAAGAACGGCACAAGCTAACTCTTGAGCACGGAAGCCTATTGCTTATGAAAGGTGAAATGCAACACTATTGGTTACATCAAATTGCAAAAACAAAAAAAGTGATTCAACCGAGAATAAACCTAACATTTAGAAGATTGATTAATGTATAAAAACAAAAAACCGGGTTCCCTCAAACCCGGTTTCTCTAATTTGCTTTTTAATATATGTCAGTAGATTCAGGGTCTCTAAGTCAACATAACATATGCAAATATTAATTAATTAATCCATTGAACTAAAAACTAAATTTTAGTACACTTCAAATATATAATTAGGTTTTAATTTTGACGTCTAAAAACACTTTAAATCGATAAAATACACTTAATTTTAACATTTAAAGATAAAATAGTGCATTTCGTCGATAAAATGCAATTAAAAAAATCAGATTCTTAAGCATAAAAGAATACTAAAATGGTACAAAAATTGTTTTAGAACTAAGAAATAAATTCAATTTCACATAACTTTAGAATTCAAAAATCACAACATATGAAAAATTACCTATTGGCTCTTGCGCTGATTTTTTCTATAGTAAGTTTTGGTCAAAAAAAAGCTTATGAAGAAACAGAGGTTACCGTTTCAAAATGGATTGATGGAACTCTTCTCACTCCAAATGATAATGAAAAACCAAACTTGGCAATCATCGTTGCTGGTTCTGGTCCCACGGACAGAAACGGCAATCAGAATTTTCTAAAAAGCAACTCCCTTAAAAAACTGGCCGAAAGTCTTGCAAATAAAGATATCGCTACATTTCGATATGATAAACGCATCGTAAAGCAGATTAAACAAGGAAATGTTGATAAGAATATAATGTTTGATGATTTTGTTAATGATGCTTCAGATGTTATCTCCTACTTTAAGGATAAAGAGATATATTCAAAAATTTACATAATCGGACATAGCCAAGGAAGTTTAGTTGGTATGTTAGCCGCTAAAGAACAGGCGGACGGATTCATATCAATCGCTGGCGCTGGTCAAAATATTGGTGATGTTATTGTAGACCAAGTTACCAACATGGCACCTCAACTCGGTGAGAAAGCACAAAGTGTGGTCGATAAATTAAAACAAGGAGAAACCACAACAGATTATCCTGCAGCACTAGCTTCGGTATTTAATTCAGAAATACAAGCTTTTATGATGAATTGGATGAAGTACAATCCTGCAGAAATCATAAAAGAATTAGAAATTCCAATTCTTATAGTTAATGGTACCAAAGACCTTCAGGTTTCTGAGCATGAAGCTCAACTATTAAAGGAAGCCAATGAGAAGGCTGAGCTTGAGATTATTGAAAATATGAATCACGTTCTTTTTGAAATTGAAGGCGATGATCTCGAAAATTCTAAATCCTATAACGAATCGTTTAGGCCAATATCTTCTCAGCTGATAGAGGCTATATCTGAATTTATTAAAGAATAATTCAAACAAATATCTTAAAATTAAAAAAGCATCTCAACCGAGATGCTTTTTTACTAACTAACCAACCAAAATGTAATGTCGCGAATTTTGTAGTGTTGTTACGGTTGTAACTATCGCTGTAACCATTACACCTAGTATATAACAAACCGCGTGCCAAACTCTATTTTTTTATTTTTTTCATAATTATTGTAACAAATATTTGGTATATGCTACTAATCTTATATATCTTTATGATATCATTTTAATATCATATTGAATTACTAATGATAAACCAATTAAATTTCTAAGATTATGAAAGAAGAAAAAATCATCGTCCCAGCAAATGGCTATTTAATGCTATTTTTATTTATTATACTCTTTTTTGGAAGTATAGCTACAATAATAACCCTGAAAACACCTTGGCCAGGAATAACCATATTCCTATCTATCATTATGGCTTTCGGATTTGTAATGGTGCAACCTAATGGATCTCGAGTGTTATTATTATTCGGAAAATATGTAGGCACCGTAAAGAAAAATGGCTTCTATTGGGTTAATCCATTTTATACCAAAAAGAAGATTTCATTAAGAGCCAGTAATTTTGATAGTGAACGCCTTAAGGTAAACGACAAGCTTGGCAATCCTGTTATGATTAGCACCATTTTGGTTTGGCGAGTACAAAACACCTATAAGGCTGCTTTTGATGTCGATAACTATGAAAACTTTGTACGTGTACAAACTGATGCTGCAGTACGTAAATTGGCGAGTATGTACCCTTACGATAATTTTGCAGACGAAGGCCATGATGAAGACATCACACTTCGCTCTAGTGTAAATGAAGTTAGTGAAGCCCTCGAAAAAGAAATTGATGAGCGTCTCACCATTGCTGGTATTGAGGTTTTAGAAGCACGTATAGGCTACTTGGCCTATGCTAACGAAATTGCTAACGCGATGCTAAAACGCCAACAAGCTACAGCCATTGTCGCTGCCAGACACAAAATTGTAGAAGGTGCGGTAAGTATGGTAGAAATGGCAATTGAAGAACTCAACAAAAAGGATGTTGTGGTATTGGATGAAGAACGCAAAGCAGCTATGGTAAGTAATTTAATGGTTGTGCTATGTGGTGATAGAGATGCAGCTCCAGTTGTAAACACAGGAACCCTAAATCATTAATATGAATAAAAATCAGATTTTAAGTATTGCACTAGGAAGTGCTTTTGGAACAAGCATTGGCACTACAATAGGTGCAGTAACAGGAACTATAGCCATGAGTACTATTTATGGTTCAATAATAGGAGTTGCAATAGGGATTGTGGTAGCATTAATAGTACTTAAAGAAGACAAAACACAAGAATAATATGAAAGAATATAAAGTTGTAAAACTAAAATTAGGCTTCAGGAATCGTACCCAGAATTTTGAGGACATATTAAATCAATATGCTCGCGAGGGTTGGATATTTAAACATGTGGACGACCACTTTTATTCAGCAGTTTTTGAACGCGACAAGAATAGATAATGAGAATCTTTAAGGAAGAACAACGTTTTAACCAATTATGGCTTATCATCTTAATGGTGATAAGCCTATTGGCACCTATTGGTATTATATTGGGAGTCTACTTTAAAGATCCAAGTAGTTTTTCTGTCTTAGAATTAGTTGCATTGATTGGTTTTTTAATACTGGTTTCCACCTTTATATTTTCATTTAAGTTAATCTCTAGAATAGATGAAAATGGCATCCATTATAAATTTTCCCCCTTTCATTGGAAATTTAGAACCCTACAATGGAACGACATTAACAAAGCTTATGTAAGAAACTATGATGCCTTAAGTGAATTTGGTGGTTGGGGATTTAAAGGTGGTCCATTATGGAAAAAATCCAAGGGAAGAGCTATAAATGTTTCTGGAGACGTTGGTATTCAATTAGAGTTAAATAACGGAAAAAAACTTTTGATAGGCACACAAAAGAAGGCTGAAGCTGAAAGTGTTTTAGCAAATTATAAAAATAAAATCGACAATAATGTCTAAGAAAAAAGCCTTTGCATTACGGATAAATGAAGACATGCTAAAAGCTGTTGAAAAATGGGCTGCTGACGAGTTTCGCAGTACCAATGGCCAGATAGAATGGATGTTGATGCAATACCTTAAAGCGCATAATAGGCAACCCAAAGAGAAAGATAAACCTAAGGACGAAAAGTGATCGGAAATGGTCACTTTTTTAATGCGCTTTTATTTTGGTATTTTGCGTCTCTAAACTATAAACCATGGAAAACCAACCTACATTTATGAACGATGCTATAGTTTTCGGACTATTGATGATTGCTCTTGGCTTTGTCTTTTTTACAGAATCAAAAAAAACAGGGTTTTGGCATAAATTTTATCGCATAGTACCGGCACTTTTAATGTGTTATTTAATTCCTGCCGTATTTAACTCTCTAGGTTTAATTTCTGATAAAATTTCACAAACCTATTTTGTTGCCAGCCGCTATTTATTACCTGCATCATTGGTTTTATTGACCTTGAGTATTGATCTTAAGGCTATTTTTAATTTAGGTTGGAAAGCTCTTGTTATGTTTTTCACCGGTACAATAGGAATTATTATTGGTGGTCCCATAGCAATTTTGTTAATTTCGACTTTTTCTCCCGAAACTGTTGGTGGTGCTGGCTTTGATGCTACTTGGAGAGGATTGGCTACCTTGGCAGGAAGTTGGATTGGAGGTGGCGCCAACCAAGCTGCAATGTTAGAAATCTACGAATTTAACCAAGAGCTCTATGGTGGTATGGTGCTTGTGGACATTGTAGTTGCCAATATTTGGATGGCTATAATATTACTCGGAATCGGAAAAAGAAAAAAGATTGACAATTGGCTAAAAGCGGATAACACCGCAATTGACGAGTTACAAAATAAAGTACAGGCCTTTAGTGATAAAATAACTAGGGTACCTTCTACTGCAGACTTAATGATAATTCTTGCTCTAGCCTTTGGTGCTGTTGGCATTGCACACTTTGGAGCTGACCATATTTCTAAATTTCTAACAGATAACTTTGAAGCCGTAAGTGACCCAAAAAGTGCGTTGTCTTCTTTTGGGAGCGGTTTCTTTTGGTTGATTTCCATTGCTACAATAATTGGTGTGTTGTTATCCTTTACCAAAGCAAAAAATTACGAAGGTGCTGGCGCCAGCAAAATTGGAAGTGTTTTCATTTACATTCTTGTGGCGACCATTGGTATGAAAATGGATTTAGGTAAAATACTTGAAAATCCTGGTTTAATATTAATTGGTCTGGTATGGATGGCCATACATGCTGGATTATTGATTCTAGTTGCCAAACTAATTAAAGCACCATATTTCTTTCTTGCTGTTGGTAGTCAAGCTAACGTTGGCGGAGCAGCGTCAGCACCAGTCGTTGCAGCAGCTTTTCATCCATCTTTAGCAACTGTTGGAGCCTTATTAGCAGTGTTTGGTTACGTCGTAGGAACCTATGGAGCCATCCTCTGTGCTGAGCTAATGAAAATTGCTGCTGGTGGCTAGTATTTCTAATTTCAAAATTGGATATTTGCGCATCTAACTACTTATAAAATCATGACAAAATTCAATAAAGCACTTAGCCTCTTAATTTTAATCTCAATAGTGGTTTCCTGTGGAAAAGACAAAGAAGCTAACTTCACATTAAAAGGCAGCATAAAAGGCTTGAAAAAAGGTGTTGTATATCTTCAAAAAGATGGAGACTCATCAATAGTGGATCTAGATTCCGTGGTTATCACAGGGCAACCAGAATTCACTTTAAAAACCAATATTGATGAACCAATCTTACTTTATCTTAAGTTATTTAAAAATGATGGCGAAGAGCATTACATCCCATTTTTTGCAGATAAGGGCATTACCGAGATTAAAACTTCCTTGGACAAATTTAATTTTGATGCAGAAATAAAAGGGTCTAAACAGCAAGATTTACTGAATGAGTACACCAAGGTGATGTCTAAATTCAACGACCAAAATCTTCAACTTATAGAGGCCACTTTCTTAGCGCAAAAAGAAAACGACAGTATTGCAATAGATTCGTTAAATAAGTCTACCGAAACTCTAATAAAACGCAAGTATTCTTACACTATACAATTTGCGCTTAACAATAAAGACAATATGATTGCTCCGTATTTAGCACTTTATGAAATACCAGAAGCCAACCCAGTGTACATCGATTCTGTCTATAATGGGTTAACCGAAGAAATTAAGAATTCGTTATATGGTAAAAAACTAGGTGAAGCTGTAGCTAACAGATCATCTGAGGAATAGTAAAATTCTGAAACTAATTCATAACGGCAGAGCAAAAAACAAAAAAACCAATCACTTCAATGATTGGTTTTAATTATTAAGATTATTGCTAAGTTATTTCAACTTATTTATACGGTCTATTAACGCTCTGCCTTTGGTTTCTAAATCTTTATTTATAGATTTAAAATGCGCTTTAGGATCTTCAATGTCTCTTTCATTTACACGAGCTATTAACTCATCAAATCCCGCTATAGCTTCATCTATAATAGCATTACTTTCTTTAGTTGGTTTTTCTGCGTTTTCAAGCTCCCAATAGTAAACGGCCTCAATTATATCTCCAAAAACGTAGTTAATATCCTTTTTTAAATCTCTTTTATTTGCCATAATAATTTATGTTTATTAAAGTACAAAGGTACTAAATCCCATGGTTAAAAGGCTAATATAAAATTGAAGTTTTAAACATAGACTTCAAGTAATTTGGCATATTTTGTTTTTAAGCTAAATTCTTTTATAACTGCAGGAACCAATAGGGTTTCGCCCTTGGAAATAGAATTGCTAGTATTTCCTGTTGACAATTCAACTTCTCCATCAACACACACATAAACCATAAATGAATCGTAAATGTTTTCTTTATTTAATTCAGCATCCAACTCTAAGAAATTGGTGGTAAAGAAGGGACAACTCACCATTTTGTTGGATGTATTCTTTTGCTTTTCATAATCAACTCTAAAATCATCTTCCATATCAAACTTAAAAGCATCTATGGCAATATCGTTATGCAAATCGCGCTTATTACCTTCATCATCTACTCTATCCCAATCGTAAACTCGGTAAGTGACATCACTGGTCTGTTGTATTTCTGCCAATAACACACCAGCACCAATAGCATGTACCCTTCCTGCTTCTATAAAATAAGTATCTCCCTCTTTTACCTTATCAAAATTTAAAATCTCAGTAAGTGTTTTATCTTCAAGGTGCTTTAAGTATTTGGATTTATCCACAGCTTGATTGAAGCCTACGATAAGATTAGCATTTGCATCAGCTTGCATAACGTACCACATTTCGGTTTTACCAAAAGAGTTATGACGCTTTTTAGCCAATGCATCATCCGGGTGTAGCTGTATGCTTAAATCTTGCTTTGCGTCAATGAACTTAATGAGTAGCGGAAATTCATCACCGAATCGTCTGTAATTTTTTTCGCCTATTAAATCAGCTTTATACAACTCTAGCAAAACCTGTAGGTTTTGTCCTTTTAAATTACCATTGACAACTTTTGAAACATCATTAGGAACTGTACTAATTTCCCAACTCTCACCTAGTTGATCAGACTTGGATTTCTTATTGAACTGTTTGGAAAGTTTGGTTCCGCCCCAAATTTTTTCTTTAAGAATTGGTTGAAACTTTAACGGGTATAATATGGTTTTCATTACCTTACTCACCTGAATAGGTTACAAAATTTCTAGGGGTTTCGTAAAGCGTTATTTCTAGATGGAACTTGACATCTAATTTTGCTTTTATCTTATTATAAATCACTATGGCTATGTTTTCTGCTGTTGGATTTAAATCCTGAAACTCTGGTACTTCTAAGTTTAAATTTTTGTGGTCAAAGGCATCTTCAACTTCAGATTTTATAATTGACTTTAAATCCTTAACATCAATAACGAATCCTGTTTCTGGGTCAATATCTCCCGTAACACTTGCAACCAATTCATAATTATGCCCATGAAAATTTGGGTTATTGCACAAACCAAAAACGGCATCATTCTTCTCGTCACTCCAGTCTTTACGATAAAGTCTGTGCGCTGCGTTAAAATGAGCTTTTCTGTGTACAGTTACTTTCATGATGGTTTACTAATATTTATAAATTCATAAAATTTCTCGAATATAATCTTGAACCAAGCTGTGTAATTATCTGGATGCAATGCCATATCTACCTTTACGTCTTCGAGTGACATCCATTTCCAATCGGCGACTTCGTCCGGATTTATATCTGGTGCTTCATTGTAGTAGCCAATCATTATATGGTCGTATTCATGTTCTGTTAACCCATTGTCAAATGGTGCTTTATAAATAAAGGATGTGGTTTCCTCTAGATCGGTAACAAAACCCATTTCCTCTTGCAATCGACGTTTACCAGCTTCTAGATTACTTTCTCCTTCTCGCTGATGACTACAACAAGTGTTAGTCCATAAACCTGGAGAGTGGTACTTGTGCATAGCACGTTGTTGAAGCATTAATTCATTATTATCATTAAAAACAAACACGGAAAATGCGCGATGCAAAAGTGCTTTCTCATGCGCCTCCATTTTTGGCATTAAACCTATTTGATTATCGTTTTCATCCACCAGGATGACTTGTTCTTCTGTCATATTGCGAAGTTACTATCTTAACCTGAAATAAAAGTAAAGGAATTCATAAAAATAGCCGTTTAAATATTAAACGGCTATTTATCTATCTTATAAAATTAAATATTCACAAGGTTTAATCGTCACAAGATTTACCATTTATACTTGTAATAATAAATTCACTACGCCTGTTTAATTGATGTTCTTCTTCTGTGCAGCCAGAATCATCTCTAGTATCACAACCACAATCATTGACCAATTGTGATTCTCCATAGCCTTTGGCTGTTAATCGATCCGCAGCAATACCATTATCTATTAAATATTGGCGTGTAGATTGTGCTCTGTTTTCAGAAAGGGTTTCGTTGTATGCCACTGTAGCCCTGCAATCTGTATGCGAACGTATATCGATTGCCATTGTTGGATATTTGTTCAATACCACAAGTACTTTCTGCAATTCAATCTCTGCATCGTACCTAATATTGTACTTATCAAAATCGAAATAGATAATAGGAATATCCAATATTTTGGCCAAATCATCACATGGATTAATTTCCTGTTCATCCTTTTCTAGTAATAACTGCATCCTTAGTTCTTGCTTTTTCTTAGGTGTTGTAAAACGTTTTTCGTCTGAAGCGTACGTTTCCTTTTCTCCTCTAATTAAATATTCTGTCTCACATTCTAACTCAAACTCAAAAGCAGCATCTTCACCTACGGTTTTACGTTCTAATTCGTTTCCTTCTCCATCAAACAATATAACCGTTGCGTTAGGTATAAGCTCATCCGTATTTTTGTCTTGAACTGTACCAACGACCAATTGTTCACATTCTGGAACTTCAAAAGTGTAGATATCATCACTTCCTTTTCCTCCTTCTCGGTTAGAACTGAAATACACACGTTTTGTCACTAGGTTTTCATAGTATCCGAAATCATCCGCAGCACTGTTTACAGGCTTTCCAACATTCTCAATAGGAAAATTTCTGTTAGAACCAGTTGCTACCTTTTCATCTAATCCCTCAGATTTAAACACATCCAAACCTCCTAAGCCTGGAAATCCTGTTGAAGAATAGAATAAATTACCACTTGTATCCATAAAAGGAAATGATTCCTGTCCTTCTGTATTGATTGAAGGGCCTAAGTTTTCGGGTTCACCAAGTGTACCATCATCGTTAACATCTACAACGAAAATATCTGATTGACCAAATGTACCTGGCATATCTGAAGCAAAATATAATCGAGAGCCCGTAAGGTTTAATGCAGGATGTGCAACACTATAATCTTCACTGTTAAAGTGAACCTTATGTATCTCATCCCAAGTTCCATCCTCACTTAATGTTGCCCTATATAACTGCAACCTATTAATGCCTGTATCGTCTTCCTTATATTTTAATCTGAAGAAATTGTTTCTTGTAAAGAACATATATCTTCCGTTAGGTGAAAATACAGCACTAGACTCGTGAAATTTGGTATTAACCTTCCCATCAATTTCTTTGACTTCACCAAAACCGTTTTCGGTCTTTTCAACTGAATATAAATCTAAGTATGGTTCCTCATTCCAGCGATACTTTCGTCCACCACCTCTTGCTGAAGCAAAGACAATTCCATTTTCATATTCTGTAGTGCCAAAGTCTGAAAGTTCTGTGTTTATTTCCAAATTGTGAGGTTCAATATCATCACGACTTGATTCTTCGATGTTAGACTTATAATCTACTCTTGAAAGAAAAGCTTTACCCCTTAAGTCGTCGGGTTTCATATCATGAAACTTTTTCATCCATTTATCCGACTCTTCATAATTCTCGATACCTTTCAGTGCTAAAGCATATCTAAAATAGTACTCAGGATCAATGACTTCTTCAAGTGCCATTAATTCGCCATACCATTTGGCTGCATTCTCCATATCATTATAAAAATAATAGGAGTTAGCAAGTTTTTGGAAAAGATCAACCGATTTATAGCCCTTATTGGCAACTTCGAGCAATACTTCGCTTGTTTTAACATAAGCGAAGTCCCTGTAGTCGTCTTCCACACTTTTTATCTTTCCTTTTTGAGCATATGCAGATAGCGCAAATAAACCTGCAAGCACTAAGCATATATATTTTGTAGTTGTTCTCATAGTCTTATTTTTAGAAGAAACGTGGTGATAATATTCTACCTAATCGCTTAACTTCAAATCTTAAAGTTATTTCGTGAGTTCCGCTGTTATAATTATTTAGTCCAGTTGTGGTTAAATCGTAACCATAACCTATAAACATTCCTGGTGTTACCTGAAAGCCAACTAAAGCACTTACTGAATCATCCCATCTCCATGCTAAACCAGCTGTTAAATTCTTTTTGTACCAAAAGTTAGCTGAAACATCTGCAATAAGAGGTGCTCCAGAAACACCTTTAACCAAGAAAGCTGGCTTTAACTCTAAAGTTTCACTAAGATTAAACACGTAGCCACCAATAGCATAAAAATGCATACGTTCTGTGGCAACAGATTCTTGAAAATCATCATAATGCTCTGTCTCTAAAAAATTTGGTACAGCTACACCTAAATACCATTTTCTGGTATGCATGTATAATCCTGCACCGACCATTGGCGATATAAGGTTAAGGTTATTATTGAACACAACATCTGGATCTTGAAAACGCCCCTTGCTCCAATCAGTATCAAGCATATGAAATCCACCTTTAGCACCAAAAGATAATTTTAAATCATTAGCATTTAAGGGTATAGTGTATGAAAAATTAGCATCTACAAATGTTTCTCTCGCTGGTCCTAAAGCATCACTAACTATATTTAAGCCTAAGCCAATACGTTCATTTCGTAATGGAGAATGAATCCCTAATGATTGTGTTTGAGGTGCACCATCGATTCCAACCCATTGAGACCTGTGTAAACCAACCACACTCAAGGTTTCTCTTTGCCCTGCATATGCCGGATTAACACTTAGCGTATTGTACATATAATGTGTGTACTGAGGATCTTGCTGAGCATTGACTTCAGTTGACAATAGTGTAGCAAACACTATTAAAATTAAACTTGATTTTGATAATATACGAATCATCCTTCTGTCTTTTTTATATAGTTGTTTACTTATCTATTTATATATAACCATCCTACCCTTGGTTCTGAGCCATCGCCCAAGTCCAGTACATAATAGTATGTACCTACTGGTAATTCATCTGATTGATTTATAACAGCTCTACCGTTAGAGGTGCCGTCCCAATCATTTAAGTAACCATTCTTGGCATAAACGATGTTACCCCATCTGTTATAGACTTCTAACTTATTATTAGGGAATCGCTCTAGACAATCAATTACAAATGTTTCATTGACACCGTCACCATTTGGTGAGAACTCATTGTAAATTGTTAAGCATATTGGATCTACTATCGCTGTATCCTCATCATTGCTTGGATCAATATCAGTGCCACCATCTGCATTTAGCACAAATGCTGTGTTTGCATAGTCACCAAACCCTAAAACTTCTACAGTTATTTGAAGTATTTCAACTTGATCAGGGTCGAGTTGTCCAATAGTCCATTCGCCATCTATATCTGAATAAGTTCCAGCGGTTGTTATAGCTGACACAAATACATATCCACTTGGAATTTGTTCACTGATAACTATATTAGTTGCAGTAACATTACCAATATTTGCTACTTCTATTGTGAAAGTAACTTCAGCACCAACAACAGGTTGCAATTCATCAACCGTTTTATCAACATCTAAGTCAAAAATTGAATTTACAAATGTTATAGTTGGATCGTCTGGATCACCATCACCATTATCATCGTTATTAGTAGCATCATTAGGATCATCACTTGTATCAGTTACATCATCTGATGGATTTCCTGGATCACCTCCTGGTGCTTCACTGCTCACAGTTGCTGAGTTAGCTACAAAACCATTATCTAAATCAGCCTGAGTTATTTGATAAGTAGCCGTAAAAGTTGTACTATCTATTTCACCTGGTAAAAGCTGAGTTATAGGTCCACCCGTTAAATTCAATCCTGGTAATGCATCTTGTACATCTATATTAGTCAATGTAAGATTACCAGTATTCTCAACAATAAATACGTATGAAATAATATCATCTATACTTCCTGCAATTCCATCACCATTTGTATCTTCTAATGGTAAAGTTGTTTTAAGTAAACTAATACTTGGATTTGGAGGTATAACGGTTACCGTTGGATCATCTTCAGTGTTACCATCGGTATCATCTCCATCGTCACTCACGTCCGTAACATTTGTGTTGGCTGGACTGTCTCCGTCTGCCAATACACTGTTGCTAAAGCCACCTGCATCTACGGATCCCTGCTCTATAACATAGGTTGCCGTATAGGTCGCTGTTTCCCCGACCTGTAGGTCGCCCTCTGCACTGCCTAAGTCTGCACTTACAAACGTAGGGCCTGATACGAACGTTAATGGGTTACCGTTGGCGTCCTCGAACGTATCGGCTATCGCTACTCCATTCAAGGTCACATTGCCTGTGTTCTCTACCGTTATGGTATACGTTACTTCATCTCCCAGACTCGCTCCGGCCGGTCCAACATCGTTGGTAATCGCTACGGTCTTGACCGCTTCGATTGCTGGTGCTTC